>NZ_JBILQK010000127.1:0-8077 GCF_044373315.1 Roseateles sp. | reverse complement strand
GGGTGCATCCGCGTCAGGGCTCGCGCAGCCTGGTGCTGGGCACCGACAAGAAGCTGGGCCTGGCCGTCTACGACCTGCAGGGGCGCGAACGCCAGTTCCTGCCGGTGGGCCGCGTCAACAATGTGGATCTGCGCCAGGGCCTGCGCTATGGCCATGAGCGCCTCGACCTTGCGGTGGCCACGCAGCGCGATGAACATGCCTTGGTGCTGTTCGGCATCTCGCCCCAGGACGGCCGCGTGCGTGAGCTGGCCCGGCTGCCGACCGGTTTGGACGATATCTACGGTATCTGCGTGGGCCGCAATGCCGAGGGTGGGCTGGACGCCTTTCCCAACGACAAGGACGGCCGCGTGCGCCAGCTGCGCCTGCAGCGCGAGCCCGGCAAGAAGGGCGGCTGGAGCGCCACCCTGGTGCGCGAGTTCCGCCTGCCCAGCCAGCCCGAAGGCTGCGTGGTGGACGAAGCCCGGCAGCAGCTCTTCGTCGGCGAAGAAAAGCGCGGCGTCTGGCGCGTGGCGCTGGGCGCCGGCCAGGCCTCGTCCGAGCCGGTGCTGGCCATTCCGGTCAGCAACGCGCTGCACGCCGATGTGGAAGGCATGGCCATCCATGACTCGCCCAAGGGCCGCTTACTGGTGGTGTCTTCGCAGGGCAATGACAGCTATGCCGTCTATGACGCCGACGCGCCACATGCGCTGCGAGGCACTTTCCGCATCGGCATCAACGCCGCTTTAGGCATCGACGGCGCCTCGGAGACCGATGGCCTGGACGTGACGGCTGCCAATCTGGGCGGCCCTTACCGCGAAGGCCTGCTGGTGGTGCAGGACGGCCGCAAGCGCCTGCCGCAGGGCACGCAGAACTTCAAGCTGGTGCCCTGGCGCGAGGTGGCGGGGAAGCTGGGGCTGTGAGGTCCATGGCCTGGGGAAGTGGCAGCAAGCCCGCGTCCCCAGGCACATAGAGCGGATGCCGCGGCTGACCCTGTTGGGTCAGGCCCAGGCACAGCATCCCGGGAAACCGCGCAGCCACCGCCTCGCCCCGGTTCAGCAGCATGCCGTGATTGCCCCAGGCGCCCACCACCACCGCGCTTTGCTGCGACAGTCGCCGCAGCCAGCGCTGATTCTGCGGGCCGATCGGATCAGAGGCTGTGCGCAGCTGCTGCGGGTCGGGCGAGCGCAGCGCGAACAGATTGCCGACCAGGATGCCACCGTAGCCCCAGCGCTGCGCGAAGCTGATGCAGCGGCGAATCGTCGGGTCGTCCTGTGAGGCATCGGCGGTCGATGGGTTCAGCATCACGAACAGCACCGGCGGCGCGTCGGACCAGTGGCGCCACAGCGCGTAGCGATAGGTCTTGCAACGAGAGAGGGCGGCGCCGGATTGCACGGACGGATGAATCGGGTGCGGACCGAAACCGTTATGGAGCAGCCGCTCCACTCAGGCGGGACTGGCCGCCGCTTGCTCGTGCCGCTGCTCGGCATAGGCCTTGAGCGACCGCATGGTTCGCGGCAGGCCCTGGCTGACCTGCCTGGCGACGCTGGGTCCGAACAGAAACGCCAGCGGGCCGCTGAACCAGACGCGGTGGGCCACTTCGGAGCCCCCTGCAATGGCGTGCACCCGGTGCTCGAAGTGCATCCGGAACAGCGGGATATGGCCCTCGACTGTGAACGAGCGTCCCGGCGTGCGTTCGGTGATGACCATCGGCACCCCCATGCCCTTGCTGGGCACGATGCGCCCCTTGCTGCCGAGCGCGAACGGCCCGTTGATCGATGCCTGCTTGGTGTCGGGATCCCACACATGCCAGCGATCGACCTCGATCCAGATGCTGTCGATGACGTCCGGGGGCACGGCGATCTGTATCCGCTCTTCGATTCGCATGGTCTTTCCTCGAGGGGACCATAGCACGGCGCTTGCACACGCCGACCTGGGCAGCCCGGCAGATACAAGACTGGGGCCTGACCGCTCGTTTAGCATCCACGCCAGATCGAATGCTGGAGATGCCCGTGAGTCCACTTCAATTGCGTGAAGACGAGATCGGACGCAAGCTCGACGAAGCCCAGCGCTCCGGCGAGCTGAGTACTGCCCAAAGCTATGGCAAACCGATGCTCAGCGACGCAGGTTGGGAGCAGACGCCAGACGAGTTCAGGATGGGTTTCAAGATCCTGAAGAACGCCGGCGTGGTGCCGCCCGAGGTGGAGTTGTTCCATCAACGCGCCCAGCTGCGCGCAGCGCTTGAAGCGGCAAGCACCGAGCCGGATCGGCTGGCCACCCAGAAGGCACTCAGCGAGCTGGAGCAGCGGATTTCACTACGGCTTGAAGCCTTGCGCGCCAGCGGCTCCCTGTAGAGCCGCTCGGCACCTGGCCGGCACCGACGGTGGATGAGCGAGCCCAGGGCCTGGCGCGCTCAGTCCGGGTTCTGCGGCAGCCCGTCGGCAATCTCGTAGTAGTCGCCCTTGTGCGCCACGAAGATGTGGCGCTCCAGCGCGAGATGGGTGGCACCGTCCAGCGTGCCCAGCGCCACCGAGGTCCAGTCCCTGTAGATCGGTTCCCAGAACAGCCAGCAGCCGCACTTGGCGCAGAAGCCACGCCGCACCTTGTCGGAAGCCTGGTACCAGCTGAGGTGCTCCGCCCCCGACAGCTGCAGCGCCGACTTGGGCAGGTTGGCCGACGCGAAGTAATGGCCCGACTGCTTGCGGCACAGCCTGCAGTGGCAGGCCGTGGCTTCGGCGGGCGTCTGCGCCAGCGTGAAGCGCACGGCACCGCAGTTGCAGGAGCCTTGAAGACGAGGAGCGGCGGCAGGGGAGGTCATCGATGGAGCCTGGTCGGGCCAGATGTGCAACTGACGGGCAAATCCTAGGCCTCCGCGCGGACGCGGGCAAGCCGCGCCGCGCGCCCCCCAGCTCAGGCGACCAGGCTCTGCTGCGCCAGATACTGCTGCCGATAGGTCTCGAAATCCGCCGTGTCGGCAGCCTCGATGCGGCGCTGCGCGGCGATGGACTCCGCCGCCATCTGCGCGTAACGCTCTTGCTGCGCGACGCTCCAGGGCAGGGCCAGCAGGCGCTGGCGGGTCTGCTCGGATTGTGCGCGAATGAAGGCCACATGCGAGTCCGCAAAGTCCTGCTGCATCGCCGCCAGCACGCGGGCCGAGGGCGTGAGCGCCGCATTGGCCAGGCGGGCACGCGCCATCGCCAAGGCCTCGACATGCGCCTGGCCGCCCTGCGCAGCGTCCAGCTGCGCGGCCAGCGGTGCGCATTGATCGACGATCTCGGCGCCCCATTCGCGCAGATCGGCTTCGGCGCCGCCACGCTGCAGGCGCAGTCCCGGCTCGCGGCCACGCGCAGCAGTGCGGTGCTGGTTGGCGCCCAGCGCGGCGATCTCGTCCGGGCTGTCCGGCGCGCTGGCTTGCGTCAGGCAGTGCAGCAGGAAGACATCGAGGAAACGCATGGTCTGCGCATTGATGCCCAGCGGCTCGAAGGGGTCGAGGTCCATGCAGCGCACTTCGACGTATTCGACGCCGCGCTCGCGCAGCGCATGCAGCGGGCGCTCGCCCTGGCGGATCACGCGCTTGGGGCGGATGGTGCCGTAGAACTCGTTCTCGATCTGCAGCAGCGTGGTGGCCAGCTGGTTGTAGTCGCCGCCGGGGTTGCGCACGCCGATGGCCTCGTAGGCCGGGTAGGGGCGAACCAGCGCCTCCTGCAGCGACGAGGCGTAGCTGCCCAGACAGTTGTAGCTGACCGCCAGCGAGGCCTGCGCGTCGCTCTGGTAGCCCAGCCGGCCCATGCGCAGCGAGGTGCCGTGCGGCATGTGGAAGGTGTGTGCGCCCAGCGCCCGCAGCTCATGCTGGCGCCCCGCCACAAAGGTGGAGCACAGCGCCGGCGACGCACCGAACAGATAGAGCAGCAGGAAGCTGTGGCGGCGGAAATTGCGGATCAGGCCGAAGTACTGCTCGGTGCTGACGCCGGGCAGGCTCCAGTTGTAGTGGATGCCCGAGATGGTCTGCATGCGGCGGCCGTAGCGCTGGCCCAGGCCCATGCGGTAGATGCTCTTGGAGCGGCCGACATTGCTGCTGCCATAACGGCCCAGCGGGATGGTCTCATCGGTGGGCAGGCCGCAGGGCATGGAGCTGACCCACAGGCGCTCCTCGCCCTCGGTCTGCAGCACCTGGTAGACAGCCTGGTGGATCTCCTGCAGCTCGGCCAGGCAGGCGTCCGCGCTGGCATGCACGCCAGTGATCAGCTCGAGCTGGCTTTCGCTGAAATCAGTGGTGATCTTGTCGTGGGTCAGCGCCGAGCCCAGTGGCAGCGGGTGTGGCGTCAGCGCCAGCATGCCGTCGGGCAGGGCGCGCAGGCTTTCTTTTTCAAGGCCGCGGCGCATGCCCAGCAGGCTGGCGGCGGTGGCTTGGGCGTCGCTCATGCGAAGCCTCCTCAAACTGTTGTGGACGCGGAAGGTAACAGAAGCGCGCGACTTGCGTGCGACACGGGGTCAGCCCGCGTCCGGCGGCCGGCCTTCCATGCCCTGGTGAATGCTCAGGTAGAGCCGGCCATCAAACCACCGCTCCCAGCCGCTGGCGCGCAAGCGGTCCAGCACCGGGCCCTTGACCTCGGCCAGGTCCAGGCCCAGGCCGCGCGCCGCCAGCGCCTGTTGCAGATCCTGCAGCGCCTGCAGGCCGCTCAGGTCGATCGTGTTGACCGGCGTCATCTGCAGCAGCACGCGCCGCGCGCCGGGACAGTGTGGAAGCTGCGCCAGCACCACATCAGCCAGGTTGCCGGCATTGGTGAAGAGCAGGCTCTCATCGATGCGCAGGCCCAGCACATCGTCGCGCAGCTCGACGGCATAGCGCTCGGCATGACGGTAATGCTCGGTGCCCGGCACGCGGCCCAGCAGCGCCACATGAGGCCGCGCGGTGCGCTGCAGCAGCAGAGCCACCGAGACGATCACGCCCAGCGCGATGGCCTCGCCCACATCGCGGCACAGGGCGACGGCGGCCACGCTGAGCATCAGAAGCGCCTCGGTGCGCGAATAGCGCCAGGCCTGGCGCAGCGGCGCCAGCTTGAGGCCGGACAGCACGGCCACGATGATGGTGGCGGCCAGCGCCGCCTTGGGCAGCAGCGCCAAGGGTTCGGCCAGCAGCAGCAGGGCGGCCGCGATCAGCAGGCCCACCAACGCGCCGGCCCAGCGGCTGCGCACGCCGGCATCGGCCAGCAGCACGCTGCGCGAGAAGCTGGCCGCCACCGGCATGCCAGCGCTGAAGGCCGCTGCCAGATTGGCAGCGCCCAGGCCGCGCATCTCGGCGCGCGGGTCCACCGCCAGGCCAGCACGCCGGCCCAGCGATTGCGCCACCACCAGATTGGAGACAAAGGCCACCAGGGCGATCGACAGCGCTGAAGGCAGCAGCGCGCGCCACAGCTGCAGGTCCAGCAGCGGCAAGGTGGCGCTGAAGCTCAGCGGCGGCAGCGTGCCGATCTGAGCAACCGGGCCCAGGCCTGGGCCGGCCGTCAGCAATAGCGCGGTGCAGCCCACCAGCACGGCCAAGGGCGCCAGCTTGGCCGCAAGGCCACGCAGCCAACGCCGAGCCGCCAGCAAGGCCAGCACCGCCAGCCCACCGATCAGCGCGGTGCCGGGCTGGATCTGCCAGCCGGTGGCGGCCGCGCTATGCAGCACGGTGATCAGGTCGGCCCCATGCGCAAGGCTGCCCAGCAGCACCGGCAGCTGGCTCAGCGCGATGGACAGCGCCGCACCGATCTCGAAGCCCTGCAGCACCGGCGCCGACAGCAGCGCCGCCAGCGCATGCAGACGCAGCCAGGCCGCCAGCAGCAGTGCCAGGCCCACCTGGGCCGCCAGCACCAGGGCGGCCGCCTCCGGGGCGACGCCGGGCGGCAGCTGCGCCAGGGCCTGGGCGATCATCAGCGCCAACACCGCGGCAGGCCCGAAGCCCAGCAAGGGGCTGGCGCCAAACAGCGCATAGGCCAGCAGCGGAAGCACGCTGGCATACAGGCCCACCTGGGCCGGCAGGCCGGCCAGCAGCGCATAAGCCAGGCTTTGCGGCACCAGCAGCACGGCCACGACGGCAGCGGCCGGCAACTCGCGGCGGATGGCGCCGCACGCCGCGCGCACGCCCTGCAGCTGCATCCGCAAAGGGCTGCGTGCTGTCATCGCTGAGGCCTGGGGCCAGCGCCTCAGGCCGCGCCCAGCTTCTTCTTCAGCAGCTCGTTGACCAGCGCCGGGTTGGCTTTGCCTTTGGTGGCCTTCATGGCCTGGCCGACCAGCGAATTGAAGGCTTTCTCCTTGCCAGCGCGGAACTCTTCCACCGACTTGGCATTGGCGGCCAGCACCTCGTCGAGGATGGCCTCGATGGCGCCAGTGTCGTTGGACTGCTTCAGGTCCTTGGCAGCGATGATGGCATCCACGTCCGAACCCTCGCCGGCCCACAGAGCGTCGAACACCTGCTTGGCGGCGTTGTTCGAGATCGTCCCGTCGGCAATGCGGCCAATGAGCTGGGCCAGCACGGCAGCGCCCACCGGCGCGGCGTCGATCTCGATGCTCTCGCTGTTCAAGCGCTTGCTGATCTCGCCCATTACCCAGTTGGCGACCAGCTTGGGCGCCGCACCGGCGGCCTTGGCCGCCTCGTAGTAGCGCGCCGTCGCCAGGCTCTGCGTCATCATCGTCGCGTCGTACTCGGGCAGGCCGTCAGCTTCGACAAAGCGCTTGGCCATCACGCGTGGCAGCTCGGGCATCTCGCTCTTCACGCGCTCCACCCACTCCGCGCCGATCACCAGCGGCGGCAGGTCGGGGTCGGGGAAGTAGCGGTAGTCGGCCGAGTCTTCCTTGCTGCGCATCGCGCGGGTCTCGCCGGTGTCGGGGTTGTAGAGCACCGTGGCCTGCTGGATGGCCAAGCCGTCTTCCAGCTGGTCGATCTGCCAGTTGACCTCGAAGTTCACAGCGTCGACCAGGTAGCGGAAGCTGTTCAGGTTCTTGATCTCGCGGCGCGTGCCGAAGGGCTCGCCTGGCTTGCGCACCGAGACGTTGACGTCGCAGCGGAACGAGCCTTCCTGCATATTGCCGTCACAGATGCCCAGCCACATCACCAGCGCATGCAGGGTCTTGGCGTATTCCGCGGCCTCGGCACCCGAGCGCATCTCGGGCTCGCTAACGATTTCCAGCAGCGGCGTTCCGGCGCGGTTCAGGTCGATGCCGGATTGGCCGTGATAGTCCTCGTGCAGGCTCTTGCCCGCATCTTCTTCGAGGTGGGCGCGGGTCAGGCGCACGCTCTTCTTCTCGTCGCCGACGAAGAACTCCACCGTACCGCCTTGCACCACCGGAATCTCGAACTGGCTGATCTGGTAGCCCTTGGGCAGGTCGGGATAGAAGTAGTTCTTGCGCGCGAAGATGGACAGCGGCGCCACCTTGGCACCCACCGCCAGGCCGAAGCGAATGGCACGCTCCACCGCGCCGCGGTTGAGCACCGGCAGCGTGCCGGGCAGGGCCAGGTCCACGGCCGAAGCCTGCGTGTTGGGCGCTGCGCCGAAAGCGGTGGAAGAGCCGCTGAAGATCTTCGATTGCGTGGACAGCTGGACGTGGTTTTCCAGGCCGATCACGACTTCGTAGCCGCGAATGAGTTTGGCATTGCTCATAGATTGCATTCTTGTGGGGTCAGCCACTGGTATAGGGACCGTGGCCAGGCAGAGCCCAGGTCAGGCCACGTGCGGCGAGTGAGGGAAACACGGTGAAGTGGTCCTCGTCCGCGATCACCTGGCTGGCGATTGCCAGGGAGGGATAGCGCCGGCTGCGGAGCTGGCGCTCGAAAGCCTTCATATCGCCGACCAGATCGGTGGTCTTGAAGTGCCGAGGCGTCTTGCCAAAGGTCTCGAAGCCGCCGGCATACATCCTGACGCGCGCCGGCAGGTCGCGGCGCCCAGCTGCCGTGGCCTTCTCCATATCGAACATCACGCGCTGGTCGAACCACAAGCTGGGGCTGCCCAGGATGTAGTGGCCGAACAGCTCGGGCTGGCTGAGCATCACATGCAGCCCCAGCAGCGAACCGTAGGAGTGACCGATGAAAACCTGGCGCCGGGCGTCGCAGCGATAGTGCTGG
>NZ_JBILQK010000126.1:0-8085 GCF_044373315.1 Roseateles sp. | reverse complement strand
TTCAACAGCAGCCATGACAGCGCCACGCTGGACGGCCGCAGCGCCTCCAAGGGGCCGGAGCCCGAGGGCGTCGCGGTGGGCAAGATCGGCAGCAAGACCTTTGCCTTCATCGTGCTGGAGCGTGTCGGCGGCGTGATGGTCTACGACGTCAGCGCGCCAGAGAAGCCGGTCTTCATGCACTACCTGAACACTCGCAACGGCATCACCGGCGACCGCGGCCCCGAAGGCGTGCTGTTCGTGCCAGCTGCCAAGTCGCCCAACGGCAAGCCGCTGCTGATCGTCGGCCATGAGGTGAGCGGCACCACCGCGGTGCTCCAGCTGAACCTCGGCTACTGAAGCGCAGCCACCGAGGCCACATGGGCCTCAGCGGCCCGACAGATCGCCGGGTCGCGTGGCTGACGGGTCCTGGCCCGTGCGCGCCTCGCTCATGGCCTCGCGGCCGGCGCGCTTGTTGCGGTACATCGCGTCATCGGCGGCCTTGGTCAGTGACAGCTCGTCGACGCCATCTTCCGGGTAGAGCGCCAGGCCCAGCGAGCAGGTGATCTCCAGCTGCAGGCCGCCGAGCTCCAGCGGCATCGCCACCTGGTTGAATATCTTGTCGGCCACCACCTGGGCCGAGTCGCGCGTCACCGGGCCGGTCAACAGCACGACGAACTCGTCGCCGCCGATGCGGCCCACGGTATCGGTCTCGCGCACCGAATTGCGGATGCGCCGCGCCACCGCCTGCAACAGTGCGTCGCCCACCGCATGGCCATGCTGGTCGTTGACTGGCTTGAAGCGGTCCAGATCGAGCAGGATCAGGCCGATGCTCTCGTTGTAGCGGCGCGCGTTGGCCAGCGCAAAGTGCAGGCGCTCGTCGAAATGCGCGCGGTTGGCCAGCTCGGTGAGCGGGTCGTGCAGGGCCATGAAGCGCACGCGCTCCTCGGATTCGCGCCGCACGCTGATATCGGACAGCGTGCCGATCATGCGCAGCGGCAGACCCTGGGCATCGCGCTCGATCACCGTGCCGCGCGCCAGCACCCAGCGCCAGCCGCCGCTGTCATCGGCCACGCGGTACTCGCTCACCAGCTGGGAGGCGCTGCCGTCCAGGCAGCGCTGGATCTCGCTGTGCAGGCGCGGCATGTCGTCGGCATGGGTGCAGGCCAGCATCTGCGACATGCTGGGTTCGCCCTGACCGGGCCTGAGGCCCATGATGGACTTCCAGCGTGCCGAAGTGCTGAGCATGCTGCCCCGCACCTGCCAGTCCCAGACGCCGTCGCCCGCCCCTTCCAGCGCGAAGGCCCAGCGCTGCTCGCTCTCGCGCAAGGCGCGGGTCATGCGCTCGGCCAGGTTCTGGGCCCGCTCGCGGGCGGTGGACAGCAACCAGGCCAGCAGAGCCAGCAGCAGCGCGAAGCCGGCACCAGCGGCCAGCACGGCATTGGCGCCGGTCGCGCCCTGGCGCAGGGCAAACTCGCGCCCGGCCTGCACAGTCAGCGTCCAGGTCTGGCCGCCGTTGTGCAGGTACTCCTGCCCGACCTGCCACGCATCACTGGCCTTGCCGGCCCGGTAGAGCAGATCGGCATCATCCTCGCTCTGGCCGTCATGCAGGCTCAGCGCCAGCCCCGCGGGAAGCTCGCCGTAGAGCCCGGACATCAGCTCGTGAATACGCACCGGCAGGGCCACCCAGCCGCGCAGGCTTTCGCGGCGCGCCTGCACCGAGGCGGGTACCAGCTCGCCGTCGTACAGCGGCATCACCATCAGGAAACCTTGCGCCGAGGGCAGGCCCAGCTGCGCGAGGTCCATGCGGGACGACAGGGCCATCCGGCCCGAATCCCGGGCCAGTTCCAAGGCCCGCTGCGCATGCGGATCGCCCGCCAGGTCGAGCCCCAGCACAGCCCGGGTGCTGGCGACCAGCGGCTCGGCCTGCGTGACCACAGCGTAGTGGCTGCGATCGCCACGCGCCTGCACGACGAGCCCGGCGCTGTTGCGCCGCGCATGGCTGAGCCAGTCGACCCGCAGCACGCCCTGGATGCCCGCGAAGTCAGCCCCCAGCGGCAGCGCATCGACATAGCGCTGCAACGCCCGCGGCGATGCGCCCTGCGGTGCTGCTGCCTGAACAAAGCTCTGCACACCCTGCAGAAGATGGGTGTAGGCCGCCATGCTCTGCTCGATGCGCAGGCTGGCCTCGCGCTGGCTGGCCTCGAAGCTGGATTGCAGATGCAGGCGGTCCAGCTCGCGCTCATGCCGCCAATAGATCAGTGTCAGGCCCAGGGCCAAGGCCAGCACCAGCACGGGCAAGCCGCGCCAGTAAAGGACTTTGGCGAGAACGGCCTGGGGCGTCATGGCTGTGCTCTGCACCGCTGCGGTCAGAAATTGACCATGGCGCGTGCCAGATCGGGCTTGAAGTACTTGAGAAAGATCTGCAGCACGGTGCCGTCACGCCGCATCTCGTCGATCAGGGCACGCCAGCGCGCCTGCTCGGTGGCCGAAAGGCTGGCCTTGGACATGATCAGACCGTGCGGCACGGGCGCATCGCCGAACTCCAGGATCTGGCTGATCTCGCGGATGCTGTCCGACTCCAGCGTCGGGTAGTCGAAGGGCTCGATGATCATGGCCTGGATATGCCCCTTGGCCAGCGCGCTGAAGAGCGGTGGCAAGCCGGCGGAAAGGGTCAGGCGTTGCTCTGCGGCCAGCGTGTCGACCAGGCGGTTGGCGCTCTCGCTGTAGCGGAAGCTGCGGATCACACCCAGCTGAAGGGCCTTGTTGCGCTCGAAATCCTCGATGCGCGCCACCTTGGCATCACGCCGCACCAGCAGGTAGTACTTGTTGCTGAAGTACCAGGCGAAAGCCGCGAAGCGCTCGCGCTGCTCGTTGCTGATGCCCGACAGGCTGAAGTCCAGCGCGCCGGATTCGATCAGCTTCCAGATGCGCGCGCGCGGCATCAGCGAGACGTTCACATGGCAGCCGCTGCGCCGCATCAGCTCGTCAGCGATGTCCTTGTCGATGCCGGTGGAGGTTTCGGCCGAATAGAGCAGGCCATGCTCATGCAGCGCCAGACTGAGCGGGCGCGAGCAATCGGGCCGGGCCGGCTGTGCCTGAGCAGCCAGCGACAGCACCAGAAGGCCGGCCGCGGTCAACGCCCGCGCGGCGCGCCAGAGCGATTGCAGTGAACCCACCATTGCTTTTCTCCCGGCGGCGCGGGCGCCGCCCCTCTCTTGCCAGGACAATGCGGCTCACCCGCAGCACCCAGCGCCCCTCAGCCGCCGAGAATACGCGATCACCATGTCCACGCCTGAACTCCCACCCGGCTTTGCCGCCCGGCTCCAGCCTCCGTACTACGCCGTCATCTTCACCAGCCAGCGCACGCCAGGTGATGCCGGCTACGGCGCCGCAGCGGCGCAGATGGCCGCCCTGGCCGCGCAGCAGCCCGGCTACCTGGGCGCCGAGAGCGCTCGCGATTCCGGTGGCCTGGGCCTGACCGTCTCCTACTGGCGCAGCATGGAAGACATTGCCGCCTGGCGCCGCCAGCTGGAGCATGCCGCAACACGGGACCAGGGCCGGGCCCAGTGGTACAGCCACTACGAGTTGCGCGTGGCGCGGGTCGAGCGTGCCTACGGCTGGGACCGACAGGACAACGGTGCTGCCGATCCCGGCCCCGATTACGATCTCGCCCCATGAACCAATGGATAGGCGGAGCGCTGGCCTTGGCAGCGCTGATTCTGGGCGGGGTGTTCTTCGGCTGGCAGGGTGTGGTACTGGCACTGTCGGGCATCATTTTCTGGCTGCTGATGCAGTTCACGCGGCTGATGCGGGTGATGCGGATGACGCAAAGCGCGCCGGTCGGCCGGATCGACAGCGCGGTGATGCTGAACGCCAAGCTGCGCGAAGGCATGCGCCTGCTGGAAGTGCTGCCGCTGACCCGCAGCCTGGGCAACAAGCTCGCGGCCGAACCCGAGACCTGGGGCTGGGCCGATGCCGGCGGCGTACGCGTAGAACTGGTGCTGGAGCAAGGCCGGCTGGTGCGCTGGCAGCTGATACGCCCTGAAGGCGAGGCCGTACAAGCAGGCACGGCGGCAGACGGTCCCGCATAAAATCTGTGTTTCCTTTATCTCTGCAGCGATAGGAGTTTGCTCATGTCCATGGACGACCGCGACGGCAAAATCTGGATGGATGGTCAGATGGTCGACTGGCGTGACGCCAAGATCCATGTGCTGAGCCACACCCTGCATTACGGCTGCGGCGCCTTCGAGGGCGTGCGGGCCTACAAGACCGACAAGGGCACGGCCATCTTCCGTCTGCGCGAACACACCGAGCGCCTGTTCAACAGCGCCAAGATCCTGCGCATGAAGATCCCCTTCAGCATCGAGCAGGTGGAAGAGGCACAGAAGGCCGTGGTGCGCGAGAACAAGCTGGAGAGCTGCTATCTGCGGCCCCTCACCTGGATCGGCTCCGAGAAACTGGGCGTCAGCCCCAGGGGCAACACGATCCACCTGATGGTGGCCGCCTGGTCCTGGGGCGCCTACCTGGGCGAGGAAGGCCTGAAGCGCGGCATCCGCGTCAAGACCAGCAGCTACACCCGCCACCACGTCAACATCACGATGACGCAGGCCAAGGCGGTGAGCAACTACACCAACTCGATCCTGGCCAATATGGAAGCGCTGGACGACGGCTACGACGAGGCGCTGCTGCTGGACGCCTCGGGCTTCGTCTCCGAAGGCGCGGGCGAGAACCTGTTCGTGATCAAGAACGGCGTGGTCTACACGCCCGATCTGTCGGCCGGTGCGCTCAACGGCATCACCCGCAACACCATCTTCCACATCTGCCAGGACCTGGGCCTGAAGCTGGTGGAAAAGCGCATCACCCGCGACGAGGTCTACATCTGCGATGAGGCCTTCTTCACCGGCACCGCCGCCGAAGTAACGCCGATCCGTGAGCTGGACCGCATCGAAATCGGCGCCGGCTCGCGCGGCCCGATCACCGAAAAGATCCAGGCCGCCTTCTTCGACATCGTCGGCGGCCGCAACCCCAAGTACGCCAGCTGGTTGAGCCTGGTTTGAACCGCATCGAGAGCATCCGCCATGAGTGAAGCCAACAAGTCCATCGTCGAAGTCACCGCCCAGGACGTGCAGGGCCCGGGCGTCGTGGCCTGCCCCAACCCCAAGATGGCGCTGTGGAGCAACCATCCCAAGGTCTTCATCGACATCACGCATGAAGGTGGCGGCAAGTGCCCCTACTGCGGCACGGTCTACCAGCTCAAGGCCGGCGAAGTCCTGCACGCGCACCACTGATGCCCAGCATCAAAGCCCAGGCCGCGGCGGCGCTGCTGGCCGCGCCCGAAGAAACCGAGGCCCAGTTCTACGAGGCCCTTCAGAACGCTGATCTTGAGCGGCTGATGGAAGTCTGGGCCGACGAGGAAGAGATTTCCTGCGTCCATCCCGGCGGACCGCGCGTGGTCGGCTTCAGCGCCATCCGCACCGCCTTCGAGGCCGTCTTTTCGCAAGGCGCCATCGCCGTGCATCCCGAGCGAGTGCGGCGCCTGCACACCGGCGACACTGCCATCCACCAGGTGCTGGAGCGGGTGCAGGTGAGCAACGCGCAGGGCCAGCTGCAAAGCGCCTGGGTGATCGCCACCAATGTCTATCTGAAGACCGCCTTCGGCTGGCGCATGGTGCTGCACCATGCCAGCCCCGGCACCGGCCACGAAATCCAGGAAGTGGCGGACGAGCCGGCCACCCTGCACTGATGGAATACCGGGCCCCCGCCTGGCTGCCAGGCGGCCAGGCCCAGACCATCTGGCCGGCGCTCTATGCGCGCCGTCATCACGGCGTGGCGCCGCAGTTCAGGCGCGAGCGCTGGAACACGCCGGACGGTGATTTCATTGATGTCGATCGGCTCGACCGACCCGCCCGGGCGGACCAGCCGCTGCTGGTGCTGTTCCACGGCCTCGAAGGCAGTTCGCAGAGCCAGTACGTGCAAGCCTTCGCCAGCGTCGCTGCGGCACGCGGCTGGGCCTTTGCGCTGCCGCATTTCCGCGGCTGCTCGGGTGAGCTGAACCTGGCGCCACGCGCCTACCACTCGGGTGACTTCGAGGAGATCGGCTGGATGCTGGCGCGCTTCAAGGCCGCCCATGCCGGCCCCGTGCTTGCCGCCGGCGTTTCGCTGGGCGGCAATGCGCTGCTGCGCTGGGCCCAGGAAGCGGGCGACAGCGCCGGCGCCACCGCGAAAGCGGTGGCCGCGATCTGCTCGCCGGTGGACCTGGCGGCCTCGGGCCATGCCATCGGCAGCGGCTTCAATCGCCTGGTCTACACGCGCATGTTCCTGCGCACCATGGTGCCCAAGGCGCTGAAGAAGCTGCAACAGCACCCGGGCCTGTTCGACGGCGCGCGACTGAAACAGGCGCGCAACCTCTACGAGTTCGACAACCTGTTCACCGCGCCGCTGCACGGTTTTCGCAACACCGAGGACTACTGGGCGCGCGCCTCGGCCAAGCCGCAGCTGCGCCGCATCCGCATCCCAGCCCTGCTGCTGAACGCACGCAACGATCCCTTCGTGCCCGCAAGCAGCCTGCCGCGAGCGCAGGATGCAGGCTCGCATGTGCAGCTCTGGCAACCGAGCCACGGCGGCCATGTGGGCTTCCCGGCCGGCGGCCCGCCAGGCCATGTGCTGACCATGCCCGAGCGCGTCAGCGATTGGCTGGCCCGGGCTCTGTAGACTGCCGCCCATGGATGCCATCGTCGAAGCCGCACTGAAGAAGTGGCCCAATGTGCCGCACTGCTACGGCTGGCTGGCACTGGATGCGCGCGGCGACTGGTATATGCGCGACGATCGCATCCAGGCGACCGGTCCCTTCCCCCTGGTCAAAGGCAGCCGCATCCAGCACGAGAAGCTGATCGAATTCATCGCCCGCAACTACGAGGCTGATGAGCGCGGCGCCTGGTTTTTCCAGAACGGACCGCAGCGCGTCTATGTGCAACTCGAAGCGGCGCCCTGGGTCTGGCGCCTGCAGCCCGATGGGCGGGTGCTGAGCCACACCAGCCGCGAGGCACTGCCGCAGTCCTGCTGGCTCGATGAGTCGGGGCGGCTGTTCCTGGTCTGCGATCTCGGGCTGGGCATCGTGCACAGCCAGGACATGGGCCTGGCCGCCGAGCAGGTCGAGCGCGGGACCTGGCAGCCCGAAGAGACCACGCACGCGTGGCTGCTGCAATCGCAGCACTGCCAGCTGCGCCCGGCTCCGGGCCCGGCCTGAAGAGCCCTGTGCGCCGCCAGGCGAAAAAAAACCGGCCCCACAGGGCCGGCTGATTTGCGGCGCTGAAGGCGCCTTAGTTGGAGGCTGCCGATGCAGCAGCTGCCGGTGCCTTGGGCTCGGCAAGCTTGCCACCAGACTGGTTGGCCATGTAGACCACCGCACGGGCGATCTCGAAATCGCTGTGATCGCCGCCGCCCTGGGCGGCCATCGCGCCCTTGCCCTTGAGGGCCGAGGTCAGCAAGGCCTCGTAGCCGGTACCCAAACGCGGGCCCCAGGCAGAAGCGTCTGCCAGCTTGGGTGCACCCGCTGCGCCACTGGTATGGCAAGCCGCGCACTGCGCCAAGTAGACCTGCTCACCCGTCTTCATCGCCGCGGGATTGGCCAAGTCCTTCAACTCGATCGCGCCAACCGGCTGGATTCGAGTCGCCACGGCCTCGGCGTCCAAGGCGCCGCTGCCGGCTGCCGGCTTGGCGCTGGAGGTCACATAGTTGGCCAGCAAGATGATGACGATGACCGGCACCACGAAGGAGAGTGCCACGGCCCAGATCAGCTGCTTGGGCGTCTTGATCGGCCCTTCATGGGCTTCTGCGTGATCGTGCTCGTGAGTTCCGCTCATGAAATCCTCGTTGGCGTCGGCGATAGAAATTGGACTGCGCAACCCCGCTGTCGCAGGGCGCAAAACCGGCAGATTATAGCGAGCCCATCCTGGCTGGCGGCTGGCGCGCTGCTAGAATCGCGCACTGTTGCGCCCGTAGCTCAATGGATAGAGTACTGCCCTCCGAAGGCAGGGGTTGCTGGTTCGATCCCAGCCGGGCGCACCATATAAATCAAGCACTTAGTCAATCGGCTAGGTGCTTTTT
>NZ_JBILQK010000125.1:0-8171 GCF_044373315.1 Roseateles sp. | reverse complement strand
GGCGACACGCGCCTGAAGGTGGCCGGCACCAGCCTGGCAGGCGGCGCGGCGGCGCAAGATTTGGCACCGCTGCACTGCCAGCGCATCATGACGGGCGCGCTGATGCCGCCAGGGCTGGACACCGTGGTGCCGCAGGAATTCACCCGCAGCGAGGACGAGATCATCGTGATCCCGGCCGGCTCCGTGCGCCCCGGCGACAACCGCCGCCTGGCCGGCGAAGACCTGGCGCGCGGCCAGGTGGCGCTTGCCGCCGGCCGCATCATCCGGCCCGCCGACCTGGGCCTGATCGCCTCGCTGGGCCAGGCCGAGGTGGCGGTGCGCCGGCGCCTGCGCGTGGCCATCCTGTCCACCGGCGATGAACTGCGCTCGCTAGGCCAGCCACTGGAGCCGGGCTGCGTCTACGACAGCAACCGCTACACGCTGTGGGGCCTGCTGCAGCGCCTGGGCGTGGAGGTGATCGACCTGGGCGTCGTCAAGGACGATCCCGATGCGCTGCGCCAGGCCTTCAGCGAGGCCGCGGCCAGCGCCGACGCCATCATCAGCTCGGGCGGCGTCAGCGTCGGCGAGGCCGACCACACCAAACGCATCATGGCCGAGCTCGGCGAAGTGCTGTTCTGGAAGATCGCGATGCGCCCCGGCCGGCCGATGGCGATCGGCCGCATTCCAGCGAGCGGCCGCGACGCCATCCTGTTCGGCCTGCCCGGCAACCCGGTGGCGGTGATGGTGACCTTCTACGCCTTTGTGCGCGACGCGCTTCTGGCGATGGCCGGCGCGCAGGCGCAAGCCCTGCCGATGCTGTGCGCGCAAGCCGTCAAGCCACTGCGCAAGAAGCCCGGCCGCACCGAATACCAGCGCGGCGTCGTCAGCCGCGCCGCCGATGGCCGCTGGCAGGTCGAGATTACCGGCAACCAGGGCTCCGGCATCCTCTCCAGCATGAGCCAGGCCGATGGCCTGGTGGTGCTGGGACATGAGCAGGGCGATGTCGCGGCCGGCGACCCGGTGGATGTGCTGCTGTTCGAGGGGCTGAACGGCTGAGACCAGCTGCTAACAGCCCCTAGTTCAGCAATGCGGACATCCGCGCACCGGCGATGTCATTGCCACGCGGAGAGACGTGGGCGAAGTCGATGTACAGGTACTCTTCACCATCGAACATCGAGGTCAGGTCTGCATAGGCGATGCCTGCCGCTTGCAACTGTCGCTTCAACTCAGGATAGACCGCGTCGTACTGGGCCTTCAGCGGAGCGCTGGCGCGCACGGCCGGGAGATGCCCCAGCTGCGGTGATCCGGTAAACGACACCGGCTGCAGCACCGCGAGGAATTTGCCGCCGTTCTTCTGCACCAGGTCGCGCGCCAGACTCCAATCCATCACCAGCGCGGCGGCAATCGCCCTCCGCTTCTCCTCGTTGCTGTGGCAGTCGTAGCCCATGTCGGATCGCGCCGAAGCGCCGACAGACCGCAGGCCGCGGCCGAGCAGTTCAAGCGTCGGGGATAGCAGCTGCATACTCAGCTGGGTGCTGCTCATGCGTTCGCGGATGGTGACCTCATGCGAGGTGGAGTAAAAGCCGAGTTCCGCGCGGCACTTGATCACCACCTCGTTGGCGCCGTCATAGAACACCACATGCCCAGGCTTGCCGCCCTGCAGATAGCTCTTCATCAGCAGGTTGTAGCTCTGGTGGGCGGTGTAGGCTGACTCGCCAAAGTTGAAGACAGTGCGGCCCGCATGCTGCTGCAAACGAGCGGGGATCGTGTGGGCATCGGAAGCACCCGGGCCCCAGGTCGTCGACCCACCGAAGAACCAGACCTGTGCCTCTTCACGACGCGGGGCGGCCGGGTGCACGCGGTAGCCCTGCGCATCGATGTTGATGGTGGAACCGGCAAAGGGCGCCCGGCGCCAGCCGATGAAGTCGAAGTAGGTCGTCGACACCCGGGAAAACTCCCGAAAGTGCTGCGCGGCCCAATCAACGCCACGGTAGTTCGGCAGCAGCGCGCGCTCGTCGCCGGCGCTCCAGGCGCGCTTCAGCGCCTGGTAGGCGTCAAAGCCAAGCGGCGGCAACAGCACCAAGGCCACCAGCATCAGCAGGAACACGGCCAGGTTGATCAGCAAGGTTCGCATCGTGCGGCTCCAGCGTCCTCGTCTTCAGCGCTTGCGGCCGATCATGATGAACAGGCCACCATCCTTGCCACCGCCGGCCAGCATGTTCAGCTCCGTCATCGTGCGGCTCAGGCGGCTGCCGGCGGCGTGCGGCGCAAACAGTGACTCCCTGCTCTCGAAGGCCGAACCGTCGAGGTGCGGAATCCCATTGACGAAGTCAACGCCATAGCGCTCGAACCAATCCAGCACTTCGCTCATCGAGTGGCGGGTCTCATGCGGATGCCGGTACTGGTCCATGAACCAGGCCTTGACCCGTTCGGGCTCACGATGCCAGTCGCTCAAGCGGTGATCCAGGAAGTAGAGGCTGGGGCCAAAAGTCCGAAACAGCCCGCGCTTCCAGAGTGTGGGCAAGCGGCCGAGGGCGTTGTAGAGCCCCATCACGAAATAGCCGCCGGGCTTGAGCTTGGACAGCAGCGCTCGGAAGCCCCCCTCGCAGTCACCCGTGTGGTGCAGCACACCGTTGGAGACGATGACATCAAAGCTCTCGTCGCGGAACGGCGGCCGGAACAAGTTGAACTGCATGAAACCGACATTACGGACGGAGTAGGTATCCGCGAAACGCTTGGCCAGCCGCAGGGAGTTCAGGCACATGTCCCCCGCCACGACGCGCCGGCGCCAGGACATGCCCAGGAAGTTGCTGAGCTGGCCGGTGCCGCAACCGGCTTCGAGCACGAGCGCGTCCTTTGGCAGTTGCTCATCGAGCAAGGCCGCGAACACGCCTTTGCGGGCCTTGTCCATCAGGCTGGCACGCGAATCGAACCCGTCGTAGTTCGGAAACGGCGTTTCCTCGTAGAAGGCCTTCACCAACTCCGTCACATCGCCCTGGAAGCTGGCATCGTTGGGCGCAAACAGCGAGGGGATGCCGTCCGTCATCGAAACAGGAGCGCCCGAATTGCCTCGCTCAAAGCCCTGACCGGACCAGACGATGTGCTCGCCCGTTGTCGGGTCTTGGAGGATGTCCGTCAGCTCACCCAACATGGCCGCTGGCTCTGGGCGGATCTCGCCTCGCTCGGTGCGCGCGACAGGATTCTTCGGTTCCAAGCTCATTTCCCTTCGTTTTTTGTTGTCCAATCTCGCCTGCCGCGCAAATCGCCGGCCAGCCGAGTAGGTCGTACTGTCGTGAGTCAGCAAGAATCGTGAGTCAACAAGAAGACACCAGGAATTCCAGCAACGGAAATGCAACGGACCGAGCTTTCGGTCTGTTGATGGCCATCGCCTTCCTGGTGATTGGCCTGCTCCCTCTGTGGTGGCATGGCGGCTTGCGCCTGTGGGCCGTGATTGTGGCCGCAAGCTTCGGCACGATCGCCTTCATTGCTCCGGCCCTGCTCGCACCGCTCAAGCAACTCTGGTTGGGCCTCGGCGATCTCCTTCGACGCGTCACGACACCGCTGGTGCTTGCGTTCATCTTCTATGTGGTGCTGACGCCGATGGGGCTGCTGATGCGCCTCTTGGGCAAGGATCTGCTGCGCTTGCAGCGTGATGCGAAGGCTGAGACCTACTGGATCGAGCGCGATCCCCCTGGCCCGGCGCCTGAATCTTTCAAAGATCAATTCTAACCACGCGATCCGCATGAACCTCCTCTCGCAGTTGTGGCGCTATATGCGTGCGCGCCGCAAGTACTGGCTGCTTCCACTCTTCTTCGTGATGCTCCTGCTCGGCGGCCTGCTGGTGCTGGCCAAGGGCTCCGTGGTCGCGCCCTTCATCTACACCATCTTCTGAGGCAGCACAGCGTTGAAGACACTCGGTCTGTCGGCCTACTACCATGACAGCGCGGCAGCGCTGGTCATCGATGGCGAAGTCATTGCTGCTGCGCAGGAGGAACGCTTCACGCGCCGCAAGCACGACGCCGCGTTCCCGATGCGCGCCGTGCAGTACTGCCTGGAGCAGGCTGGCCTGCAGATGGACGACATCGATCATGTCGCCTTCTATGACAAGCCCCTGCTCAAGTTCGAGCGACTGCTGGAAACCTATCTGGCCTTCGCTCCGCGCGGCTACAAGTCCTTCGCCCAGGCACTGCCCATCTGGCTGAATGACAAGCTCTTCCTGTCGAACCTGCTGAAGGGGGAGTTGGCGCAGTTCGGCGACCGCGCGCTCGGCGACGACAGGCTGCTCTTCACCGAGCACCACCTCAGCCATGCGGCCAGCGCCTTCTTCGCCTCGCCCTTCGACGAAGCGGCGGTGCTGACGATCGACGGTGTCGGCGAATGGGCCACCACCACACTGGCGCACGGCAAAGGCAGCGATCTGAAGATCCTGCGGGAAATCCACTTTCCGCATTCGCTGGGCCTGCTCTACGCCGCCTTCACCTACTACCTCGGCTTCAAGATCAACTCGGGCGAGTACAAGATCATGGGCCTGGCTCCCTATGGCGAGCCCAAGTACGCACAGCTGATCCGCGAGCACCTCATCGAGGTCAAGCCCGATGGCTCCTTCCGCCTGGACCTGAGCTACTTCGACTATTGCACCGGGCTGACGATGACCAATGAGCGCTTCGACAGGCTCTTTGGTGCGCCACGACGCACGCCGGAATCGGCGCTGACCCAGCGCGAGATGGACATCGCCGCATCGCTGCAGCAGGTCACCGAAGAGGTGATGCTGAAGCTGACGCGCTCGATTGCCAAGAGCACCGGCCTGCGCAACCTTTGCCTCGCAGGTGGCGTTGCGCTGAACTGTGTCTCCAACGGCAAGATCCTTCGAGACGGCAGCTTCGAGCACCTCTGGGTGCAGCCGGCCGCCGGCGACGCGGGCGGCGCCCTGGGTGCCGCCCTGGCCGTCCAGCACATGTACAAGGGCGTGCCGCGAGCGGCGCTGGGCGAACGCACCGATCTGATGCAAGGCGCCTTGCTGGGCCCGAGCTACCCGCAGGCCGAGTGCGAGGCACGCCTGCACGCCGCAGGCGCCAACTTCGTGGTGCTAGACGACGAGGCCTTGCTGGATCGCGTGGCCAGCGCCATGGCAGACGGCAAGGCCATCGGCTGGTTCCAGGGCCGCATGGAATTCGGCCCGCGTGCGCTGGGTGCGCGCTCGATCATCGGCGATGCCCGCTCGCCGTCGATGCAATCGGTACTCAACCTGAAAATCAAGTACCGCGAGTCGTTCCGACCCTTTGCCCCCTCGGTGCTGAAAGAGCGTGCCAGTGAGTGGTTCGACCTCGAAGCGGACAGCCCCTACATGCTGCTGGTTGCCGATGTCACGGAAAGGCGCCGGCATGAGCTGAGCGAGGCGCAGCGTCAGCTGGGCGGCCTTGAGAAGCTCAAGCTCTGCCGCTCGGAGATTCCTGCCGTCACCCACGTGGACTACTCGGCGCGAGTGCAGACCGTCGATGCCCGCACCAGCCCGCGTTACCACGCGCTGATCAGCCGCTTCGAGGCACTTACAGGCTGCCCGGTGATCGTCAACACCAGCTTCAACATCCGCGGCGAACCCCTTGTCTGCACACCGGAAGAGGCCTTCCGCTGCTTCATGGGTACAGAGTTGGACCTGCTCGTCGTCGAGAACTGTGTGCTGATGCGCGAGGACCAGAGCCCGGCGCTGCGCATCCACTACGCCGACGAACTCGAAGCTGACTGACAGACAGACCGCCCACGGCCGGCCTGCAAAAGGCACCCGGCGGACCCGTCAGCCTTGGCGGACGGGTCACCGGTGAGGCGCTCAAGTCTCGCGCCGCATCGCGGTGAACTGCGCGAACTCCCAGGAGCGCAGGCCCAGCAGCAGGGTGTAGCCGTCGCGCGACTCGGGCGCCAGGCGCTGGTCGTCGGCATGCAAACGCGCCAGTTCCGCGGCCAGCTGCTGGATCTTCTGCACCAGCTCCTGCGCGCTGGGGTCCGAGAGCCGGCCATGCACCAGCAGCAGGGTCTCGCCGGGCGCATCGAAGTTGCCGGCAAAGTAATCGTCCACCACATACTTGCGCACGAAGCGTTGCATCGGCCCGTCCGGCAACCAGCGGAAGGCGCGCGACACCCGCAGGCGGTAGCGGTTCAAGGGCTTCAGCTCGATCACCTCCAGCCGGTCGAGCTTGACCAGATAGCGGATGCAGTCGGCCTCGCTGATCTGGTAAGTCTCGACGATCTGCTCCAGCGTCCAGTGGCCCAGACAGCTGATCGCCACCAGCAGCAGCCTGGGGTCGCTGACCAGCGAGCGCTCCTGCGCCAGCGTCAAGGTATCGGCCGCAGGCGCGGCATCCGCGGCCTGGCGCATCACGTCCTCCAGGCTGACGCCCACCGCCTTGCAGATCTCGGCCAGGCGCGACAGCGTCATGTCGCCCAGCGAGAACATGCGCTTGACGCTGGATTCACTCAAGGACAGGCGCTGCGCCAGCAGCCTGTAGGTGATGCCGGCAGCGCGCATCTCGGCGCGCAGCACCTGCAGCAGAAGTTCGGGACTGCTCATGGATGGACAAAGGCCTTGTCAGTGGCAAAGGTCATGCTTGATGTGGCGAAAGGTAAGTACCGCAATACGCACCCTGGTAGCCAGAAATACTGCACCCGGTTCATTCTCGCTGAACTTTCCGCCAAGGCCGAAGACACTTCAGTCACCCCGGCGGCCTCGGCTCAAAGCACATTGGTTCGCGAAGCAAGCTCTACCGAGCCGAGGATCGCCGGGCCCTGTCACTAAGGAGTTTCGACCCATGAGCAAGTCCTTCCGTATCCTCGCTGCCGGCCTGATCACCGTCCTCGCGGGCGCAGCTTCGGCACAGACCGCATCGCTGTCCAAGCCCGATTACTACGCTGGCGCCGGCCTCGGCGTCTACAACAAGTACAGCCTGACTTGCGCAGCCGGCGCCAAGTGCGACCGCACGGCCGACCTCGGCGGCAAGATCTACGGCGGCGCCGATTTCGGCAGCTTCGGCGTCGAGGCCCTGGCCTTCGGCCTGAAGAGCGCCCAAGGCAACCTGAAGAACGGCTCCGGTCTGACCTTGCCGGGTTCCGTCAGCATGAGCGGCGTGGGCGTGGTGGGCGTGATGCCCTATAGCCTGGGCGACTTCACGCTGAAGGGCCGTCTGGGTCTGGGCTATGTGCGTGGCAAGGCCAGTATCGGCAACGGCGTGCAGGATGACTCCAGCGTGCGTCCGCTGGTCGGCCTGGGTGCCAGCTACGCGCTGAACAAGCAGGTCTCGCTGAACGCTGATTGGGATCGCTTCGACGCCAAGTACAGCAACAAGGGCAAGGTCCACGCCAATATGCTGTCGGTGGGCGTGAGCTACAAGTTCTAAGCTGCTTCTTGATGTGGCAGAGCGCCCACCACGGGCGCTTTCCAAGTCATGCCAGCCTGCCCTCGCCCAAGCGCGAGTGCAGGCTGTCTGCTTTGCGGCATCGAGCTCAGCGGCTGTTCAACAAGCGTTCAGCCAGCGCGAAATCGGCCGGCCAGGTGACCTTGAAGTTCTCCATCGGACTCTCCACCAGCAGCGGCTGGTGGCCCAGGGCCTCGATGGCGCTGGCCTCGTCGGTCACGCCCTCGGTACCAGCCGCCAGCGCCGGCTTCAGCAGGCCAAGGCGAAACATTTGCGGCGTCTGCGCGGCCCACTTGCCGCGCCGGTCCACGGTGGCGGCCACGCGGCCAGCGGCCGTCGCGTCCTTCAGCGTGTCGGCCACCGGCAGCGCCAGCAGGCCGCCGACCTCGTCGTCGGCGCAGGCGGCGATCAGGCGCGAGACCCACTCAGGCCGCAGCAGGCAGCGTGCCGCGTCATGCACCAGCACCCAGTCATGCGGCTGCGCGCCACGCGCCAGCAGTTCGATCAGGCCATTGGCCACGCTCTCGGCGCGCGTGGCACCGCCGCAGCGGGCCACCCAGGCGCGCTCGCCGGCAAAACCCGGCACCGCGGCCTCAAACTGATCGTCTTCGGGCGACAGAACCACCAAGGTGGCGTCAAGACCTGGCACCGCAGCCAGCGCGTCCAGCGTGTGGGCCATCATCGCGCGGCCGGCCAGATTCACGTATTGCTTGGGGCGGTCGGCGCCTGAGCGCGCGCCGACACCGGCGGCCGGCACCAGCGCATAGCAGCGCGGCTCCAGCCCGATGG
>NZ_JBILQK010000043.1:0-33244 GCF_044373315.1 Roseateles sp. | reverse complement strand
GCACCTTGTGGCTGATGTGGTTCATCAGCATCGAGTGATCCTGGCCGTAGCTGAGCAGCTCCGCTTCGCTGATGAAGCCAGTCTCGGCCAGCGCGGCATAGACCGCCACGCAGGCATGGCCCTTGCTAAGGATGAAGCGGTCGCGCTCGGGCCAGTCGGGCCGGCGCGGATCGATGCGCATCACCTGGCCATAGAGCACGGCGACGATGTCGCAGATCGACAGCGCTGAACCGATGTGCGAGGCGCGCGCACGCTGGACCATGCGCAGTGCATGGGCTCGCATGCGCTGGGCCAGCGCGAAAGTACCAGCGTCGCTCGTCATCACTTCAAGGCCTCAAGGGCTTGAATTGCCGCGCCATGCACCTCGGCGTGGACGAAGGCATAGTTGGTCTCGGGCGTCTGGTCGCTGACCTCGTCGAGGCGACGAACGCCGGCCGTACCAACCGCATAACATCGATAGCCCAGCTCACGAAAGAATGCGAGCATATCGTTGGGGTGGTAGCCGAAGGGCTTGGCCCATTTGCGCAACAACTCGGCGAAGACAAGGGGCTTGTCACGCGCAAGCGTCTCACGGCCGCCGCGGAACACCAAGAGCTCGGCGCCCTCGACATCGCATTTGATGAAGTCCGGCTTGAGCTGCTGGTTCCGCACCCATTGATCCAGCGTCAGGGTCAGACCCATCACGCTGCGCGCGTCGGCGGCGCCGGCAACGTTCAGCAGCGAGGCATTGGTGCCGCCAGTCGGCGCGATGAAGAATTCAAAGCTGCCGCAGGCCTCGGACAGGCCGTAGTTGTAACTGGTGACGCGTTCGCCGACGCCATTGGCCGCGATATTGCGCTGCAGGAAGGCATGGGCCTGCGGCATCGGCTCAAAGGCATGAACGCGCGCACTGGGCTGGCGCATCGCAAAACGCACCGCATACCAGCCGATATTG
The DNA here is from genome assembly GCF_044373315.1 of Roseateles sp. Taxonomy (GTDB): domain Bacteria; phylum Pseudomonadota; class Gammaproteobacteria; order Burkholderiales; family Burkholderiaceae_C; genus JACDQM01. The sequence continues at coordinate 32,310 of NZ_JBILQK010000043.1, read as the reverse complement.
GCGCCGACGTCGAGTATCTCGCGTGCGCCGGCCGAGAGAAGGTCCATCACCCGCGTTTCCTCGGGCTCGTAGCGGCCAAAGTTCATCACCTCGATCGGCGCGACCCGCGCCTCCTCGGCCGGCGCGAACAGGCGGATGCGTTCCTCGCCCATCACGAAACTGACACCCTCGGGAGTGATGCTGATCTCGTGCACATCGGTATGGTTTGTGATCGCGACGTAGTCGAACAGGTGGCGATGCACTTCCAGGGCCTGACGGATGAAATCAGGCTTGGACAGAGCGCCGGCGCCAAACTGTTCCTTCAGGTCCTGCAGTTTGATTGGGTTCATGCTGGATATGCCTCGATCATGCGGCGGAAGCCCTCGGCGGGCGTGACGGTTGGGGTCCAGCCCAGAGCGGCGAGCCGGTGGACGTCCGGCACCAGGCGACTGAAGCTGCTGGCCAGGTAACTGGTACTGCCGGGCGGCGCGCGGCGCTCGACCATCAACTGTTTCTCGGGATACAAGCCCACCATCAACTCGGCCAACTGCATCACGGAGAGCTCGCCGGCCGGGTTGGCTACGTTGTAGGGCAGAGCACTCTCGCCCTTCAGCAGCACGGTGAAGAAACCGGCGATGGCGTCCGAGGCGTAGCAGAAGGCGCGGCGAGCCGCACCGTCACTCAACATCACGATGTTCTCGTTGCGCAGCACATTGAAGACAAAGTCGGCGAACACGCGGCCGTCGTCGGCCTGCAAGCCCGGCCCATAGGTGTGAAAGGGCCGAACTATGAAAGTCGGGATTTTGTGCTGGTAGCTCCATGCCACGCACAGGGTCTCACCCAGGCGTTTGCTCTCGGCATAGCAGGCGCGCACTGTCGCAGGGTCCAACGTGCCGAAGTGCGTTTCCGGCAGCGAAGCATCGCCTGACACCGAGCCATAGACCTCGCTGCTGCTGACGAACAGAAAACCGCGCGGATCAGGGCTTTGGGTTTGTAGCGCCTCAAGCAGAGCTGCAGTGCCGACTGCATTCGGCAAGAGGGTGCCGACCGGGTCGCTGCCGTAGAACCGCGGGCTGGCCTGGCTGGCCGCATGAAGCACGTAATGGCAGGGGCCGATTTGGGGCACGGCGATGCGGCTCAAGTCCCATTCGAGCAGTTCGAGATGCGGGTCGCCGCAGATGTCCGCCAGGCGGGTGCGGGCACGCGCAGCATCACGCACCATCGCAACCACCTGCACGGGCTTGTCCACCTTGCCCAGGCGGTGCAGCGCCAGCAGGCTCCGCACCAGATAGCCACCTAGAAAACCGCCGGCGCCGGTTACCAGCACGCGGCAGCCGCCAAGCCGTTGCCAAGGTAGAGCGTGTGCGGCCACTGCCGCGACGTCCCCGGCCCAGATGTCCAACATGCGCTCGCCCAACATAGTCAGAAGCCGACGCCGAAGAAGGTTTCGAGCTGGGTCGCCATGAAATCAAGCCTCTCCTCGTCGAGCGCGGGAAAGACGCCCAGCCAGAAGGTTTGGTTCATCACGATATCGGTGTTCCTCAGGCTGCCACTGACACGGAAGTTGCGGCCGGCCATATAGGGCTGCTTCGTCAGGTTACCGGCGAACAGCAGTCGCGTGCCGATCTTGTTCTGCTCCAGAAAGTTGATCAGGTCGGCGCGCTGCACGCCGCTGCTCTCCTTCAGGATCAGCGGGAAGCCGAACCAGGACGGATCCGAGCCCGGCGTGGCCTCGGGCAGGTGCAGGAACTCGGCGCAGCTCTGCAGGCGGGTTTTCAGATAGGCGAAGTTGGCGCGGCGCTTGGCGATGAACTCTTCCAGACGGTCCAGCTGCGCCAGCGCGCAGGCGGCCTGCATATCGCTGATCTTCAGGTTGTAGCCGAGGTGGCTGTAGGTGTACTTGTGGTCGTAGCCGTCCGGCAGATCGCCACCAAGCTCCTTCTTGCTCCAGCAGAAACGCTTGTTGCAGGTGTTGTCATTGCCGGGCGGGCAGTAGCAGTCGCGCCCCCAGTCACGGAAGGATTCGGCGATCAGCCTGAGTTCGGCGTTGTTGGTAAACACCGCACCGCCCTCGCCCATCGTGATGTGGTGGGCGGGGTAGAAGCTCAGCGTGCCGATATCGCCGAAGGTGCCGACCATCTGGCCTTTGTAGGTGGCACCCAGCGCGTCGCAGCAGTCCTCGACCAGCCACAGCCCATGCTTCTTGCACAGCGCGGTGACGACATCCAGGTTGAAGGGGTTGCCCAGCGAGTGGGCCAGCATGATGGCCTTGGTCTTGGGCGTGATGGCTTCCTCGATCAGGCTGGCGTCGATATTGTGCGTGGCCAGATCCACGTCCACGAACACCGGCACGGCGCCGAATTGCAGGATCGGGTTGACCGTGGTCGGGAAGCCGGCGGCCACGCCGATCACCTCGTCGCCAGGCTTGATGGCCCGCTCGCCCAGGCGCGGCGAGGTCAGCGCTGAAAACGCCACCAGATTGGCCGAAGAGCCCGAGTTCACCGTGATCAGATGCTTGACGCCGAGGAACTGCGCCAGGCGCTGTTCGAACTGCGCGTTGAAGCGGCCGGTCGTGAGCCAGCCGTCAAGGCTGGACTCGACCATCAACTGCAACTCCCTTGCACCGATCACCTTGCCGGAAACCGGCACGACGGACTCGCCTGGCACGAAAGGCTTGGGCGCGAAGGCGATGTCGGCGTACTGCTGGACGAGATCGGCGATCTGGCTGCGCAGCTTGTCGAGTTGGGGATTGAAGAAGACGGCGGTAGGAGTGCTCATAGATCGCTGCTGTATGTCGTAATCTGTTGCAGGCACAGAGCCTGCATGTCCTGGCCAGTCAGCCAGGCTTGGTGCCACTCGACAATGCGCTCAAGCGCCTGGCCGAGGTTCCACCGCGGCTCCCAGCTAAGACCGTGTCGGGCCTTGGAGATGTCAAGCTTCAGGTAGTTCGCCTCGTGCGGGTGCTCGCCTTCGCTCAACGTCCAGCCAGCGCCACGGCCCCATTGGGCCACTAGGTGCTCGACGATCCACTGCACCGGCTGAACGTCCTGATCACGCGGGCCAAAATTCCAGCCCTCGGCATGGGTCTGGCCCTGAAGGTAGAGCCGCTCGGCCAGCATCAGGTAGCCGGATAGCGGCTCCAGCACATGCTGCCAGGGCCGCGTCGCATGCGGGTTGCGGATTTGGACAGGCTCGCCCTTCTCAAAGGCGCGCAAGACATCGGGCACCAGACGGTCGGCAGCCCAGTCGCCGCCACCGATCACATTCCCAGCGCGGGCGCTGGCAAGGGCGATCCCGCCCTGGGCCATGAAGGCGCGGCGATAAGCGCTGGTGACCAGCTCGGCGCAGCCCTTGCTGTTGCTGTAAGGGTCGTGGCCGCCCATGGGCTCATCCTCACGATAGCCCCAGACCCACTCACGGTTCTCGTAACACTTGTCGGTCGTCACATTGACGATCGCCCGCACCGTGCCGACCTGGCGTGCTGCCTCCAGAATGTGCACAGTGCCCATCACATTGGTCGCATAGGTCTCGACTGGCTCCTGGTAGGAAAGGCGCACCAACGGTTGGGCGGCCAGATGCAGCACGATCTCGGGGCGACAGGCGGCCATCGCCCGCTGCACCGCGGCGAGGTTGCGGATATCGCCGATGGTCGAGGTAGCCATCCCCGCGGCGACACGGGCCTCGGCGAACAGGGCCGGCGTGGTCGGTGCCTCCAGCGCCAAGCCATGCACTTCGGCGCCCATAGACTGCAGCCAAAGCGCCAGCCAGCTGCCCTTGAAGCCGGTATGCCCGCTCAGCAAGACACACTTGCCTCGCCAGAACTCGGGGTCGACCGTACCGTGCCTCATTCCCACTGCTTCCAGGGTGCGCGGCCGCTGGACCACAGCTCGTCCAGCAACTGCTTATCGCGCAGCGTATCCATCGGCTGCCAGAAACCCTCGTGCCCAAAAGCCATCAGCTCGCCCTGCTCGGCCAGGCGATTCAGCGGTTCTTGCTCCCAGACCGTCGAGTCGTCCTTCAAGAGTTCCAGAACCGCAGGACTCAGCACAAAGAAACCGCCGTTGATCATGCCGCCTTCGCCACGCGGCTTTTCATTGAAGCTCATCACCTGACGGTCCTTGAGTTCCAGCGCACCGAAACGAGCCGGCGGGTAGGTCGCGGTCAGCGTGGCGAGCTTGCCGTGGCTGCGGTGGAAGTCGATGCTGGCGCTGATGTCCACATCGCTGAGGCCGTCACCGTAGGTCAGGCAGAAGGCCTCGTCCAGCTCCACGTACTTGGAGATGCGCTTGATGCGCCCGCCCGTCATCGAATGGTCGCCGGTATCCACCAGTGTCACGTTCCAGGGCTCGGCGCGCTTGTGGTGCACCTCCATGCGGTTGGAGCGCATGTCGAAGGTGATGTCGGAGGTGTGCATGAAGTAGTTCGAGAAGAACTCCTTGATGACATAGCCCTTGTAGCCGCAGCAGATCACGAAGTCGTTGATGCCATGGTGCGAGTACATCTTCAGGATGTGCCAGAGGATGGGCTTGCCGCCAACCTCCACCATGGGCTTGGGCCGGGTGGCCGTCTCCTCGCTGAGTCGCGTGCCCAGACCGCCGGCAAGAATCACTGCTTTCATATTGGCTTCATTCCCTCTAGATCAGGCGCTGACAAAGGCATCCGAATGAAAGTCGCGGGCGTTCAGCCCCGCGGCCAGGAGTTGGCGGCGGGCCGATTCAATCATGGCCAGCGAGCCGCAGGCATAGACGGCCACACCCTGCATGTCGGTCCGTTGCTGCAGCAGCACCTCCTGCACATGACCGCGTGCGCCTGCCCAGCCCGCATCAGCACGGGACAACACCGGTGTGTAGCTGAACCAGGCCGGCATCGCATCAGGCTGCCAGTACAGGTCGGCCGGCAGACGGCCGCCCCACAGCAGCTGTAGCGAACGCGGCTGCTGCTCGGCCGGCAGGCTGGACAGGGACTCCAGCATGGCCTTGAGCGGTGCGATCCCGGTGCCGGTGGCCAGGAACACTACATCGCGCCCGGCCACGTCGCGCAGGAAGAAGCTGCCATGCGGGCCTTCGAGGCGCAGCAGATCATTGGGCCGGGCCTGCTCGAACCAGTAGCGACTCAGGACACCGCCCTCCACCGCCCGGATCTGCAGCTCCAGCGGCGCATCGGCTCGGGGTGCGGCCGCCAGCGAGTAGCTGCGGCGCACACCGCCCTGGCCGATCACGTTCAGATACTGGCCAGGCAGATAGTCGAAGCGGCTGCCTGGCGGCAGGCGCAGCTGCAGGCGCAGCACATCGGGCGCCGGCCGGTCCAGCCCTGCGATGCGCGCCGGCAAGGTCTTGACGGTGATCGCCGCAGCGGCGCCCAGGTCCTCGGCATCGAGCTCAAGATCGCTCAGCGCCGCACTCGCGCAGCTGAGCACCCAGCCGGCTGCGTGATCCTCGGGCGACAGCACCGCGTCGTCCAGCAGTGCGCGTGTCTGGCCACGCAGCACCTGGACCCGGCAGCTGCCGCAGCGACCGGTACGGCAGCCATGCTCCAGCACCAGGCCGGCCGAGCGTGCTGCATCCAGCAGGCTGACATGCGCCGGCGCCTGGAACTGCTTTCGATTCGCGAGGGTAATGAGGGACTCTTCGATCACGGATGAGGCGCGCCTGCAAAGGGGTGCTGTACAAGCGGACAGCAGCACCAGTTGCCGGGCATCTTAATCTCGAAGCCCGGGGGCACAAGGCGCCGAATAAGCCCTGCCTTGCAGCTGAATTCAGCAGGGCCAGTCCCGGTGCATGGTGCCAGTTTGGGCGGCAGCGGACACAGGCCTGCCATGACGGCTCCGTGCCCGGCATACACCCTGCTTTTCCCGGCCTCGGCGCTTCTGGCTTGCCGTTAGATTACGGAGCGCGCCATCGAGCGCTTCTCGTCTCTTGCAAGCTGAACCCACGAGCCCTGGACGACCCCATGATTGAACCCGTCAACCGCAGCACTGACGCGCGCCAGCGCATTCGTGTCGGCGTCTGGAACTACTACGAAGAAATCACACGCGACGGTTTCCTGTTCAAGAACCCGAACACGTCGGTCGGCGCCAATCTGCTCAAACCTTGGTGCGATCTGTACGCACATGGCCAGGCCCAGGGCATCGAGTTCGTGACACTGGACCAGATCCATAGCCCGAGCGATCTGGATGCAGTGATCTTCATGGACCGGCCGCGTCCTGGCCGGCCGCTGATCGACGCACTGATGCGCGCGCCGATCAAGAAGTACCTGATGCTGTTCGAGTGCGACGTCATCAAGCCGGATAATTGGGACGCCAGCTATCACCGCCAGTTCGACCGCGTGCTGACCTGGAACGATGCACTGGTGGACGGCGACCGCTACATCAAGGTGAACTTCGCTGCCGACCTGCAGCGCCCCTATGACTTCAGCACGCTGAAGAGCCTGTTCGAGCGCCGCAAGCTGGCCACCGTCATCGCCGGCGCCAAGGCTTCGGTGCATCCGAACGAGCTCTACTCAGAGCGGGTGCGCGCCATCCGCTGGTTCGAGCACAACGCGCCGGCCGACTTCGACCTCTACGGCATGGGCTGGGACGAGGCCGCATTTCCCAGCTACCGCGGCCCGGTGCAGGACAAGCTCGACACGCTGTCCCAGTACCGGTTCTCGATCTGCTACGAGAACGCGCGCAACATTCCCGGCTACATCACCGAGAAGGCGCTTGACTGTCTGCGCGCCGGCACAGTGCCTGTATATGGCGGCGCCCCGAACATTGAGCGCTGGCTTCCCTCCGACTGCTTCATCGACCTGCGGCGCTTCGGCAGCTACCCGGAGCTTTACAAGGTGCTTACCGGCATGACGGCCGAACAGCACGGTGCCTACCTGGACCGCATCCAGCGCTTCCTCAACGGCACGCAGGCCTATCCCTTCTCCAGCGAGTGCTTTGTCGACACGGTTACCCGCATCCTGGACTGGGACCTGCGCCTGCGTGCGCCCGCCGACAGTGCCGGCCCGGTGACATTGCGCCAGAACCTGGGCACCCTGAAGATCGAGTTCCCACCGGTTCAGGCTGAAGCCGCGGACAGCGCCGCGCCCAGCCCGCAGGAACAGCAGCGCCGCTCCTTCAAGAGCGCCGGTCGCCCCGACCTGATCGTCTACTTCGGCTACGGCGACGAGCTGCCGGTATTCACCCGCGCGCGCGCCTTGTGGCAGTTCTTCCTGACCCACTATCCGGGCGTGAAGGCCGTGTTCGCGCGCTCCAGCATGGCACTGCCGCGCGGCGAGGTACGGCACGATGGCTACGATCTCGTGGTCGGCATCGGCGACGGCAACAGCAGCCCCGCTGCGCAGGCCGGCTACGCGGCCTCGGGCATCTGGTCCAGCCAGGAGAACCGCAACACCATCTATCGCCAGATGGCCGTCTACGACTACCTGCTGCGCCAGCATCCGGAGCCCTTCTTCCTGTTCCAGACCACGGTCACCTCGGTGATCGACTTCCGCGGCCTGAGCGCGCTGCTGGACCAGCTGCCGCGTAGCGGCTGCTTCGCCGGCTCGCCGGCGCGTCTGAACTCACCGCCCGAGCTCGCCGGCCTGACCTTCGCCAGCGGTGCGAACTCGCTGTTCTCCAGCGACCTGCTGCAGCTCATGCGTGATCGCTACGACCCCGAGCATCCGCACGTCAACTACCCGAACGACATCTGGCAGGCGCTGACACTCAGCGACATTGAGCGCAGGCCGCTGCCTTTCTTCAGCTTCACGCGTGCGCGCGGCATCGAGTCGCGCCGCAGCCAGGTGCCCGAGCTCACGCGCCGCCTTCTGGCGATGGGGCACTACCATTTCCGGATCAAGACGACCAGCGCCGAGGCAGGCCTGGGCTTGCGCGAGGAGGTCGACCCCTGGGTGATGGCCAGCGTGATGGACGCGATCCTCAACAGCCCGGCGGCCCCCGACGCCAATCGTGCGCTGGTGGCCCAGTTGCTGAATTCCGTGCAACCCGCCAATGGCCATAGCCTGGCTGCGTTCAGCGAGAGCAGCTTCTTCCGTGGTCCGCGGGTCTTCCCGCTGCACGACGAAGAGACTGACGTGATTTACCCCGACATGGCCGCCTGACGCGGCGCCGCAGCCGCGGCGCTGGCCAGCGCGGCCAAGCCCCGCCTCAAAACCAGTTCTGCGGCAGATCCAGCCCAACGCTGCGGATCAGCGCCTTGCGCTGCTCGCGCCAGGCCTCACTGGGCGCCGGCCAGCGCCGGTAGATGTGCAGGAAGTCCAGCACCACGGTCAGGTCGTTGGAGCTTTCCGAGCTGCCGCGGCGCGTGCCGGGATTGACGTCCTTGTGGACGATGGCACCGCCACCGGCATAGTGGCGCGGCATGGCCTTGGCGCAGACCGCCAGCAGGAAGTCCCAGTCCTCCTGCGAGGCCAGATGCGGATCGACCTCGCAACCCTCCAGCAGGGTGCGGCGGAAGGCCAGCGCATTGTTGGGAATGAAATTCTTCAGGTGCAGGGTCTCGACCGGCACATGGCCCAACGGCACCGCTTCGCGCTGCAGAAACTCGATGCCGGCCTCGCTGCGGTTTTCCTTGACCACCTGGATGTCGGAGAACAGCACCTGGACCTGCGGACCCTGCGCAAGGATCGCGGCCGCCAGCGTAGCCAGATGATGCGGCTCCAGGCTGTCGTCGTCGTCCAGGAACAGCACCCACTCGCCCTTCGCCGCGCGCACGCCGGCATTGCGGCTTTCCGCGGGACCGGGCCGGCCATTGCGCTTGATGAAGACATCCTGCGGCCGCAGCAGCTCTGCGACAGCGGCGGCGGTGCCGGCATCCAGCGCATCAGCGACAACGATGATCTCGAAGTCCTGCAGCGTCTGCGCCAGGATGGCGCCCAGAGAGCGGCGCAGCAGCGCAGCCCGAAGATGCGTCGCGACGACGAAACTGAATTGAGGGCTCATGGGTGGAATCAGCGAAGTGGGGTCATCACGCCGCGGCCCATCGACCACATCAGCGCCACGGCTTGCTGGCCGTCGAAGATCGCGTTCACATGCGCGACCCGCAGGCCGTAGTAGTCGGCCTCGGATCCCATCACATCGAACAAGGAACGTCGCCCCAGCTGCTGCCATTGTTGCAGCGTTGCAGCCCTCAGCCGATCACTGCCGCGCAGAATCTCGACGATGCGCCGCGATCGATCAAAGGCGGAAACTGCGGACTCATGAATGTCGGCCAGACGGTAGCGCCGGGCTTCGATCGTGTCCTCGCGTTGCAAGCGCACAGCTTCGGCCCGCTTGCGTGCGGCGCTGATGGCGGGATCAGCACCGGCGTTGAAAAGCGGCATGCTGACGTTGACGCCAGCCAGCACATCAGCGCCCTTGCCTTGCCCGACGATCGCCGCCCCATTGAGCAGCAGGTTGACTTGCGGCCGGTAGCCGGCAGCCACCGACTCGGCATAGCGAGACTGTGCCTGCTGTTGCGCGGCCAGCTGCGCCACCTCGGGCGAGCTCTCGATGTCGCGCTGCATCTCGGCCAGATCAGGAACCTGCGTAAGCAAGGCTGAATAGCTGGCGCTGGGCGGCAACTCATCGCCAACCATGCGCCTGAGCCTGATCTCGGTCTGCCGCAGCGCCGAGTGGGTCTGCTCCACCGAGAGTTCAGCCTGCTGGCGGTTCTTCTGCGCCTGCACCAGTTCGCTGGAGCGACCACGGTCTGCCTTGACGATGATCTCCAGCGCGTCGACAAGGCAGGCCATCTTGCGGACGTACTGGCCGTAGATCTGGATCTGCAGCTGAAAACGGCTTCTGTCCATGGCCAGCGCCACGGTCTGAAGGGCCAGTTGTTGCTCGGTGTTGATCAAGCCCAGGCGGGCGGACTCGGCGAGCTGGCTGCGCCAGGCCGCCAGTTTCTCCAGGCGCCCGGAATCGAACAAGGGGGCGCTGACGTTGACACTGATTGTCCCCTTGCTGCCTGATGTCAAGGGCAGATCTCCGGACTTCACCCCGGTCTGAGCCAGCGTGCCGCCGAGGTTGACCTGGGGAAGCCGGGATGCGCGGGTCTCTTCCCAATCATTGCGCGCTGCCTGGGCCAGCAAGGTCACCGCGCCAACCGACTGGCTTCGTTCCAGCGCTCTTTGCACCAGCTGCTGCAGCTGCGTGCGCGGATCCACCACCGCCGTGTCGATCATGCTGGCGTCCCGGACGCTGCTCGAGGGCAAGGCGTCCTCCTCGCCGCACCGGCTCTGGCGCACCTCGGCACCGGCCGGCGCAGGCGCTTCAAGCGCCGCAGGACGTGCTGCGCGCGCACCAGGGCTGGCCTTCGCCGGGGCGGCAGCCAGGCTGCCGGCTGTCGACAACAGTGCTGCAACGGTGAGCACAGAGCGCAGCAGCTTGGCCTTTGCGACTGCGGGCTGACGAGGGTTGGAGGGTTCGCGCTTCATGGCCGCTACTTCATCACAGCAGCGCCAGCATGAAGCCCGGAACAACTCAAGCGCGACGGGCTAGATCAGCGATTCCAAAGCGGCGCAGCTGCTGCCAAGGCCCTCGAGGCCGCCGGATTCAGCCGATTCGAGTCCGGAGCTGGCCATCAGAGCTCGCGCATGGCCTCCCGGCTGCGCAGCATGGGTCGCAGCAGGAAGCTCATCACCGTGCGCTCACCAGTCTTGATTTCGACCTGCGCCGTCATCCCCGGTATGACCTGCACTGCTTCTCCCTTGTAGCGCAAGGTGCTGCGCTCCGAGCGCACCAGGGCGCGGTAGTAGCGGCCGTCGGCCGACTTGGCATCGTTCTCGCCCAATGCATCCGGGCTGATGTACTCCACACGCCCTTCGAGTCCGCCGAACACGTTGTAGTCGAAGCCGGCCAGCTTGACGCGCGCATCCTGCCCCACGCGGACGAAGCCGACTTCGGCTGGCTTGATCCGCACCTCCACCAGCACCGCATCCGTCAGCGGCACGATCTCCATCACCGGTGCTCCGGTCGTCACCACCCCGCCCAGGGTGTTGGCGCGGATGTTCTTCACCATGCCGCGCACCGGCGACACCAGCACCGTGCGCTTCAGGGCATCGTCCCGCACCACCTTCTGCTCGTCCTGCATGGCCAGTTCATTTTGAAGGCGAACCAGTTCAGAGCTGGCTTCCTGCCGGAAACGGCTGACACGTTCGGCGCGCTGCTGCACCAGCTCGTTGACTTGCCGGTCCAGCCGCATCACCTCCACCTCGGACATCAGCCCACGCGCGGCCATGTCCTTGGAAATCTTGAGCTCGCGCTGCAGCAAGGCCGAGCTTCGATTGATGCTGCTCACCGCCTCGTCGAGCAGCCGCTGTCTGGCCTCATAGGCTTCGGTTTCGGCCGAAACCAGACCCGTTTGCCCCCGGAGCTCTGGCGGGAAGCGCAACGGCCTGCCCGAGGCCTCGGCCGTCAGGCGTGCCAGCGTTGCCTTCAGGGCCAGGCGCTTGACTTCGCCTTCGTTCTGCTGGGCCTCGACGCGGGTGGGGTCCAGCCTTGCCAGCACCTGCCCGGCCTCGACGCGATCGCCTTCCTTCACCAGCAGCTCCCGCAAGATGCCCAGCTCGGCGCTGGCGATCACCTGCTCGCGGCCATCAGGCACGATGCGGCCATCCGCACGGCTGACCTGATCGACCTTGGCAAGGGACGCCCAGACGACTGCGCTGACCACCACGGCCAGCAGCAGGTAGAGCACGGAAGTGATTCGGGGCAGCGGCTCGTCGACTTGGGCGGCCGCAAGGGCGCTCAGGAACTGGCCTTCTTTCTGACTGATGCTCATGCAAACGCTCGCGGGGACTGCAGCTACACGGACGCTGAACGCTGCACCGGCTGAGCCGCAGGATGCATGTGCAGATTGCCCGCCTCAGCGGCCGGCGCAGTCGGGCGCACGCCGGACAGGGCCGCCAGCACCTGGTCACGCGGACCATCCATCACCAGGCGGCCGGAGTCCATCACGACGATCCGGGTCACCAGTTCAAGCACAGCGGGTCGATGGGTGACCACAACCAAGGTGCAGTCCGTCGCGGCATCGCGCAGCTGGCGCAGGAAAGCCACTTCGGATTGCGCATCCATCGAGCTGGTGGGCTCGTCCATCAGCAGGATCTGCGGCTTGGTCACCAGGCTGCGCGCCAGGGCCACCAGCTGCCGCTGGCCGCCTGACAGCAGGCTACCCATCTCGCCCACGGGCAGATCCCAACCCATCGGGTGGGCGGCAATCACCCGGTCCAGTCCGGTCAGGCGGGCCACTTCCACCATGCGGCTTGCATCGATCTGGCTGCGCCCCATCAGCACGTTGTCCCGCAAGGTGCCATGGAACAGCCGGGGGTCCTGCGAAACGAATCCGATGCGGCTGCGGTATTCGGCCGGATCGACCTGACGCAAATCGATGCCATCGACCTCGACCATGCCTTCGGTCGGTTGATACAGGCCGCCCAGCAGGCGCAGCACGGTGGACTTGCCACTGCCGATCCGGCCCAGCACCGCAACCCGCTCGCCCGCCTGCAGGCGCAGGGTAACGGCCTTGAGCACCTTGGGCGCCGTGCCCTCGCCCTGCAGCGGATAGGAGAAGCCCACATCATGAAGCCCGACACGGCCCGTGATGCTCGCCAAAGGCACATAGTTGCGCCCGGGCTCCCGCTCGGTCGGCTTGGCCATCAGGTCATTCAGCGCCACCAGCGCCGCACGTGCGCCCTGGTAGCGCCCGGCCAGCATGATCAGGCTGCTCATCGGCGCGATGGCGCGGCCGGCGAACATGACCGCACTGATCAGCGCGCCGGAGCTGATGATGCTGTCGTGAATCAGATAGACGCCCCAGACCAGCATGACCACGGTGATCAGCTGCTGCATTGTCATCGTCAGGTTGTTGCTCAGGCTCGCCCAGAAACGGGACCGTGCGCCCGACTCGGCAGCGATGGCATTGCTGGTCTCATAGCGATGGATGAAGCGGCCTTCTGCGCCGGAACTCTTCAGATCCTCAAGGCCTTCGACGGCCTCGACCAAGGTGCCATGGAGATCCGCCGTCTCCGTCATATTGGTGTTGATCGCCTTGCGCAAGGCGCCCTGCACCGCCCAGGTGATGCCCAGGATCAGCGGAATGGCCAGCAGCACCACCCAACCCAGCGGTCCACCGACCACGAAGGTCATGGCCACGAAGATGAAGACGAACGGCAGGTCGGTGACGATGGAAACGCTGGCGGACGAGAAGAAGTCCCGCACGCTTTCAATCTGACCGAGGGTGTGCGAGAAAGAACCCGCCGACGCCGGCTTGTGCTCCATCCGCACGCCCAAGGACTGGCGGAAGAGCTTGGAGCCGATGATCAGATCGGTCTTGCGACCGGCCACGTCGATCAGGTGCGCCCGCAGCTGTCGCGCGAACAAGTCAAACGCAAGGGCCAGGCCAGCACCGATGGCCATGGTCCAGAGCGTCACGAAGCTCTGATTCGGGATGACCTTGTCATAGATCACCATGGTGAGCAGGCCAATCATCAGCATCAGCAGATTGCTCAGGCCGGCGGCCGTCATCGACGCACGGTAGTAGGGAATGAAACGCTTGAGCGTGCCCCACAACCAGTGGCCGTCCGGCCCGATCTCCAGCAGCGGCTTGCTGCCGCGGCTGGCCTGGGTGGTCTCAGGCAGGCTGACCAGCAGCATGAAGCCGCTGTACTCCTGCTCCAGCTCCGCAGCGCTGGCGGTGCAGACGTTGGCATCCGCGCCAGGGAACACCACCTCGTACTGGCTCTCCTGGCCGGCTTCGGCGGGCTCAAGCCGACGCACCAGCACACAGGCATCTCCGCCGTCCAGCAGCATCACCGCCGGCAACAGCAGCGGGCTGATGTCGCCGATCTTCTTGCGCACCAGGCCGGCGTTGTAGCCAGCCTCGCGCATCACCCGCATCGCCTGGTCGGGGCTCAGCGCACCGTCGACCGGCACGCCTGAGCGCAGCGATGCGGCCGAACGTGCGCGGCCGTGATGGCGCGTCAGCCAGACCAGCGCATGCAGCAGCGGATCGCCGATATCAGCCACCTGCTCCTGCCAATCCGGCGCGCCTTCCTGCGGCTCAGGCGCACTGCTCCCATCGGCCGCCAGATAGAGGCTGGGCGTGCCGGCTCGCTTGGCGCCCTCGGCGCCATCGAAGAAGGGATCATGTCGCTGAGTCACGTTGCTCTTTCAGCCTTTGCGCGCTCGGTCAGACGGAGGGGCGGCGGCGCCGCTCCAGGGCCAGGGTTTCAAGCTTCTCTTCCAGCTCGCGCACGAAGCCGGGCATGTCGAACAGTCTGGACCCGCGGCCGTGCTCGCGCAAGTAACGCTTGTAAGAAGCCGCGCGCGCAGGATTGCGGCCTATCTGCACCGCACGCTTCTCGTACTCTTCCAGCGACTCGGTGATCAGATCAGGCAAGCCGACATGCGTGAGCAGGCTGCCGGCCATGCGCGAGATGTAGCTGCGACCCGAGCGCGTGAGGATGGGCGCGCCGGCCCACAGGCAATCGCTGGCGGTCGTGCCTGCATTGAAGGGAAAGGTGTCCAGCACCAGGTCGGCCAACGCAAAGCGGGCGATGTATTCAGCCGGCGCGACGCGCGGCGCGAAGATCAGGCGCTGCTCGGCAACGCCATGTTCAGCGGCGACGCGAAGCATATTGGCCCGGGTCCACTCGTTGTCTGCCAGCAGCCACAACACGCTGCCGGGCACCTGCTGGACGATTCGCATCCAGCACCGGTACATCTCTTCGGTGAACTTGTGGTTGTTGTTGAAGGACGCGAAGACGAAGGCTTCCTCCGGCAACTGGTACTGCGCCCGTGTCGGCGCCGGACCGACCTCACGTTTGCGGTCGCTGCTCTGGTAGCAGTGGTTCTCCAGGTAAATCGGCTTCTCGCTGCAGTAGGGCAGGTACTCCGGCTGCATGACATAGCGGTCGGCGATGATCCACTCGACACCTGGCAGGGCCGAGGTCGCAGGCAGACCCAGATAGCCCACCTGAACCGGCGCCGGCTTGTAGGCCAGTATGTTGGGGCGTGCGCCGCTGGTCAGGCCCTGGAGGTCGACCAGCACATCGATGCCGGTCTCGGCGATCAGACGCGCCGCGGCTTCATCGGACAAGCCTTTGAGGCGATGGTGTTTGTCCATCGCCGCCAGAATGCGCGCCCGAAGCGGGCTGCCATCGTCGCGGCTCCAGCAAAACGCATGCAACTCGAAACGGCTGCGGTCCTGCAGCTCGAACAGCTCAGCCGTCAGCAAGCCCACGGCGTGCATGCACAGATCGCCCGAGAGATAGCCGATCTTGATGCGCCCGTCCCGCTGGCCCTTGGCATGCAGCTGGTGGTAGGGCCGCTCCTTGTACTTCACCACTTTTTCAAGCACGAAGCGCTGCGAAGTCAGCAACTGCAGCGTCGGCTCGTCGCTGACATTGAGCATCGCCAGCAAGGAGGTGCCCGTCAGCAACTGGTTGTGGGTGACCTCGCCAACGGGCTCATACACCGGCCAGTCGCATTGCTTCTGCCGGATGTGCACATAGTGCTGGATCACGTCCGATTGGTCGGCCTTCAGCTCCAGGCTGCGGCGCATCAGGGCCTGGCTTTCGGCGAAGCGCTTCTCCTGCTCCAGCAGGCGCGCCATATTGTTCAGGGCATGCAGGCGCAGTTCCAAGGCATCGGCACCCAAGCCATCCAGCGGCAAGCTCAGGTCGGCAACCGCACGCCACTCGGCCAGTGCATCCTCCAGCCGGCCGAGATGCTCCAGCTGGTGCCCCAGATTGAGTCGAGCCTGGGTGAAGTCGGGTTTCAGGGCCAGCGCCCGGCGATAGACCTGTTCGGCCTCGGCGTGGCGCTGCACGCCGCCCAGCACGGTGCCCAGGTTGTAGCAGGCCACCGGCACATAGGCCAGCTGCGGCGCCTTGGCCGCGGCGATCCAGGCCTGATAGAGCTGAACCGTCGCCTCTGCCAAGCCCTGCGTCTGCAGGGTGTTGGCCGCTTCCATGAGTTCGCCCAGGCCCAGGGTGCCGGCGCGCGCAGCGGACAGCAGCTGCTCCCAGCGCGGCACAAGTGCGGCGGGAACACCAAGAGTCTGAGGGCTGGGCTGGGACATGTCCATGACGATAGGGGCCAGGTCGGCACGAAGCTGTGGCTGATCTCGATGGTAGTGGCGGGCCTGCTGCCGAGGTTCCCGATTAGGCCGACGAAACCCGCCCAGTTCCTGGCATGGCGCCGAGCCTGCGGCGGCCGTGGCATCGATCACACCCCGCGGGCACATCCGATCTGGGGCGGCAAGTCTGCGCTATTCCAGCCTTCAGCGCCGCCTGGCTTTGCCGAAAATCAATGTGCAAGGTCGGCAATGCCCGGAGGTCAAGGCGGTTCGACCCAAGACAGAACAAGGCTCAAGCCATGCTGAATGCACTTTTGACTCGTTGGAGGCGGCCGGCCCCGGCCCGCCAGGATCTGGGGGAGAGCACATTGCCCAGCGCACCGATGCCGCTGGCGCAGCAGCGCTCCGGTGACTCGCTGCTGCAGAGCTTGCTGCGCTGGCTGCCCGGCGAGCCTGACCCCTGGGGCGGCCTGTCCAAGCCGGCGCTCAAGGCCACCTTGCTGCCGCAGCTGCGCAGCGAGTTCATGGCATGCCTGCGCGGCCTGCACAACACCGATGAGCTGGAGCGCAGCATAGGCCGGGCCCGGTGCCTGCGGGACTTCTGGCATCTGCGCGGCTCGGTCTACACTGAAGTCGCACGCCACTACAGCCAAGCCGAGGCAGAGAGCCGCATGGCCGCCCTCGCCCCCTTCTTCGCTGACTACCAGGCCACATTGCCGCCCAGTACCAAGCGCCATTGAGAGCCCCTGCCCAAGAGCCCTGCCGTGATTGAACTGACCCTGCGGGAGATCCCGAACTTTCCTCCGCCCTGGAGCTATGTCTGCGCCCAACGCCCGGAAGACCGGCGCGGTCGTCTGGCTGCACGCCAGGCTTTCGTCAGTCTGAAGCTGTGTTTCACCCGCGCGGCCGCCGAGGCACGAGGGGCGGCATCTGAAGAGTTGCGGCGCCTGGTGCGCCAAGCCTGTGAGCCGATCGAGCTCTGGCTGCTGCGTGCGCCGCTGCTGGCCGCATTGCCGGATGACATCGATCAGGTTGAGCAGCATCGACTGGCCATCGAGCAGGCCATGCGGCAGGTCTATCCCGACAAGATGCGCGGGGTCTGAGGCCGGCGCCGCCTGGCGCCGCCCAAGGCGCCAACAAGCCCGAAAGCTCCCTGGTGCGAATGTGTAGCAGCGTGTTGCCATGTGGCAGACCCCGATTTTGGCCAGCCGAAAGGCAGGGCAGAATCGGTCGCAGCACATCATGAACATCATCATCCTCGACGACTATCAGGACGCCGTCCGCAAGCTGCGCTGCGCCGCCAAGCTGGATGCCCTGAATGCCAAAGTCTTCACCAACACCGTCAAGGGCATCGGACAGCTGTCCGTGCGACTGCGTGATGCCGAAGTGCTGGTGCTGATCCGCGAACGCACCCACTTCCCACGCCAACTGCTGGAAAAGCTGCCAAAACTCAAGCTGATCGCGCAGACCGGACGGGTCGGCTCGCACATCGATGTCGAGGCCTGCACCCGCCTGGGCATTGCAGTGGCCGAAGGCGTGGGCTCGCCGATCGCGCCGGCCGAGCTGACCTGGGCGCTGATCATGGCGGCGATGCGCCGCCTGCCGCAGTACATCGGCAATCTCAAGCATGGCGCCTGGCAGCAGGCCGGCCTGAAGGCGGCATCGATGCCGCCGAATTTCGGCGTCGGTATGGTGCTGCGCGGCAAGACCCTGGGCGTCTGGGGCTACGGCAAGATCGGCAAGCTGGTGGCGGGTTACGGTCGCGCCTTCGGCATGCAGGTGCAGGTCTGGGGCAGCGAGGCCTCCCGGCTGGCCGCGCAGAGCGATGGCTATGAAACCGCCGAGTGCCGCGAGTCCTTCTTCGAAACCAGCGATGTGGTCACCATGCATCTGCGGCTGGGCGAGGCCACGCGCGGCATCGTCGGCGCCGAGGACCTGGCCCGCATGAAGCCCACCGCACTGTTCGTCAACACCTCGCGCGCCGAGCTGGTGTCGGACGGCACGCTGGTCTCGGCGCTCAACCGCGGCCGCCCCGGCATGGCGGCCGTCGACGTATTCGAGAGCGAGCCCATCCTGCAAGGCCATCCGCTGCTGCGGCTGGAGAACGCGGTGTGCACGCCGCATATCGGCTATGTGGAGCAGGACAGCTACGAGCTCTACTTCGACGCCGCCTTTGACAATGTGCTGAATTTCATCCGCGGCGAACCCTCCCAACTCGTCAACCCGGATGCACTGAAGGTCATGCGGTGAGCCAGGGCGCACGGGCGCCACGCTCGCTGACTGAGCTGTTCTGGGCCTTCTCGCGTCTGGCTTTGCAGGGCTTTGGCGGTGTGATCGCGGTAGCGCAGCGGGAGCTGGTCGAGCGGCTGCAGTGGATGAGCCGCGAGGAATTCGTCGAAGCACTGGCCGCCGCCCAGGTGCTGCCCGGCCCCAATGTGATCAATCTGTCGCTGATGATCGGCGACCGCTTCTTCGGCCTGCGCGGCGCCTTTGTCGCCTTGGCCGGCATGCTGTGCTTTCCAAGTGTCATCGTGCTGGGCCTGGCTGCCCTTGCCGGCCACTATCTGGCCATGCCGCAGGTCGCGGGTGCACTGCGAGGCATGGGCGCGGTGTCGGCCGGATTGATTCTTGCCACCGCGCTGAAGCTGCTGCCAGCCCTGAAGAGCAGTCCGCTGGGCCTGCTGCCCGCGCTGCTGATTGCAGCCCTGGCCATCGTGGCCATCGCGATCGTGCGCATGCCTTTGATCTGGGTGGTGCTGGGGCTGGGCGGCCTGGGCATGCTGCTGGCAGCCCGGCGCCTGGGCCAAGAGAAGGCGATGTAATGAATGCCGCCACGCTGTCAGCCTCGGACTACCTGGCGCTGTTTCTGCAGTTCCTGACGCTGTCTTTGCTGTCGATCGGCGGCGCGATCAGTACCGCGCCCGAGATGCACCGGTTTCTGGTGCTGCAAAAAGGCTGGCTCAACGAAACCCAGTTCACAAGCTCGATCGCGCTGGCGCAGGCGGCCCCCGGCCCCAACATCCTTTTTGTCGCGGTGCTGGGCTGGAACACGGCCGGCTGGATGGGCGCGGCTGTGGCCATGCTGGGCATCATGCTGCCCTCCACCACGCTGGTGCTGGCTGCCACGCGCTGGGCCGAAGCCAACCGCGAAGCGCTGGCCGTGCGTGCTTTCACCAGCGGCATGACGCCCCTGACCCTGGGCTTGCTGACAGCCACCGGCTGGCTGCTGGCCCAGCCTTATGTGGCCGACCCCGCGCACCGCTGGACCACGCTGGCGCTGATGGCTGTCACCGTGCTGGTGGTGCTGCGCACGCGGCTCAGCCTGCTGTGGCTGGTGGCGGGTGGCGGCGTGCTGGGGGCACTGGGCTGGGTTTGAAACCGCCCGCCCTCAGCCTTCTTTCGTTCCAAAAATCTTGTCGCCGGCGTCGCCGAGGCCAGGGATGATGTAGCCCTGCTCGTTCAGATGGCTGTCAACTGCAGCCGTCCAGCAGCGCACTTCGGGATGAGCGGCCTGCAAGGCTGCCACACCCTCGGGCGCCGCAACCAGCACCAGTGCACGGATGTCCTTGCAGCCGCGCGCCTTCAGCAAGTCGACGGTGGCGATCATCGAACCGGCCGTCGCCAGCATGGGGTCGACGATCAGTGCAGTGCGCTCGTCCAACTGGCCGACGAAACGATCGAAGTAGTTGACCGGCTTGAGCGTCTCATGGTCGCGCGCCAGGCCGACCACGCTGACCTTGGCGTTGGGCATCATGTCCAGCACGCCGTCCAGCATGCCCAGGCCGGCACGCAGTATGGGCACCACGGTGACCTTGCGGCCGGCGATCTGGTCGACCTCGGTCGGGCCGCTCCAGCATTCGATGGTGGTCTTCTCCAGCGGGAAGTCGGCGGTGGCCTCGTAGGCCAGCAAGCGGGCCACCTCGCCGGTGAGCTCGCGGAACTTCTTGGTCGAGATATCGGCCTCGCGCATCAGGCCGATCTTGTGCTTGACCAGGGGGTGTTTGACTTCGATGACGGGCATGGTGCGGCCGCTTGCTCTTGAATACTGGGAATGGCCGTGATTATCCGCGCTGGCGCAGGGCCTCGAACAGGCACACGCCAGCCGCGACCGAGACGTTCAGGCTCTCGACCGCACCCTTCATCGGGATGCGAACCAGCTCATCACAGGTCTTGGCGGTCAGCTGGCGCATGCCCTCGCCCTCGGCACCGAGCACCAGGGCCACCGGGCCCTTCAGGTCCAGGTCGTAGATCGATTTCTCGGCCTGGTCCGAGGTGCCGATCACCCAGATGTCGCGCTCCTTCAGCTCATTGAGCGTGCGCGCCAGATTGGTCACCATCAGGTACGGCATGGTTTCGGCCGCGCCGCTGGCCACCTTGGCCACGGTGGCGTTCAAGCCCACCGCATGGTCCTTGGGGGCCACCACCGCATGCGCGCCGGCGCCATCGGCCACGCGCAGGCAGGCACCCAGGTTGTGCGGATCGGTCACGCCGTCCAGCACCAGCAGCAGCGGCTTGTCGCCGCCGGCCTCAACACCGTCCAGCACATCGTCCAGCGAATGCAGCTGGGCCACCGCATGCACACGCGCCACCACACCCTGGTGGCGGTGCGTGCCGCACATGGCCTTGAGGCGGTCGTCATCGCTGTCGACCAGTTTGGCGCCCGCGCTTTGGGCCCGCTCGACGAACTGGCGCATGCGCTGGTCGCGGCGGGTGGCGTCGACATGAATCTCGACGATGGAGGCAGGCGCGGTCTTCAGCCGCACGGTGACGGCATGGAAGCCGAAAAGAATCTTGGGAGCGCTACTCATGCCCGCATGGTAGCGCCCCGAGGCAAGCCTCAGTAACCGAGCTGCTTGGAATAGGCCGCGCGAGCCGCCAGCGCGGTGTCGGGGAAGTCCGAGAACAGGCCGTCGATGCCGGTGCTGTAGAACAGCTGATATTCCTTGGCCGGATCGCCGCCGAAGTCAAACGCCAGACCGCCCTTCTCGTTGCGGAAGGTGTAGGCGTGGACGAACAGGCCGGCCTTGTGGGCATCCGCCACCAGGCTGGTGGCCGGCGTGCTGGAGGCATCGGCCCAATCCAGCTTGCCATCGCCGTTGACGTCCCTGCCGCTGCCGTCAGCATTCAGCGTCCACTTCAGGCTGGCGATATAAGGCTTCCAGGGGCCGATGCCATCCGCATAGGTCTTGATCTCGGCAAGGCCGGCCGGCGTGACCATGGCGCTGTAGAGGCGCTTGTCACCCGCCTTGGTCCAGTCATAGGGGCGGTCCCAGGGCGCGGCAAAGGTCAGGTTGCCGGTCTTGAAGTCCACCCAATCGGCGTCGATCAACTGCACCATGCGGACATTCAAGCCCTTGCCGCGCATGTACTTCAGGCTGCCCGGCTCGAAGCTCTGCACGAACACCGGTGCGGTCTTGCTGTTCCAGCCGGCCGCCACCAAGGTGGCGATCAGCTTGTCTTCCAGGCGCAGCCCCTGCTCGATGTGGAAGGTCGGGTGCTTGGTTTCCGGATAGACCGCGATGCTGCGGCCCTTCTCGGCGCTCTTGGCCTTGGCCAAAGCAACGATCTCGTCAAAGGTCGGCACCTTGAACTTGCCGTCATTGGCCTGCGGGCGGCTGGCCGGGGCGATCTTGGCGCCCAGGGTCTTCAGCTCGGCCAGCGTGAAATCGCCGACGAACCAGTCGGTGGTGGCGATGCCGTCCATCATCTTGGTGCTCTTGCGGCTGGCGAATTCGGGCCTATCGGCCACGTTCGTCGTGCCTGAGAGCATGGGTTCATGGCGGGCCACCAGCACGCCGTCCTTGGTCATGACCAGGTCCGGTTCAATGGCGTCCGCACCTTGCTCGATCGCCAGCGTGTAGGCCTCGATCGTGTGCTCGGGTAGATAGCCCGACGCGCCGCGATGCCCCACCACCAGCGGCTTGGCACCGTCCAAGGTCAGGTAGGGCTGCGGGTCATCGCCGCCGCCGCAGGCAGCGAGCAGCGCCGCTGCAGCCAGGGTAGACAGCAAAAGGCGGGAAGGAACGTTGAAAGCGGCGTGTTTCATCTTTGATTTCTTTCTGATCGTCTGCGACATGAGTCGAACATGACAACGATCCCACCAAAGCATGACAAGCGCGTGAAGCGCCCTCCGCCTCAAGCCGGAAGGACGGTGCGAACCAGCCACAGCGCTCCGATCAGTAGCGGCTGGTGCAGCATGTAGAAGCTCAAGGACCAACGGCCGAGAACGGACAAGGCCTGAAAAAAGCCGCTCACCTGACCCGCCAGCAGGCCGGGCTGTGCCTTCAGCAAGAAACGCCCCAGGGCAAAGCCCCACAGCATCACACCCAGCCAGGGAAGAACTGGCACATAGTCCTCGGTGACGGGCTTGTGCGTCACCAGCCCGACCCAGTTGGTCCAGCGGCTATCGAAGAAGGGATGTGCAAACACCTGAGGCGCAAGCAAGGCTGCCGCCCCCAGCAGCAGCAAGGCCCAGCCCGGCAGACGCGGCCCCAGAAGACGCAGCAGGATCAGCATGACGGCCATCGCATGCAGGACACCGAAGCTGATGAAGCTCCGTGGAAACATCAGCCAGGAACCAAGCGAGACCAGCAGCGCACAGGCGGCCACCTGAGCCCAGCGGCGCCAGAAGCGCGCCCAGCTCTGGCCTTGCTGCACCGCCACCGCCTGCCCCAGGCCGGCGCACAGCAGGAACAGGCTGACGATGGCGGTGCGCTGCCAGGTCCAAAAAGGATCGCGATAGAAGTCCGCCGCAACAAAGCGGAAATAGTTGAGGTCGAAGATGAAGTGAAACAGTGCCATCCAGACGATGGCGCCGCCGCGCAAGGCGTCCAGCCGGTCGTAGCGGCCGCCCGTGCGGCGGTCAGGGCTAGCCTGGGGCTGCTGTATCGTCGTTCCTGTTGTCATCGCGGGCGAAGTCTAGGGCACTTGAAGCTCGATCTTTCGTCCACAACTGCCCTTCACCATGTCATTCGCCCAGTCCACTCCGAACCGCTTCCGTCTTCTTGGCGCGCTGACCCTCGGCGCCGCCCTGCTCCTGGGCGGCGCCTGGCTGTGGCCGGGCCTTGTGCAGGGCAAGGGCGCGCCTGGCGCACAGCCCCGTGCCGTGCAGGCCCGAGGCCCGCTGCTGGCGACCGAGCAAACGCATATCGACGTGTTCCGGCGCAGCTCACCCTCGGTGGTGCACATCACCACGCTGGCGCTGCAGCGCGACATGTTCTCGATGAACGTCACCGAGGTACCACGCGGCACGGGGTCCGGCTTCATCTGGGATGACAGCGGCCTCATCGTCACCAACTTCCATGTCATCCAGGGCGCCAATGCCGCCAAGGTGACGCTGGCCGACCAAAGCAGCTACGAGGCCGAACTGGTCGGCGCCTTCGAGGACCGCGATCTGGCGGTGCTGCGCATCAAGGCGCCCAAGGACAAGCTACCGCCCATCCCTCTGGGCGCCAGCCGCGACCTGCAGGTGGGCCAGCAGGTCTATGCGATCGGCAACCCCTTCGGCCTGGATCAGACCCTGACCACCGGCATCGTTTCGGCGTTGGGCCGCGAGATTGAATCGATGAACCGGCGCAAGATCCGCGGCGCCATCCAGACCGATGCCGCCATCAACCCAGGCAACTCGGGCGGGCCGCTGCTGGATTCGGCCGGCCGTCTGATCGGCGTCAACACCTCGATCTACAGCCCCAGCGGGGCCAGCGCCGGCATCGGCTTCGCGATTCCCGTCGATGAGGTCAACCGCGTGGTGCCGCGCCTGATCCGCGACGGCCGCTTCATCCGGCCGGCGCTGGGTGTGACGGCCGGCCCGCAGCAACTGCAGCAGGCGCTGCGCCTGCCCAAGGGCGTGGCTCTGGTGGAAGTCGGCGCCGGCAGTCCGGCGGCCAAGGCAGGACTGCAGCCGTTCAAGCGCGGCCGCGACGGGCGCGTCGTCAATGGCGATGTGATCACCGCGGTGAACGGTCAGGCCGTCGAGGACATGGACGACATGCTGGCCCAGTTGGAAGCGCGCCAGATCGGTGATCAGGTGACACTGACGATCTGGAACAGCGGCAAAACGCGCCAGGTCAGCGTGGAGCTGGGGCGTTCCAGCAACTGAGGCTCAGGCACTGACGCCGGCTTGGCGCCTGCGCTTAGCGTTCGCAACAGTGCAGCGCTTGTGTTAGTGTGCCTCCAACCCTGTTGGATGTGCCGAAGCAGATGCCCTCCTCCCTGGCCTTGGTGACCCGCTCAAACAGCCCATGGGTGGGCTATTGGCCCGTCTGGCTGTGTCTCGTCTTGAGTTTGCCTCTGGGCTTGCTCGTGCAAGAGCAGCAGCAACAGGCTTGGCGCGCCCAGCAACGGGATGCGGTTGAGCAGCGCTTGAACCTGCTGCGCGACCGGCTTGAGGCCGCGGGCCAGGCCACTTTTGCGCCGACCCAGGCCCTGGCCACGATGATTCAGATCGATGAAGGCCTGAACGAGCAGCGCTTCTCCCAAGCTGTAGAGCGCGCCTTGCCGCTGCTGCCGCAGCTGCGCAGCGTGGCCGCGGCACCCGACAACATCGCCCGCCACGTCTATCCGCTGGCGGGCAATGAGGCCGTGCTGAATCTGGACTATCGAAGCGTCCCGGCGCAATGGGCGCAGGTTGAGGAGGCGCGGCGCCTCGGCAAGCCCATCTTGCGAGCCCCGGTGGCCTTGCTGCAAGGCGGCATGGGTGTGATCCAGCGCAATCCGGTCTTCCTCCAGGCGCGCGGCGCTGAGCCGCGCTACTGGGGCACGGTGTCGGCGGTGGCTGACCTGAATCGGTTCATTGCCAGCGCTGGTCTGGGCGATGAGGACAAGCTGGCTCTGGCCCTGTACCAGCGCAATGCCGACGGCCGCCCGGGCTCGAAGATCTGGAGCACGGGAGCACAGGAGCGGTCGGAACATGAGGAGCAGCTCAGCCGCACGATCAGGCTGCCTGGGGCCGAGTGGCTGCTCCTCGCTCGCCCAGCCCAGGGTTGGGAACGCGCCGGCTTCTGGAGCCCGATGCTGGCCTTGATGTGGGGCGGCTGTGTCCTTGTCACCTTGCTGGTGGCCTTGCTGACCCGGATGTGGCGCATTCAATGCCGGGACAACGAAGCTTTGAGTCGAGAGATCGAACAAGGTCTGCAGATGCGCGCTGAACTGGAGGCCTCCCAGTCACGCTTTCGCACGCTGGCCGCACTCGCCAGCGACTGGGTCTGGGAACAGGATGCCGAGCTGCGCTTCACCTATATCTCGCGCGTGGCCGAACAAGCCAGCAACACGGATTCCAAGCTCATTCTTGGCTTTCGTCGATGGGAGTCGCCCAGCCTTGTGCCTGGTACCGTGGACTGGGAGGCCCACCGCCAGATGCTTGAGCGGCAGGAGACCTTCCGGGACTTTGAGTACGCCCAGCACTCGGCGGATGGCAGCATCAAGTACCTTAGTGTGTCCGGCGCGCCGATCTTCGATGCGAACGGCACGTTTTGCGGCTATCGCGGCACCGGCCGTGACGTGACCGTACAGCGCCGGGCTGAGGCTGAGCTGCTGGCCTCACAAGCCGAGTTGCAGTCGGCCAGGGACCGGCTCCAGGCCGTGCTGGATGCAGCGCTTGAAGTGGCCATCGTGGCCACAGATGCCGAAGACCGCATCACTGTCTTCAGCCGCGGCGCTGAACGCATGTTGGGCTATGGCGAGGCCGAAGTGCTGGGCAAAAGCCCTCATCAGTGGCATCTGCAAGAGGAGATCCAGGCGAGAGCTGCAGCACTTTCCAAGCAGCTGGGACAGCCGGTGGAAGCAAAGGAAGCCTTCATCGCAGCGCCTCTGAAGGATGGCAGCGATACCCAGGTCTGGACCTTCGTGCGGCGCGACGGGAGCCGCCTGGAAGTCTCGCTGACCGTCAGCGTCGTCTACTCACGCCAGGGCGAGTTGATCGGCTACGTGGGCGTCGCCAGAGACATCAGCGCCCAGTTGCAGGCCGAGCGCGGCTTGCGCGCGCTGAACACCGAGCTGGAGGCACGCGTCGCCGCGCGGACCGCCGAGCTGGCCGATACGCTGAACACCCTGCAGCATGCCCAGGTCGAACTGCTTCGGGCCGAGCGCATGGCTGCGCTGGGATCGCTGGTGGCTGGCGTCGCCCACGAACTCAACACCCCGCTGGGCAACTGCCTGACCACTGCCTCGACACTCGAGGCGCGCAGCCGCGAGGTCAGCAGCCAGTTGGCCTCCGGCAGCATGCGCCGCGCGACCCTGGACCGCTATCTTGAGGACACAGCCACCGCCAACAGCATCCTGCTGCGAGGTCTGACCAGTGCCTGCGATCTGGTGCAGCACTTCAAGCAACTGTCGGTCGATCAGACCAGCGAGCAACGGCGAATCTTTGTGCTCGAAAGCGTAGTGGGAGACGTGCTGGGACTGGCACGCGCGCGCTGGAAGAGCACGCCCTACAACATCGAGGCCGACCTGCAGCCCCTGCCGCGACAGCTGGACAGCTATCCGGGCGCACTCGGTCAGGTCTTGTCCAATCTGCTGCAAAACGCACTGATGCACGCCTTTGACGGGCGCGGCGTCGGCACGCTGAGCATCAGCGCCCGATCGCTGGACGCACGCCACTTCGAACTGCGGGTCGAAGATGACGGCTGCGGCATGAGCGAGGAGGTCCGCCACCGGGCCTTCGACCCCTTCTTCACGACCAAGATGGGCCGCGGCGGCACCGGGCTAGGCCTCAACATCGTCTACAACATCGTCAATGATGTGCTGGGCGGTCGCCTTGAGCTGAGATCGCGCGAAGGAGGCGGCACCTGCTTCGTCTTTACTCTGCCCTACGAGGCACCGCTATTGCGCCCCCAAGGCAGCGAGCGCAACCGTGCAAGTCACCCGCGTGAGGAAGCCGCTGAAGCCAGGCATCCCGGCCCGCAGGCTACGGGCCGCTGAAGCGGGCTGTCTGCCTCGGCGCGGCTCGCGCGGGCGAAGCCCCTTGGCCAGCGCTGCTGTGCGCAGCTCACCTAGACTCGCCGCATGAGTTTGCTCCCGCTATCCGTTCTGGACCTGGCCCCCATCGTGGCCGGCAGCGACGCCGCCACGGCCTTGCACAACAGCATCGCGCTGGCCCGCCACACCGAGCGGCTGGGCTATCAGCGCTTCTGGGTGGCTGAGCACCACAATATGGACGGCGTGGCTAGTTCAGCCACCGCCGTGCTGATCGGCCAGATTGCAGCGGCCACGCACACGCTGCGCGTCGGCTCCGGCGGCATCATGCTGCCCAATCATGCGCCGCTCACCATTGCCGAAGCTTTCGGTACGCTGGCCACCCTCTTCCCCGGCCGCATCGACCTGGGCCTGGGCCGCGCACCCGGCACGGATCAGCCCACGATGCGCGCGCTGCGACGCCATCTGAGCAGTGCGCAGGAAGACCGATTCCCTGAAGACGTACTGGAGTTGCAGGCCTACCTCGGACCAGCCAAGGAAGGCCAGTTGGTGCGCGCCATTCCCGGCCAGGGCACCGAGGTGCCGATCTGGATCCTGGGCTCCAGCCTCTACGGCGCACAGCTGGCGGCCTATCTGGGCCTGCCATTTGCCTTCGCCTCGCATTTCGCGCCTGATCTGCTGATGCAGGCACTGGAGATCTACCGCGCGCAATACCGGCCCAGCAGTCGGCATCCCAAGCCCTATGCGATGGTTGGCCTGAACGTCATCGTCGCCGACAGTGACGCCGAGGCTGCGCGCCTCTTCACCTCGCTGCAGCAGCGCTTTCTCGGCATGCAGCGCGGCCAACGCGGCCCTCTGCCGCTGCCGGTGGACGATATGGAGGCGCTGTGGAGCCCCGCCGAGAAGGCCGGCGTGGCGCGCATGCTGGCGGAGAGCGTGGTTGGCTCACCGGCCACTGTGCGTGCCGGCCTGCGCGCCACGGCCGAGCGCACCGGGGCGGACGAGTTCATCGTCGCTTGCGCGGTGCATGATTTTTCGGCGCGACTGAGGTCGTACGAGTTGCTGGCCGAGCTGGCTCGATAGACCGCTTGGGACTGCGGCGACCGAGCGTGGGGCAGGTGGTCGCATGGCGCGTCTTCGTGCGCCGCCGCCCCGTTGCTCAGAAGGCGGAACGCCGATCAGCGGGTAAAGACAGGCAGCAAAGCCTTCAGCTCCGCAACAGGAAACGCGCTCGTCTTGCTGACCTTGACGAGCCGCCGCGAGAACTCGGCAAATGCCAAAGCAAGCGGCGCATGCCGCTGGAGTACTTCAAGGACAGAGCCGGAACAAGCTTCCACACGCGCCAAGAACTCCGGATCGCTCAGGCTGGCGCGCCAATCCGTGCTGCCGCCCAAGGCTTTGACGATGCAAAGCACCAGCGCGAGAGACGAACGGCAGCGGTCATAGTCCGCATGCTCAGCGAGGAACTGGCGCTCGTCAGCGTCGAGTTCAAAGCGGCTGCATGAGGCAAGGCCGAAGTCGCTGAGGTAGAGGCCATGCCCGTCGGTGAGCATGTTCTCGAAGTGCGCATCGAAGTGAACAAAGCCCTGCGCCGACATGAAGCGCACAGCCTGGTCGAGCTCGCGCTCGACAAGCTCAACGCCAAGCTTTGCGCGCTGTCCGCCGTGACGGAGCTCGGTGTGCAGCCAGTCACGCAGGTTCGACGGAAACCACTCAATGAACAGCGCCAGATGCGCCGGCGCTTCATCGAGTGAAGCAAAGCGCCTGCTGACCTGCTCGACACCAGGAAGCTCCTGGCTGCCCTCGGCAAAGTAGCGCTCCGCTTCATCGCTGCGTAGCACCCCGCCAAGGCCTGGTAGCACACGCCAGTGGTGCAGCAGCGGGAAGTTCGGACAGGCCTGCGACAGCACCCAGTCACTGGCCTGCTGCTGGGCCGCCAACTCGCGCCAGGCGCCAAAACCCACTGAGCCAATGCCGTACTGGAAGTAGCCGGGCAGCTCGAAGAGATTGGCTGTCGACTGCAGATTCTCTTGCCGCAGCTCCAGGTCGCTCAGTGGCAGCAGCTTCACGAACACGGGCTGGCCGGCGAACTCCATGAGCACCGAGCCGGCACCTATGCCCGCCTTGCCTGCACTGGCGGATAGCCGCGATTCGATCTGCTCGACAAGCTGCTCGGTACTCGCCGCCGCCAGCGTCTCAGCGATGGCCGCGTGGCCCAAAGCCCTTCGCTGCGTGGAAGCGAGGCCGCCGTCGGCGCCGGGCTGGGCAGACGACGGCAAGCTCAATCAGCCCACCCACTTCCGCGCATTGCGGAACATGCGCGTCCACGGGCTCAATTCTTCAACGGCGCCCGATGTCCAGCTCATCTGCGCGTTGCGGAACACGCGCTCCGGGTGGGGCATCAGCACGGTGAAGCGGCCGTCGGCGGTGGTCACCGAAGTGAGGCCATCCGGGCTGCCGTTGGGGTTCAGCGGATAGACCTCGGTGGGCGCGCCGCTGTTGTCCACATAGCGCATGGCGCGGGCCACCTGGGCCGCATCGCCGCGCTGCGAGAAATCGGCGAAACCCTCGCCATGAGCGACCGCGATTGGCAGGCGGCTGCCGGCCATGCCTTGGAAGAACAGGCTGGGCGACTCCAGCACCTCGACCATGGCCAGACGGGCCTCGAACTGCTCGCTCTTGTTGCGCGTGAACTTGGGCCAGGCCTGAGCGCCCGGGATGATGGGCGACAGCGCGGCCATCATCTGGCAGCCGTTGCACACACCCAGCGCGAAGCTGTCGCTGCGCGCGAAGAAGGCCTTGAACTGATCGGCCAGCACCGGATTGAACATGACCGAGCGCGCCCAGCCTTCGCCGGCACCCAGCGTGTCGCCATACGAGAAGCCGCCGCAGGCGACAAAACCCTTGAACTGATCCAGCGTCACCGCGCCGGACTGCAGATCGCTCATGTGCACGTCGAAAGTGTCGAAGCCGGCCAGCGACATCGCGTAGGACATCTCCACATGCGAGTTGACGCCCTGCTCGCGCAGGATGGCCATGCGGGGACGGGCTCCGGTGGCGATGAAAGGCGCAGCAACGTCGTCCTTCGGATCGAAGCTCAGGCTGACATGCATGCCCGGGTCCTCGACACGGCCGGCCTGGGCATGTTCCTGGTCGGCGCAGGCGGGGTTGTCGCGCAACTGCGTGATCTTCCAGGACACCATGTCCCACTGCTGGTGCAGCTCGACCAGCGGCGCGCTGTAGACGTTCTTGGCGTCGCGCCAGACCTCGACCTTGCCGCTGGTGTTGGGCTTGCCCACCACATGCGAATGCTTGGCCAGACCATGCTTGCGCAGCACCTGCATCACGGCGTCGCGGTCCGCTGTCTTCACCTGAAGCAGCGCGCCGAGCTCCTCGTTGAACAATGCCTTGAGCGTCAGCTCCGCGCGGCGGGCGCCCACCTGGCTGGCCCAATTCTTGGAGTCGCCCACATCGGCACGACTGTCCGAAACCCCGTCGCCTTCGGTGACCAGCATGTCCACATTCAGGCTGACGCCCATGTGGCCAGCAAAAGCCATTTCGCAGGCCGCCGCCCACAGGCCGCCATCGCTGCGGTCGTGATAGGCCAGCAGCTTGGCGTCAGCACGCAACTCGTTGACCGCCTCGACCAAGCTCTTCAGCAGCGCCGGGTCATCAAGATCAGGCACCGCGCCGCCGAACTGGTTCAGCGCCTGCGCCAGGATGGAGCCGCCCATGCGGCTCTTGCCCTGGCCGAGGTCGACCAGGATCAGGCTGGTGTCACCTGGCTGCAGCTGCGGCGTCAGCGTGCCGCGCACATCGGGCAGCGTGGCGAAGGCCGAGACGATCAGCGACACCGGTGCCGTCACCTGGCGCGTTTCACCTTCAGCCGACCAGCGGGTGCGCATGGACAGCGAATCCTTGCCCACCGGGATGGAGATGCCCAGGGCCGGGCACAGCTCCATACCGACGGCCTTGACGGTGTCGAACAGCGCGGCGTCTTCGCCGGGCTCGCCGCAGGCGGCCATCCAGTTGGCGCTGAGCTTGACCCGTGGCAGCTCGATAGGCGCCGCGAGCAGATTGGTAATGGCCTCGGCCACGGCCATGCGGCCGGAGGCTGGCGCGTCGATCGCCGCCAGCGGCGTACGCTCGCCCATGCTCATCGCCTCGCCACGCAGGCCCTTGAAGTCAGCCAGCGTCACCGCGCAATCGGCCACCGGCACCTGCCAGGGGCCGACCATCTGGTCGCGATGGTTCAGGCCGCCCACGGTGCGGTCGCCGATGGTGACGAGGAAGCGCTTGGACGCCACGGTCGGGTGGCGCAGCACATCAGCGGCCACCTGGCTCAGGTCCACATCGGCCAGGTTCAGCGTGCCGGCATCGCGTGCCACGCGCTGCACCACGCGGTGCATCTTGGGCGGCTTGCCCAGCAGCACGTCCATAGGCATGTCGATGGCGCGCTCGCCACCCTCGCCGTCTTCCAGGATCAGCTCGCGCGCCTCGGTTGTGACGCCCACCACCGCGAAGGGGCAGCGCTCACGCTCACACATGCTCTGGAACAGCGCCAGGCTCTCGGGCGCGATGGCCAGCACATAGCGCTCCTGGCTCTCGTTGCACCAGATTTCCTTGGGGGCCAGGCCCGATTCTTCCAGCGGCACCTTGCGCAGGTCGAAGCGCGCGCCGCGGCCCGCGTCGTTGACAAGTTCGGGGAAAGCATTGGAGATACCGCCCGCACCCACGTCGTGGATGGCCAGGATGGGGTTCTTGGCGCCCATGCCCCAGCAGTGGTTGATGACCTCCTGCACCCGGCGCTCGATCTCGGGGTTGCCACGCTGCACCGAGTCGAAATCCAGATCGGCCGTGTTGGTGCCAGCCGCCATCGAAGACGCGGCGCTGCCGCCCATGCCGATGCGCATGCCGGGTCCACCCAGCTGCACCAGCAGGCTGCCGGCCGGGAACTCGATCTTCTGCGTCTGATCGTCGCGGATGGCACCCAGGCCGCCAGCGATCATGATGGGCTTGTGATAGCCCCGCGCGACACCGTCCACGCGCTGCTCATAGACACGGAAGTAGCCGTTCAGATTGGGTCGGCCGAACTCGTTGTTGAAGGCGGCGCCGCCCAGCGGACCTTCGATCATGATCTGCAAGGCGCTGGCGATATGGCTGGGCTTGCCGATCGGGCTCTGCTCCCAAGGCTCGGACAGGCCCGGCAGATGCAGGTTCGACACCGAGAAGCCGGTCAGGCCGGCCTTGGGCTTGGAGCCGCGGCCAGTAGCGCCTTCGTCGCGGATTTCACCGCCGGCACCGGTCGAGGCACCGGGATAGGGCGAAATGGCGGTCGGGTGGTTGTGGGTCTCGACCTTCATCAAGACGTGTG
>NZ_JBILQK010000124.1:0-8335 GCF_044373315.1 Roseateles sp. | reverse complement strand
TCCGGCACGATGAAGTAGATCGCGCCGCCGACCTGGCAATCGCCGCTGTGCTCGGTCAGGAACAGGGTCTGGCCCGCACGCGTCAGCTGCAGGAACAGCGGGTAGCCGGGCTCGAACTGATGCTGCCGTCAATCTCGAAGCCCAGCCCGTCCACATAGAAGGCCAGGCTGCGCGCCGCCTGCGTGATGCGCAGTTGCGGGATGACGGTCTGGGGTGTGGCTTCGCTCATGGCTTGCTTCTCGCGGCTTGGCCCTGACGGGCTGCCTTGACCGCCGGCCGCTTGTCATGCGCCTGCACCCAGTCCAGAAACTCCTGGTACCAGAGCTTGGCGTTGCGCGGCTTCAGCACCCAGTGGTTCTCGTCGGGGAACCACAGCAGGCGGGCATCGATGCCGCGCGCCTTCAGCGTGTTGTAGTAGGCCAGGCCGTTGCAGTCGGGCACGCGGTAGTCCAGCGCGCCGTGGATCACCAGCGTGGGCGTTTGCATCTGCGCGGCGGCGCTGTGCGGGCTCTGCGCCAGCACGCGGTCCATGTCTTCCCAGTAGCGCGCATGCAGGTCGCGCGGCCGGTCCATATACGAATCGGCGCTGAAGGTGGCGATGCGGTCGAACACGCCGGCGTGGCAGACATAGCTGCGGTAGCGGCCGGGTTTCACATGGCCGTTCATCCACGCGACCAGGAAGCCGCCATAGCTGCCGCCGGTGGCGCTGATGCGGGCGCGGTCGGCCCAGGGCTGCTGGATCAGCCAGTCGGTGGCGGCCTCGATGTCTTGCGTCTCCAGCTCGCCCTGGCGGCCCATGATGCTGTCGCGCCAGGCAAAGCCGAAGCCGCTTGAGCCGTGATAGTTGACCTGCGCCACCACATGGCCGCGCGCGGCCAGCACATGCGGGTTCCAGCGGTAGCCAAAAGTGTCGCCGGCCGCGGCAAAGGGGCCGCCGTGGATCACATGCATCACCGGGTGCTTTTTGCGCGCATCGAAGCCGGGCGGGAAGGTCAGCCACATCTGCACCGGCTCGCCCAGCGCACCCTTGACGCTGACTTCGCGCACCTCGCCGAGCTGGCGCTTGGACAGCAGCGCATCGTTGAAGCGTTCCAGGCGCAGCGCCTGCCCCCCGTCGCGATGCGCGTGCACGCGCACCGGGTGCAGCGCCGAGTCGCCGGCGGTGACGATCAGTCCTGCCGCCACATCGAAGGCCTGGATCCAGCCGCCGTCCATCACCGCCGGGGCGGTGACGCCGCTGCTCATGTCATGGCGCCACAGCGGGCAGCGACCGCGCTGCTCGGCGGTGAACAGCAGGGCCTGGCCATCCTCAGCCCAGCGCAGCGGCGCCTCGGCGTGGAAGTCCCAGGCGGCATCGCTGAGCACGCGCCAGCGCGCCTGGCCCGATTTGGCCGGCTGGCCGGCCAGCTCCAGCAGCGCCAGCTGTTTCAAGGCGGTATGCCGGTGGCCGATCTGGGCAGCGGTCAGCGCCATCGCGCTGCCATCCGGCCGATAGCTGGGGGCATCGAAATCCCAGCCCGCCTGATCGACGAGGCAACGCACCCGGCGGCTGGGCAGGGTCATCTCGCTCAGCGCATAGCGTGCGCCGGGGCGTACCGGCTGCTCGGCGGCATGCACGAAGGCGATGCTGCGGCCATCGGGGCTGATGTCATAGGCGCTGGTGCCGGCGGCATCGCGCGGCAGCTCATGGGCTGTGCCTTCGAACAGATCGGTGATGCGTCCGCTGCCCAGGTCCAGCAGCAGCAGGTGCAGCACGCGGCCCTGCGGCATGTTGTGGTCCCAGTGGCGGTAATAGGCCTCGCTGGTGGCGTAGCCGCTTTCCTTGCGCTCGCTGAAGCTCTTGTGGTGCTTGTTCTGTGCGGTGGCGCCTTTCAATTCCGGCCAGACCCAGGCCGCGAACAGGATGCGCTTGCCATCCGGCATCCACTTGAAGGAATCCACGCCGGGGCCGAACTGGCTGATGCGCTGGGCCTCGCCGCCGTCGGGTGCGATCAGGTAGAGCTGCGCGCTGGCGTCCTTGCTGCCTTGCTGTTCGCGCCGGGCCACGAATGCGATGCGGTCGCTGCGCGGCGACCATTGCGGCTGGCCGTCCTTGTCGCCGCAGGCCGTCAGACGCCGCGGTGCCGCCTTGCGGCCGGCGGTGGGCAGCAGCCACAGGCTGGAGCTGGAGCTGTTGTCGGCCATCGAGCTGCGGGTGACCGAGCACACCGCATGCGCGCCGTCAGGCGCCAGGCTCAGCGCGCCGATGCGCTCGAAGGCCCAGAGGTCGTCAACGCTCAGGGGCTGATTGCGGGCCGCTGGCTTGCGTGCTGCAGCGGGAGTGAGGGGTTTGCTTGACGTCGCCATGCTGCCAGTGTCGCGCAAAGGGCCGGGCTGGTAAGCCCGGCTTTGCCCGCAGAGCGCACGCGCTTCAAGCCGTGCCGGGCCAGCGCCGGCGGGTTTCGTCGATGGAGCTCTGGATCAGCTGCTCCAGCACCGCCGGCTGAACATTGGCCAGGCGCTTGATATAGAGGCAGGCCTTGCCGGTCTTGTGCTTACCGAGCTGCTGGAGCAGGCCTGCAGCGCCCTCGAAGCCGGCCAGCAGGTAGAGGCTGATGCTGTCCTTGCGCGCAGAGAAACCGACCAGGCAGGATTCGCCGTCGCGTCCGCTGTCGTATCGGTAGTGGTAGCGGCCGAAGCCGACGATGCTGCTGCCCCACAGCACCGGTGGGCAGCCGCTCAGGCGCTGCATCAGCTCGGAAAGCTGCACACAGTCCCTGCGGCGTTGCGGGTCGGCAATGCTGTCCAGATAGCTCTGCAGCGGCGTGTCGGTGGGGCGGGTCTTGGCTTCACTCATGGCCTTGCACGTCTCACTGGCCGGCGGGCGGCTGCCAGAGTTCGATGCGGTTGCCCTCCGGGTCCATCACCCAGCCGAACTTGCCGTACTCCGACTCCTCGACCTTGCTATCCACCGTGCAGCCTTCGCTGCGCAGCAGCGCCAGCAGCGCGTGCAGGTCGGCGACGCGGTAGTTGATCATGAAGGGCGCCGGGCTGGGCGCGAAGTAGCCGGTATCGGCGGCGAAGGGGCTCCAGACGGTGGTGCCGGCGCCGCCCGGGTTGTCGGGCGTGGCCCAGCTGAAAGCGGCACCGCCCCAGGGCTGGACATCGATACCCAGATGCTTCCGGTACCACTCGCCCAGCGCCTTGGGATCGCTGGACTTGAAGAACACACCGCCGATGCCGGTGACACGGGGCTGGCTCATCGCGAGTCTCCTTGCTGCGCGTGGTGCGCAGCGCGTGCCGCCGAGCTTAGCAGCCTCAGCGGATCAGCTCGCGGTGCAGCAGCCTCTCCTTGCCACGGCGGTAGCCGGTCGAGCCGTCCTGCACCCAGACCTCGCGCTCGATGAAACGGATCTCTACTGGCTTGCTCGTCTCCAGCCGCTGCCAGGCCTCGCGGACCTGCTGCACGATCTGCTGCTGCGCGGCCGGGTCGGTGACGCCATAGACCAGCAGGGTGCTGCTGCGCCGCGTGAAATCGGTATAGATCGCCTGCGCGGCCGGTGCTTCAGCCGTGCCGCGCGGCGGAAACGGGTGGGTGATGGCGGCGCGCAAGGTGTCGACCTGCTCGGCATCGCCGCCGGTCGGCAGGTTTAGTGCCGGCAGCAGGATGGGGCTCAGCAGCATGAACACCAGCAGCAGCGCGAAGGCCGTGGCGATCAATGCCGGGATGGCCGCGCTGACCCAGCGCGGCGGCGGCGCCGCGGGCGTGGCTGTCGATGCGGCTTGGGGATCGATGTGCTTCTGCATCACGGTGCCGGCGCTGCAGTCTTGTCGGACGGCGGGGTGTGAGATGCCGGGGATGCCGGCGGATCAGCGGCGGCGCCGCCATTGCCTTCGTCGCGCACCACCTCGCGGTCATGCTCCGCGATGATGGCCTTGAGCTGCCGCGCCAGTTTGGGCAGATCGGCCTCGTCAGCCTCGATGTCGATCAGCAGGCCGTCCACCCGGCTGCGGCTCAGGCGGTTGCTGCGCCATTTGCGCTGGAAACCTCCGGCCGCGGCCGCACTGCTGAGCGCCGCAGCAATTGAGGTGAGCACGGCCGCATAGCCAGGCTCCATGCCCTTGATCTGGAGCAGCGCACCCGCCACCACGCTGCAGACGATGGAGCCGTAGATGCTGCTGTGGTGCGCGGCGCTCCAGTTGCGCTGGCCTTTGTAATAGCCGGCGCGCCACTGGCTGGCTTCGCGCTTCAGTGTGGCCTTGTCCATGGCGACAACCTTTCGCGGGCTTCGGATCGGGTGGTGATGCTAGCGCTGTTTCGTAGCGTCTATCTAGCTGAAATCCCTGTACTTCTAGCGCAGCCGATGGCCGTCCGATCAAGCGCCGATCAGCCTTGTATCCAGGGGAAAACCAGCGGATCCGGAGGCTATTCACGGTACATAAGAATAGGCTGATATATTGCTGCGCATGGGTATGAAGTCAGGGAATCCAATGGCAGATGTCGTGGCGTCGACAGACACCGGCCGGCCGGCGCAGGGGGTGTCGCGTCCGGTGGAGCGGCGCCGGTTTTCTTGCGCGCTTGTTGGCGCGGCGCTGAGCCTTGGCCTTAGCCTCTCGGCCTGCAGCCAGGGCGGACCGGGCGCCGATGCGGTGAGCCTGGAGACGGCGCGTGCCGAGCATGAGGCCGGGCGGGTGCTGATGATTGACATCCGCGAGCCGCATGAGCACGCCACCGGCGTGGCTGCAGGCGCCAAGCTGCTGCCGATGCGCCAGCTGGCCCAGCGCCTGGCCGAGATCCCCACCGACGCCAAACAGCCGGTGCTGCTGATCTGCAACACTCAGAATCGCTCCAAGGCCACCTTGAAGGCGCTGCGCGAGCAGGGCGGCTACAGCCACGTGCGCTATGTCGACGGCGGCATGTCAGAGTGGGCGCGGCGCGGCTGGCCGATGGTGGCGCCGGGGCGCTGAGGGCTTCGGCAGGGCTGGTGCCTGCTGCACGCTGTTTCCGCATGCGGGTTTTGCAGGGTGATTCGGCCGGAATAGACGCGCACAATGCGCGCTATCGGTGGAGTGATCCGGAGCGAGCCGTTGTGTGGCGCAGCCAAACGCATGACGTCCAGGGGAGCGTTCAACACAGTGTCATCTAGCCATGCAATCGCTCCCCCTTCCATGTCAGTTCTGATGAGACTCGCCGTGCTTGCCGCGGCTACTATCCTTGTGGCCGCGCCGGCAGCCGCCGATACTACGGTCGTCAAAGCTGACGGGACCCGCTTGCAGGTGCATGTGGATCTCCCAGCCGCCAAGGGGAGATACCCCGCCATCGTCTTGGCGCCGGGGCAGGGCTATCACATGGCACTGCCTGTCATGGACGGAACGGCTCGCTCGCTCGCGGCGCAGGGTATCGCGGTGTTCCGCTTCAATTGGGCTTACTTCAGCGCGGAGCCAAAGGGCCAGCCTTCCGATGAGCTGTCCAGGGAGCTTGGCGATATGCAAACGGTCATCGCTGCTGCGCGTCAGCATCCGAACGTGGCAGCCGACAGTGTTTCCGTCGGCGGCAAGTCACTCGGGTCCGTGGTGGCATGGCGGGCACTGGCGGCCGATGCGCGGCTGCGCAGCGCTCTACTGCTCACCCCGGTCTGCAGCCGCGTCCGCAAGGGTGAATCCAGCCTCAGGCCTGAAGCGGAGGCGAACTACCCGGGTATCTCATCCGAGCGACGGCCCACACTCTGGATCTCCGGTGACAAGGATCCGCTGTGTGCGCCATCGGTGCTGTACGGCTTTGCCGCAACAGGCAGTTCGGCGATCCGAGTGGCGATCGTCGGCGGAGACCACAGCTACGAGAGCCGCGCATTGGCGCCGGTAGAGGCAGAGGCGGCTCACAAGAGAAACCTGGCAGCAGTGTCGACCTTGGCCGCGTCCTTTCTTGTCGAAGCCTCGAGCGCGCAGCCCTGAGTTTGATTTGACTTGTTGTCAGGACGTTCGCCGGCACTGTGCACTGCCGGCATCGACGAGGCTGCATCATCAAAGTCATGACTGCCAGCCTGGCGGGTCTTTCTGTCTTGATCCGCGTGCAGACAGAGAGAGCTCTCGGCAGCCTAGGACTGCCCTACCTGAAATCCCTGCTCCCCTCCATCGCCCCCCGCAACCGCCCCAGCAGCTCCGACCAATCCTCGCAGCGCTTGGCGATCAGGTTGCACACGCCGTCGCTGCTGCGCTGCCATTGGCCGTGCACGGCCAGCAGTCTGGCCTGCAGCAAGACTGAGCGGTGCTCGGCGTAGACATCGGGCCAGACGATCACCTGCACGCTGCCGCTCTCGTCTTCCAGGCTGACGAACAAGGTGCCTTTGGCGGTCTGTGGGCGCTGGCGCACGGTGACGATGCCGCAGGCGCTGGCATTGCGGCCGTTGCGCCCATGTTTTTCCAGCTGCTGCGCATTGCGCACGCCGCGCCGGGCCAGCTGCGGGCGCAGGATGGC
The DNA here is from genome assembly GCF_044373315.1 of Roseateles sp. Lineage (GTDB taxonomy): Bacteria > Pseudomonadota > Gammaproteobacteria > Burkholderiales > Burkholderiaceae_C > JACDQM01. The sequence goes on along the minus strand of NZ_JBILQK010000124.1, from coordinate 1,881 downwards.
CAGCGGGTGCCGGCGCAGGGTCAGGCCGGTGGCGGCGTAGTCCCACAGCACCTGCTCGCCTTCGGGCGCGGCCTCCAGTGCCAGCTCGGGCTCGGCGGGCAGGCTACCGCGCAAGAGCGGCGGTAGCGGCCGCTCGGCGCTGGCCTGCCAGACCTGGTGGCGGCGATGGCCGGCCAGGCTCAGCAGCGCGTCGGCGGCGGCCAGCAGCTGCATCTCGCGCTGGTCCAGGCTGGCGCGCAGGGCCAGGTCTTGCGTGTTGGTGAAAGGCCGTTCGTGGCGTGCGTCGACGATGCGCTTTGCCGCCTCGCCGGACAGGCCGCTGACCAGGCGCAGGCCCAGGCGCACCGCGGGCTGCTGTCCTTGGCCTGGACCGGCGCAGGGCTCCAGCGTGCAGTCCTCGGCACTCAGGCTGACGTCGGCGGGCCGCACCTCCACGCCGTGACGCCGTGCGTCCTGCACCAGCTGGCTGGGGGTGTAGAAACCCAAGGGCTGCGAGTTCAGCAGCGCGCACAGAAAGATGGCCGGTTCATGGCATTTGAGCCAGCTGCTCACATAGGTCAGCAGCGCGAAGCTGGCCGCATGCGACTCGGGGAAGCCGTAGGACGAGAAGCCCTTGATCTGCTTGAAGATGGCTTCGGCAAAGGCTTCGGTGTAGCCGTTGGCGCGCATGCGCGCGACGATGCGCTCATAGAACTGCGCCAGCTCGCCGGGGCGCTTCCACGAGGCCATCGCGCGGCGCAGCTGGTCGGCCTCGCCGGCGGTGAAGTTGGCGGCGATCATCGCCACCTGCATCACCTGCTCCTGGAAGATGGGCACGCCGCGGGTGCGTTCCAGCGCCTGCTCCAGCCCCGGCGGGTAGACGATCTGATCGGGCGGCTTGCGCCGGTTTTCCAGATAGGGATGGACCATGCCACCCTCGATGGGGCCGGGGCGCACGATGGCGACCTCGATCACCAAGTCGTAGTAGTTGCGTGGCTTCAGGCGCGGCAGCATGGACATCTGCGCGCGGCTCTCGATCTGGAACACGCCCACGGTGTCGGCCGCGCAGATCATGTCGTAGGTGCGGGTGTCGCCCTCGGGCACGCTGGCCAGCGTGATGTCCAGGCCGCGCAGCTGGCGATACAGCTCGAAGCTGCGCTTGAGCGCGCTCAGCATGCCCAGCGCCAGCACGTCCACCTTCATCAGCTTGAGCGATTCGAGGTCGTCCTTGTCCCACTGGATCACGGTGCGATCGGGCATGGCGGCGTTCTCGATCGGCACCAGGCGCGACAGCGGCCCTTGCGTCAGCACGAAGCCGCCCACATGCTGGCTGAGGTGGCGCGGCATGCCGCAGAGCTGGCGGCTCAAGGCCACCAGCTGACGCAGCCGCAGGTCCTGCGCGTCCAGGCCGAGCTCTGCGCACAGCGCGGCCAGGCGTTCCTCGGGCAGCGATTCACTGGACCAGCCGCTGTGGTCGTGCGCCAGGCGCTCCACCAGGGCCTCGTCCATCGCCAGCGCCTTGCCCACGTCGCGGATGGCGCTGCGCGGCCGGTAGGCGATCACCGTGGCGGCCAGCGCGGCGCGGGTGCGGCCGTACTTGCGGTAGAGGTACTGCATCACCAGCTCGCGGCGCTCGTGCTCGAAATCCACGTCGATGTCGGGCGGCTCCTGGCGCTCCTTGCTGATGAAGCGTTCGAACAGCATGGTGCTGCGCTCCGGGTCCACCGCGGTGATGTGCAGGCAGTAGCAGACCACGCTGTTGGCGGCCGAGCCGCGGCCCTGGTGCAGGATGCCGGCATCGCGCGCGAAGCTGACGATGTCGGCCACGGTGAGGAAGTAGTGCTCGTAGCTCAGCTCGGCGATCAGCGCCAGCTCGCGGTCGATCTGCTGCTGCCATTTCGG
>NZ_JBILQK010000042.1:0-33761 GCF_044373315.1 Roseateles sp. | reverse complement strand
GGGTGCAGGCATGAGTGCGCCTGCAATGCGCCAAGTGCGCCAAACCAGCGGCACGTTGATGCGCAAATGCACCCAAAACCTGCTGCTGACGACGACACCGGCGTCACGAAACCTCTTCAGTCGGCACCGAGCACAACCGGCGGTGCTTTGTGCAGAGCTTCCCTAGTGGGCGATCAAGCCAACGCCGCATTGGCCTCTTCAGTCGTTCCATGCGGTGCCCCAGAGTTACTGCAACCACAATCGGAAAAGTTAGATAGGCGACCTTGGCGAATACCCCTCGGTTCTCTGAAATCACGGCCGAAATGAACCCCAGCACTGGCAGATGTAGCAAGTAGAGTGCAAAGGTGGAATCGGCAAGGTGCTGTATCCATTTCCGCGCTCTATTGGCTAAAGCAGATGCGGTGGGTGGGTTGTACGCCGGTGGAAGCAAGATGATTGTGACTGATGTGCATGCCGCCACGATCAGATTCCAGAGCCATCCATCAATCTGTATTGGAGAGTGGGCTTTCATCTGCCCATTGTCTACAGCCAGCATCAGCAATGGCAGCAGCGCCGCGCCGAGGAACAGAAGCCATCTGCCGATCGGAATCATTGATACTGTATGGGATTGAATGCGGTAGCTCAGGGCGCCCAGAAGCCAGAACGGGAACAGAATCAGAATGTTTGGCCCTGCCGCGAGCGATCCGATGGCAATGCCTATGATTCGGCGATACCCCTTCAGGTATGTGGCAGCGCCAAATATGAAGTAGTACCAAAACTCATATGGTATGGACCAATAGGCGCCATTGCTGCCGAAATGCGTGCCCAGGCTCCACGACTGGTTGAGCATCAAGAGAGACGCGCTGTAAGTGAACCAAGCCGGAAGGGTCCTATCAATCGATTTCTCGTACACGGAAGGATTGATCTGTCCACCGATTAAGTCCAGCATCAGGGTAATGGCGACGACCGGCAAAATGATGGAATACAGTCTCGAGAGTCTGGCCGATACATAGCTTGCCAATTCCTTTTCGCGCTGGTCAGCGCAATAGGCGATGACGTAACCCGACAAGACGAAAAACACGATGACTGCTTCGTGGCCCCAGTAAGTGAATCGCCAAAGAACGCCGCCAACCAGATGCCCGTGGCCCACATGACTCAAGAACACCGTCAGCGCGGCCGCAATTCTCAGGATGTCCAGATACAAGGAAACGGAAGGGTTCATTGCCTTAGATTCTCTTTCCCCACTTTGGGCGCCAGCCCATCAAGGCAGCCAGCCCATAGAAATAGGGCTTGTGGAATGTCGGGTCGGTGCTGATCGCAGCGGCCATCGCTGGATAGAAAGTGCCCCTATGGCCTGCGGCCAGGTGGCTGGCTCCAAACTCCCAGTGGTAGGTGCTTAGCTTCCGCCGGACGATGGCAGGCGCAGCGCCGCTGCCATCGGGATTTGTGTAGCCCCATTGTCTGATGGCTTGTTCGATGAGGCGTGTTCTGTAGTCAACCGTTGGCAGCTGTTGGCGTGTGCTTTGCTGCGGGTGCTGGCGATAGAGCGAGACGGCCAGCGGGATGTGAACGAATCGGGTCAACCGACACAAACGCAGCCATAGGTCCCAGTCTTCCCCGGTAGGCCAAGTGGGATCGAAGGCGCCTGACTGGACGAGTGTGTTGCGCCTGATCATGGCGGTGCTGGTTTGCATCCAGCAGTCCAGCAAGAAGTCGCTGTAGCTCCATGCGCAAACCGGTTCCGCAGCAAGGCTTGGGTCAGTGGCACCAGGTGGCGTCCACTCGTGCGGGCAAACGTGCCTGCCTTCTGCGTCAGGCAGCCATCGCTGAAAGTCGCCGTACACCACGCTGGCGTCGGGGTGCCGGCTGGCCGCCTGCAGCTGCACTTGCAGCTTGCCAGGGTGCCATGCGTCGTCGTGATCCAGGAAGGCAACCCAGTCGCCCGTTGCAGCGGAAATACCGCGGTTGCGTGTGGCGGCAATGCCTTGCTGTTGTTGGCGCAGCAACTTCACATGCGGATAGTGCTGTTGAACCCATTCAGCCGAGCCATCGGTGGAGCCATCGTCGACCACGATCACCTCGTGCGCAGCCTGCGTTTGCCATTGAACCGATTGCAAGGCATCGGCAATGTGCGGCAAGCCGTTGTGCATGGGGATCACCACGCTCACAGTGCTGCCAGGCAGTCCGGCGTTCATGTCGCGGCTGATGCGAACAGGCGGGCGTAGTGCCCGACGGTGGCCTGCAATGAAAAGTTCTCGGCGGCATGCAGATGGGTGCGATGCCGCTCTGCATCGGTGCGCGGCAGATGAACCCGTGCGAGAAATGCGCGGGTCAGTGCGGCTTCGTCCTCGCTCTCGATGAGCGTGCCAAACTCGCCGTCCTTCAGCAGGCGCGCATTGGCGCCCACGCGGGTTGCGATCACATCGGCACCTGCTGCCAGGGCCTCTTGCAAGGCGCAGGATGTGCCTTCGGCCAGTGAACAAAGCACGAACACTCGCATGGCGTTGAGTATGGCGGCCACATCAGCGCGCTGCCCCGGCATCCAGACTGCGTCGTCGAGTTGCAGGGTTCGAACCAATTGCTCGGTCTCGGCCCGCAAGGGGCCGTCGCCCACCATCACCAGGCGCAAGCGCTGCCGGGCCAGCGGGTCTTGTGCCCTGGCCGTCGCGAAAGCTCGCAACAGAAGCGCGTGGTTCTTGACGGGTTCCATGCGACCCACGCAGCCTACGATGCAGTGCGCTTCTGGGTTCCAGGGGAAGTCAGTCGGTGGCAGAGCGGGTATGGGTTGGAAGCGTTGCACATCAACGCCGTTCTCGATCAGGTGGATTCGCTCAGCCGGATATCTGATCCGATCGCGCAGGTAGTGAGCAATCTCGTCGGACACGGCCACTGTGTCTTGCACCCAAGGGCGGTAGGCCCGGCGCAGCCACTGCTTCTTCACGTTGCTGCCGCGCGCGTCGTCCGCCGCCCAGCCGTGCTCGGCATGGATGCGGCGCTTCACTCCGGCCCAGGCCGCAGCAGGCACAAAGTCCAGCGCCGCCAGGTTGCAGCTGTGCAGCACCTGCGGTTGCAGCTGCTTCATCAGGCGCACGAAGCGGGGGTACTGTGCGTAAGGTTGACCGGGTGGCTTGTTGAACGACACCCACTCGACATCCTTGCGCTGCACGCGGTCGGCAAAGCTGGGGTCGATGTCGCTGACAGCCACCACCGTATGCCGAAAGCGGTCTTCTGGCAGGTGGTCAATCAGTTGCGCCACCACATTCTCCAGCCCGCCCACCGAGAAGCGGTGCACGAGGTGGGCAATATGCAGCTTTGGGAGTGCGGCGCCAGCCATATTCTTCAACGGGCGAGCCAGCGCCTTGGGTGCAGGCTGCGAAGCCGGCGTTCGAGCGCGCCAGCAGTGAAGTAACGCTCATGTTCAGCTGCCAGATGCCCATGCCGGCGCATCCAATTCAATGAGGCGGCCGTGTACGCCGCGTTGCTGGGCGCGGTGAAAAGATCCATGCCCTCGGGCAGGCCGCGGCGAATCTGGCCGTCGAACTTGTGCAGGAACCTGGCCGGCACGCAGTAATCCTGCCAGCGGGCGGCCTTCACGTGGCCCCAGTTGCCCGAGTGGCGGTTGTTGGCCAGCCGCACTTCGATGCGGCGTTGCACCTGCTCGGCGGAGCGGAACTGGAAGTGCTGGATGTGCAGCAGGTGGCTGGAGATCAGCAGGCGTGGATCGCGCTGCTTCACAAACGATTCGCTCAGCAGATAGTCGCGCGAGAAGCGGAAAAAACGTGGTTCACCCCAGTTGAGCAGGTAATGGGTGAGTTGTTCTGCGGCAGGGACACCGGTGTGAAACCGTGCATTCGCTGCGCCTTCTTGCATATAGAACTGAACGTACCCGTGTTCAATAGCGTTGCTACCTTCTTGGGCTGCTAGTTCCGCCAGGCTGCGTGGGTTGTCGATGATGATCTCGTCGGCATCCAGCACGTGAATCCAATCGCCCTCCGTGAACTCGGCTCGATGCTCGTCGATCAGCTGGTACTTCAGCGAGTCGGAAAAGGGGCGAGAGCATGTGCTGACCTGCAGTACGTCGTTTGCCAATGCACGGGCGACTGCAGCCGTATCGTCCGTGGAGTCGTTGTCAAAGAAGTAGATGCGCTCGTAGCAGCCCAGCTCCAACAAACGCTGGAGCACCTGGCCAATGATGTCGCCCTCGTTTCGGGCAATCAGGAATCCGAAGATCTTCATGGTTGGCGGCCGCGAAAGGCGGAGATCCAAGAGGACAAGACACTGTCGATTTGCGCGTAGGCGTGCTCGAACGCGGATCGCTCTTTCCCGAAGGGGTCCGCCACGCCACCGGCTGCTGCCGCTCCAGGCGATAGCTCAGACCAAGTCCTCAGTTTGGTTCGCGCCTCGGGGTGACGTGCCAACAGCGCGTCCCGAATGGTGTCATCGAAGACCACCAGCTGGTCAGCCCATTCCACCCACTCGAAATCCAACGTTGTTGAGCGGTGCTCTAGCAGGTCGACGCCGCGCCGGCCCGCGCACTCGATGGCCAGGGCCGGAGACGGGCGCGGCTGACGTGGCAGCGTGCCAGCAGAGCGCACTTCCCAGCCTTTGAGGCCCGCTTGCTGCAGCAACTGCTTGGCACGTTCGGCCGCATAAGGGCTGCGGCAGATATTGCCCAGGCAAACAAAGATGACTCGGCTGGGCGCGTGGTCATCGCGTTTCGCGTCAATGGCAGGGCGCTGCGCTCCAGCAAGCGGGCGGGCCGGCATCAGCTTGGCCTTGACGCTCTGTACAAAACCAAGCAACTCGCTGCGGCCCGGCTGCGGGTCGTCCGCGGTCCAGACGTCCCAATGTTCGCGCCCGAGGGCGCGGCGAAGCAGCCCTGCCGTCCAGGCCAAGGCGCCCAGCAGCGCACCGAGCCGGCTCGTTTCCTTCAGGCGCATCCGCAACTGCTGCAGATCGGGGATCAGGTTGCGCCCCATGATCCCGAACGCATAGGACGTTTGCGTGGGTGCCTCGCCCTTGCACAGCAAGGCGTGGAACTGGGCTGGGAAATCCACCCCAAGGGCGACCGGGAGCGGCATCGAGCCCCACGGGCGGGCGTTGACTTCAAGCAGGGCCCATTGCTCTGTAATAGCGTCGTGCTTGAACTCGAACATGGCGATGCCGGTCATGTTCACAGCGGTAGCCATGCGCTCGACGGCCTTCAGCCGTTCTGGATGCACCGGGCGGCTGACCCGCAGGAAACTGGCGCCATCGAGTTCATTGACGCGGTGGTGCTCGAAGGCCTGCAGGATCTTGCCCTCATGCGCTAGCACCGAAACGCCAAGCCCAAAGCCGGGAGCAAAAGCTTCGACGCTGGTGCGGCCAGATTCCTTGGCCGCCCGGCTCAGCCACTTGCGCAGGTCTTCCGCGCTGTGGACGATGGCCACCTTGGTGCGCACGTAAAGATCAGGCCAGGTATAGGACTGGTTCCACTTGCACGCCAAAGGCAGGCCTAGGCGAAGCACCAGATCTTCCGCCGACGATGCCTGCGTGACGTCTTCCAGCGACGGCGATGGCACGCCACAACGCTCGGCCAGGGCATGGGTTGAGGCTTTGTCAAAGAAGGCGTCAAAGGCCGCGTCGTTGACGATGCCGAGCTTGCATTGGGCGAAGGCATCCCGGTGCCGCCGCAAGGGCAGCAGCGAACGCTCTTCACAGGGAATGATGAATTCAATGCCGTGCTCAGCCACCACGCCTTGCATGGCCTCCAGCCATGCCTTGCCGTCGCCAAGGTAGTAGGGAATCCGGTGAACCTGTTGAACGTAACGCGACTTGAGCGCCGGCCCATCGAAGTGGAATGGGACGGCATGGACCTCAAGCCCTTTGCGGCCCAAGGAACGGACCGTGGCCAGGAAGCTTCGGGTGTCATCGCCCAAGACCAGCACGGGGCCGGTACCGGGCCTACGAACGGTTGGGCTGCTCATCGCGCTCCCCCCGGGAGAGTCGCCTTCATCTGCAGCAACACCGTGCGGGCCAGCCAACGCCAGCTGAAACGTAGGCCCAAGGCCACCCAGGCCAGCCGTGCGGCTTGGCGCCGCTCACCGCGTTGGAGCAACTCATGCACGAGGTGTTGGGTGTCGAAGGCCTCTGCATCACTGGCGAGTTTCTGAATATCAGGAGCGGTCACGCTGAGCGCCACATGGCGGCTCACCTGCGCGGACATGAGGCGTTTGTCCAGCGCCGACCAGCGGGTGGATGCATTGACCTTCAATGTGCGGTCGGGAATGTGATGGCGCGCAACGATGGCCGGGCAGTACGCCGATTGGCGCGACCGGTCGAGCAGCCGCCAGAAAAAATCGCGGTCTTCTTCATAGCGAATCAAGGGCCAGAACCCACCGATCTCGCGCGCTCGTTCACGTGTTGTGACGAGTGTGTTTAGATGTGGGAAGCCGCCGGCCTTGATCCATTGCGCAGATGTCATGACAAGCGGGAGCGTGTTCTGCTGACTTGGCGCGAGCAGACCTGGCAACCAGGTGGTGCGCTCCGGTACACCTGCATACCAGCCTTCCTGATTGCCGACATAGAGGTCGAGTTCGGGGTTTGCCGCGAACGCTTCAATCACGCGTGCCAGGTGGAGGGGATCGACCCACTCGTCGTCATCGTCGCAGAAGGCGAGCAACTCGCCGCTGGCCGCTTCAATGCCTGCATTGCGCACGGCCGAAGGGCCGCTGCCGGGACTGTCGGGCGGCGCTAAGTGAATGAGGCGCACCTGCCCGAACGCGGCGAGTCCAGTGGCCAGGGCCGCTCGCTGCTCCAGGTTGGATCCGTCATCGAGCACGATTACTTCAAAATCCGCGTCGCGCTGCATGCAAACGGACGCGACAGCCCTTGCGGCCAGGGCTGCGCGGTTGCGGGTGGGGATGATGACGCTGAGCTTCATGAGCGCCGCCACCTTTGATACTGCTCGAGCAGGGTCGACTCAAAGCCCTCGGGGCGCCCGGCCATGGCCCAGGTGCCGAAAGCCCAAGTCATGAAAAGCGTGAAGCCCAAGGCGCTACCCGCCAGCAGCTGCAGCAAGGCAATGGGGCCAAACAGAGGCAACGCTGACCAGATTGCCAAGCCCATGAGCGAAGCGCCGGCAGCATGCCGCAGCAAGGCGTTGCCCAGTTGCCCCCATCGCAAGCCGCCGTGGTGGCAGGACGCCCAGGCGCTAATTAGACAGTTGACGACTACTCCCACCACCCGGGCCAGGGCAAGGCCCGTGAGTCCCCACTGGGGCGCCATCAACAAAGCGGCTCCAACGAAGGCAGCAAACTCGTACCAGGAGATGTTGGCGACAAACTTGGTTTGTCCGCGGACCACCATGAACATGTGCAAGGGATTGGTGGTAAAACGGATGCCGTTGGCAAGGGAGAAGATCGCCACAAACATGGCCGCCTCTGTCCACTTGCTGCCCAAAACCACCTGTGTGAAGGGCTGCGCAAGTGCTGCGACACCGACCGACAAGGGCAGTGTCAGCCCGTTGAGTGCCGACAGTGTCTTCACCGCTGCCAGGCGCAATCGCTCCGGGTCCGACTCCAACTTGGCCATCGCGGGCAACAATGCTTGCAAGGCCGCTGGGGCGACTGACGCGACAGGCAGCCCGCCCAGATCGGCCCCGACGTTGTATTGGCCGTATTGCGCGGTCGTGCCCATTCGGGCTGCAGCCAGTTCATCGGACTTGCCTAGCACATAGTGGCCCATGTGTCCGATCATCAGCCATTTGCTGGTGTCCCAGATATGGGCGAAGCGCGAGGTGTCCCAGCGCGGGCGATGGGGGTGAAGCATGTAGCTGAGCACCGTGCCGCCGACATAGCCCACCGCCAAACCGCCCAGCAACGCGCGGTAGTCACCCAGCCACCAACCCAGCGCAATGGTGGTCAGCACGCTGAGCACCTTGCCGATGACTTCCTGGCGGAACTGCAACTGGAAGTCCATGCGCTTTTGCGCCAGCAGCACGCCCATATTGGCCAAGCCGCTGAAGGCCACGCAGGCGGCAAGCACCCACAGCATGGCGGTCACGCGCGGTTCTTCGAAGTACCAGGCGGCCGGCCACGAGGCCGCAGCTACCAGGATGCCCAAGGCCAGGCTTTGGAGCAGGCGCAAGCTCCAGGCGGAGTTGACGTCGGCATCGGTGACATGCTCTTGCCGCAGGATGGCAACGCCCGCGTTGAGTTCAAGGAAGGTGCCGATCAGGCCCACCACCAACATGGCCATGGCGACCACGCCGTAGTCTTCCGGCATGAGCAGCCGGGCCATGATCACGGTGTTGATGAAGCCGATGCCCTTGACGGCCCAGCGCATGGCGATGGTCCAGGCCACCCCCTTGATGACGGATTGCTTGAGGCTGTGTTCAGCCATGGCGCACCTCGCCGGATGCGTTCTTCGCCAAGCTGCGGAGAAAGCCTTCCACTTCGCCCGCCACGCGCTGGCGCGCCGCCGGGTCGGAGAGGGTGTGATCCGCGTCGACAAGATTCACGAAGCTCCGCGGGGCGTCTGGGCGCCGCGAGTCAGAAATCCAGTCGGCGTGAGCCCGTTCGAACTCGCGCGCGGTGTAGTCGTGTTGCGACAGGAAGACGCGGACGCTGCCCGGGAAGCTGAACCAGCAGTCTTCCATGCGGCGCAGGAATTCGGGTTGCGCTTGCTCTTGGCGCGCCGCACGCCAGTCGCGCCACATCGACCGCAGTCCCTGCCAGTTGATACGGCCCCGCGCCAGCTTCTGCCAGAAGTCCCGCTCAAGGAATCGGCGCGGATAGTGGTGCCTCAGCCGGGTCTGTGCCGCCAGGTTGGCGGAATGCGCCCAAGGGTTGAGCAGCAGGAGTCCAGCCACGCGGGCATCTTGCTGCTCGCTGTAGAGCAGGGCCGAGCTGGCGCCGTCGCACAGCCCCAGCAGCGCCACCCGTTGCACGGAGGGGCATCGTTCGATCAAGGCGTCAATGGCCGCTGACAACTCCGGGCTGTTGTTGTCGAACGGAGTGGCCGTGCCCGTGCTGTCCCCCATGCCACGCAGGTCGAAACGCAGGCTGGGAAATCCAGCATCGGCGGCGTGCCGTGCCAATTGGGTGAACAAGCGGTGTGCACCGGTTCGCACCTGAGGCCCGCCGACGACGATGATCAGGCCCAGCGAGGCGGCCAGCGGTGCATCAGCCACGATGCCTTGTAGCACCTCGACTCCCGCCGCAATGCCGATGGGCACTTCGAAATGCTGCCCCACCTGCGCTGCTGCAGGGGCTTGCAAGAGCGCTTCAGGGGCCGTGAGCGATTCGCTGCGCGCCGCCGGTTCGGTTTCAGCGAGCGCCTTCAGGGTCGAGTCCACCAGTGCAGGGGCCTCTTCAATGTCGGCAGAGACCCAAAAGCTCGGCCCGCAAATCGTGTTGTGCACCCAGTGCGTTTGTTCTCCAGAATCCGCCGGCCTCATGGCCGCAATACGGCCGTGGAGAGGGAGACCGTCAGGCGTGACGTCCAGCCACACAGCGGTTTGAGCGCGAGCGCAGCTCAAGTCAAGGCGCGCGGCCTGAAGCCCGCGGGCGACGGACGGAGTGAGCACTTGGCCGGCCACATGAACAGTCTGCCCGGCAGCCAGTTCAGCCATGCGTTCGGCGGTGGTCGCCCGGTTTTCCGAACTTGGGCGGAGCAATTGGCGCAGGGCAGTCGCACCGTCAATGACCGGTTGCCACAGCAAGAGCTTTACCGGATCTGCAATCCGCGGCGCTACGGCTGCAGCGATCAACGCGCCATGGCGAAGCCCCCAAAGCCAGGGGTGGAACCCACTCGCATCCTTCAGCCATTGGTGCGCAGCCAGGGCATCGTGCTCCCAGCCTTCCCAGGTCGCGTGCTCCAGTTCACCCGCGCTGTCGCCGCAAGCGAACAAATCCAGCTGCAGCACGGTCCAGCCCGATTGCGCCAACCTGCGGCACATCACGGCCGCCATGCGCCGGCTTCGGTTCATCTCTTCGCCCAGAGGGGGCAGGTAGACCATGGCGCCCAAGCCGCTGACGCCAGCTGGAGGCGAATGCAGCAAGGCATATCTCGCCCCAGCGAAACCTTCGCTGGGACCCAGGATCAGCCCGGTGGGGGGGTGGCTCACACCATGCCCAGGCAGTCGGCTACCAAGCCCGTCAAGCTGCCAACGGACGCGAAGGCATCGGCGCCAATGACGGCGTCGTTGAAGGCGATACCAAAGCGATCTTCCAGGGCGGCAAGCAAGGCCACTGCCGAAAACGAGTCGAACTCAGGTATGGAGCCCAGCAGTGGCGTCTCGGCAGTGAACTGGAGAGCTCGGCCGTTCAAGGACAGGACGCTGTCCAAGATGACTAGCACTTGGCGCTGAAGATCAAGGTCAAAGGTCATGTGTTGGGGAAAGAAGCCTGCGGGTCGGCTCGACGCCGAGAGTATCACCGGGCCGGCACAGCGCTGAACGCCCTTCCGAGCCCCAAACTTCCAAGCAATGGCGACCACTGTGAAATCTTAAACGCTCTGCTGATCGTCTCTGGAAGTTGCATCCATGGGCGCCGACTCAGCCGGCTTTGTGGGCTGCCCTGAAATGGGGGGGGGCGGCGGCGCCAATCGGCGGACGGGCCAGTTGGCGGCTATTCTTGCTGCGAAACTCACGCCGAGTAACCCTCGCTGATGCGCTGCCTTGGCCGCGTAGATGGACCGAAACCAACTGGCATTTGCCGAACCCGGGGCGATTAAATTGCTAATGAGCGCTGCATGTGAGCCGACGTGGTACGCGCATTCGGATTGGTTCGAGCTGCTTCGCAGCTGTGGATGGGTCGGCGATCAGCCGCGGCCGCTTGAGGTTAAACACCCGGAAGCGATGCGGCTGCCCCTGGTTGGCGGTCCGAAACCTGGGCAATGGCAGGGCTTGAGCAATTACTACACGCCCTTGCTGATGCCGGTGGGGGGCACTGCCCTCGCTGATCCAGTTGGCCTGGCTCGTGCGTGGCGCCGCGCCGGTGCGTCGATTCTGGATCTGCGGCCGCTGGATGCTGAATCCAGCTGGGTGGCTGAGCTGCGTGCGGCTCTGCGGGCCGGTGGCTACTGGGTGGCCGACACGCCAGCCTTTGGCAACTGGGTGCTGGATGTGAAGGGTCAGACTGCCGAGCAGTATCTCGCCGCCCGCCCCGGTCCCTTGCGGACCAGTCTCCACCGGGGGCGTGCCCGGCTGAAGCGGGCGGGGGAGCTGAGCCTTGAAATCGTTTCGGCCCCCGGTGAGGCTCTTGAACGTGCCTTGCAAGACTACGAGGCGGTGTATGCCGCCAGTTGGAAGCTGGCCGAGGGTTCGGCTGCCTTCATCCGGGGCTTGGTACGGTGGATGGCGGGTAGAGACGAGCTGCGCCTCGGCGTTCTGAGGCTGAACGGCGAGCCCCTGGCCGCCCAGATATGGTTCGTGTCCACGGGTGTGGCCAGCATTTTCAAGCTTGCACATGTCGACGGAAAAGAAGCACTCTCGCCCGGCACCGTGTTGACGGCCGAACTGATGTCCCGCGTTATCGACGTCGACGGTGTGCACACCGTGGACTTCATCAGCGGTGACGACAGCTACAAGCGTGACTGGATGAGCGTGCGCCGCCAGCGGATGGCGCTGCTGGCTTTCGACCCACTGACCGCACGGAGCTTGGCTGGGGCGTTCCGGCATGCACTCCGGGCTCGGTTGAACAGACCTTAGCCACCCGTGCTCGTGCCAATCCGCCGAGTCGGCCCGATACACTGAAGCTCCATCTCAAAGCTCGCCTGACCGAGGTGGCCTTCAAGGTGACGAGGGCAACGCCCGACACACGGGCTTTGCCGCGTCAGGCGCCGCCTGGGTCAGTGGCACTGCGCGGGGATGATCGTGCCGACTGTTTTCAATAGGAGCCCAAGGTGTTCGAGGCATTGCTGAACGAGGTGGTGAATCACAAGTTCAATCGCGTGGTGCTGGTGCGGCGGCCGGGAGATTGCCGTTGATGACCTCAAGGCACCCGGAACGGTCGAGGGCATTCTTGCTGCCTGACCTGCTGCTCGGTGCGGCTGATCGGCAGCCCGAGGCCGCCGCCCTGTTGTCGGACAAGGCGAGCCTGAGCTACGGCGAGCTCGCCAGCCGCGTCGAGGCGCTGGCGGCCAGTTTCATCGCTTTGGGCTTGGGGCGGGGGGCGCGCGTGGCGGTCTGGCTCGACAAGAACCCGGACTGCGTTGTTGCCTGCTTGGCTGCGGCCCATGCCGGCCTCGTGTTTGTGCCAGTGAACCCGGTGCTCAAGCCAGCACAGGTGCAACATATCGTGGCCAACTGTGGCGCGGCGCTGTTGGTGACCCAGGCTGCACGCTGGTTGCGCTGGGCTGATGAAGCGGCGCCGCTGCCTGGCTTGCGGGTGCTGCTGACGGACGGGCCGCCACTGGGCGATCCTGATGGTGTGCCCATGGATTGGCAGCAGGCGCTTTCAAGCCCCCCTCGGCCCGGCCATCGCGTCCTGGATACCGACCTCGTTGCCATCCTCTACACATCGGGCAGCACCGGCCAGCCGAAGGGTGTGATGTTGAGCCATCGCAATATGGTGGTGGGCGCGCACAGCGTAGCCGCCTATTTGGGCAACACGGCTGGGGACCGCTTGCTGGCCGCACTGCCGATCAGCTTTGATGCGGGTTTCAGCCAGCTCACCACCGCTTTCAGCGTGGGCGCCAGTGTGGCATTGCTGACACCGTTGCTGCCGCGCGATGTCTTGCACGCGCTGGACCGTTTCCAGATCACCGGCCTGACGGCAGTGCCCCCGCTATACATCCAGCTTTCACAGCTCGATTGGCCGGCGGCCATCAACGAGCAGCTCCGCTATTTCGCCAATACCGGCGGGCGCATGCCGCGCGAGACGCTGCAGCTGCTGCGTCAGCGCGTGCCAGCGGCCAAGCCCTTCCTGATGTATGGCCTGACCGAGGCCTTTCGCTCCACCTATCTGCCGCCCGATCAGGTCGATGCTCGGCCGGATTCCATCGGCAAGGCCATTCCGAACGCCGAGATCCTGGTGCTGCGCGAGGACGGCACTGAGTGCGCGGCCGACGAGCCCGGCGAGCTGGTGCACCGGGGGGCGCTGGTGGGGCTGGGCTACTGGAACGATGCAGAGAAGACGGCCGAGCGCTACAAGCCCTTGCCGGCCGGCGTAGGCGGGCGCGAGGTCGGTATGCAGCTGCCCGAGTACGTGGTGTTCTCGGGCGATACGGTGCGCCGCGACGCTGAGGGCTACCTTTACTTCATTGGCCGGCGCGACGAGATGATGAAGACCTCGGGCTACCGCGTCAGCCCGACTGAGGTCGAAGAGATTCTTTATGCCACCCAGTTGGTGGGTGAGTGCGTGGCCTTCGGCGTGGATAACCAGGCTCTCGGCCAGTCCATCCAGGTGATCGCCACGCCGCCGGCTGGTGCCAGCCAGATCGACATGGCCGCCTTGCTGGCCGAATGTCGCAAGCGCATGCCGGCCTATATGGTGCCGGCCGGCATCGAACAGCAGGCTGGCCCGCTGCCGCGCAACCCCAATGGCAAGATTGACCGCAAGCTGCTGTCCACCGCCTGGGTGGAAAAGCACAACACCTGACCGCATCCATCATGAATGAACCGTCCAGCGTGCCGCGCCGCGCCCCTGTCCATGCGCCGATGTCGCAGTTCCCGGTCGAGAACGGTGAACTGATCGTCGGCGGCCAGCGCCTGTCGGTGCTGGCGGAACGTGTGGGGCAGACGCCGTTCTATGCCTATGACCGTGGGCTGCTGAAGGCTCGTGTGGCCCAGTTGCGCGCGGCGCTGCCCAGTGCTGTGAAGCTGCACTACGCGATGAAGGCCAACCCCATGCCGGCCGTGGTCGGGCTGATGGCTGGGCTGGTCGATGGCATCGATGTGGCTTCGGCCGGTGAGCTGAAGGTGGCGCTGGATGCAGGTGCCGATCCCGCCGAGATCAGCTTCGCCGGGCCGGGCAAGCGCGATATCGAGTTGCGTCAGGCGGTGGCTGCGGGCGTGCTGGTCAATGTGGAGTCGGCGCGGGAATTGCCGGTGCTGGCGCGGGCCTCGCAGGAGCTTGGCCTGCCGGCGCGCGTGGCCTTGCGCGTGAATCCGGACTTCGAGCTCAAGGGCTCGGGCATGAAGATGAGCGGCGGGCCCAAGCAGTTCGGCATCGATGCCGAAGCGCTGCCGCCGGTGCTTGCCGAGGTCGGGCGCCTGGGCCTGGGCTTCGAAGGCTTTCATCTTTACGTTGGCTCGCAGAACCTGAAGGCGGTGTCCATTTGCGAGGCGCAACAGAAGTGCTACGAGCTGGCGCTGAGTCTGGCCCAGCATGCGCCGTCAGCGGTGCGCTTCCTGAACCTGGGCGGCAGCTTCGGCATCCCGTATTTCCCGGGTGAGACGCCGCTGGATCTGGCACCCATCGCTGCCAATCTGCAGGCTATCAGCGAGCGCGCCGCGCAAGAGTTGCCGCAGGCCGAGCTGGTCATTGAACTGGGGCGCTACCTGGTGGGCGAGGCTGGGGTCTATGTGGTGCGCGTGCTGGATCGCAAGGTTTCGCGAGGCCAGGTCTTCCTGGTGACCGATGGCGGACTGCACCACCACCTCTCGGCTTCTGGCAACTTCGGCCAGGTTATTCGCAAGAACTACCCGGTCATGATCAGCCAGACACGCGGCGAGACGGCGGTGGAGAGCGCTTCAGTGGTCGGGCCGCTGTGCACGCCGCTGGACCTGCTGGCCGACAAGATGGAACTGGCGGCAGCGCAGCCAGGGGACTTGGCCGTCGTGTTCCAGTCCGGCGCCTATGGCGCCAGTGCCAGCCCGCAGGGCTTTCTTGGGCATCCGCCGGTCGTCGAAATTCTGGTGTGAAAGTGGCGAAGCAGGGCATCATAGGAAGCTGATTCGAAGAATCTCTCATTTATGTCCAGCCCAATCCCACGCAGCCAAACCCTAGATGCTGCTCGCGGGATGTTCATGCTGCTTGGCGTCGTCTTCCATGCAGCGCTGATGTATCGGGACATGGACTGGGTGTTTCGAGACGGTCAAACGGAACAGGTGTTCGTTCACCTTGCTGATGCACTGCACATATTCCGTATGCCGGCGTTCTTCTGGATCGCCGGTTACTTTTGTGCAACAGCACTGCTGCGCAACACGCTGTGGAACTTTGCCAAGCGACGATTCTGGCGATTGGCCGTGCCACTCATCGTCCTGTGGCCGACTTTGAACTTCGCACAAGACTGGTTGGTTGCAACCAACCGCGGCGAGACGGGATGGGGCGTTCTGACGCAAGGCATCGGCATTCACCATCTTTGGTTTATCAATAACCTGCTGCTCTACTCGCTGTTGGCGGTGCTCTTGCTTCCTAGCCTGCGGTGGCTACAGAGCCGCTCCTTCGTCAGGCTGCAGGCGATGACATGGTGGACTGCCGTCGGTCTCTCAGCGATCGTCAGTTTCGCTGCCTGGGCTGCAGTACGCGCATTGCAGCCCGACTACATGCGCAGCGGGTACTTCGGAACACCGGCCGAGGCATTTTTCTATGGGTCGTGCTTCTTTCTCGGCCTCATTTCTGCGGCGCTGCCGTCATTCCACCGCGCCCTCATGAGCTGTCACCCGGCCTGGGCACCAATTGCCGTTACTGCTGCTGTGTGGCTCAACTCATTCGTTTATAGCCACGAGCTATTCTGGGTGCGAGAACTTTCTCTACTTCTCAAGCTTGGCTGCGTTTGGTTGGCCGTTGGGGCCACCATCAGGTTGTCGGTGGCCTTGCTTCGCCGCGCGCCTCGGCTAACCTCGCATTTGGCCGCTTCGAGCTACACGGTCTATCTGGCTCATCTCGTGCTGGTTGTCGGCTTTGGCGTATGGTTCAGCCACTTCAACTGGTGCGCCGTACCTAAGTTCTTCCTGGTCTGTCTGCTCAGTGTTTCAGTCTCAGTGGCTGTCCATTTTCTTCTTGTGCGCCGCTATCGTTTCTTCAGGGTGATTTTTGGCGGCGGGCCCCGGTGAGCTTGAGGCCGCGTCACCTGACCAGCTCAAACCACGCGCCACCGCCTTCGATGTTTTCGACCCAGCGTATGGGGGCATCGCTAGGAAGCAGAGCCTTACTGCGGCTGGATGAGGCAAAGCGCAGCTTGATTCCATCGACCGTCAGGATGCGCCAGTTCCCATCCGCACTCGGATTGAAACGCTTGGCGCTGGCTAGGTACTGCGCCACCGCTTCGCGGTTCTCGTCGGGCGCATCGATCACGATGCGGTCTGCCGTCAGTCCAGGGAAGCCACCGCCACCATTGGCGCGGTAGTTGTTGGTGACCACAAGGAACTCGGCCGTGTCGTCGAGCGGCTTACCCTGGTAGCGCAGGTTGACGATGCGGCGCGCCTGGCTGGCGCTGCGCTTGCCTTCGGCGTTGTAGCGCGCGGGTTGGGTCACGTCGATCTCGTAGTTCAGGCCTTCGATCATGTCGAAGTTGTAGGAGCGGAAGGCCGGGTCGATCAGCGATTGCTCGGCCGGGCCCTTGGGGTCGATCTGGCGGAACTGCCCGGCCGACATCTCCAGCCATTCGCGTACCTCGGCGCCGCTCAACTTCACCACCTTGATGGTGTTCGGGTAGACGTAGAGATCGGCCACATGCTTGATCGCGATCGGCCCTGCCGGGATGTCGGTGTAGTTGTTCCAGCCCTGGCGCCCGCCTGCCTTGAAAGGCGCAGCGGCTGACAGCAGCGGCAGCTTTTCATAAGCCGTTCCCTGAACGGCGCGCCGCGCATAGGCGAGCTGGGCCTGCGCGACGATCTGTACCGAGGGGTCGTCCATCACCTGCGCGAAGTAACTGTGGATGGGCGCGGTGGTCTCGGCTACCTGGGCGCGCACATAGGCCAGCGTGTCGGCATGTTCGCGCGCGATGGCCTCGCCCACCATCGGGTCGGCGTCCACCAGCGGCTTGCGTGCGGCGCGGTCGAAGATCGGGCGCAGCGCGCTGCGGCTGTCCACCACCTGCCAGCGACCTGAGGCCTTATCCAGCTTCAGATCGATAAGGCCCAGATGGTCGGCCCAGCGGCCGGGCATCACGGCCGGCACGCCGTGGATGCTGCCGCGCTGCAGGTCAACGCCGGGGAAGCCTTCGAAGGTCTTGCTGGGGAACTCGGCATGGGCGTGGCCCAGCAGCAGCACGTCGATGCCAGGCACCTGGGCCAGCTGTACCGCCATGTTCTCGCCCAGGCGCGGCTGCTCGATCTTCTCGATCCCGCTGTGCGCGATCGCAACCACCAGATCGGCGCCCTTGGCGCGCATCTCGGGCACATAGCGGCGTGCGGCTTCCACCATGTCCAGGGCCTGGACCTTGCCCTGCAGATGCTGGCGGTCCCACTGCATGATTTGCGGCGGTACGAAGCCGATCACGCCGATCTTCAGCCGCTGCGTCTGGCCGCTCTCGTCCTTGAAGTGCCGATCCAGCAGCACATAGGGCGTGAAAGCCGGCTTGCCGCCTTCGGCCTCTACGACATTGGCGCTCACATATGGGAACTGCGCGCCGCTGATGGCCTGGCGAAGAAAGGGCAGGCCGTAGTTGAACTCGTGGTTGCCGATGTTGGCGGCGTCCACGCCCAGGCGGTTCAGCACCTTGTAGGCCGGGTGCACCTCGCCGCGCGGCAGTGGCTTGATGCGGGCCACTACATCGCCCAGCGGGTTGCCCTGCAGCAGGTCACCGTTGTCGAACAGCAGGCTGTTGGGCGCCTCGGCGCGTGCCGCCTTGATCAGCGTGGCGGTCTTGGCCAGCCCGTACTCGTCGGTTGTCTTGTCCTGGTAGTAGTCGTAGTTGAGCAGGTTCATGTGCACATCGGCGGTTTGCAGGATGCGCAGCTTCAACTCGGCGGCCTGGGCGGTGCTGGTGAGCAGGGCTGCACCCAGCACCAGGAGAATCGGCTTGATGGTCTTCATGCGTGCTCGTTCTAGGGTCAGCGCGCGATGCTAGCGCCCTTTCGCGAGTCCTCCGCGCATTGCTTAGCATGTGCGCGTCGTTGGGGGCGGGGTGCACTTGTAATGGGACTTAGGAGGCCGTCGATAGCTCAGCTGCCGATCAATGGCGAGCGCGGCGTGCTCGATGTCGAGCCCGAAATGCCGCTGCTGTGGGTTTTGCGTGGCGGGCTGGGCCTGACCGCACCAAGTTCGGCTACAGCGTGGCCAGCTGCGGCGCTTGCACGGTGGAGATCGACGGCGTGATCGTCACGCGCCTGGGCGGCGCCATGACGCTGGAGCAGAACGACGAGTGGAGACTGAGCAGCTGCTACATGACGCAGGCAGGCTTGCAGCTGCTCAGCGATACAGACACGATTCGGTTCCTCGTAGTGGCGCGCTGAGCAAGTGAATCTCAGTCTGTCCTGGTCAGCGACTTACGCCACGGTTTGCGCCATCATCTGACTCGTAGGCCATCTTTGTAGCGTACGATGCCCAACGTTCACATACCACCTCCCTTCGATGACTCAGGGCCACGAACGCCTGTCTGATTCCGACACGTCCTCCGCGCCTTCCATTTCGCAGCTGCTTCCGGCCGACGGAGGCGGCACATCGCGGTCGGGGTGCCGCCATGACGTTAGCCTGCTTCGAGGCTCCGCTGCGAAGGCGGCGCTCGCTGACCCGGTACTGCTGGCCCAATGGCGGTGCCTGTGGACAGAGAGTCCAGCAAGCACGGCCTTCCAGGCTCCCGGCTTTGTTTGCGCTTGGTACGAGGCCTATGCAAGGGACTGGGAGCCGATCCTGCTGCTTTCCCGCAGTAGCCCAGACCAATTGCATGGTCTGTGGACCCTGGCCTGGAACTCGCGGTCGGGCGTGCTGACGCATGCCGGCGCCCGTCAAGCTGAGTACCACGGTTGGCTGGCTTCGCCGGGCGAGGGGGGGCATTTCGTCGGCGCGGCTTGGCGAGCGCTGTGCGCGGCACTCCCAGTTGCCGATCTGCACTTTCGCTACTTGCCTGCGCGCGAATTGCTGGATTCCCTCGATTCCGACCCCTGGCTGCACGAGCGCCTTCGCTGGCGCGCCGTGCCGCGGCCGCTCATGCGCTTGGATGCCGACGAGATCCGCAAGTCCATGGCAAAGAAGAGCAACAAGAGCCGGCTTAACCGGCTCAAACGTCTGGGCGGGCTGGACTTCAGACAGGTCACCGACGCGGAAGAGTTGGAGCGCGTACTGCCGACGCTGATCAGCTGCTACGACTTCCGGCAGGGAGCAGTCAACCAGACCTCGCCGTTCCGTGAGGACGCCAACAAGCTGGATTTCCACCGGGCGATGTTCGACGCTGGCCTGCCGACTTGCCATCTGACGCTGACCTGCTTGGACGGCGTGCCGATTGCCGGCTTCTGGGGCGCGGTGTCGGACCACATGCTGCACCTGGCCATGTTGATCCATTCGCCGCAACTGGCCGAGCATTCGCCGGGCAAGCTGCATCTCCAGCAACTGGCCGAGTCGCTGCTTGACACTGGCATAGACACCATTGACTTGACGCCCGGCGGCGATCCCTGGAAGGAGCGCTTCGCCAATGCACATGACGAGGTCTACGAGCTCTACTTGTTCGCCCAGCCCGGACAAGCGCGGGCCCACGACCGGCGTGCGTCCCTTGAGGCTGCGCTAAAGGCTGGGCTGGGACACCTGTCGCTCAAGCCGGCCCAGCTAAGGAACGCCATGGCCAAGCTGCGGCGGCTACGGCCGCAGACTCTGGCCCGTCGAATTGCTGGCTGGGTATCGGAGCGACGCGAGTTGCGCATCTACCGGCTGGCCGTCGGCGAGGTCGGCGAGCGGCGGCACGACCCGCGGGTGCGCGCCAACATGATCGACGCCTTGCTGGGTTTTGAGCCTGGCGAGCCCTGGCAGACCCGACAGGGCTATCTGAGTTCGGCCCTTGCCCGGTTGGAAGCGGGTGAGCGGGCCTATACCATTGCCGCGGAGGATGGCAGGCTGGCGCATTCAGGCTGGTTGGTGCCTCGGCAGCTGCAGTCACGGATGTCCGAGGTTGAACAAACGCTGCAGCTACCACCCAACAGCGCGTGCCTCTATGATTTTTACACCGATCCGGCAAGCCGCGGCCGTGGCCTGTACGGAGCTACGCTAGATCACATGCTGGCCGATTCCTTTGCAGATCCTTCGTTGGAGTACGTCTATATCAGCGTTCTCGCCGACAACCTGGCCTCGCGCAAAGTCATTGAGCGGGCTGGCTTCCAGTACCAGGGGTCCTTGCACTGGCAGTGCAGCATGGGCCGGGTCCGTAAGTTTGCCGATGCCTGCTTTGCAGTTCCCGAGGAGCCCGATGCGCCGACTTAAGCTTGCTTTCCTGTTCGCCGTCAAATGTCTGGGGGGCTTCGCCATCGCCCGCCGTCTCACGCGCCAGCACCTGAAGATTCTTTGCTACCACGGCTTCGCTCTGAAAGACGAGGCGGTCTTTCGACCCAAGCTCTTCATCTCGCCGCAGGTGTTCGAGCAGCGCATGGAGCGGCTGCGCCAGCTGGGCTTGCGCGTGCTGCCCTTGGACCAGGCAGTGACGCAGATGTATGAAGGTCGCATGCCGGACGACGCACTGGTCATCACAATAGACGACGGCTTCCATTCGGTGGCTACGATCGCAGCCCCTGTGCTTGCGCGCCACGGGTTTCCGTCCACGGTCTACGTGACCAGCTACTACGTTAAGCATGCCGTGCCAGTCTTCCGGCTGGTCGTGCAATACATGGTCTGGAAGACGGCCCAGGCCAGGTTGGTTCTGAACGGCCACGACTGGCATCCGGACGGGGAAGTCGACCTGCGCGACCCTGGGTTGCGCGAGGCTTTTTCAGACCATTGCATCCGTTATGGCGAAGCCTTGGACCAAGAGGCCGGGCGGCTGCGCATCTGCGAGGAGCTCGGTCAATTGCTCGGCGTGCCGTTCCAAGACATTATCGACCAGCGCATCCTTCATTTGATGACGCCGGATCAACTGCGCGGGCTTGAGGCCCAGCACATGGATGTGCAGTTGCATACTCACAGGCACCGCTTTCCGCGGGATGACGAGGCCGTGGCAAGTCGTGAGATCGAGGACAACCGCTGCAGCCTCTCCGACTGGCTGCCCGGCAGGCAGCTCGTGCATTTCTGCTACCCCAGCGGAATCTGGGATGAGCGCCAATGGGCGTGGTTGGACGATCTGGGCGTGCGCTCGTCCACGACCTGCCTGTCCGGCCTGAATTCGGCGGCGACGCCTCGTCACGCGTTGTACCGCTTCCTGGATGGCGACAACATCCATCCCTTGGAGTTCGAGGCTGCCGTTAGCGGTTTTTCCGACCTTATCAAGCGGCGCTACTAGGGAGCAGGGTCCGCTTGATCGGCAGCGTTTCGCTTTCTTCTCCAGCCTGGCGGCCAGCTCCTTCAAGCGAGACACGGTAGCTGCACGTTGATTGACGCACCGACGCGACTGGCTCACCACGGCCGCCGGCGCACGCCACGCAGCTCTGGTTTCCGAGCTCGACCTTGGTCTTGGTGATCTCGCCATCGATGCAGGTGATTCCCTTGCTCAGTGGGGTCTGTTCGGCTTCGACGTCGATTTCCACCTTCAGCGCCAGGCGCGCTGCACTGTGCACCAGCACCGGCTCGCGCTCGGCGGCCGACAGACTCACACTGCTGCACAGGCTGCAGCAGGAGTTGACATCATCGCGCCCAGCGGGTTGCCCTGCAGCAGGTCGCCGTTATCAAACAGCATGCTGTTGGGCGCCTCGGCGCGTGCCACCTTGATCAGCGTGGCGGTCTTGGCCAGCCCGTATTCGTCGGTTGTCTTGTCCTGGTAGTAGTCGTAGTTGAGCAGGTTCATGTGCACATCGGCGGTTTGCAGGATGCGCAGCTTCAACTCGGCGGCGTCGGCCGGGCCCAGCAGGGCGGCGGCCAGAGTCAACAGGACCAGCGTGGGACGGAACAGGGGCAGGGCGGGCATGGTGGGGCGCAGGACAGACGGGAAGCGGGTGATGCTAGCCGCAAAGCATGGCGCAGGCCGGATCTCAGGCGCTGCGTGCCGATTGTCCCGGGCGCTTTCGGTGGACGGCGGTGGCCGGCTCCAGGCTCAGGCAGCGGCCTTCGCGCCATTCGGTTTCCAACTGCCGCATAAGCGCCTGTGTTTCCTCATGCTGGCGGGCCAGTTGCTGCTGCATGGTCTCGATCTCGACCAGGCGCTCGCGCAAGCTCTGCATCACCATCTCGTGTGGCAGTTCGGCGGCGCTGTGCGCGGCAAGCTTGCGCAGTGTCTCCAGAGAAAAGCCCAGACGCTGCGCCAGCTGGATCGCCAGCAGGCATTGCAGCGTGGAGTCGTCGTAGACGCGGTAGCCGTTGGCGCCGCGTTCTGCTGGGGGGAGCAGGCCGCTGGACTCGTAGAAGCGGATGGCAGAGGGCGCCACGCCGCTGCGGGCTGAGAGTTCGCCGATCTTCACGCGTTGTTCCGGGTTGACATTAAAGTTGGGTTGAAGCTTAGCATCCGCCCGTCTGAGCAAGACTGGCGCTAACCGTTCTGGGAGACACCGTATGCCTGAGTTGAAGATCAACGGCGAGTTGCGCCGGCTCGATATAGAGCCGGAGATGCCGCTGCTGTGGGTACTGCGTGACGAGCTGGGCCTGACCGGCACCAAGTTCGGCTGCGGCGTGGCCAGCTGCGGTGCCTGCACGGTGGAGATCGACGGTGCGGCCACGCGCTCCTGCGTGATGCCGGTGGGCGCACTGGAGGGCAAGTCCATCCGTACCATCGAGGCCGGCGGCGATCCGCTGGTGCAGCGCCTGCAGGCGGCCTGGATCAAGCTGCAGGTGCCGCAGTGCGGCTACTGCCAGAGCGGCATGATCATGGCCGCCGCCAGCCTGCTGCGCCAGACGCCGCGGCCCAGCGATTCCGAGATCGACGCCAGCGTCAGCAATATCTGCCGCTGCGGCACCTACCAGCGTATCCGCGCGGCCATTCACGAGGCGGCAGCTCAGGGGGCATCAGCATGAAGCCCTGGAAGAGTTCGTCTGCCAACGCGCAGGCCGGCGTCTCGCGCCGCGCCCTGTTGATTGCCGGCGCCGTGGCTGGCGGTGGCCTGCTGCTGGGCGTGGCCGCCACGCGCGCGCCCTCCGCCCAGACCCGGCTGGGCGACCCGGCTGACTTTGCACCCACTGACAGCCAAGTGGCGCTGAATGCCTGGATCAAGATCGAGCGCGACGGCCGGGTGATCGTGGCCGTGCCGCGCTCCGAGATGGGCCAGGGCGTGCGCACCGCGCTGGCCATGCTGGTGGCCGAGGAACTGGACGCCGACTGGTCGCGTGTCAGCGTCGAGCATGCGCAGGGGGCGCGGGCCTATGCCAATGCGGCGCTGCTGCTGAACGTGCTGCCGGTTTCGGGCGACGATGACAGCCTGCTGGCGCGGCTTTCGCGCGGCACGGTGCAGCGCCTGGGCTATGCGCTGTCGTTGCAGGTGACGGGCGGCTCGTCTAGCGTGCGCGATGCCTGGGAGCCGATGCGCCTGGCCGGCGCCACGGCGCGTGCGCTGCTGGTGGATGCTGCGGCGCGGCGCTGGTCGGTTGACGCCAAGGCCTGCACGGTGGAGCAGGGCGTGGTGCTGCATGCCGAAAGCGGGCGGCGTGCGGACTTTGGCGAACTGGCTGCCGAGGCGGCCGCTCTGGAGCCGCGCGGCGAGGTGGCCCTCAAGCCCGCCAGTGCCTACCGCCTGATTGGCAAGCCAGTGCCGCGCCAGGACATTCCGGCCAAGGTCGATGGCACTGCGGTGTTCGGTATCGATGTGCGGCCTGAAGGGCTGCGCTATGCCGCCATCCGCCAGTGCCCGGTGTTTGGCGGCCGCGTGGCGGCCTTTGATGAGCAGGCCACACGCAAGCGGCGCGGAGTCAGCGATGTCTTCGTGCTGGGCGACACGGCGGTGGTGGTGCTGGCCGACAGCTACTGGCGCGCCCGGAGCGCGTTGGACGCGCTGGAAATCCGCTGGGACGAGGGGCCGAATGCGCAGCTCGATTCGGCTCAGATCCGCGCCCAGCTCAAGGCGGCGCTGGACGGCGAGGGCGGTTTCGGCTTCCGCAGCGAGGGCGATGCGCCTGCCGCCCTGAAGCAAGCCGGCGCCAAGCCCATCGAGGCGGTCTATGAAGCGCCGTTTCTGGCCCATGCGGCGCTGGAGCCGATCAATTGCACGGCGCTGTTCGAGGACGGCGTGCTGACGCTGTGGTGCTCCACTCAGGTGCCGGTGTTGGCGCGCTGGAAGGCCGCCGATGTGGCGGGCATCGAGATGGAACGGGTTACGCTGCATGTGCCCTATCTGGGCGGTGGCTTCGGCCGGCGCCTGGAGACCGATATGGCCGAGCAGGCCGCCGCCATTGCGTTGCGCAGCCCGGGTCGGCCGGTCAAGCTGGTGTGGAGCCGCGAGGAGGACATGCAGCACGATATGTACCGCCCGGTGGCGATGGCGCGCTTTGCCGCGCTGCTTGGCGACAAGGGCCTGCCAGAGGCCTGGGTGAACCGCGTGGCTGCGCCCTCTGTGAGCCTTGCCACCACTGAGCGTCTGCTACCGAAGATGGCGTCCGACATGCCGGACAAGAACCAGATCGAAGGCGCTTTCGACCTGCCGTACGCGATTCCACAGCTGAGCGTGCAGCAACTGCGCGTGAAGACGCCTGTGCCGGTGGGCTCCTGGCGCAGCGTGGGCCATTCCTACAACGCCTTCTTCACAGAAGGCTTCATCGACGAGCTGGCCCATGCGGCCGGCCAGGACCCGTTCGCCTACCGGCGCGCGCTGCTCGCCGAAAAGCCGCGCCACCGCGCGGTGCTGGAGCTGGCGGCCACCAAGGCCGGCTGGGGTCAGGCCTTGCCGGCCGGCCGGGCGCGCGGCATCGCGCTGCACGAAAGCTTTGGCTCCTGGTGTGCCCAAGTGGCCGAGGTGTCGCTGGAGCAAGGCGAGCCGCGTGTGCACCGGGTGGTCTGTGCGCTGGACTGCGGCATCGTGGTCAATCCGGACACCGTGGCCGCGCAGCTGGAAAGCGCCATCGTCTACGGCCTTAGCGCGGCGCTGTATGGCGAGATCACGATCAAGGGAGGGCGTGTCGAGCAGGGCAACTTCCCCAGCCAGGAGGTGGTGCGCATGGCGCAGATGCCCAAGATCGAGGTGCACATCGTGCCCAGCAGTGCGCCGCCCGGCGGTGTGGGCGAACCCGGCACGCCGCCGATTGCGCCAGCCGTTGCGAATGCGCTGTTCGTGCTGACGGGCAAACGGCTGCGGCGGCTGCCGCTGCGCGCGGCAGACCTGGCGGCCTGACGAAAGACAGTCAGTGCTCGGGGGCTTGTGACGCTGGCCGCACAAGCAGGGACAATACGGCGCATGAAGATCAAGTCCCCCGAATTGCTGCTGCCCGCCGGCTCGCTGGCCAAGATGCGCGCCGCCTATGACTTTGGTGCTGATGCCGTCTATGCCGGCCAGCCGCGCTACAGCTTGCGCGCCCGCAACAACGAGTTCCGCCTGGAGCAGATTGCCCAGGGCATCCAGGAAGCTCATGCGCGCGGCAAGAAGTTCTTTGTCACCAGCAATCTGATCGCGCACAACGACAAGGTGCGCACCTATCTGCGCGACATCGAGCCGGTGATCGCACTTAAGCCCGACGCGCTGATCATGGCCGACGCCGGCCTGATCATGCAGGTGCGCGAGAAGTGGCCCGAGGTGCCGATCCACCTCTCGGTGCAGGCCAACACCACGAACTGGGCGGCGGTGAAGTTCTGGCAGAAGCTGGGCGTGGCCCGCATCATCCTGTCGCGCGAGCTGAGCCTGGACGAGGTCGAAGGCATCCGCAATGAATGCCCGGACATGGAGCTGGAAGTCTTCGTGCACGGCGCGCTGTGCATCGCCTACTCGGGTCGCTGCCTGCTCTCAGGCTATTTCAATCGCCGCGACCCCAACCAGGGCACCTGCACCAATGCCTGCCGTTGGGAATACGGGACGCAGGCCGCCACTGAGGACTCGGACAGCGGTGAGGCGATCCCGGTGGCCAAGATGGAGAGCGACTTCAACTTCGCCGAGGCGCAGGCCGAAGCCGAGAGCAGCTTCTCCACCTGCGGCAGCGGCCAGCGCCACCCGGCGGCCGACCGCGTCTACCTGATGGAAGAGAAAGGCCGCCCCGGTGAGCTGATGCCCATCATGGAAGACGAGCACGGCACCTACATCATGAACAGCAAGGACCTGCGTGCGGTCGAGCATGTGGAGCGCCTGGCCAAGATCGGCGTCGACTCGCTGAAGATCGAGGGCCGCACCAAGAGCCTGTATTACGTGGCGCGCACGGCCCAGGTCTACCGCCGCGCGATTGATGATGCGGTAGCTGGCCGGCCCTTCAACCCCGATCTGTTGCTGCAGCTCGAAGGCCTGGCCAACCGCGGCTACACCGGCGGCCTGCTGGAGCGCCGCCCGGCGCAGGACTACCAGAACTACATCAGCGGCCACAGCGAGCTGCACCGCAGCCATTTCGTCGGCGAAGTGACTGGCGTGCGTGAGGACGGCTGGGTGCAAGTGCAGGCCAAGAACCGCTTCTCGGTGGGTGACCGTGTCGAGCTGATCCACCCGAGCGGCAACCGCGTGGTCGATCTCAAGGAGATGCAGAACCTGGACGGCGAGCCGGTGCAGGTGGCCCCGGGTGACCCGGTGCGCGTCTGGGTGCCGCTGGGGCTGCCGGCCGAGGGTGGTCTGGTGGCCAGGCTGCTCTGAGGGGCGTGCTGACCTGCATGGTGCGCGTCCGAGCTCGAATGATGTCCCGAAGGCGCTGCCAGCTCGGCGCTGGCCTGAGACTGCGATGAAACTGAGCCCCCTGCTGGAGCGTCTGGACGGCGCCATCGATGAGTTGCGCGCCGCCCATCCGGCTGATGGGCCAGGCTTTTGCCTCGCCCTGCTGGCCCAGGGCGATGTGCTCCGCCAGGTGCATCACGGTCTGGCCGATCTGAGCTGGCAGCAGCCGCTGGATGGCGATGCCCGCCATTACATGGCCTCTGAATCCAAGCCCTGGGTGGCGGCCCTGGTGATGCAGGAGGTGGCCGAAGGCCGGCTGGCGCTGGACACAGACCTGCGCCCCCTGCTGCCAGCGCTGGGCGAGTATGAGCAGCCGCTGTGCGCCGGTCATCTGCTGCGCCACACCAGTGGCATCCCTGACTATCTGTTTCTCTGGGGCACCCAGCTCGGTCGGCACGAGCATGACTTCATCGCCCGGGAGCAGGCGCTGGCGTTGATCACCCAGGCGGGTGAAAGCAGCTTCCAGCCCGGGCTGCGGCATGAGTACAGCAACAGCAACTATCTGCTGCTGGCCGAGCTGCTGCAGTTGCAGTCCGGCCTGACACTGGCCGAGTTGGCGCAGCGCCGCTTCTTTGCGCCCTGGGGCATGGGTTCCAGCAGTTTCGAAGCCGATCCCTGGCGGGTGCTGCCGCGCCGCGCCCGCAGCTACGGCCGCGTGGCTGCCGAGCCCGCTGAAGCGCAGGGTTGGCAGGAGCTGCCGGTGCCGCTGGGCACCTGGGGAGATGGCGGCCTGTGGTCGACGCTGAATGACCAGCTGCGTGCCGAGCGGCGTTGGCATGAGGACTGGCTGCTGCAGGGCGAACGCAGCTTGTGGGCGCGCTGCGCTGCCGCAGACGAGCGCTACGGGCCAGCTGACGGCCCCTACCGCTTCGGACTGGAGTGGCTGCAAGCGGGCGACCAGCGCCTGCTGTTCCACGGCGGCGGCTATGGGGGCTTTTCATGCCTGCTGCTGCGCAATCCGGCGCAGGGTGTTTCGCTGGTGATGCTCAGCAATTGCGACGGCTTCGACAACGACGCCGAGCGCTGGGCGCAGCGCCTGTGGGGCCCCGCTCAGGCCTGAGGTCGGCGCCAGACCAGCAGTAGATTGTTGGCCGGCATCGCGAGGCGCTGCGCCAGATGCAGCCCGGCCCTAGCGGCCTCGGCCTGCACATCGGCCAAGCGCCGCAGCCCCCAGCTTGGGTTGCGTTGCCGCAGGTCCGCATCGAAGGCCAGGTTGCTGGGCGCCGTCACCACGTCGTCTTCCAGATAGGGGCCGTACGTCAGCAGGCAGCCTTGATGCCTCAGCGCCTGTGCGGCACCCTGCATCAGGCCGCTGCAGCAATTCCGGGGTGCGATGTGCAGCAGGTTGGCGCAGAACACCAGATCGAATGTGTCGGCCTCGATTGGCCAGGGCAGGACGCTCACATCCAGCGCCAGCGCTTCGGCCACGCGCTGTTGCTGCTCGGCGGGCCAGCTTCGCCGGAGCTGCCGAAGCCAGTCCCGACGCTCGGGCTCGAACTCGCTCGGCTGCCAGCGCCAGCCGGGTAGCTGGGCGGAGAAATGCTCAAGATGCTGGCCGGTGCCGCTTGCGATCTCCAGCGCGTGGCCGCTGGGCGGCAGCAGCGTTTGAAGGGCTTCCAGCAGCGGCTGCTTGTTGCGCTCGGCGGCGGGGGAGAAGGGCTGTTGGGGTGCGTCGGACATCCAAGCAGTGTATTGATGGGGAAATGATGCGCGGGATTCGTGAGGCAAAAAAAGGCCCGCACACGGCGGGCCTTGGTCGTGATCAGCCCGGGGGGCTGATCGACGTGCTTCAGACGCTCTTTGCGACCTCGGCGTACTCCTCGATCTGGTCGAAGTTCATGTACTTGTAGACGCTGGCGGCATCCTTGTTGATGATGCCCATCGCCTCTTGATACTCGGCCACGGTCGGGATCTTGCCCAGTTTGGAGCAGATCGCGGCCAGCTCGGCCGAGCCCAGGTACACGTTGGTGTTCTTGCCCAGACGGTTGGGGAAGTTGCGGGTCGAGGTGGACATCACCGTTGCGCCTTCGCGCACCTGCGCCTGGTTGCCCATGCACAGCGAGCAGCCCGGCATCTCTGTGCGCGCACCGGCGGCGCCGAAGTTGGCGTAGTGGCCTTCCTTCATCAACTCGGACTCGTCCATCTTGGTCGGCGGGGCGACCCACAGCTTGACCGGGATGTCGCGCGCACCGCCCAGCAGCTTGGCCGCCGCACGGAAGTGGCCGATATTGGTCATGCACGAACCGATGAAGGCTTCGTCGATCTTGGTGCCGGCCACTTCGGACATGAACTTGGCGTCGTCCGGATCGTTCGGGCAGCAGACGATGGGCTCCTTGATGTCAGCCAGATCGATCTCGATCACGGCTGCGTACTCGGCGTCCTTGTCGGCTTCCAGCAGATCGGGCTTGGCCAGCCAGGCTTCGACCTTCTCGATGCGGCGAGCCAGGGTCTTGGCGTCGGCATAGCCGTCAGCGATCATGTTCTTCATCAGCACGATATTGCTGGTGAGGTATTCCTTGATCGGCTCGGGGTTCAGCTTGATCGTGCAGCCGGCAGCGCTGCGTTCGGCCGAAGCGTCGCTCAGCTCGAAAGCCTGCTCGACCTTCAGGTCCGGCAGACCTTCGATCTCCAGAATGCGGCCCGAGAAGGCATTGATCTTGCCCGCCTTTGCGACGGTCAGCAGACCAGCCTTGATCGCGTACAGCGGGATCGCATGCACCAGGTCACGCAGGGTGACGCCCGGTTGCATCTGGCCCTTGAAGCGCACCAGCACCGACTCAGGCATGTCCAGCGGCATCACGCCGGTGGCGGCGCCGAAGGCCACCAGACCGGAGCCGGCCGGGAAGGAAATGCCGATCGGGAAACGGGTGTGGCTGTCGCCGCCGGTGCCCACGGTGTCGGGCAGCAGCAGGCGGTTCAGCCAGCTGTGGATCACGCCGTCACCCGGACGCAGCGAGACACCGCCGCGGTTGCTGATGAAGGTCGGCAGCTCGCGGTGCATCTTGGCGTCCACCGGCTTCGGATAGGCGGCGGTGTGGCAGAAGCTCTGCATCACCAGATCGGCCGAGAAGCCCAGGCAGGCCAGGTCCTTCAGCTCGTCGCGGGTCATCGGGCCGGTGGTGTCCTGCGAGCCGACCGTGGTCATCTTGGGCTCGCAATAGGTGCCCGGACGCACGCCTTGACCTTCAGGCAGACCGACGGCGCGGCCGACCATCTTTTGCGCCAGTGTGAAGCCGGCCTTGGTGGCGGCGGGCGGCTGGGGCAGGCGGAAGGAGGTGGAGGCAGCGAGGCCCAGGAACTCGCGCGCCTTGGCGGTCAGCGAGCGGCCGATGATCAGGTTGATGCGGCCGCCGGCGCGCACTTCGTCGAACAGCACATCGCTCTTGAGCTTGAACTCGACGACCGTCTGGCCGTCCTTCACGATCTTGCCCTCGTAGGGGAGGATGTCGATGACGTCGCCCATCTCCAGCTTGGACACATCGACTTCGATCGGCAGGGAGCCCGAGTCTTCCTGCGTGTTGAAGAAGATCGGCGCAATCTTGCCGCCCAGCGTGATGCCGCCGAAGCGCTTGTTCGGCACAATCGGGATGTCCTGGCCAGTGGCCCAGACCACCGAGTTGGTGGCCGACTTGCGGCTGGAACCGGTGCCGACCACATCGCCGACGTAGGCGACCAGATGGCCCTTCTTCTTCAGGTCCTCGATGAACTGCATCGGGCCGCGCTTGCCGTCTTCTTCGGGCTTGAAGGCCGCGTCGGCACGGGTGTTCTTCAGCATCGCCAGGTAGTGCAGCGGGATGTCCGGGCGGCTCCAGGCGTCGGGCGCAGGCGACAGGTCGTCGGTGTTGGTCTCGCCAGGCACCTTGAAGACGGTGACGGTGATCTTCTTCTCGACTTCAGGGCGCGAGGTGAACCACTCGGCGTCGGCCCAGCTCTGCATGACTTCCTTGGCCTTGGCGTTGCCGGCCTTGGCCTTGGCAGCGACGTCGTTGAAGAAGTCGAACATCAGCAGGGTCTTCTTCAGACCTTCGGCGGCGACGCCGGCGACTTCGGCGTCGTCCAGCAGTTCGATCAGCGGATGCACGTTATAGCCGCCGACCATGGTGCCCAGCAGCTCGGTGGCCTTGGCCTTGGAAACCAGATCGACCTTGATGTCGCCATGCGCAACGGCGGCCAGGAAACTGGCCTTGACCTTGGCAGCATCGTCCACGCCCGGGGGCACGCGATGGGTCAGCAGATCCAGCAGGAAAGCCTCTTCGCCGGCGGGCGGGGCTTTGATCAGCTCGATCAGCGCCGACACCTGCTTGGCGTCCAGCGGCAGCGGCGGGATGCCCAGCGCGGCGCGCTCGGCGGTGTGTTGGCGATAGGCTTGCAACATAGCTTCTCCTTGGTGAGCTGACGACGGGCCGGCCCTCATCCTGCCGCTTTTGGCACGATGAGTTTCAGGCCCTTGAAGTAATCGCGAAAGAACGAATCGTCGGCGGTGATCAGGCCGCTGCATTGCAGCAGCGCGTGCGCGCCGACGATGAAATCAGGAACGGTGCGCTGGCGCAAGCCGCCGCGCGCGCGGTAGCGGCGCTGCATCTCGCCGGCGCGCACCGCGGCGCGCTGCTCGACGGCGCTGTAGACGATGCCCATGTCTTCGAGCACCTGCATGGCCTGGTCGCCGTCGTGCAGCGAGGAGCAGACCTCGGACACCACCACGGCGCAGACCACCACCGGGCCTTTGGACAAGGCTTCTCGCAGCGCGCCTTCGGCCAGGTCGGCGCGCGGACTGTCGCTGAGCAGGTCCACGAGTACGGAGGAGTCGATGGCGATCATGGCGGAGGCGGCTGGGTCGGCGCTCAGCGCTCGACCGGGTCTCCGGGAGCGCGGCCACGCACGGCGCGCATTGCGTCATCGACCGATTCGAAGCCATCCAGCTTGAACTTGCCGCGGGCGCGCGAGATGGCGTCGTCGACGTTCTTGCGAAGGATGATGCGGCCGCCTTCTAGCTCGACCTTGAGCGTCGTGCCCTTGGTGAGGCCCAGCGCATCACGCACGGCCTTGGGCAGGGTGATCTGCCCCCGTTCGGCGACTGTGGCTTCCATGGCGGGCTCCGGTCGGGTCATGGCTAGGTAGGCCTCGGAAAGTATGTATGGATTATACGTACTTTGGTTGACCCTCCAAGCTTTTGGCATGCCCGACTGCAGCGGGGAAAACAAGAAAGGGAGGCTCGAAGCCTCCCTGTGTGATGCGCTGTGGCTGTATCGGCTTTACTGCTTGTTGCCTGCCGGGGCAATGCCGATGCCGCCTTCGGTGCTTGGCGCTGCATTGGCCACCGGTTGCTGTTCGGCATGGATGCAGCTGTCCACCATTCGCTGGCCGATCTTGCTGTTCATCAGCATGGACTTGCTGGGGATCTGCAGCCAGACCACGCCAGCGCGCTTGTCTTCAAGCCGTACAGCTCCGGTCGTGGTGGGCTCAGGTGCCAGGTTGTAGACCACCTTGTTGAAATGAAGGCGGAAGCGACCGGGCTTCTCAGGGTGGGGCGTCAGATGCACCTTCTGGTTGAACTCGCACTGCGCTTCGCCGTGATGTACTCGCGGGGCCACAGCCAACTGATCGGCGCTCAACTCCGCGTCATCATCGTGCATCGGCTGCACGGCCGGCTGCGGCTTGACCTTCGCGGCCAGACGGTTGCGGGGCTTGGCGCCGTCGTCAACGGCAGACCAAACCGGTGCGGCAAGCAGGCTGGCAAGCAGGGCGGTGCAGAGCAGGGCAGGGCGGCGTGAGTTCATGGAGTCGCAATGCTCAAGTGAGAACCCCTTGATTTTGCGCGCTCGCCATGAAAAGTGCACTGGCGTTTGCCAGCATTTCTGCAACAGAGCGTGTGGCCTGTCAGTCGGTGTCAAACCAGCCGCTGACCACCTCGGCCGGCAGGTGCTGGCCGGTGCCATGCGCGCGTTCGATGAGTTGCCAGAAGTAGCGGTAGCTGGCGCGGTCGTGCAGCACATCGCGATGCTGGATCGGCGCCCATTGCGCGGCTTGCGCTGCCCGAAGTATTTCGATCGCCTCATCGATCTCGGCCACGCTGGGCGCGAAGGCGTCGATGATGGGCTGGATCTGACTGGGGTGAATGCTCCACATCCGGGTGTAGCCGAACTCGCGCGCTGCGCGGCTGGCGGCTTCCTGGATGGCACCTTTGTGCTTGAACTCGGTGACCACACAGTGCGAGGGCGTCTTGCTGCAGGCATGCGCAGCCGCGGCGATCTCAAGCTTGGCGCGCACCACCAGCGGGTGGCTGAACTGGCCCTGCACGCTCATGCCGGCGCGCGGAATCGCGCCGCGATGCGCGCTGACGAAGTCCATCAGGCCGAAGGACAGCGATTCGATGCGCGGATGAGCCGCGATCTGCCAGACCTCGTGCAGGGCGCCGTGGGTTTCGATCAGGGTATGGATCGGGATGGTGCGCTGCACGCCGTGCCGCTGCCTCGCAGCGTCGATCACCCGGCATGCGGCATCCACATCGGCAGCGCTGCGCGGCTTGGGCACCATCAGATAGGCCAGGCGCTGACCGGCGCCGCTGACCAGGGCCTCGACGTCGGCTTCAAAAGCCGGATGGCCCAGCGGGTGCACGCGGGCGCCGACGCGGCCGAAGCGGTTGTTGGCGCTGTTGAGCATTTCGACCACCATGGCGGCGTGTTCGGTCTCGCCGCCGATCGGGGCGCCGTCCTCGCAGTCCAGGGTGATGTCGAACACCGGGCCCATCTCGCCTTGTAGCTCCAGGCTCTTGAGCATGCGCGCCTCGATGCCGCAGTAGTGGTCGACCACGGGCAGCAAAGTGGCGGCATCGCCTTCCTCGAACAGGGCCAGTTTCGGGGGCAGGGGGGTGGTGTGCATGCGTGGCTCGTGCAATCGGGATAGGGGTGAGCCATTATCGACTCCACCCCTCCCACACCACCGGGCATGCGGGTCCGCACCAGGCGGTTCGAGCGCTTGAGGTTATGAGAGCCTGGGCAAGCCCAGTTTGTCGAACCAG
>NZ_JBILQK010000041.1:0-33779 GCF_044373315.1 Roseateles sp. | reverse complement strand
CGCGTCGCCGCGTGCGCTTGCTCGATTGCCCCAGTCCAAGACTCGTCTGCTTCATGGTCTCAATCATCTCAGCCGCTCAGGTCGTCCGGTAGCTGATTTCCCCGGGGTTTATGCAGACCATCCCTAAAGCTGTGGCAGAACCGGCGCCGCTCCAGCAGCGATGTGAAGCGCATCGCCAAAACGCATATCGCCGACCTGGAGCGCCGCCTGGCCGAGATGCAGGCCATGAAGCTCGCGCTGGAACAGCTGGTCAGCTGCTGCCGCGGCGACGAGCGCCCGGACTGCCCCATCCTCGATGGGCTGGCCGACCCGCTGCGCTGAAGCCACACACAACGCCGATCCACGATCGGTCAGGGCCTTGGACACTAGTGCCGCCGGAAATCCTCAAGATTGAAGGGCGGGCGACGCCGACCCGGCCGAAGTGCAACCCAGATGATCAAGCCCATAGGCCAAGCCCCAAACATGACCATCAAGGCGACCGCCAAGGGTGGTTTGCCGCGCTGCTTCGCATCTTGGTAGGCCCACCCGATGCTCCAGACGTAGAAGAGAAAACCAACGGCGATGAAGCCGAAGATGCCTGCGCTGAACATTTCCGCCATGGACCAAATCCTCCCACCGGGTTGCTAGCGTCTATTATGCGCGCGCAACAGTCCCCCCTTGTGCTGGACGCATCACGTGCAGGCTAGTCGGACTCACTGCCCGGTCGCCGCCAGCACCTCAGTTAGATCGGTCAAGCCGGCCAGCAGCTTGGCGATGCCGTCCTGGCGCAGCGTGCTCATGCCGCTGCGCTGCGCGGCGACGAACATCTCGCTGGCCGGCGCACGCCGGCGGATCAGTTCGCGCAGCGCCTCGTCGGCGATCACCAGCTCGTGGATGCCCAGGCGGCCCTTGTAGCCGGTGCCGCCGCAGGCATCGCAGCCGTTGCGGCGGTACTGGCGCAACTGGCCATCGACCGCGTAATGCTGATGCCAGTTCGCCAGCAGCGTCTCCTCACTGTGATCGGAGGCGCCGCTGCCCGACTGCAGATACAGACGCAGCAGTGAGCGCGTGGCCCGCTCATCAAGCGGCTCGGGAACGCGGCAGTCCAGGCACAGGCGCCGCACCAGGCGCTGCGCCAGCACGGCCAGCAAGGAGTCCGAGAACATGAAGGGGTCCAGCCCGATCTCGAGCAGGCGCGTGACGCTCTCGGGCGCCGAGTTGGTGTGCAGCGTGGACATCACCAGATGGCCGGTCAGCGAGGCCTCGACCGCGATGCGTGCAGTCTCCTCGTCGCGCATCTCGCCGATCATGATGACGTCCGGATCCGCGCGCAGAAAGGTGCGCATCGCTGCCGCGAAGGTCCAGCCTATGCGCGGATTCATCTGCACCTGGCGCAGGCCATCCTGCGTGATCTCGATCGGGTCTTCGGCGGTCCAGATCTTGCGCTTGTCCTCGTTCAACTCGCGCATCACCGAGTGCAGCGTGGTGGTCTTGCCGCAGCCGGTCGGGCCGCAGATTAACAGCAGGCCATAGGGCTTGGCCATCATGCGGCGCAAGCCCTCCAGATTGGCGTCCGACAGGCCGATGCCATCCAGCGGCAGCGGCCGCATGCCGCCCAGCAGGCGCAGCACCACGTCCTCCAGCCCGCCGCTGGTCGGCACGGTGACCATGCGCAGCTCCAGCGGCGCGCCGCCGAAGCGGCTGAAGTCGATCTTGCCGTCCTGCGGCCGGCGG
The DNA here is from genome assembly GCF_044373315.1 of Roseateles sp. GTDB lineage: Bacteria > Pseudomonadota > Gammaproteobacteria > Burkholderiales > Burkholderiaceae_C > JACDQM01. The sequence goes on along the minus strand of NZ_JBILQK010000041.1, from coordinate 32,066 downwards.
TGCTCGGAGATGTCGAGATCGGCCATGATCTTCAGCCGCGCCACCACGGCAAAGCGCACCCGCGCGGGCAGCTCCAGATAGCGCACCAGATCGCCATCGACGCGCATGCGCACACGCACCGGCTTGGGCGCCTCGAAGGTCTCGATGTGGATGTCGGAGGCGCGCAGCTCGACCGCATCCGCGATCAGGCGATTGACCAGGCGCACCAGCGCGTTGTCGGACTCCGAGAAAGCGCCGGCATCCGTCTCGGCACTGGCGGCATCGCCCTCGCCCAGTTCCTGGGCCAGCTCTCGAATGCTCTGTGCCTGCATCGGCAGGCACGGTCCGCTGCTCGGTGCGGGGCTGCCGCCCTGAGCATCCAGCTTGATCTGGTAGGCCTGGGCAATCGCCGGCGTCAAGGTGCCCGGCGCTGCCAGCACCGGGCGTATGCGCAGCTCGGTGACGAAGCGCAGCACGTCCAGCAGGCGCTGATCCCAGGGGTCGGACACCACCACCACCAGCACGTCCTCGCGCACCATCAGCGGCAACGCCGACTCGCGCTGCGCGAGCGCGCGCGGCAGCCGGTCCAGCGCCTGGGGCTCGGGCCGGGCATGCGCCAGGTCCACCGTCGGCACGCCCAGCCAGGTCGCCAGCGTCATGCGCAGCTGGGCAGGGCTGATCAGCCCGAGCTGCACCAGCAACTCGCCGAGCGGCACGTGCTGGCCCATCGCCGCCTGGCGCCGCAAGGCCATCTGCAATTGCGCAGGACCCAGCAGGCCCGCCTCGATCAGGGCGTCACCCAGGTGCGGTGCATGGCGCTCGGGCTGACTGCTGAGCGCGGACCAGACCCCGTCCAGATCCACCGCGACCGGGGCCGGCCGCAAGGCGGCGGGTCGGTCGTTCAGGGCATCCAAGGCGGCGGGCACGGTGTCATGCGTGTAGCCGCGTGAGGGCATCTTGTTTGCGTCCATCCGGGCAGCCTAAAGCCCCAGCGCCCGGGCATGCAAGTGCCAGCGCTCAGGCCGCAGCGTGAGCGACACACCGCGCAGCAAGCTTGCGCCAAATCAGCCCGGATTCCAGCGAGCTGGGCTCGGCGCCGGCGATCGTCGCTGCTTCAGACCTCGCCCCACTTGGCCCGATAAAGCTGCAGCGCCTGCCGCCAGCGATCGTCAATACGGCCGCCGCTCTGATGGGTGATGGCGATGGGCCAGGTGCCGAGCCGCAGCCCCTGCTGGCGCGCCGTACGGCAGAAATCCAGATCGTAGAAATGGAAGTCGAATCGTGGGTCGAAGCCCACGGCCAGTTCGCGCAAGCGGCTCTTGCGTGCCGCGAGCATCACACCGTCCAGCAACTCGCACTCGGAAGCGCTGAAGCCGAAGGCCACGACCTCGCCCCCGGCGTTCGGCCCGTGCGCCACAGCCCCGGACAGGTGCGCGACATCGTCACGCACGCCCTCTTCAATCCAGAACCAGCCGGGCTGACTTGGCGCGCGCCGGCGATTGCCGGCGACACCCAGCACGTCGAATCGGTTCAATCCTTCCAGCAGGCGCTCGCTCAGCCAGTAGTCGTCCAGCCAGACATCGTCGTGGATGAAGACCAGGATCTCCGGACTGTCGGGCGACTGGATGCGCTCGTTGTAGATCTCAGGCAGGCCGCGCCGGTTCTCGAAGGCGATGCGTGAAGCAATGCGTTGATCGAACTCAAGCCGCTTCAGCGACTGCCCAAGCGCGGTCTTGGCCCAGAACTGTGTTTTCGAGTGGCGTGTGGCAGAAACGATTTCGATCACGGGAGCTCCGATGGACGGAGGCAATTTTCACATGCTCCCGGGGTAGCCTGCCGTGTTGCACGCGCACCTGGGCGCCTAGCATGTTCAGCCACTCAAGGCTGGCCAGCCCGACCGACCGTCCGTCCGGGGCTGACTCAGGCCAGCTGCCCGTTCTGGAAGTCGTGCACCGCCTGCATCAACTCCTCGCGGGTGTTCATCACGAAGGGGCCGTACTGCGCGATCGGTTCCTTCAGCGGCCGGCCGGCGATCAGGATGGCCCGCGTCGGCGCCTCGCCGGCCTGCAGGCGTACGCCGTCACTGCGCGGCGTGTTGGCGAAGATCGCCATGCGCTGCTGCGGCACGGTGCAACCGCCTTCAAGCTTCAGGCTGCCGCGGTACACGTAGACAAAGGCGTTATGGCCTTCCGGCAGCACCTGCTCGAACTGCGCGCCGGGTGCCAGATGCAGGTCCAGGTACAGCGGCGCAGTGGCCTCGCGCTGCATCGCGCCGGCCACGCCGTGGCTGCTGCCAGCGATCACGCGCACGGTGACGCCCGCATGCTCGAACTCGGGGATCTGCGCGCTGGGGATGTCGCGATACCAGGGCGGGCACAGCTTGTCCTTGGCCGGCAGGTTCAGCCACAGCTGAAAGCCTTCCATGCGGCCGTCTTCCTGCTCGGGCAGCTCGCTGTGGATCACGCCACGGCCGGCGGTCATCCACTGCACACCGCCATTGCCGAGCAGGCCTTCGTTGCCGGCCGAGTCGCGGTGGCGCATACGGCCTTCGAGCATGTAGGTGACCGTCTCGAAGCCGCGGTGCGGATGGTCGGGGAAGCCGGCGATGTAGTCGTCGGCCTTGTCCGAGCCGAAGGCGTCCAGCATCAGGAAGGGATCGAGCCGGCGCTGCAGATCATTCGTCAGCACGCGCGTCAGCTTGACGCCCGCACCATCGCTGGTGGCCTGGCCGGCCACCAGGCGTTCGACCGCGCGCGGTCGCAGCAGCGGCTGCGTCGTGGCAAGGCTGTGGTGCGGGGTGGCAAGGCTCATGGCGTGCTCCGGTCGGGAACGAAAGAGGGAGTGGTGAAGGCGAAGCCGGGATTATTGGGCGAGCGCTGCTGCCTCGCCGACCAGCGTGGCGATCTGCTGGCGGGCACTGGCGACGCCGGCGGCTTCGGCCTCGGGCCCCATGGCCAGGCCTTCGGCATAGATGAAGTCGACCGCCGTCATGCCCAGGAAGCCCAATACCGTGCGCAGATAGGGCGTGATGCCGTCGGTGGATTGGCCACGGTGCACGCCGCCTGAGGCGATGAGCACATAAACCTGCTTGCCCTTGACCAGGCCTTCCGGGCCGGTGGCGGTGTAGCGGAAGGTGCTGCCGGCGCGGGCCACCGCGTCGATCCAGTTCTTCAGCTGGCTGGGCACGCCGAAGTTGATCATCGGCGTGGCGATCACGATCACATCGCTGGCCTGCAACTCGTCGATCAGCGCGTTGTCGGCTGCGACGCGGGCCGCCTGCTCGGCGGTGCGCTTCTCTGCCGGCGTGAACAGGGCGCCCAGTGCGACTTCATCCAGCGCCGGATGCGGGTTCAGCCCCAACTCACGCACGCTCAGCCTCGCGCCGGCCTGGCGCTGCAGCAGCGCCTGCGCCAGCTCGCTGGCCAGCCGGGTGGAGTAGGAGCCCTGGCCGTCCTGGACACGGCGGCTGCTGGCATTGATCTGCAGAATCTGGCGGGTCGTGGTGCTCATGGTCTTGCTCCTGTCGGTTGAGGCGGCGCTGGGCCGATGAGCACACTGTATTGAGCTGCAATCTTCAACAGAAGCCCTAAAACTGGACTTCACTGTTCCATCAACAGCACAATCATGGCCATGAACCCGGATGCCGACGATCTCTTGCTATTCGCCCGCGTGGTCGAGGCCGGCAGCTTCAGCCGCGCCGCGGAGCGCGTGCAGTGGCCTAAGTCCACCGTCTCTCGCCGCATCGCAGCGCTGGAGCAGCGCCTGGGCGAAAAGCTGCTGCAGCGCAGCACCCGAAGCCTGGCGCTGACCGAGTTTGGCCAGGGCATGATGGAACATGCCCGCGCCCTGGCCGCCGAGGTGGACAACGCGCTGGCCCTGGCCCAGCACCGCCGGCAGAAGCCCACCGGACGGCTGCGGGTCTCAATGCCAGGCGATCTGGCCAACCAGCTGCTGGCGCCAGCCATAGCCGCCTTCGTGACGGCCTATCCCGAGGTGGCGCTGGAGCTGGATCTGTCACCGCGCCGCGTCGACCTGATCGCCGAGGGCTTCGACCTCGCGATCCGCATGGGGGATCTCCCCGAAGACAGCCAGCTGGCTGCGCGGCGACTGGCCACCTTCACCAGTGGTCTTTACGCGGCCCCCGCCTATCTGCAGGCTCAGGGGCAGCCGGCCCAGGCAGCCGACCTGCTGAAGCTTCACGCCTTGATGATCCTGTCACGCTCCGGCGAGCCGATGGCATGGAGCCTGAGCCAAGGCGACGGCGCCGCGCAACAGCACTGGCAAGGCATGCCCGCGCGGCGCACGCTGGTCAACTCGCCCGAGACCTTGCTGCGGCTGGCCTGCGCCGGCGTGGGCGTGACCGCCGTCGGCGATCTGTTCGCCCGTCCTTATGTGGAGCGCGGCGAACTGCTGCGCGTGCTGCCCGATTGGTGCCTGGCGCCGGCTGCATGCTGGGCAGTTTTTCCGGAACGCCGGCTGATGCCGCTGCGCACACGGCTGTTCATCGAGGCGCTGGCGACGGCCCTGACCGACGCAGCTGGCGCCAGCCAGCGCCTCAGGTCGGAGGGCGCGGCGGCCTGAGTTCTCAAGCCCTCAGCTTCACGCCTGGGCCACCACCCGGTTGCGCCCCGACTGCTTGGCCCGGTACATCGCGTTGTCGGCACGCTCCAGGGCACTGCGCATGTCTTCACCGGGCATCACGCGGCACACGCCCAGGCTGGCGGTCACCCGCAAGCGCAGGCCGCCAACCTCCGGCGTCAGGGCCGCCCAATCGTGCGACTCGATCAGCTGGCGCAGGCGTTCACACACCGGCATCGCCTGCTCCAGCGGCGTGTTGCGCAGCAGGATCAGGAACTCTTCGCCTCCCATGCGCCCCACCACATCGGGCGGCCGCAGTCCGTGGCTGAGCAGGGACCCGACCGCGCGCAGGACATCGTCGCCCACGGCGTGACCAAATCGGTCATTGATGAGCTTAAAGTGATCCAGGTCCAGGACGGCCAAGGACCAGGGCGCGGCGCTGGCCTGATCGCCGTCCAGCGCAAACAGCGCAGCCAGCTGCAAATCCATCGCGCGGCGATTGGGCAGGCCGGTGAGTGCGTCTTCGGCCGCATGGCGGCCAAGCTCGTGCGCCTGCGCGGCCAAGGCATCGCGTTCCACTTGCAACTCGAAGGCCCGCAGGCGCTGGATCTGCGCCTCCATCTCGGCCCGCTCGGCAGTCACCCGTGAGCGCTCCAACTCGGCCTTGGTCAGGAGCACGCGCAGATGGGTGCTCTCACGCTGGCGGAACCGCAGCCGTTCCAGCTCGCGCAGACGCTCATGGTGCAGCAGCGCCTTGGCCAGGTCGCCCTGGCGCTTGTGCGCTTCATAGAGGTGTTCGTGCAGCTGCTCGAAGGCGCCCGGGTCCTCGTGGACGTCAATGCTGCTCAGTGCCCGCTCCATCAGGTCGATGGCTTCGGGCAATCGGTTCAGCTGCATCAATGCTTGAGCCCGCATGTCGAACGAGGCCGAAATCATCAGCTCAAACCCATGGGCCTGCGCGACAGCCAAAGCCTGATCAAACTCAGCCAGAGCCTCTTCGGCCTGGTCCACCTTGAGCAGCACCACCCCGTGATTGATGCGCCCGACGTTGGCACGATAGAGCTCACCGGAAGCGGCACCCAAGGTCACCGCCTCGTCCGAAAAGGCCAGGGCCTCGGCAAAGCACTGGCGAGCCGCCTCGTGCTCGCCGCTCAGTGCCAGCGCATCCCCTTGCTCAAGCTTGCTGTCGATCAGGGTGTTGAGCGCGCGGAACATCTGCTCGCCGTCATGATGCAGACGGGCCAGCTCCAAGGCTTGCTGCGCAAAGGTGTCGGCACGGGCAGGATTGGCCATGCGCACATAGGCTGACGCCACCCGGCACATGGCCAGACACACCGGGCCGGCCTCGCCCGCCTGACGCGCGCAGTCCAGCGCAGCCAGGGCGTAGTCCAGCGCGTCAACCGGCAGCTCCAGCTGATCGCATGACAGCGCCAGGGTGCTGAGCAAGCGGGCTCGCAAGCCGCCATCCGCGTGCTCGGGCATGAGATTCAGCGCCTGCTGCCCCTGGGCCAGGGCCGCTTCCACTTCGCCGTTGCGATGGAGATGCAGGGCCAGCACGGCGCCCGCCTGGGCTTGCAATTCGGGCGCCTGGGCCTGTTGTGCAAGTTCCAGCGCCTGCTGCGCCGCCACCTGGCCCGCCTGGTGATCCGATACCTCATGGCAGTGCAAAGCCTGCGCCAGCGCCGCTTGCGCTGCGGTGAGAGCTTGCTGCGGATCAGTCACGACAACCATGCTGGATTGTGAGCGCATCGCTGTTGCCCGGCCTTGAGCGTTCAATGCATTTTTTCATGGACACGCGGTCCGAACCCCGCCGCTCAAGCCCCCTATACTGCAGGCCTGCTCCGGGGTGCCCTGTTGCGTCGTTCTCGCTGAAGTCAAGAGAACGCGTCGGGCTGAGATGTGGTGGAAGCCATGGTCCCGCTGAACTTGATCCGGTTTGTACCGGCGTAAGAAGAGCCTGCTCCCAATGCCTCGGGGGCGGGCCCTGGACCCAGCTCCAGGGCCGAGATCGCGGCACGCCCCCCCAAGGGCTGACACCCGGTCTCTTCCCTGCACCGCCGTCCAAGGCCCGCCACTGATCGCAGCGTCCGAGCCCTCCCTGCTCTTTTCGCGCGCCGGCCCGACCGTCTCATGGCCAGGCTCCGGGGTCCAACCCGGAGACCGCTGCCATGAACGACCGCCTCACCCTCGATACCGCCGCTGCGCCGCAGTCCGCTGCGCTGCTGCCCAGCCCCGCCATCAGCCGCACGCCGCTGCCCGCGTCGAGCAAGATCTATGTGGCCGGCACGCTGCACCCTGAGATTCGCGTGCCGATGCGCGCCATCGCGCTGAGCAATGGTGAATGCATCACCGTCTATGACGCATCAGGCCCCTACACCGATGCCAGCGCTCACGTCGACGTCAGCCACGGCCTGCCCACGCCGCGTGAGTCCTGGGTGGCGGCGCGTCAGGACACCGAGGCCTACACCGGCCGCAGCATCCAGCTGATCGACGACGGCCTGCGCGACCATGCCCAGCAGCTGAAGCTGCATGAGATCAGCGCCGGCCTGCAGCGCACACCGCGCCGCGCCAAGGCCGGACTCAACGTCACACAGCTGCATTACGCGCGTCGCGGCATCGTGACGCCGGAGATGGAGTTCGTCGCGATCCGCGAGAACCAGCGCCTGGACTGGATGCGCGAGTACGAGGCGGACGCGGAGCGTGAGGCCCGTCTGCGCGGCAATGCTTTCGGCGCCAGCATCCCGCAGCAGATCACGCCCGAGTTCGTGCGCGAAGAAATCGCCCGCGGCCGCGCCATCATCCCGGCCAACATCAACCACACCGAGCTGGAGCCGATGATCATCGGCCGCAACTTCCTGGTGAAGGTCAACGCCAACATCGGCAACTCGGCGGTGACATCCTCGATCGAGGAAGAGGTCGAGAAGATGGTCTGGGCCACCCGCTGGGGTGCCGACACGGTGATGGACCTTTCCACAGGTCGCAATATCCACACCACGCGCGACTGGATCGTGCGCAACAGCGCCGTGCCCATCGGCACCGTGCCGATCTACCAGGCACTTGAGAAGGTCGGCGGCGTGGCCGAGGACCTGAGCTGGGCGCTGTTCCGCGACACGCTGATCGAGCAGGCCGAGCAGGGGGTGGACTACTTCACCATCCACGCCGGTGTGCGCCTGCCCTTCGTGCCGATGACTGTGAAGCGCCGTACCGGCATCGTCTCGCGCGGCGGTTCCATCCTGGCCAAGTGGTGCATCGCGCATCACCAGGAGAATTTTCTCTACACGCACTTCGAAGAGATCTGCGAAATCATGAAGGCCTATGACGTGAGCTTCTCGCTGGGCGACGGCCTGCGGCCCGGCTCGCTGGCCGACGCCAATGACGAGGCGCAGTTCGCCGAGCTGCGCACACTGGGCGAGCTGACCAAAATCGCCTGGAAGCACGATGTGCAGACCATGATCGAAGGCCCCGGCCATGTGCCCATGCACATGATCCAGGCCAATATGACCGAGCAGCTGAAGCACTGCGACGAAGCCCCCTTCTACACACTTGGCCCGCTGACCACCGACATCGCGCCGGGCTACGACCACATCACCAGCGGGATCGGCGCGGCCATGATCGGCTGGTTCGGCTGCGCAATGCTCTGCTACGTCACGCCCAAGGAGCACCTGGGCCTGCCCGACCGCGACGATGTGAAAGCTGGCCTGATGGCCTACAAGATCGCTGCCCACGCCGCCGATATCGCCAAGGGCCACCCGGGCGCGCGCGCTCGCGACGACGCGCTCTCTAAGGCGCGCTTCGAGTTCCGATGGACCGACCAGTTCAATCTCGGCCTGGACCCCGACACCGCACGCGAGTTCCACGACGAGACCCTGCCCAAGGACAGCGCCAAGGTGGCGCATTTCTGCTCGATGTGCGGGCCCAAGTTCTGCTCGATGAAGATCACGCAGGATGTGCGCGACTACTCGGAAAAGCTGGCCGCCGAACAAGGTATGGCCACCAAGAGCGCCGAGTTCCGCTCGCAAGGCGGTGAGCTCTACATCCCCATCAAGACCGCTTGAGGAGCAGGCCCGTGGCGCATATCGCGATTGCGGGCGCTGGGCTGGCCGGCCGCCTCTTCGCCTGGGCGCTGGCGCGCGCAGGCCATCAGGTGTCAGTGTTCGATGCCGGCCCCGGCCCCGAACCCCGCTTCGACGGCCAGGGCGCGGCGGCCTTCACTGCCGCTGGCATGCTCAGCCCCCTGGCCGAGCAGGAAGCCGGCGGCGCTGACGTCGCCGCACTGGGCTGGCAATCGCTGGCTCTGTGGCCAGGCATCGTCGCAGCGCTGCCCGTGCCGACACGGCCCGCGCTGCAACTCACAGGCAGCCTGCTGCTGGCGCATGGCAGCGACCGCGGCGCAGCAGCGCGTGCGCTGGCCCGCATGCCCGGCGCGCAGGCGCTGACGGCGCCGGACTTGCGCGCAATGGAGCCCGCCCTGGCGCCCAGCCTGCTGGGCTGGCTGCTGCCCGGCGAGGGGCTGATCCATCCGGTGCAGGCCATGGCCGCATTGCAGGCCGCGGCCGAGGACGTGCAGTGGCACTGGCAGCAGCCCGTGGCCGCAGTGGAACCGGGCGCGCTGACGCTGAGCGACGGCCGGCGCATCGCTGCCGACTGGTCCGTGGACACGCGCGCGCTGGGGGCACGCCCTGACCTGCCACTGCGCGGTGTTCGCGGCGAAGTGCTGACGCTTGAAATACCGGCCCACGGACTGCGGCGCCCGGTGCGGCTTCTGCATGCGCGCCACCGTGTCTACCTGGTGCCGCGCAGCGCCAGCGAGCTGGTCGTCGGCGCCAGCGAGATCGAAAGCGAAGACCGCAGCCCGGTGAGCGTGCGCAGCGCCATCGAGCTGATGGCTGCCGCACACAGCGTGCTGCCGCAACTCTCGGAAGCCCGCATCACCCGGCTAGACCGCAATCTGCGCCCCGCCCTACCCGACAACCTGCCGCACGCGCAGGCCGAACCCGGCCTGCTGTGCCTCAACGGCTTGTACCGCCACGGCTGGCTGCTCGCACCCGCGCTGGTGCAGCGCCTGCTGCTCGAAAGCGGACTGGCCAGTCTGGAGATTCCCGAATGTCAGCCCTGATCACCATTCGCCTCGATGACGAGCCCCTGCAACTGCCGCGCTTCAGCAGCCTGGCCGATCTGATGACGCAGCTGCAACGCGCGCCCGATAGCGCGGCCACCGCGCTGAACGGGCAGTTTGTCGCACGCCATGCCCGGCCAACGGCCATCCTCAAAGACGGCGACCAGGTCCTTCTGTTCAAACCCATCGTCGGAGGTTGAGGAAGCATGAACCCGGATGCACTGATCATCGACGGCGTGGCACTCGCCAGCCGCTTCTTTCTTGGCAGCGCCGGCTATCCCAGCCCGCAGCTGCTGACGGATTCAATACGCGCGTCTGAAACGCAGCTGCTCACCGTCGGCCTAAAGCGCACCTTGCTGGGCGGCGACAACGGCTTCGTGGCCCAGGCCCTGGCCACTGCCCAGGCCCAGGGCGCACGCCTGCTGCCCAACACTGCCGGCTGCCGCACTGCACGCGAGGCGATCAATCTGGCGCAGATGGCGCGCGAGCTCTATGGCACACACTGGATCAAGCTCGAAGTGGTGGGCGACGACCACACCTTGCAGCCCGACCCCTTCGAGCTGCTCGATGCCGCCACTGCCCTGGTGCGCGAGGGCTTCACCGTCTTCCCCTATTGCACCGATGACCTGGTGCTGTGCCGCCGCTTGCTGGACGAAGCCGGCTGTGCACTGCTGATGCCCTGGGGCGCGCCTATCGGCTCGGGCCAGGGTCTGGTGCATCTGGCCGGCTTGCGCACGCTGCGCGAGCGCCTGCCGGATGCGCTGCTGGTGGTGGATGCCGGCATCGGCGCGCCTTCGCACGCGGCGCAGGCGATGGAACTGGGTTTCGACGCGGTGCTGCTGAACTCGGCCGTGGCGCAGGCGCGTGAGCCGGTGCTGATGGCCGCCGCCTTCCGCGACGCGGTGCGGGCCGGCCGCAGCGCCTGGCGCGCCGGCCTGATGGCTCCGCAGGATCTTGCCGTGGCCAGCACGCCGGTCAGCGGCCATGCCTTCCTGCTGGGGCAGCCACGATGAACCCACTGACTCGCCCCCACCCCAGCCTGCCCTCGCCCTGGGCCGAAGCAGTCGATCCTGACCAGGCCACGCTGGCCGACTGGGCACGGGACGCCTCGCCCCCGATCATCTGGAGTGTGGCTGGCACCGACAGCGGCGGCGGCGCCGGCCTCTCGGCTGACACGCGTGCCGCCGCAGCGCTGGGCGTGCATTTGTGCCCGGTGGTGGCCGCCGTCACCGCCCAGCACTCGCGCGGCGTGCAAGCGGTGTTTGCGCTGCCGCGCGAGCAGATCCAGGCCCAGTTGCGGGCGCTGGCCGAGGACATGCCGCCGCGAGTCGTGAAGACCGGTTTGCTGGGCAGCGCCGCGGCGATCACGGCCTTGTGCGAGGCAGTGGATGCGCTGCGCCTACGCGATCCGGAGCTGCTGCTGGTGGTGGACCCGGTGCTGGGCGCAAGCAGCGGCGGCGCGGCCTTCTGCGACGAGGCCGTGCTGCAGGCCTATCGCAATGAGCTGCTTCCGCGCTGCAATCTGCTCACGCCCAACCGGCGCGAAGCACTGCGCCTGCTGGGCCTGCGCCCGGACGATGCGCAGGCGCCCGGCACGCCTGAGCTCGCTGCAGCGCTCGTGCAACGTTTCGGCCCGCAGCGCCTGCAGGTCTGCATCACCGGCGGCGACGATCTGCAGCCCACGCCAGGCGCCGATGCATTGGCGCTGGACTGGGTGCAGGCGCGTGCGTTGCCGAGCCAGCCGGTGCACGGCTGGCTGGCCCTGCCGCGCCTGCCCGTGCCGCACAGCCATGGCACCGGCTGCAGCTTCGCCAGCGCCGCCGCCGCCGCGCTGGCCCGCGGCTTTGCCATGCCTGACGTGCTGGTACTGGCCAAGCGCCTGGTCTGGCAGGCCTTGCAGGACGGCCATGCCGCCGGCACCGGTGCCGGGCCGGTGCGCGCCGATGCGCGCTTCATGCACCAGGCACAGAACATGCCGGTGATGGGCTTTGATGATGAGCACTCGCCCGCCGGCGCCACGCTGGCACGCTGGTTGCGCGTCCTCCAGGCAAGGCCTGGGCAGCCTGATCCATCGGCCTTCAAAGCAGGCCTGTATGGCATCAGCGCTGATCCGGCACAGCTGGCTGGCCTGGCTGCCTCCGGTCGCTTTGCCCATCTGCAGCTGCGCCTCAAGAGCGACGGCCGCGCGGAGCTGACGCAGGCCATCGGCCAGGCCTTGAAAGCCGTCCAGGCCCATCCCGGCTGCCAGCTGTGGATCAACGACCATTGGCAGATCGCACTGGAGCAAGGCGCCACGGCCCTGCACCTGGGCCAGGAAGACTGGGCGGCGCTGGAGCCCGCTGCGCGGGAGCAAGTCCTCGGCAAGCTCGGCCTGAAACTGGGCCTCTCCAGCCACAGCCTGTGGGAGTTGGCCCGCGCCCGCGGCCTGGCGCCGCACTACATCGCCTGCGGTCCGATCTGGCCCACCACGACCAAGCACATGCCCTGGCTGCCACAAGGCCTGGGCCAGCTGCACCACTGGGTGGCGATGGCCGGCGCGCCGGTGGTGGCGATTGGCGGCCTGCTGTCGGCCGGGCAGCTGCACGCTTGCCTGCAGGCGGGTGCGGCGGCGGTCTGCCTGGTGCGCGGGCTGGGCGATGAGGCGCTGCTGGCCACCAGTGCCATTCGACATGCGGACTTCGCCTAACGAATCCCTAATCCAGCCCTCGCATACTCGCCGGCACATCGATGACAAAGGCTTGAGCATGCAGAGTTCAAGACGCCGCCTTCTGGGGGCAGGAGCCCTGATCCTGGGCGGGCTGCAGGGCTGCGGCGGGGGTGGTGGCGGTGACAGTCCGCCCGCCAACGCGCAAGAGCTGCCCCTGCCCGCCAACCCCACGCCCTGGCAGGCCGACCTGCAGGATCTGGTGGGCGTGCTGCTGGCCAGCCATCCGCAACCCTTCAAATACCTGGAGCGCAGCCTTTTTATGGCCGACGCCCGCACCCTGATGGAGGCCATGCCGGGCCAGAGCGAGGCTCAGAGTCTACTGGGCCTGCACAAACTCTTCGCCCGGCTGCGTGACGGGCACACGCGCATGGAGTTCGACTTCCGCCGGGTGGCGCATCCAACAATGCTGCCGCTCTTTGTGGAGTCATTCGAAGAGGGGCTGTTCGTAATTTCAACCGAGGCCAGCGTGGCCGAGCTGTCCGGCGCCGAAGTCCTGGCCTTTGGCGGCCGCCCGGCCAGCTAAGCCCTGGCCCAGATGGGCCGCTACTGGCCGGTGGAGAACCGCTGGGGCCTGATGGATCGCGGCGCGGCCATGCTGCGCTCCAGCCTGGTGCTGGCCGACGCCGGCTTCAGCACCGCGCCCGATCGCGCGCAGCTGACGCTGCGACTGCGCAACGGCACCACCGTTCAGCGCGAGTTGACCGCCGGCAACTGGAACAGCTTTCAGCCCGCCTTCAGCGGCTCCACCGTGCGTCGCTATCGCCAATCCTCGCTGGCCTATTGGCATGAGTGGATTCCCGCTGGTCCCGAGTCGCCGCAAGGCTTGGCGCTCTACCTGCGCTACAAACGCTGCGAGAACATCGACGCCTTCTCCGCCTTGGTTCGCAGCATCACCGCTGATGCCCGCTGGACGCAGCTGAGCCGAGTGGTGGTGGATCTGCGTGGCAACTACGGTGGCTCCAGCAGCGTCTATCGCCCCGTCCTGGAAGCCTGCCGCGGCAACCCGGCAACCCGGCGGCCATGCGGCCTGGGGCGTTTCAGGTGCTCACCGACCGCGCCAGCATGTCGGCCGCGATCGAAGCCGTGCTGGAAAGCAAGGCCATCGGCGCGCGCTCACTGGGCGAGCCGACCGGGCAGCGCCCCAACTTCATGGCCAATCTGGTGCCCTTCACCAGCAGCCGACTGCAGCTGGCCTTCGTGCGCGCGACTCTGTACTACGACCGTGTGGGCGGCGATCCGGATACCTTGGCGCCCGATGTGCAGCTGCCCTACAACTTCAGCGACTGGCTCGTGTCGCGCGACACCGTGCTGGAGCGGGCGCTGGCCTGAAGCGGCCAGGCTACGGCGCGGCAAACACCTGCGTCCACAGGAGCTGGCTCGGCGCGTTGGCCGGCCGAACGCAGGCCAGGCCCATGTCCTGGTAACGCGGCGCCATGATGTTGCGGCAATGGCCTTCGCTTTGCATCCAGGCCTGGATCACCGCCTCGGCGCTGCGTTGTCCGGCCGCGATGTTCTCGCCCCAGCTGGACCAGGCATAGCCGCTGGCAGTGATGCGCTGGCCGGCGTTGCTGCCGTCCGATCCCTGGTGCCCAAAGAAGTCCCGCACGGCCATGTCCTGTGAATGACGCAGTGCGGCCTGCGCCAGCAGCGGATTCCAGCGCAGCGCGGCCACCGGCGGCAGACTCTGCGCACCGCACACCGCCCCACGCGCACGACGCTCGTTGACCAGGCGCTGCAAACTGGCCGGAAAGTCCGGCAGACCGCAGTCGGCGCCCGCAAGCGGCGCGGGTGCGGGTGCGGGTGCGGGTGCGGGTGCCGGTGCCGGTGCGGGTGCCTGTGCGGGTGCCTGTGCAGCATCTGATTCCGCACCACCGCCACCGCAGCCCTGCTGCATCAGCGCAGCGGCGCAAATCAACAGGCCGGAAGACCAAGGGGATGCAGTTCGGAGAAACAAGGACATGGCTGAGGCGGCCTGGATCGGGGAGCGCGATTGTGTGGCCGGGGCCCGCAAAAAAGCGCACGCCGATACAAGTGCTCACCCGTCTTACGCAGCTTGCGCGGGTGGCACCTTGGGCACAATGGCGCTCCGGGCGGGACCGTTCGTTCGTTCACACGCTCGTCCGCCCCACCCCTTGTCGCCTGGCCTGCTGCAAACGATGAGCGCCCCCACCTCGCACGCCCCCTCGCCGGTCACCATTTCAAGCAATCCCTGCCTCAGCTGCGGCGCCTGCTGCGCCGCCTTCAGGGTCTCGTTCTACTGGGCCGAGGCCCCGGAACTGGACTCGGCACTCACCGAGCAGCTGACCCCCCATCTGAGCTGCATGCGCGGCAGCAACAGCCCATCGCCGCGCTGTGTGGCGCTCAAGGGCGACATCGGCGGGCCGACTTCCTGCAGCGCCTATGCCGACCGGCCGCCGCCCTGCCGGGAAGTGCAGGTCGGCGATGACAAGTGTCAGCGCGCAAGGGCCCGGCATGGACTCAGCGCTCTGCCGGCCCAGGTTCATCCGGACGAAGCAACGCCCAGGAAGCCGGACAGCCGTGCCAGCTCGGCCTCCAGCGCCGCCGCATAGCCCGACTCGCGCGGCGGCCGGCCGGCCACATAGCCCAGGTGGGCTTGCAGGCGCCCGTCGGCCACCGTCACATTGCCCCAGCCCAGCACCTGGCCGCGCCACAGCAGCGGCAGCGCGTAATAGCCCAGCTTGCGCTTGGGCGCAGGCGTGTAGGCCTCGAAGCGGTAGGCCCAGCCCCACAGCTGCTCGAAGCGCAGCCGGTCCCAGACGATGGGGTCGAAGGGCGCCAGCAGGCGCAGCTGCTCGTCAAACTGCCAGCGCTTTGCCGCCGGGTTTTCGCCAGGCGGCCAGAACCAGCGCAGGCCATCGAGCTCGACATGCGGCAGGCGTTCGCGGGCGCGCTGCTGTGCCCGTTTCATCTCATCGCGCAGATGCGGTGCGCCATAGGCCAGATGGCTGCACAGCTGGCCCAGACTGCGCGCCGGCAAGGGCGCATATTTGGCCAGCACCAAGTCGATCAGCGCATCGGCCTTCTGCGCATTGCTGCGCTCGTCAGGCACATGCTGCACCTGCGCATAGACGCGCAGGCCGCTGACCCGCCGCGCCACGCGCAAGAGGCCGCGGTAATGCATGCCGTCCAGCAGATGGGTGACGGCGTTCGAGCTGCCACCCCAGGCATTGCGCGTGCGACCGTGGTCGAAGCGGGCCTGCACCTCGCGCGGGCCGGCCTCACCATGCTCGCGCACAAAGTCCAGCACCGCCGCCGCACGCTGGCAGGTTGCGGCATCCCAGTCGCGGCGCGCCCCGCGCGGGTGCATCAGCGCCAGGTGCTCACGTGGCAGAAAGCCGTAATTGACCAGATAGTCCTCATCTACCCGCAGACGCGGATAGCGCTGTTCGAGATCGCCGGCACGGTAGTCTTTGACGCGAAGCCTGAGCGTCAGGTCCTGCGCCCGCGCCGGCGCGCGGATCGGGTCGGCCTGCACAAAACCCAGGCGCCGGATCGCCTGCGGCAGCGTGGTCGGCGTGAACAGGCTGCGCGCCACCGCATGGCGGCGCAGGTCATCGAGGGTGACGGATCGCTTGCTCAAGAGCTTCCTTTTCAAGGTTCGCCGGCAAAGTCTAGCGGCGAGCCCCCAGGCCAGCGGATAGCATCGCCCCATGGAACTCGAACTCATCGAAATGCAGACCGAGGCCGAGCCGCGCGCCAGCCTCATCGTCCTTCATGGTCTGGGCGCCGACGGCCACGATTTCGTGCCGGTCTGCCAGGCACTGGATCTGGCGGCGCTGGGCGGGCTGCGCTGCGTGCTGCCCAGCGCGCCGGTGATGCCGGTGACCATAAACGGCGGACATGCGATGCGCGCCTGGTTCGACATCCGCCACACCAACCTGGGCCGCGAAGAGGATGAAGCAGGGCTGCGGGCTTCGCAGCAGGCCGTTGAGGCGCTGATCGCGCGCGAGATCGAACGCGGCATTCCGGCCGAGCGCATCGTGCTGATGGGCTTCTCGCAGGGCTGCGCAATGACGCTGATGACGGGCTTGCGGCTACCGCAGCGCTTGGGCGCGCTGGTGGGCTTGTCAGGCTATCTGCCCCTGCTGGCGCTGACCGAGGCCGAGCGCCATGCCGCCAACCAGCACACGCCGATCTTTCTGGCGCATGGCAGCCACGATCAGGTCGTGGTGCCGGCGCGCGCCGAGGCCGCCCGCGCCGAGCTGCAGCGCCTGGGCTATACGCCGCAATGGCAGAGCTATCCGATGGGGCATGAGGTTTGCGAGCAGGAAATCGACGACCTCAGCGCCTTCCTTCAGCAGGTGCTGGGCGCCAACATCTGATAGGCCATCACCTCAGCGCGGCCCGGCCTGCTCGGTGGCCAGGCGCTCGTCCAGGCCCGGGTGGGTGGACAGCCAGCCCGGAATCTCGCCCGCACCCAGCCGGCGCTCCTCGGCCTTGAACTTCAGCCAGACCGCCGCCAGCGTCTGCGGCGGCAGCCCCTGCTGGGCGATGAAGCGGCGCGCGTAGGCATCGGCCTCACGCTCGGCCTCGCGGCCGTAGCGCATGCCCTGCACGGTGGCGGCCATCGTCGCGGCCACGTTTGAAAAGTCGCTCAGCACCACACCGGCCACCGAGAACAGGCCAAAGCTGCGCAACACGTTCTGCATGCCATGCCGGTGCACCACATGGCCGAGCTCATGGCCCAGCACCGCCATCAGTTCGTCATCGCTGAGGCTCTGCGCCAGGCCATCGAACACCACGATGCCGCCATGCGGCAGGGCAAAGGCGTTGAAGCCGGCCGCCTTCTTGCTCTCCCGCAGGAATTCCAGCTTCACCGCCACGCCCGGCGCGGCCTGCGCGGCCGCCTCGGCAAAGCGGGCGCTCAGGCGGCGCTGCCGCTCCATCGGCAAGGTGGAAGTGACAAAGCCAAACTGGTCGAGCTTGGCCTCGACCAGCTCGCCCACTTTCTGATCGACCGAGCGCGGCATCCAGCCCAGCACACCCTGCGCCGCCTGGCCGGCACCGTGCCGATCAAACCAGACCAGCAGCGCGAGCAGGCAGACCAGACAGGCCAGCGCGCCGGCCCAAGACGCACTCAGGCGATGCGCCAGCCCGGGCGCCCGTTGCGGCACCTTGAGCGCCAGCGCAGCGGCCGTCGTTGCGCCAAGCCACAGGCGGCCGCCATCGGGCATATCCAGCGGCCGAGGGCAGTCCGGCCAGGCTTCGCCAAGGCGCAGATCGGCCAGCGCATAGCTCTGCACGGCCAGGCTGCCATCGAGCGGCCTCATCACCAGGGTCTGCGCCTCGATCAGCACCTGCACCGCATGGCGGCGGCTGCTGCGGCCATCGAACCAGGTGGCGGGCAGCGCAGCCAGCATCATCGACTCATTCGTCATGGCAAGGCTCACCATCCCAGATCCAGTCCGAACAGATCGGCGCTGCCATCACCGGCAGCACCTTTGTCAGAAGCGGCGGCGGCAGTGACCACCACCCCCTCAAGCGGTGAGCCGGCGCGCAGCGCGATGGCCTCCACGCGGTAGCGCGCCAGCGCCACCGCAGCAAACGGCCAGTACAGGCCCGCCGTCAGCAGCACCAGCAGGGTCTGCTTGAGTGCCAGCTTCCACAAGGTGACCGCCTGCATCTCGCCGATGAAGTCGATGTCGCCCAGCCGGGTGTGCCCCCAGACGATTCGTTGCGTGCGGGCGGCGAAGAAGGGCCAGATGACGAGCCAGAGAATCAACATCGCTCCAGCGGCGGCCAGCACCTGCGGCACGGCGCCCTGGGCCCATTGAGCGCCGACCACCACTGCGGCCAAGCCCACGGTCAGCCCGGCCAGCAAGCCGCCCAGCACCAGCAGGCCGAAGGCGCCGGCATACAGGCCGTAGAACTGGGCCTGCGCCGGCGTAAAGCTGAAGGTCTGGTCGCCGTAACGAGCATGCGCGTGCTGCAACTGCTTCAGGCGCGCATGCGCCCAGGGAAACCCCAGTGCGGTCAGGGCCAAACTGGTCCACATCGCCGCATTGCCCAGACCCAGCTCGATCACCAGCGTGCTGACGGTCCAGAGGATCAGCAGCGGCAGGCAGACCTTGTAGACCGCCTGCCAGGGCGCATCGAAGCCAAAGCGCAGACCGCGCCAGCTGGTGTTGCCCAGCCTGAAACGCTGCGCGCTGGCAAACAGCAGCGGCCCGGCCGCATACAGCAGGCCGAACATCAGCAGCCCGGCGGTGGTGGACCACAGAAAGGCATAGCTGTAGCCCAGCAGCAGCGCGAGGCCCAGCAGCCGCCCCAGCAAGATGCGCCAGGGGTCACCGTGGTAGTCGAAGGCATCGCCCATCAGCAGGGTGTGGCGAGCGAACCAGCGCGCCTTGCGCACCTTGGCCCAGGCGGAGTACACGCCCAGCGTCAGCAGAGTCAGCAGCAGATTGACCACCCAGATGCGGAAGTATTCGGCACCGCGGCCGGTGAACTCCAGATGGGCGAGATAGGTCTCAGCCTCTGCAGCAGGCGCTGCTGTGCCGAACAAATCTGTCTTGAGAGAGCCTTCCTCCAGCTCGCGCTGCAAACGGCTCGCGGCTCCCCGCGCCGAGATGTCTGTCACGCTGCACTCCCCCGTGCTGTTGTGCAGGCAGTCTATGCGCGTGCTGACGCGCAGACTGCCGACCTTACGGGGAAAGCAACATCACACCTTGGCGGGATTGCCCGCCAGGGCCTCGCTGATCAGGTTCTCGCAGCGTTCTTCGTGCTGCGCAATCTCGGCCAAGGTGACCTCGATGTCGTCCAGCTGCTGCTGCAGCTGCCGGCGGTGCTGGCGCAGCACTTCGAGAAAGGCCTTGAGCTGCGGCACCGCGTCCGACTCGGAGTCGTACATATCGACCAGCTGCTTGACCTCCTGCAAGGACAAACCCAGGCGCTTGCCGCGCAGCGTCAGCTTGAGGCGGGTGCGGTCGCGGTGCGTGTAGACGCGGTTGCGGCCGGATCGCGCCGGCTCCAGCAGGCCCATGTCCTCGTAGAAGCGGATCGCGCGCGGCGTGATGTCGAACTCGGCGGCCAGTTCGGTGATGGTGAACAGGCGGCCTGCGCCCTCGGCTGCGGGTGTCGCGTGGGTGGCGGCGCTCATGGATGGACTGGGGCTAATATGACGTTAACGTTAACGTAAGTCTAAAGCCATGGCCAATCCGCGCGAATCCGAACTGAGCTACCCGATGGGCGAGGCCTTGCCCGAGCCCGGCGGCGTGCTGGAAGTGGCGCCGGGGCTGCGCTGGGTGCGTATGGGCCTGCCCTTCGCACTGGACCACATCAACCTCTGGCTGCTGCGCGACGAGATCGACGGCCCCGCCGGCAAGGTCCAGGGCTGGACCATCGTCGACTGCGGCATCTGCACCGATGCCACCAAGGCGCTGTGGGAGCAGGTGTTCGACAAGCACCTTGACGGCCTGCCGGTGCTGCGCGTGATCGTCACGCATTTCCACCCCGACCACATGGGGCTGGCGCATTGGCTGACGGAGCGCTGGCAGGTTCGGCTCTGGATGAGCTGCTCCGACTACAACCTAGCCCGCGTCGCCAGCGGCTCGACGGTGGGCATGGGCGGCGAGACGGCAGCGGCCTTCTTCGGCAGCCACGGTCTGACGGACGAAGACTCGCTGGCCAAGATCCGCGCGCGCTCCAGCTACTACCCCAGCATGGTGCCGGCCGTGCCCTCGGCCTATCGACGTCTGATGGAGGGTCAGGTTTTGCAGATCGGCGACCGCAGCTGGCGCTGTATCGCCGGCTACGGCCATGCGCCCGAGCACATCAGCCTGTATTGCGAGGACTTCGGCGGCAGCAAGGGCTCCGCCCTGCCGGTGCTGATCTCCGGCGACATGCTGCTGCCGCGCATCTCCACCAATGTATCGGTGGTCGATGTCGAGCCGGAAGCCGATCCGCTGAGCCTATATCTCGCATCGACCGGCCGGCTGCTGGAGCTGGCGCCCGACAGCCTGGTGCTGCCCTCGCATGGCCGCCCCTTCCGCGGCCTGCCCGCGCGCGTCGATCAGTTGCTGGAGCACCATGAGGAACGTCTGGCCGAGGTGATCGCAGCCTGCCAGGCCAAGCCCTGCCATGCGGCCGAGCTGCTGGAGATGATGTTCAAGCGAAAGCTGGACCTGCACCAGACCACCTTCGCGATGGGCGAGGCGGTGGCCCACTTGAACGCGCTGTGGTTGCAGGGCCGCCTGCAGCGGGAAATGGGCAGCGACGGGGTGTATCGATTCAGGACATGAGCCGGCGCTGGCGTCGGGCCGGCGCAAAGAAGTGATCGCCGCCGCCAGCGAGAGTGCTGACGGCGGCGGACTTCGTTTCGCCTGAGTGCATCGTTGTCGCGGCGGCGGTCAACCCCGAGGGACCGGCAGTGCGCCAAAGGCCGTTGTTCTATGACTTGCTGAGCCGGCCTGGATGCATCGTGATGACAGTGCCTGGAGTGTCTGCGGCCTGAGGGCCTCGCCACAAGCCCCCCTGAAGGGGGAGGGGTAAGCACAGGCCCGGCCGCCTTGTCCCAGGCCCCCGGGGCTCAGGGTTCGAAGCGCGGCAGCACCTCATCGCGCAGCTGACGACGCGCCTGCTCGTAGTCCGGCATGACCGAGGCCACCACGGCCCAGAAGCGCTCGCTGTGGTTCATCTCGCGCAGATGCGCCAGTTCATGCGCCACCACATAGTCGATCACCGGCGGCGTGAAATGGATCAGGCGCCAGTTCAGCCGGATCGCACCGCTGGCGCTGGCGCTGCCCCAGCGGGTCTGAGCCGAACTCAGCGACAGCCGGGTGTAGCGCACATCCAGCGCCGCAGCGAAATGCTGGCAGCGCTGCTCGAACAGGCTGCGCGCCTCGCGCTGCAACCAGCCCTGCACCGCATCGCGCATCTGCTCGGCGCCGGCATCCTGCGGCAGCGCCAGGCGCAGATGCCGAGGCTCGTCATGCAGCAGCGGCCGGCCCTTCAACGATGGGTCGAGCCGCACCGTCAGCGGCGCCCCGAGATAAGGCAGGCTGCAGCCATCAGCCCAGGGGATGCGCGACGCATGCAGGCGCTGCGCGCGCTCGCGCTGCTCGACCAGCTTGCGCAGGATCCAGCCGGACTTGCTGTGCAACACGCCTTCGATCTCGGTCAGGCTCACCCAGCGCGGCGCACTGACCCGCAAGCCTTCGGCACTGACGCTGAAACCGATGCTGCGTCGGCGCGCGCGCCGCAGTTCATACGGGACAGGCTGGCCCTCCAGCGACACCTTGCGCACCGTATCGCCCGGCTGCGGCCGGGCACTCGGGCCCGGCCCGGCCGGCGTTGCTGCGGCCGGCGGGCTGGTCTCTGCATCAAACAGCGACAGCTGCACGTTGTGCAGCAGGCTGGTCAGATGCTTGAACATGGCCGGGAGGCGTCGATCAGGCGCTGGCGGTCTCTGCCAGGGACGGGCAACGCTGCTCTCCATAAGCCTCAGGATCGATGCGGCGCATCTCGGTCTCGATCCAGGCCTCGACGTCTTCCATCAGCTCGCCGGGCTTGCGGCCCACCGAAGCGATGGGCGCGCCAATCGAGATGTCGACCACGCCCGGGCGCAGCAGGAAGCTCTTGCGCGGCCAGCAGCGCGCCGAGTTGACGGCGATCGGCACAACCGGCGTGCCGGTGGCTATCGCCAGCCGCGTGCCGCCGGTCTTGTATTCGCCCTTCTGGCCGCGCGCGATGCGCGTGCCTTCCGGGAACATGATCACCCAGTGGCCCATCTCGGCCAGTCGCTTGCCTTGCGCAGCCACCTTGGCCCAGGCCTCGGAGCGGCGGCTGCGGTCGATGTGGATCATGTCCATGCGCGCCATAGCCCAGCCGAAGAAGGGGACGTAGAGCAGCTCGCGCTTGAACACATAGGCCATAGGGTGGCTCATGATGGTGGGCAAAGCAAAGGTCTCGAAAGTGCTCTGGTGCTTGGCCAGCAGCACCACGGCCGACGTCTTGTCCTGGGCGGTGGGCAGGTTGTCCATGCCATGCACGCGATAGCTGACGCCGCAGATCACGCGCGCACCACCGATGGCCAGGCGCAGCCAGCCGACACAGGCCCAGTACACGGTATCGCCGCGTGCGAACACCGAGATCAGCAGCACACCGAGCGCCCAGGGAATGACAGTGAGGGCCATCCACAGCACGAAGATCAGCGAGCGCAGCGCCGACAAGAGCAACATCATCATTCGTCCAGATCTCCAGGGCTGGTATCAGGCAACAGCACTTCACCACGCGCCGTCGCCCGCGCGCGGCGCTCCTGCTGGATCAGGTCTTCGGCGAAGGCCGCCAGACTGGCATGCACGCGGGCGGCAGGCACCTGGGCCAACATGGCGCCCAGCTGCTCTTCGCTCATCGAGCCGAGGCGGTCGCTGAGCACCAGGTGCGGGTGGCAGCCGGCCGCCTGCGCCGTCTGCAGATCACGCAGCGAGGCGCCGACCATATGCACCTGGGACAGGTCCACGCCAAAGCGCTCGCCGATCGTGATCAGCAGACCGGGCAAGGGCTTGCGGCAGGTGCAGGCTTCTTCCGGCGTGTGCGGACAGAAAAAGGCCGCATCCAGGCGCCCACCCTTCTCGGCCAGCAGCTGGTTCAGCCGCATGTGCACCGCGTTCAGCGAGGCCATGTCGAGCAGCCCGCGGCCGATGCCGGGCTGGTTGGTAGCCATCACCGTGTGCCAGCCCGCATGGTTGAGTCGCGCCACGGCCTCCAGCGCGCCCGGCAGGGGCTGCAGCTCTTCGACCGACTTCACATGGTCGTCGCGGTAGCGGTTGATGGTCCCGTCACGGCCCAGGATGACGAGCTTCATGCTGTGGCCGTGTTCGGAGCGCATCGTCAGCCCTTCGTTCGATCGTCAGGTCAGCTCGCCAGACGCGAGAGGTCGGCCACGCGGTTCATCGCCTCATGCAGGGTCTTCAGCAGGCCAAGGCGGTTGGCGCGCAGCGCCGGGTCTTCGGCATTCACCATCACGCCATCGAAGAAGGCATCCACCGGGCCTTTCAGCATCGCCAGTTCGCGCAGCGAGGCTTCGTACTGGCCGGCGTGGAACAGGCTGTCGGCGATGGGCTGCACATTCTTCAGCGCGGTGGCCAGATGCTGCTCGGCCGCCTCGGTCAGCAGCGCCGCATCGATGCGTGCCTCCACCGGGGTCTCGACCTTCTTCAGGATGTTGGCAATGCGCTTGTTGGCCGCAGCCAGCGATTCGGCCTCGGGCAGCGCGGCGAAAGTGCGTACCGCAGCCAGGCGCTGGCCCACATCGGCCAAGCGCTGCGGGCGCAGCGCCAGCACGGCATCGACTTCCTTGGCGCTGTAGCCCTGCTCGCGCAGAGCGCCGGCGAGGCGGTCGAAGATGAAATCGGCCAATGCGGCGGTCGGGTCCTGGATCTGGCTGCCAAAGGCCGGCACTGCCGCCTGGATCAAGGCATCCAGGCCTAGCGAGCCCGCCCGTTCGGACAGCATACGCACCACGCCCAGAGCATGACGACGCAGTGCGAACGGGTCCTTGTCGCCGGTGGGCAGTTGGCCGATGCCGAACAGGCCCACCAGGGTTTCCAGCTTGTCGGCCAGCGCGACGATCAGGCCGACCTCGTTGCGCGGCAACTCGTCGCCGGCGAAGCGCGGCTTGTAATGATCCTCGATGGCGAAGGCAACCGCCTCGGCGAGGCCGTCGTGGCGCGCGTAGTAGCCGCCCATGATGCCTTGCAGCTCGGGGAACTCGCCCACCATATCGGTCAGCAGATCGGCCTTGGCCAAGTGTGCCGCCTGATCAACCTGTGCCGTCAGCGCGCCGCCGCCCAGCATCTCGGCGATGGCCTTGGCGATGGCCCGTACCCGCTCGACGCGCTCACCCTGCGTGCCCAGCTTGCCGTGATAGACCACCTTGGCAAGACCTGACACCCGGTCGGCCAGGCTCTTCTTGCGGTCCTGGTCGAAGAAGAACTTGGCGTCCGACAGGCGTGGGCGCACCACGCGCTCGTTGCCGCCGATCACCGCACTGGCGTCAGCCGGCTTGATGTTGGAGACAACCAGGAACTTGTGCGTCAGACGGCCTTCGCCGTCCAGCAGCGGGAAGTACTTCTGGTTGGCCTTCATCGTCAGGATCAGGCATTCCTGCGGCACGGCCAGGAACTCGGTCTCGAACTGGCAGGTCAGCACATTGGGGCGCTCGACCAGGGCCGTCACCTCATCCAGCAGGGCTTCGTCCTCGATCGGCTTCAAGCCTTCCTTGGCGGCAGCGGCCTGCAGTTGGCGCAGCAACTCGGCGCGCCGCTCGGTGAAGCTGGCGATCACGGCGCCCTGCTCGGCCAGTTGCCGGGCATAGCTGTCGGCCGACTCGATCTGCAGGCGCTCGACCGCCGCCTCGAAACGATGGCCGCGCGTCTCGCGGCCGGCGTTCAGGCCAAGCGCATAGACCTGCACTACATCGGAACCATGCAGCGCCAGCAGGCTGTGGGCCGGGCGCACGAACTTCACATCGCTCCAGCCATCGGCCAACTGGTAGGTCATGACCTTGGGGATGGGCAGCTTGGCCAGCGCCTCGTCCAGCGCCTTTTGCAGGCCTTCGGCCAGTGCCACACCGGGCACCACCATGTCCAGAAACAGGGCCTCGGCCTTGCCGTCGGGCAGCCTCTTCAGCTGCGGGACGACAGACGCGTCGGCGCCAACGCCAGCCAGCTTCTTCAGCAGCGCGGGTGTGGCGTTGCCGCTGGCATCCAGCGCCACCGCCACCGGCATCAGCTTCTGCTGCACCGAGCGGTCGGCCGCCTTGGGCGCCACATCGGTCAGTTGCACGGCCAGTCGACGCGGCGAGGCGAAGGGCGTGGCCACCGATTCCGCAGCGGCCAGGCCCTGGGCCTTCAGGCTGTCGGCCAGCACCGCGGCAAAGGCCTCGCCCAGCTTCTTCAGCGCCTTGGGCGGCAGTTCTTCGACGAACAGTTCAAGCAGCAGGTTCTTGTTCGATGCGCTAGTCATGACTCAGGCGGCCTTCTTCTCGTTCTTCTTTGCGATCTGGGCAACCACTTCGTCCGCCCAGGCCTTGGGTGCCATCGGGAAGCCCAGGCGCGCACGGCTGTCGAGATAGCTCTGCGCCACGGCGCGTGCCAGATTGCGGATGCGGCCGATATAGGCAGCGCGCTCGGTCACGCTGATCGCGCCGCGGGCGTCCAGCAGGTTGAAGGTGTGGCCGGCCTTGAGCAGTTGCTCATAAGCCGGCAGCGCCAGCTGCACGTCCATCAGTTCCTTGGACTTGCGCTCGTGCGCGGCAAAGGCCGTGAGCAGGAAGTCAACATCGCTGTGCTCGAAGTTGTAGGTCGACTGCTCCACCTCGTTCTGGTGGAACACATCGCCATAGCTCAGCCCCGGCGTGTACTCCAGGTCATAGACCGATTCCTTGCCCTGCAGATACATGGCCAGGCGCTCAAGGCCGTAGGTGATCTCGCCGGTGATGGGCTTGCAGTCGATGCCGCCCACCTGCTGGAAGTAGGTGAACTGCGTCACCTCCATGCCGTTGAGCCAGACTTCCCAGCCCAGGCCCCAGCAGCCGAGCGTGGGGTTCTCCCAGTCGTCCTCGACGAAGCGCACATCGTTCTTCTTCAGATCGAAACCCAGCGCTTCCAGGGAGCCCAGATAGAGCTCCAGGATGTTGGCCGGCGCGGGCTTGAGCACCACCTGAAACTGGTAGTAGTGCTGCAGGCGGTTGGGGTTGTCGCCATAGCGGCCGTCCTTGGGGCGGCGGCTGGGCTGCACATAGGCGGCCTTCCAGGGCTCGGGGCCGAGCGCGCGCAGAAAGGTCGCGGTATGGCTGGTGCCGGCGCCGACCTCCATGTCATAGGGTTGCAGCAGGGCGCAGCCCTGCTTGGACCAGTAGTCCTGCAAGGTCAGAATGATTTGCTGGAAGCTCAGCATGGATGCTCGTCTGTCGGTGAGGGGCACAAGGGCCCGATTCTACGAGGCGCGGCGGCGCAGCCAGGCAGCCAGCAGACCGGCCGCAGCCAGCACCGCCAAAGGCCACAGACCGAGGCGCGCCAGCCAGCGCGCATAGGGCGTGCTGCCGCTGCGGCCCTCGACGCTGGCCTCCAGCAGCGCAGCTCGCGCAGCCGGCAGGCGCGCGACGACCTTGCCCTTGTGGTCCAGCACCGCGGTTGCGCCGGTGTTGGTGGAGCGGATGAAGGGGCGCTGGAACTCCAGCGCCCGCATCTGCGAGAACTGCAGATGCTGGTCCTGCACCATCAGCGTGCCGAACCAGGCCAGGTTGCTGACATTGATCAGCACGGTGGCAGCACTCTCGCTGTCCTGCACGCTGTCGACGAAGTCTTCGCCGAACAAATCCTCGTAGCAGATCAGCGGCCGCAGGCGCTGGCCAGCCACGCTGAAGGGGTGCTGGTGGTCGCCACGGGCCTGATCGTCCATGGGGATGCTCATCGCACTGACAAACCAGTGGAAGCCCGGCGGGATGAACTCGCCGAAGGGCAGCAGATGCCGCTTGCCATAGGCGTAAGGGACTTTGGTGCCGGGCGCCAGCGCCAGCAGCGAGTTGACGTAGCCCTTCTGCTCATCGCCCAGGAAGACGCCCAGCAGCACCGGCCGTCGCTGGGCTGCACGCATCAGGCGCTCCAGATACTCGCGGGGCAGGTAGGACAGCGGCAGGGGCACGACCGACTCCGGCGTCACCACCAGCTGGCCGCGGGCCGCCTCGATCTGGCGCGCCAGCAACTCCATATTGGCGGCGATGCGCTCGCGGTCGAACTTCTGGTCCTGCGGAACATTGGGCTGCAACAGCGAGACCCGCAG
The DNA here is from genome assembly GCF_044373315.1 of Roseateles sp. GTDB lineage: Bacteria > Pseudomonadota > Gammaproteobacteria > Burkholderiales > Burkholderiaceae_C > JACDQM01. The sequence continues at coordinate 4,881 of NZ_JBILQK010000041.1, read as the reverse complement.
ACTGCCGCTGCTACGCGTAAAGTCCTGCGGCAGCAGTTGCCCCACCAGCAGCAGCGCCATCACCACAGCCGCGGGCTGCCAATACTGGCGCGATAGCGCCGCGAAAGCCGCGGCAGCGCCAGCAGCCAGCGCCGTGATGCCATAGACGCCAACCCAGGGCGCCCAGGGCTGCAGCAGGCCGGTGGTGTGCGCATAGCCGCTGGCAATCCAAGGGAAGCCGCTGAACAGCGTGGCGCGCGCCAACTCGGCCAGCAGCCAGCAGCTGGCCCAGGTCAGCGCATGCCAGGGCCCACCGCGGCCGCGCAAGCTGGACGCCAGTGCCAGGGCCAGCGCGTAGTAGCCGGCCAGGAAGGCCGCCAGTAGCAGCACGGCAGCAGCCGCCACCAGCCAGGGCAGATGGCCGTACTGGTGCATGCTGATGTGCAGCCACCAAAGGCCCGAGACCATCCAGCCCAGACCGAACATGCCGCCGATGGCGGCGGCGCGGCGTGGGCTGGCACCCCAGCTCAGATGCGCAAGCCAGGCCAGCGCCATCAATTGCAGCCACCAGGCCTCGAAGGGGGCAAAGGATGCGGTATGCAGCACCCCGGCAGCGAGGGCTGCCAGCAGGAAGCGCCGACGCATCAACTCTTGTCGGGCACGACAGGTGCGCGAGTGACCTTGAACCAGCGCACCGCGCCGCCACGCGTCAGCATCACCGCAAAGTTCAGCCCGCCTACCTCGACGGTCTCGCCCCGGCGCGGCACGCGGCCATGTTCATGCGCCACCAGGCCGCCGATGGTGTCGAAGTCTTCCTCCGGCAACTGCATCGTGAAGGCCTGGTTGACGGCAGAGATGGCGGTATCGCCCGCGACACGCTGGCTGCCGTCGGCCAGGGTGTAGATGCTGGACTCGCCATCCTTGTCGTCGAACTCGTCCTCGATTTCGCCGACGATCTCCTCCAGCACGTCCTCGATGGTGATCAGGCCGGCGGTGTTGCCGAACTCGTCGATCACGATGGCCAGATGGTTGCGGTTGGAACGAAAGTCGCGCAGCAACTCGTTCAGGCCCTTGCTCTCCGGCACAAAAACAGCCGGGCGCAGCAGCGCGCGCAGGTTCAATTCCGGCGCCCGCTGGATCTTCAACAGATCCTTGGCCAGCAGGATGCCGATGATGTTGTCGCGCCCGCCCTCAAAAACCGGGAAGCGCGAGTGCCCGGTGTCGATCACCAGGCCCAGCAGTTCTTCGTAGGGGGCCTCGATGTCAAGCAGGTCCATGCGCGGCGCGGCCACCATCACATCGCCGGCGCTGAGTTCGGCCATGTGCAGCACGCCTTCGAGCATCAGGCGCGACTCGGGCGCGATGAGCTCGCGCTCTTCAGCCTCGGCCAGGGTTTCTATCAGTTCGCGGGTGGAGTCCGGTCCGGGATGGAGGAATTCCAGCATGCGGTCGAGCAGTCCGCGATTCGCGGCACTTTTCGAGACCCCTCCCTTGGAGGGGCGACTAGGCTGAGGTTCAGACACAGGCTTCGTGTCGCAGTTGAGGAACGCACAGAATAACCGATTGACATCGCCCAGCGCTTGCACCACAGTCAGCCGCCCCAATATGGCGGCCGGTCTGCCACAGTCTCTCAAGCATCACACCATGTCACAAGGCCTCATTCCCGCCACCATCCTCACCGGCTTCCTGGGCTCAGGCAAGACCACCCTGCTCAAGCGCGTGCTGCAGGAGAGCCACGGCCAGAAGATCGCGGTGATCGAGAACGAGTTCGGCGAAGAGAACATCGACAACGACATCCTGGTGGCCGAGACCACCGAGCAGATCATCCAGATGAGCAATGGCTGCGTCTGCTGCACGATCCGCGAAGACCTGCGCACCACGCTGTCCGATCTCGCCGCCAAGCGGCGCAAGGGCGAGCTGGATTTCGAACGCGTCATCATCGAGACCACCGGCCTGGCCGACCCCGGCCCGGTGGCGCAGACCTTCTTCATGGATGACGAGATCGCCGAGAGCTATCTGCTGGACTCGATCCTGACCCTGGTCGACGCCAAGCATGCCGAGCAGCAGCTGGACACGCGCCAGGAAGTTCGGCGCCAGATCGGTTTCGCCGACCAGATCTTCATCAGCAAGACCGATCTGGTGGAGGCTGGCGCCGTCGAGGCCCTGATCCACCGCATCAAGCACATGAACCCACGCGCACCCGTGCAGACGGCCCACTTCGGCGAAGTGGCGCTGGCCCAGGTGTTCGATCTGCGCGGCTTCAACCTGAATGCCAAGCTCGAGATCGACCCCGACTTCCTCAAGGAAGACGATCACGATCACCACCATCATGACCATGATCATGATCATGAGCATGGCGAGCATTGCGATCACCCGCATCACCACCATCACGATGACGATGTGAAGTCCTTCGTGTTCCGCTCGGACCGCGCCTTCAACCCGGCCAAGCTGGAAGACTTCCTGGGTGCCATCGTGCAGGTCTACGGCCCCAAGATGCTGCGCTACAAGGGCGTACTGAACATGAAGGGCACTGACAAGAAGGTGATCTTCCAGGGCGTGCACCAGTTGATGGGTTCGGACTTGGGTCCGAAATGGATGCCTGGCGAAAAAAGAACGAGCAAAATGGTTTTCATCGGCATTGATCTGCCCCAGGACATCCTGCTACAAGGTATGGAAGGCTGCCTCGTTTGATTCAAGCGGACCGTCAGCGGAGATGCAGGATGGCGTGGCTACAATGCGCCCGCCCGAAAACCGACGGTATCGCACGCACACTGGATGCACCGCATTCCAGCCGAGCAACGCAGGCATGAAGCCTGAGCGAGGAGACGACACGTGAGCAAGACCCCGGCCCCAAAGAACACCCTGACGCCGGCCCCCAAGGCCTCAGCCGAGGGGCGGCCGGCATCAAAGGCCGGCAAAGCAGCGCCCAAGCCCAAGGCCGAAGTGCACGAACCGTCATCCGTGGCCACCCTAGAGGCGGCGACACCCATCCAAGGCAGCAGCCGGTTTGCTGACCGTTTTGCGCCCCCGAAGCCGCCAACGCGACAAATGAGTACTCCCGAGATCGAAAGCCCCCGCACCCCCGTGAAAGCCGACCCCAAACTCGCCAACGCCTGGAAGACCAAGGCGGGCAAAGACCTGAGCGATGCCGAAGTGCTGGCCATGCCCGAGTCGGAGTACATGAACGACAAGCAGATCGAGTTCTTCCGTTCCAAGCTCACCGAGCTTAAGGACGGCGTGCTCTCGAATGCCGGTGAAACCACCGAGCATCTGCGCGAGGACACCTCCATCGTTCCCGATCCGGCCGACCGCGCCACCATCGAGGAAGAGCATGCGCTGGAATTGCGCACGCGCGACCGTGAACGCAAGCTGCTGAAGAAGATCATGCAGTCGCTGTCCCGCCTGGATACCGGCGAGTACGGCTACTGCGATGAAACCGGCGAGCCCATCGGCCTGGGCCGGCTGATCGCACGCCCGACCGCCACGCTGTCGCTGGAAGCCCAGCAGCGGCGCGAGCTCAAGCAGAAGATGTTCGGCGATTGAGCCACTGAGCCCTCGCGGCCTCACCACGCAAGCACACGGCGCGCATGTCAGACCCCAAGGACAACGAGAGTTTCTTCCGCAAGGTCGCGCGCTTCGTCGCCAATCCGACGACCGACTGGGCCGAGATCAACTCGCGCCAGGACGACCCAGAGGGTGATCAGGCCAAGGCCGAGTTGCGCGCCATGGTCGAGCGCAAGCGCCGCAACGACTTCGTGCGCAAGCGAGAGCTCGACATGCTGCGGCGCATCCGGCGCGAAGGCCTGAGCCCGGAGCAGCTGGCAGCCCTGGGCAGCAGCAGTTCGCGCCTGGACGAGATCGAGCGTGGCAGCGACCTGAACTCCAAGATCGACCTGGGCGTCAAGGCCAAGATCGACCAGATCGAGCAGCAGATGGTGGGCGAAGGCTTTGCGCCCACCCAAATGCAGCAGCAGCCGAGCAGCCATCCGCCGGGTTTCTTCGAGACCAGCACGCGACCGGTGCATTTCGCCTCCACCCTGGCGGCCGATGCCGCCGATCTACCCCCTGCCGCTCCACCAAGACCCGCGCCAGCGGCGGCACCGATGGCTGCAGCGCCGGTATCCGCACGGCCCTCACGTCCCGAGCATGGCTCGGCCGCGTCCGCCGTGATGGGCGCCGGCCTGCCACCGCTTTCAGACGCTCGCCCCAGCGTGCTGCCGGCCCTGGACTTCCCGATGCTGGACCTGCCAGGCCAGACTCCGAGCGCCGCGCCAGAACCCGCGAAGCCGCCCGTCGCAGCGCCTGCGCAAGGCCTGGGCTTGAGCTTCAACGTATCGCTGCAGCCGGCGCTGGAAGTCAACGAGTTGGTTCACGACCCGGAACTGGATGAGGCAGTGATTGCCTTCGCCAATGCGGACTATGCCCATTGCGAGCAGGTACTGGCTGCGCTGGTCGCAGCCGGCGGCCCGCGGCACGGTCATGCGGAGACCTGGCTGGTGCTGTTCGATCTGTACCGCGCCACGTCGCAGCAAGCCAAGTTCGAGGCGCTGGCGCTGGACTATGCGCAGCAATTCGGCCTGTCTTCCCCGCAATGGTTCTCGTTGCCCAAGCTGGTGGCGGATGCGGCCATGAAGGAGCGACGCCCGATGGCCCAGGCTGGCGGCGTGTGCTGGGCGGCGCCCGAGTATCTTGAGGCCGAAGCCGTGTCCCTGTTGGCGACGCGCTGCCAGAACCTGCCAATGCCCTGGGTGCTGGACTGGGCGGCTTTGCGCCAGTTGGACCCAGAGGCCGGTGCCAAGCTGCGCGACCTGTTCCGCCAGTGGGCCAAGCAGCAGGTGGACCTGCGCTGGCTCTCCGGTGATCGCTTCCTGCAGCAGCTCAAGGAGCTGGCGCCGGTGGGCG
>NZ_JBILQK010000123.1:0-8581 GCF_044373315.1 Roseateles sp. | reverse complement strand
TCCTGCAGGACCTGTAGACCAAAAACTATGCGCAGACTTCGACTGCCATGATCCTCGGCCGGTATAGGCGCTGACGCCGATGCCGGCCGACCAGATGAACATAGTTGCGACCTGCGCATAGGCAGCGTTATGGAGAGCTTTCCATAACGCTGCAAGGCAGACCACCACGCCCGCCTTGCGAGCTCGCGTGACTTGGGGCGAGCAAACGTGGGGTGGTCTTCAGACGCGTACTAGCAGCGTCAGCCCAGCGGCGAGAAGGTGGGGCCGCAGGTTTGTCTGGCTAACGGATCAGCCCATGCGCTTGAGCCGCGCGCCAATGCTCTGCTGTGCGCCAGCCGAGCGATCAGCATTGCCGCGGCGATCTTCGGCTTGACAGCGGAGCCGACCATGATCGGGAGTTGCAGTCTTTCCGTCTGCCCCAGGCAGGGCAAGCTTACTTGCGCATCAGAGTGCTCTTGCCAAACAACGACTCAATCAGATCCACCGCCACCTTGGCCGTCTTGTTCTGCAGGTCCAGCGCCGGGTTCAGTTCCATCACGTCCAGCGAGGCCATGCGGCCGGTGTCGGCGATCATCTCCATGCAGAGCTGGGCTTCGCGGTAGGTGGGGCCGCCCGGCACGGTGGTGCCAACGCCGGGGGCGATGTCGGGGTCGAGGAAGTCGACGTCGAAGCTGACATGCAGATGGGTGTTGGCGTCCAGCGTGGCCAGGGCCAGCTCCATGGTGTGGCGCATGCCCATCTCGTCGATGTAGCGCATGTCGAAGACTTCCAGCTCCTGCTCGTGCACGAAGCGCTTCTCGCCCGCGTCGACGCTGCGGATGCCGATCTGGCGCACCCACTTCGGGTTGATGGCCGGTACCTGGCCGCCGATCTCGATCAGCGATTGCGGGCCGAAGCCGCACAGGCAGGCCACGGGCATGCCATGGATATTGCCGCTGGGGGTGAGCTGGCTGGTGTTGAAGTCGGCGTGGGCATCGAGCCACAGCACGCGCAGCTTCTTGCCGGCCTCGCGGCAGTGGCGCGCCACGGCGCTGATCGAGCCCAGGCCCAGGCAGTGGTCGCCGCCCAGCAGGATGGGCATGCGGCCCAGCTTCAGCTCGGCATAAACGGCGTCGTGCACGGCCTGGTTCCAGGCCACCACTTCGGGCAGGTGGCGGTAGCCATCGACCGGCGGCAGCCAGGGGTTGGACGGGCCGCTGAGGTTGCCGCGATCCAGCACATCCACGCCGTGGCTTTCCAGCGTGGCGGCGATGCCGGCCACGCGCAGGGCTTCTGGGCCCATGCTGGCGCCGCGCGCGCCGGCGCCGATGTCGGTGGGAGCGCCGATCAGCGAGACGGCTTGTTGTGCGGCAGCGGGGGAGCGGCTCATGGGAATCATTCCTTCAAGTGGCGCTGGCAGCGCCGGGGTTCATGTCGTATTCGCGCTCCAGCAGCGCCCAGCCTTCTTCGGCGGTCTCGACGAAGTGGAACAGCTTCTCGTCGCCGCGGCTGATCATGCCGGTCTCCACCAGCAGCTCGAAGTCGATCAGTCGCTGCCAGAAGTCCTTGCCGAACAACAGCACCGGGCGATGACGGCTCTTGCCGGTCTGCACTAGCGTCAAGGTCTCGAACAGCTCGTCCAGCGTGCCGAAGCCACCTGGGAAGCAGGCCAGCGCCACCGAACGCATCAGGAAGTGCATCTTGCGCAGCGCGAAGTAGTGGAACTGGAAGCACAGCTCCGGCGTGATGTAGGGGTTGGGCTGCTGCTCGTGCGGCAGCACGATGTTCAGGCCGATGCTGCGCATGCCGGCTTCATAGGCGCCGCGGTTGCCGGCTTCCATGATGCCGGGGCCGCCGCCGGTGACCACGTAGATGGGGTTCTCGCGCTCGGCCGAGACGGTGGAGACCAGCGCCGCAAAACGCCGTGCTTCTTCGTAGTAGCGGCTCATCTTGAGCTGCATCTGGGCGCGTTTGATGGTCGCGTCATCGCCGCTGGCCTGGGCCTCGGCCACCCGGGCGAGCGCGTCTTCCTCGGACAAGATGCGGGCGCTGCCGAAGATAACGATGGTCGACTTGACGTCCTGCTCCTGCATCACCAGCTCAGGCTTGAGCAGCTCCAGTTGCATGCGTACCGGGCGCAGTTCCTCGCGCAGCAGGAAGTCGTTGTCGGTAAAAGCCAGGCGGTAGGCGCTGTTGGGGCCTGCATAGTCCGCCGGCGGCGGCACGGCGCTGCGGGCGTCTTCTTTGGCGCTGGGGAAGTTGCGGGCGGTCAGCGCCTTGCGCTTGCTGGTGGAGTTGTCGCTATTGCTCATCGGGTTCTCGGCGTCGCGGCCGCAGCATAGGGGAGTCGGCAGGAAATTTAATTCCGTACTTTCGGGTTTGAGGCGTTTTTTCTTCAGCGGCTGCCCGCCGTCGCACAGACCGGACAGGCCGGATCGCGCGGCACGCGCACCTCGCTCCATTCCATGTGGCGTGCATCCAGCATCTGCAGGCGCCCGCTCAGGCTGCTGCCCAGGCCCAGCAGCAGCTTCAGGGCTTCAGCCGCCTGCATGCTGCCGATGATGCCCACCAGCGGCGCGAACACGCCCATGGTGGCACAGCGCGCTTCTTCCACCGGCGCCTCGGGCGGGAACAGGCATGCATAGCAGGGCGCATCGGCGCGGCGGCTGTCGTAGACGCTGATCTGCGCATCGAAGCCGATGGCGGCACCGGCTACCAGCGGCTTGGCATGCGCCACGCAGGCGCGGTTGAGGGCCTGGCGGGTGGCGAAGTTGTCGCTGCAGTCCAGCACCACATCGGCTTCGCGCACCAGGCGATCCAGCAAGGCGGCATCGGCGCGCTGCTGCAGCGCAATCACACGCGGCTCGGGGTTGAGCGCGGCGATGCCCTGCGCGGCCGACTCCACCTTGGGCCAGCCGAGCCGGGCCAGGCTGTGCGCCAGCTGGCGTTGCAGATTGGTCAGGTCCACGGTGTCATCGTCTACCAGCGTGATCTGGCCGACGCCGGCCGAGCCCAGGTAGAGCGCAGCCGGCGAGCCCAGGCCACCGGCGCCGATGACCAGCGCGCGGCTGGCCAGCAGGCGTTGCTGGCCCTCGATGCCGATCTCGTCCAGCAGGATGTGGCGCGAGTAGCGCAGCAGCTGCTCGTCGCTCAGGTCTTGGGGTTCATCTCGCATGGCGGCAAGCATAGCCCGCGTCGCCGCGCCGCAATGAAAACAGCCCGCCTTGCGGGCGGGCTGTAGGCAAGGTGGGCCTGGGCCTGATCAGTCGATCTTGGCTTCAGCCTTGCGCTCGGTGACGGTCTTGGACACCATGACCGGCTTGCCCTTGAGCTGGTTCAGCGCCTGCGCCAGCTGGAAGTCTTCAGCACTGCCGAACTCGGGCAGCGGCTTGATTTCCTTGGACTTGGCGCGCTCTTCTTCCAGCTTCTTGAGGGCTTCCTCGCGGGCCTTCTCACGGGCGCTGTCCTTGGCCTCGGGGCCATTCTCGAGGTGCTTGACCAGATCGGCTTCGCGGGTGCGCAAGGCTGCGAACACATCGCCCTCAGCCGTCTCGTCCAGCCATACATCGGGCACGATGCCCTTGGCCTGGATGGAGCGGCCGCTTGGCGTGTAGTAGCGCGCGGTGGTGATCTTCAGTGCGGTCTCGGGGCCGAGCTGGCGCACCGTCTGCACCGAGCCCTTGCCGAAGGTCTGCGAACCCATGATGACTGCGCGCTTGTGGTCCTGCAGCGCGCCGGCCACGATCTCGCTGGCCGAGGCCGAGCCTTCGTTGACCAGAACCACCAGCGGCACGTTCTTCAGCGCGGCCGGCAGCTTCTTCAGCGGGTCCACGCCGCCGCGGCGGTGGTAGAAGTCCGGATTGGCCTTGAAGCTGGCCTTGGAATCGGCAATCTGGCCATTGGTCGAAACCACTTCCACATCCTTGGGCAAGAAGGCAGCCGAGACCGCCACTGCGCCTTCCAGCAGACCGCCGGGGTCATTGCGCAGGTCCAGCACCAGGCCCTTCATATTGGGCTCCTGCTTGAACAACTCGTCGAGCTTGCGGGCGAAGTCGTCCACCGTGCGGTCCTGGAACTGGCTGACGCGCAACCAGGCATAGCCGGGCTCGACCACCTTGGCACGCACGCTCTGCACGCGGATTTCCTCGCGCGTGATGGTGACAGGGAAGCTGCGGTTCTCGTTCTTGCGATAGATGGTCAGCTGCACCTTGGTGGCGGGCTCGCCGCGCATGCGCTTGACGGCCTGGTCCAGTGTCAGACCGCGCACCGGTGTGTCGTCGATGCGGCTGATCAGATCTCCACTCTTGAGGCCGGCGCGGAAGGCCGGGCTGCCTTCGATCGGCGATACCACCTTGACAAGGCCGTCTTCCATGCCGATCTCGATGCCCACGCCGACGAAGCGGCCGGTGGTGCCTTCGCGGAATTCCTTGAAGCTCTTCTTGTCGAAGAACTGAGAGTGCGGGTCAAGCCCGGACACCATGCCCGAGATGGCATCGTTGATGAGCTTCTTCTCGTCCACCGGCTCGACATAGTCGCTCTTGACCATGCCGAAGACCGCGGCGAGTTGCTGAAGTTCTTCGAGTGGCAGCGGCGACAGGCTGCTGCGCGCATTCGCCTGCAGCTGCATCGTGGTCATTGCGCCAGCCAGGGCGCCCAGCGCGACCCAGCCTGCTACTTTCAGTTTGGCACCCATGATGCGAGTGTTCCCTATCGGTGAATTACAGCCATTTTCCCGAGGTCTTGACCGCTGGCAGCCGGCGTGTCAGGACCTGGTGGCGTCAGTATATGGCTCAGCCCTGAAGCGTGCCTGAAGGCATGCGGCCCAGATGACCGCTCAATTCTGGGTTTCAAGCGCACTTTGCCCGGCGTTTTCGGATCTTCACGCAGCTTTACAGGCCTCAGTCGTCGCCGCCTGGTGCGAGGCGGCCGAATGTCACGACATGGTCGACATGGGCACGGATGCCGATCCACTCGCCCACATGGTGATCGTGGTGCGAGGGCACATGCGCCATGACCCGCTCGCCGCTGGCCAGGCGCAAGGTGTAGAGGAACTCGGCGCCGCGGAAGATCTTGCGCTCGATCTGCGCCTTCACCGGGGCGGCGTCGTCATGCACGATGTCGTCGGCGCGCAGCAGCAACTCGCATTCGCCGCCCGGGTAGGCTGAGGGCAGCGGGCATTCGTCAGCGTCGCTCAGATCGCCCAGCGGAGTCTGCACCAGCGGGCCTTGCGGGCCTAGGGCGATGCGTGCCGGCATGAAGACGCCATGCCCGATGAAGTCGGCCACGAAGCGCGTGGCCGGGCGGTGGTAGACGGTGTAGGACGCGTCCCATTGCTCAAGACGTCCCTGGTGCATCACGCCCACCACGTCGCCGATAGCAAAGGCCTCGGCCTGATCGTGGGTGACGAACAGCGCGGTGGTGCCACTGGCCTGCAAGATCGCACGCAGCTCTTGCGAGAGATGCTCGCGCAGATCCACATCGAGGCTGGAGAAGGGCTCGTCCAGCAGCAGCAGGCGCGGTGAAGGCGCCAGCGCACGCGCCAGCGCCACACGTTGCTGCTGGCCACCCGAGAGTTGATGCGGCGCCCGCTTCGCGGCATGGGACAGGCCCACCAGGTCCAGCACCTCCTGAATGCGGCGCTCACGCTCGGCGCGCGCCAGGTGGCGCAGGCCGAAGCCGACGTTGTCCGCAATGCTGAGGTGCGGAAACAGCGCGTAATCCTGGAACACCATGCCGATGCGGCGCGCCTCCGGGGCTACATGCAGGCCGGTGGCGGCATCTGCCAAAGGCTCCTTGTCGATCAGGATTCGGCCGCCGTGCAGGCGCTCGAGCCCGGCAGTCGAGCGCAGCAGCGAGGTCTTGCCGCAGCCCGACGGGCCGATCAGCACGCCGATCTGGCCGCGTGCCAAACCCAGCGACACGCGGTCCACCGCGTGCCGTGTAGTGCCTGCACCGGGATAGCGCAGGCTGACCTGATCGAGAGCGAGGAACATGATGGCTCTATGATACCGGGCTTAAATGCGGATCGTTCTCATCTCAGACTGACGAGCCGCCGGCTGCCTCTTCTTCATGCTGCGTCTCGTCACCCTGTTCTGTTTGCTGCTGGCTGTTCCCGTTCTGGGTGTGCTGGGATCCTGGCTGGCGCTCGATGCGCAGGCGCTGGAGATCCTGCGGCATCAGCTCGACACGGTGCTGCCGCAATACGCCTGGGCCTCGCTGGTGCTGAGTGTCAGTGTGGCGCTGGGCGTAGCCGTGGTGGGCGGTGCGACGGCGGCGGCGGTGAGCCTGTTCGAATTCCCTGGCCGGCGCTTTTTCGAGTGGGGCCTTTTGCTGCCGATGGCCATGCCGGCCTATGTGGCGGCCTATGCTTACACCGACTTTCTGCAGTTCAGCGGGCCGCTGCAGACTGCTCTGCGCGAGCTGACGGGTGCCCAGAAGGCACTCTGGCCCGATGTGCGCAGCCTGCCGGGCGCGGTGGTGCTGTTCATTCTCTGCCTCTACCCCTATGTCTACCTGCTGACCCGCACGGCGCTGTCCGAGCGTGGCGTGGCGCTGATGGAGGCGGCACGCATGCTGGGCGCCGGCACCTTGCGCCGGGTGCGCGAGGTGGCGCTGCCGCTGGCCCGGCCGGCGCTGGCCGCCGGCATCGCGCTGGCGCTGATGGAGACGCTGGCCGACTATGGCGTGGGCGCCTATTTCGGCCTGACCACGCTGACCACAGGTGTCTACAAGGCCTGGCTGGTGCTGAACGACAGGACCGCGGCAGCCCAATTGGCCTCGGTGCTGCTGTTTGCGGTGGCGGTGCTGCTGTGGCTGGAGCGGCGCGCCCAGGCGCGGCTGCGCTTTGCCACCAGCCGCAGCGGCGCGCTGCATGCCGCCGAGGCGCGGCCCTTGCCGCTGCGCGGCCTGGCCGCCGCAGCGGCCATGCTGCTGTGCGCACTGCCCATCCTGCTGGGCTTCGTGCTGCCGGTGCTGGTGCTGGCCCGGCTGATGTGGCAAGAGGCGGCGTATGGCGAGTTCGGCCTGCCGCTGGCGCGCTTCCTCCAATGGGGCTTGGCCAGCCTGAAGCTTTCCGTGCTGGCCGCCGTGCTGGCCGTGGCGCTGGCGCTGGTGCTGGCCTATCTGGCACGGGTGGGGCAGGGGGGCAGCCTGCTGCTGCGAGCCTCCGGTCGCGTGGTCTCGCTGGGCTATGCGGTGCCTGGCGCTGTGATCGCGATCGGCATCCTGCTGCCACTGGGCTGGCTGGAGCAGCACCTGCCGCAGCTGGGCATCACCGCGCTGATGACAGGCACCATCACCGGCCTGCTCTATGCCTATCTGGTGCGCTTTTCGGGCGTGGCGCTGCAGTCGCTGGAAGCAGGCTATGCGCGTATCACGCCCACCGTCGACGAGACCGCGCGCATGCTGGGTGCCTCGCGCCTGCGCATGTTCCTGGAACTGCATGCGCCGCTGCTGGCGCGTTCGGCCTGGGCCGCGGCGCTGCTGGTGTTTGTCGATGTGATGAAGGAATTGCCCGCCACTCTGGTGCTGCGGCCCTTCAACAGCGACACCTTGGCTGTGGTGGCCTATCAGTTGGCCCGCGATGAGCGCCTGGGCGAGGCGGCGCTGCCTTCGCTGGCCATCGTCGCCGTCGGCTTGATCCCGGTGATCATGCTGTCGCGGGCGATGCGGCGAGGCTGAGTGCACAACTGGAGCGCCCGGGGGGCGCTCAGCTTGATGCCTTGAAATTGAACAAAGCGCCATTTGTCTCTGGCGTTATGCATAGTTAACCAGGAAATCTGACAGGTTGCACGCTTCAAAATGGCGGCGCTGCCGGGAAGAATCGGGCTCAGCGCCGCTGGCGGTGGCGTATCCCGAGGAGACTTTGCATGACCCGCTTCATTGATGTGCCGACCATGTCCCGACTGGTGCAGGAAATCGGCCTGGCCCCCTTCATCGGCGAACTCGCCGACACCATCCAGCAAGACTTTGTCCGCTGGCCGGACTTCGACAAGTCCGCCCGCGTGGCCAACCATTCGGACATTGGCGTCATCGAACTGATGCCAGTGTCGGATGCCAAGCGCTACGCCTTCAAGTACGTCAACGGCCACCCGTCCAACACGCAGCGCGGCCTCTACACGGTGATGGCCTTCGGCGTGCTGGCCGACGTGGATACCGGCTACCCGGTGCTGCTGTCCGAGCTGACCCTGGCTACCGCCTTGCGCACCTGCGCCACCTCGCTGATGGCGGCGCGCGCGCTGGCCCGGCCGGATTCCCGCCGCATGGCCCTGATCGGCAATGGCGCGCAGAGCGAGTTCCAGGCGCTGGCTTTCCACCACCATCTGGGCATCGAGGAAATCGCGGTCTACGACGTCGACCCGCGTGCCACCGACAAGCTGATGCGCAATCTGTCGGTCTACACCGACCTGAAGCTGATCCGCGCCAACTCCACCGCCGAAGCGGTGCGTGGTGCCGACATCGTCACCACAGTGACGGCCGACAAGGCCTACGCCACCATCATCACGCCCGAGATGATCGAGCCCGGCATGCACATCAACGGTGTCGGCGGTGACTGCCCCGGCAAGACCGAGCTGCATGCCGATGTGCTGCGCGCGGCGCGCGT
>NZ_JBILQK010000005.1:0-100674 GCF_044373315.1 Roseateles sp. | reverse complement strand
GCGTCGTCGAAGGCATCAACAACACGATCAAGGTCATCAAGCGACGAGCCTATGGCTACCGCGACGAGGAGTACTTCTTCCTCAAAATCCGAGCCGCCTTCCCCGGAAATCCTCGATGAACCAAAAAGTGGCGGGTGGAGCGTGATTGTCGCTGCCGGGCTCTGCAGCGTCTCACCGGCGGTGCCTGGTCAGCTGGCTTGGCTGCTGCAGTGCCTGTGGGCGCTTTGCCTCATGGGGCGTGGCTCTTGTGCCACGGCGCAGGGCCGGGCCGGCGGTGCCAGGCCGGCAGCTGTGCGCCAGGCAGCAAGTCCTTCACGGCGCGCGCCGCCTGGTCGATGGCACCATGTGCATAGGCAAAGGCGCCGGCGTCGGCATTGGCGATCGCGATGCGGCCGAAGCGTCGCCGCGCGGTCTCGATCGGCAGGGGGCCGGCGGGCCAGTAGCGGTCCCAGGGCCGCATGTATTCATAGGCATAGCCGTGTGGCCAGCGGTTAACTGTGATGGCTGCGATGCTGCGCGTGCCATCGAAGCCGAAGGGTCCCAAGGCCTGATCGAGCAGCGAGCGGATGCTGGCCTCGAATTCGTCAAAGCCCATCGCCAGCAGCCGGCGCCGGCCGGCCGCGGCCTGCGCGCGCGGCGGGCTGCCGGCCGGGCCGTCCAGAAGCACTGCACTCAGGTGCAGCAGGATCGGGTCGGCCGGTGTTTCGGCAAAGCGGTAGCGGCCGACGCTGACGGGGAAGTCCAGCGCCGCGCGCTGCCAGAAGCTACCGGGCGCGCTGAAGCCGCCGATGCCGGCGCGTGCGAAGGCCTGCCAGTCGGACAGCAGCACATTCGCATAGACCAGCGGCACCTTGACCTGGTCCAGCAGGGCTTCACGCTGCAAGGCGGGAAGCTCGGGGCATAGCGTCGGGATGGCACGGTTGAAGCAGGCCAGCAGCACCTGGTCGGCGCGCACGGTGTGCAGTGCGCCGCTGGCATCTTGGTAGCTGATATCCACCGCGCGGGCCTGGCTCACCGGGCCGACATGGCGCACCGATTGCACCGGCGCATTCAGCCGCAGCCGCACCGGCGCGCCTGGGCGGTCGAGCTGCTGATCCTCGCGAGCGGCCAGCACCAAGGACTCCATGCCCGAGCCCGGCAAGGCGGCCGGGATCAGGCTGCGCAGCAGCGCGCGCGCCAGGCCGGCGTTGCCATCGGGGAAGTGGTAGATGTAGTCGTCACGGCCCAGCATCAGCTGGCGTGCGCTGGGGCTCATCAAGCGGTCGGGCAGGCGGCCCAGGCCCATTGCCTCGAAACCGGGCAAGCCCAGCGCATAGGCATCCAGCGCGCTCACCGCGTCGGTGCCGGCGCCAAGATAAGCCTTGCTGCGGTCAGCGAGATAGCGGCACAGCTGCGCGTCCAGGCCGAACACCTCGGTCAGAAGCTGGTCGTAGCTGATAGCGGCCAGGCGGGCGCGTTTTGTCTGCGGGCTCAAGTCCGCGAAGGGGTCGCGCGGCGCAGTCCACAGCTGCAGCAGATCACGCCGGGCGGCCTCGCTCAGCGGCAGTTGGTCGAGCGCAGCGGCGGGCGGCGCGCCGGGTTCGCGGCGCAGCAGCCGCGTCTGGCCCCAGGCTTCGGCGCTGAACAGCGTGGCGCTGCGCGTCAGGCCGTGGCGCTTCGACCAACCTTGGTCGTACCAGGACTCGAACTGCGTCAGATCGATGTCCAGCCCCTGCAGCAGCGCCCGTGCGGCGGGCGACCACAGGCCGGGCGAGTCCAGCGATTGCGAGCCGCCATAGCCGATCAGGCGCCGGCCGTTGCGGGCGACGAACTCATTGCGCAGCGCATGCCCGCCCGGATCCGGCTGGGCTTCCAGCAACAGGATGCGCACCGGCCTGCCGGCTTGGCGGCGGTACCACCAGGCGGCGGCCAGTCCGCTGAGGCCGGCGCCGACGATGACGAGTTCGTAGTACTCGCCTTTTTGCGCATCGAAGTCCGGCAGGGCTGGCGGGGCGGCGCCCGCGGCGCGGGCATGCAGCGCGGCCGCAGTTTCCAGCTGCTGGCCGTCCAGGCGCCGCAGCGGTGCGGCGTCACCAAGCGGATCGGCCAGCGCAGCGCCACCCAGGCCGGCGAAGGCCACGCCGGCCAGCAGGTCGCGGCGGGTGACACCGTCGCGATCGGCCACGCCACTCACACCAGGTCAGGGCCGACCAGGCCGTGCAGCATGGTCTGGCCCTGGCCATCGCGCTCACGGTGGCGCAGCCAGATCAGTGCGCCCTTGCGCAGCGGCCAGGGCTCGGGGCTGCCGGTCAGCAGCACCGCGGCCGTCATGCCCAGCGTGGGCTGGTGGCCGACGATCAGCACCGGTGCGCGTGCATCAGGCCAGTTGGCGGCTTGAAGCAGGGCTTCCGGCGCGGCGTCAGGTGCGAGCACGGGCAGCACGCGGAAGTCGCGGCCCAGCGCATCGGCGGTCTGGCGTGTGCGCCGGGCCGGGCTGCACAGCACGCGGGTGCCGGCGCTCATGTGCCGGTTCAGCCAGGCCGCCACGCGGCGTGCTTGCCGCTCGCCTTTGGGCGTCAAGGCACGCTGCAGGTCGTCGCTGTCCGGCTCCAGTTCAAAGGCCTCGGCGTGGCGCCACAGAAGCAGGTCCATCGCTCACTCTCCCTCGCTGCTTGTCTGGGCACGAATCATCGCATCGGCAGGAAAGAGCGCGCTGCCGCAGGCTGGAATTGACGCATGCCAAGCGTTTCTCGTATCGGCGGTAAGCAGCTGTGAATTGTCTTGCTGTATATGCAGATTAACGGATACACCGCCATCCATCGTCTCTGCCGCCAGCGGCCGAGCCAACGCCCGACAAACCACTGAGAGGTCCCTCATGATGCTGCCAGCCTCCCTTTCACCGACCCGGAATGCCGGGCGTGGCCATGCCACCGTACGCGCGCTCAGCGCGGCCCTGCTGATGCTGGCGGCCGCCACGGTTGCGCAGGCGCAGCAGAGCAGCGCGCTGCCGCCGGCCGGACGCCTGCTGGCGTCCAACTGCTTCCAGTGCCACGGCACGAATGGCAAGGGGCCGGGCTTCGAGCAGATCAACGGCAAGTCTACCGACGAGATCTACAAGGACCTCAAGGAAATGCAGGCCGGCAAGGAAGGCCAGGGCCTGATGACCAAGCATGCGATGGGCTACAGCGATGCGCAGTTGCGCGCCATCTCGCAGTGGCTTGCCACCCAGCGTTGACCAGCCAGCCAAGGAAATCTCAATGAAGCGACGTCATCTTCTTCAAGGCGCACTGGCTGCGGCAGCTGCAGCCCATCCTCTGTCCGCTCTGGCCGCCAGCAGCGGCGGCCGCGTGGTGGTGGTCGGCGGCGGCATGGCCGGCGCCACCGTGGCCAAGTTCCTGCGCCTGTGGAGCCAGGGCGGCCTGGCCGTGACGCTGATCGACCGCAATGCGGCCTACACCTCCAACATCATGAGCAGCCTGGTGCTGAGCGGCCAGCGCAGCATGGCCAGCCTGCGCTTTGGCTACGACGCACTGAAGAGCAAGTACGGCGTGCAGGTGCTGACCGACGAGGTGCTGGGCATCGACCCGGTGAACGGCAGTGTCGCGCTGGCCTCGGGCCGGCAGTTGCTGGCCGACAAGATCGTGGTGGCGCCCGGCATGCGCTTCGACCTGCTGGCGGGCCAGAGCGATCCGATGCGCATGCCGCATGCCTGGCAGGCCGGCCCGCAGACTGAAATGCTGGCGCGCCAGTTGGCCGCGATGCCAGCCGGCGGCACCGCCGTGCTGACGATCCCGAAGGTGCCTTACCGCTGTCCGCCCGGGCCTTACGAGCGGGCCTGCCTGCTGGCTGATTGGATGAAGGCCAAGAAGCCCGGCTCCAAGCTGCTGGTGCTGGATGCCAATGCCGACATCGTGGTGGAGAAGGACAACTTCTCGCAGGCCTTCTTCGGCCTGCATGCCAATGTGATCGAGTACCACAGCAATGTGGAGATCTCCTCGGTCGACGAGGCGCAGATGATGCTCTACACCAATGGCGGCGCGGTGCACGGCGACGTGATCAACCTGATCCCGCCGCAGCGGGCCGGCAAGATCGTCGAACAGCTGGGCCTAGCCACCGCTACCGGCGGGCGTTTTGCGCCGGTGGATGTGCTGAGCTACCAGAGCCTGGATGCGCCGCGTATCCATGTGATTGGCGATTCCAGCGCCACCACCCAGCCCAAGGCCGGCCATATCGCCAACCAGGAAGCCAAGGTCTGCGCCGATGCGCTGGTGCGCTACTTCGCCGGTGGCGCGCCCGATCCGGCGCCGGTCACCAACTCGGCCTGCTTCTCCACCATCACGCGCACCCAGGCCTCATGGCTGAATGCGGTGTTCCAATACGACGCGCTCAGCAAGAGCATGAAACCGGTGGCTGCGGCCGGCGCCGCATCGGTGGGCTGGAGCAAGGGCCACTTTGAGGACATGTCGATCTGGTTCAAGGCCTTGATGGCCGACAGCTTCGCCTGAAGCTCAGGCGTTCAATCGGTAGCCCAGGCCGCGCACGGTCTCGATCAGGCTGGCGCCGAGCTTGCGGCGCAGATTGGACACATGCACCTCCAGCACATTGCTGGATACATCGCCCTCGAATCCCATCACCAGGGCTTCTAGGTCGGGCTTGCTGACGACGCGGCCGGCGCGTTGCAGCAGCGCTTCCAACAGCCGCCACTCGCGCGCCGTCAGGTCTACCCGATGGCCGGCGCGGCTGACGGTCTTGGCCAGCAGGTCCAGCTGCAGCTCGCCGATCTGGCGCACCGTGCTGGCACCACCGCCGGAGCGCCGGCACACGGCGCGCAACCGCGCCGACAACTCCTCGGGCTCGAAGGGTTTGACCAGGTAGTCGTCAGCGCCGCTGTCCAGGCCGCGCACACGGTCGCCCAGCTGGTCACGTGCGGTCAGCATCAGCACCGGCGTCACGCTGCCGCGCTGGCGCAGGCCGCGTATCCAGTCCAGCCCCGAACCGTCGGGCAGCTGCCAGTCCACCAGCATCGCGTCATAGGGCTCGTCCACCAGGGCGCGGGCGTCGGCCAGTCGGCTGACCCAGTCCACCAGATGGCCATCGCTGCGCAGGAAGTCGCGCAGGCCTTCGCCCAGGATGGGGTCGTCTTCGATCAGCAGCAGGCGCATGGTGGGCTGATTGGCCAGATTTCACTTCAGTCGAATGGCGACCAGACGACCATCGCTTTCCCTGGCGCCGGTGGCGATGTAGAGCGTGCGGTCTGCCGAGATCGCCAGCATGCCAGGGGCGGGATAGCTCCAGACGGATTGTCGTGTCGTCAGGTCGATGGCGTAGACATTGCTGTTGGTGCTGACGAACAGATGCGTTCGCGTCAGAACCACGTTGCGATGGAAGCTCGTGTCGTTGGTGCCGGAGGCCGTCCAGGTCCACAGCCGCTTGCCTGTCGCCTCGTCGAGTGCATCGAGTGCCATCGGGTTGTTGCGCGCAGCGTAGATCACCCCGCGCCCCACGGCCGGTGCTGTGAGGTAGGCGTCTGCGGTCGACCATTCATGCTTCTTGCCGGCGATGTCGAAGCTCGACAGCTTGCGCTGCTCGTAGTGCTCGGCGTTGGCGCTGGCCCGGCCGCTGAAGGCGCCGCCGGCAAACGCGATCACGTTGCCGCGGCTGCCCAGCATCGGCGCGCCGTGATACGAGTAGCCGTTGGCGTTGCCAGCGGGATCGCTGATGCGCGCCAGTTCGGTACCGGTGAGCCGATCGATCAGGACCAGCGAATGGGCGTTGTGCTGATAGACGTGGCGCGCATCGACGGCCGGTGTGAACATGTCCCAGCTGCCGCCCAGGGTGGCCGCCCACTTGCGTGAACCGTCGGTACCGGAGAACGCGTAGACCTCGGCACCCGAGTAGCCGCCGCCGGCATAGGCCACGTCGTCGAACACGGTCGGCGCAAGGAAGTGCGGCCATTGCCCCGAGAAGCCGGACTTGTGCTGGAACTGGCCGGTTTCCAGGTCGAAGGCCCACAGAAAGGTCTGCGAATGGCCGGTGACTGCCGCATAGACCTTGCGCCCACCGACGGCCGGCGGATTGAAGGCCGGCACCGAGCCCATCGCTTGCGACCAGGCTTCGCTGCCGTCGACTTCTTTGAGTGCATAGAGACGCGCGTCGCCGAAGTAGACGTCCGTCGTCACAAAAACCTTGCCGGCCTTGGTGACGACAGGATTGATGCCACCTATCGGTTCGTTGCCGGGTGGGCGCTTCCATTCCCAGGCCTTGCTGAACTTGGCCGGGTTGAGCCGTATCGGTACTTCGCCGCTGTGGCTGGCATCACGCTGATGCGTCTCCCAGTCCGCCACCGCGCTCACGTTCAGTTCGTAGGCCAGCGACGCGGCGGCGCTGTCACAAGGCTGAGCACAGGCGGCGTCCTTGCAGGCTCTGAGCTCAAGGCGGCCGCTGCGTTGACCGGCCGAAAGGCTCGGCAGGCTGATGACATTGAGCGCAATGCTCTTGTCTGCAGCTTGTGCTTGAATCGCCGGCAGGGCGAAGGCCGCGCCGGAGTCGCGCAACTGCAGAAACACCTGCTGCGTGCCCGCGTCGCTGATGCGCCCCTCGAGCTTCAGCACCAGTTCGTCGCCAGCGGACAGGGCTTCCTGGATCGGCGCGCTGCTGATGCTGAGCCGCGGCTGCGCTTGCGGCTCCGGCGGTGCGGAGCCACCGCCGCAAGCAGCCAAGGAGACCGCGAGTATGAAGATCAGCAAACAGCGGGAATGGGTCATCAATCTGCTCACTTCTGGATTTACAGGCGTTCTCTCGATCTGGCGCCGAAGGCTCAGGCGGCGCGGATGCTATCAGCCTGCGGGCAGCGCATGGCGCCCAGATTCAGGCGCC
This sequence comes from Roseateles sp., assembly GCF_044373315.1. GTDB lineage: Bacteria > Pseudomonadota > Gammaproteobacteria > Burkholderiales > Burkholderiaceae_C > JACDQM01. Next base: position 93,819 of record NZ_JBILQK010000005.1, on the reverse strand, counting down.
GGCAGGCGCTTGCGGGAGTTCAGCCTTGCAGTCTTGGCATCGACGCTGCCACCGAGCCGGGTGGTAGTAGAGTGCCGGCAGTTGCTGCAGGCCTGTCATGATCCTCATGGGCCGGGCAGCAGCGACAGTCGCATGACATCATCAAACGTTTGATAAGGAGCGCAAGACATGGCCAAAGGCGAACAACGCAACGACAAGGCGAACAAGAAGCCGAAGAAGGACACCGGACCTTCCAAGGAATCGTCGTCGGTTTCCACCCGCCCCGTCGCGCCGATGACGGCCGTGATGCCCAAGGGCAAGCTGAAGAACAAGCCGGCTTGAGGCCAGCGGGGTGATCACAAGCGCGGGCGCTGGCCGAATCGGCCGCCCTCAGGCCCGCGCAAACCTCAGTACGGCGAAGAACAGCAGCATGCTCAGCGCGATGTCGCCGAAGGTGGTGTAGGCCAGCCAGACATCGGTGCTGAAGACCTTTGCCACCCCCCAGTTGAGCAGCGCCATCGTGGCGCCGAGCAGGCCCAGGCCGATGGCCAGGCGCTGCTCGACCACCGGCTCCATCACATAGCGCGCCAGCCGACGGCCGAAATAGCGGCCGCGGTTGATAAGGCCGTCGCCCAGGAACAGGGTTGCGGTGAGCAGGCCGAGGATTGTGCCCTTCATCTTGACCGCCCAGTCATCCTGGAAGATCAGCGAGAAGCCGGCCGATACCAGCAGCATCGCCACGCCGAACATCGCCAGCCCGCCGATCAGGTCGACCTTGACATAGCGCTGGGCCAGATAGACGCAAAGACCGGCTGCGGCGCCCAGCAAGGCGGCAGTGGTCAGGTCGGTGAACTTGGCGCAGACGAAAAAGAACAGGCCCAGGCCCACATCCACATAGATGCTGGGCTTGTTGCGCTGCCATTGCGCCGCCTGGCGCGCCTGGTCGACTGCGGAAAGGGAGGAGTTGTTGGAGGCATTCATGGCGCGCATTGTCAGGGCTTACGGGGTGTCTTGCTGAGCGGTTGGGTCTGCTGACATGCACGGAGCCCTGCCTGTCAGCCCTAGGCGATCGTGAAAAGGGGCTCCGATGAAGACGACGCATACTGAGGCACGGGCACGACGCCCTTCCACTTTCTTCCTCGCGCCCCGGCTGCTGATGGGTTTGGACTTGGCTCGGTGTTGCCCTGGCACGGGTGCTTGCTCCGCGGGCGCTGCGCACGCGTGGACAATGAGGCCCATGAGCATCTCGACCCACGCCAACCACACGCCTGCACCCTTGACGATCTGGCTCACCGGGCTGTCGGGTTCCGGCAAGAGCACGCTGGCCCAAGGCCTGGCCGAGCGCTTTGGCGGCGAAGGCGTGCTGCACTTCATCCTCGACGGAGACACGGTGCGCACCGGCCTGTGCCGCGACCTGGGCTTCAGCGCCGCCGACCGCAAGGAAAACATCCGCCGCGTGGCCGAGGTGGCCGCGCTGATGAACCGCGCCGGGCTGACGGTGATCTGCGCCCTGATCTCGCCGCTGCTCGAAGACCGCCGCATGGCGCGCGAGATCATCGGGGCGGGCCGCTTTGTCGAGGTGCATGTGGCCGCCTCGCTGGAGGTCTGCGAGCAGCGGGACCCCAAGGGCCTGTACCGCCGGGCCCGCGCCGGCGCGATTGCCGACTTCACCGGCATCAGCGCGCCCTACGAGGCGCCGACGGCGGCCGAGCTGGTGGTCGACACCGCCTTGATGGGCATCGATGAGGCCGTGGCGCGGGTGCATCAGGCTTGGCTGGCGCAGCAGGATCTGGTGGGCTGAACTGCCGGTGGAGCGATGCTGGGTCGCACACTGCGGGAGCGGCGAGCCTGGGTGTGGCATGCTTATGTCCCAGATTCCGAGAGGTGCGTGCGATGTCCTCCCAGCCCGTCGAAGACCTTGCCGCGCAGGCCCTGCGCCTGCCGCCCGAAGACCGCGCCAAGCTGGTGGAGCGTCTGATTGCCAGCTTCGAGCCCAAGTCGCCAGCGCAGGCCGCATGGCTGGCGCTGGCGCAGAGTCGCCGCGCCGACGTCAAGGCCGGCAAGACCGCCATGGTTCCAGCTGACGAAGCGCTTGCTCGGGCTCGAGCGCGGCTCGGGTGAGTTGCTGGATTCATCCAGACGCCGAAGCCGAGCTGGGCGATGCGGCGCTGTATTACGCAGAGCATGCAAGTCGGCCGGTTGCCGAAGCATTTCTCGCCGAGTTCGAACGAGTGCGCGATCTTCTCGTGGATAACCCACTACGAGGCCCGCATGGCGATTTCGGGTTCCGCGTCTACCACTTTGACCGATTTCCGTACACCGTCGTCTATGAAGTCGATGAACTTGCCGGTCCGCAGATCTATGCCATAGCGCATCAACATCGGGAGCCCGGCTATTGGACTTCACGCGCGTAGGCTCAAAGGGAGCAGGCCGCAGCGCGCCTCGCTCCGCTCGGCGAACCAAGCCCGCTGCAGGGCCTCAGATCGCGGCCACCAGCCCCGCAATCGCCTCGCCCATCTCCACGGTCGAGGCGCAGCCGCCCAGATCGCGCGTGCGCGGGCCGCTGCGCAGCACCTGCTCGATGGCGCGCAGGATGGCGTCATGCGAGTCGCGGTGGCCGAGGAAATCCAGCATCAGCGCGGCTGACCAGATCATCGCCACCGGGTTGGCGATGCCCTGGCCGTAGATGTCGGGTGCCGAGCCGTGCACTGGCTCGAACAGGCTGGGGAACTTGCGCTCGGGGTTCAGATTGGCGGAGGGCGCCAGGCCGATGGTGCCGGTGGTCGCCGGGCCTAGATCCGAGAGGATGTCGCCGAACAGATTGCTGGCCACCACCACATCGAAGCGCTGCGGCTGCAGCACGAAGCGGGCGCTGAGGATGTCGATGTGCTGCTTGTCCACGGTGACGCCCGGATAGTCGGCATGCAACGCATCGGCGCGGCCGTCCCACCAGGGCATGCTGATGGCAATGCCGTTGCTCTTGGTGGCCACCGTCAGGTGCTGGCGCGCGCGGCCTTTCGCCAGCTCGAAGGCGTACTTCAGCACACGGTCGGTGCCGAAGCGGCTGAATACCGATTCCTGGATCACGATCTCGCGCTCGGTGCCGGCATACATCACGCCGCCGAGGTTGGTGTATTCGCCTTCGGTGTTTTCGCGCACCACCAGGTAGTCGATCTCGCCAGGCTTGCGGTTCGCCAAGGGGCACGGCACACCCTCGAACAGCCGCACCGGGCGCAGATTGATGTACTGGTCGAACTCGCGGCGGAACTTCAAGAGCGAGCCCCACAGCGAGACATGGTCAGGCACGGTGGCGGGCCAGCCGACCGCACCGAACAGCAGCGCGTCCTGGCCCTGCAGCTGCATCTTCCAGTCGGCGGGCATCATTTCACCATGCTGTAGGTAGTAGTCGCAGCTGGCCCATTCAACCGGCGTGAACTCCAGCGCGATGTTGAAACGTCGCGCCGCGGCGTCCAGCACGCGCAGGCCTTCGGGCATCACCTCCCGGCCGATGCCATCGCCGGGGATGACGGCGATTCTGTGCGTCTTCATGACTCGTCCTTCATGTTGTGCATGCCCTGCTGCTGGGGATGATGCGCTCGGGCCCGCGGGTCGGCGTAGCCGCTGCATTCAGGGTTGCGGCTTGAATTGTCCAAGGGGATGCGCTGCACGGGTGCGCTCTGCAAACATAAGCTTCTTGCAATATACGACCCGTGAATCTCCAGGTCCGCCATGCCTGTGATGCCGTTGCACCGCAAGGACTCACACCACCCGCAGCCCGAGGTCTGCGCCGCCGTCTTCAGCCGGCGCCGTGAATCCAGCCCAGCGTTCGTGCCAGCATCAGCGCGGCAACCAGCACCAACAGGGCAGCAAAGCCCAGCCTCAGTGTGGATGCCGGAAGGCGTTGGGCCAGGCGCCGCCCCAGCACCAGGGCCACCATGGCTGCAGCGCCGAAGCGCAGCGCCAAGGGCCAGTCCATGCTGCCGTGGCCGCTGGCGGCCAGCACGCCGCTGAGCGAGGCCAGTGCGATCACCGCCAGCGAGGTGGCGGTGATGCTGCGCAGGTCCAGATCCGAATAGCGCGACAGCGCCGGCACGATGACAAAGCCGCCGCCCACGCCCAGCAGCCCGGTCAGCATGCCGGACAGCAGGCCGGTCAGCGCCAGCATCGCTGCGCAGGGTGGCGTCCAGCGCAGCCGGCCTTGCGCCGGGTCGAGCTTGCAGGGTGGCGGCGGACGTGCATCAAAGGCGGCGGCATCCTTGGGCCGCGCCATGCGCCAGGCGCTGAACAGCAGCACGCCGGCGAAGCCGAGCATCAAGGGTTGCGGCGGCAGCTGGTGCGCCAGCCAAACGCCCAGCGGTGCCACCGCCATGGCCATCAGGCCGATCAGCAGGGCGGCTCGGTAGCGCAGCACGCCCTCGCGCAGGGCCAGCAGCGCGCCCAGGGCGGCCGCCGCGCCGACGGCGATCAGTGCCACCGGTGCGGCCTCCTGCACGCTGAGGTGCAGGCCAAAGATCAGCAGCGGCACGGCCAGCACGCCGCCGCCGGCGCCGGTCAGCGCCATGATCAGGCCGACGCCGCCGCCGAGCAACAGGGGTAGCAGGGTGTCCAGCAGCATGGTCGGTGGCGTCGTTCAGGGACGCAACAGGCGCAGCCGGCTTTGCAGCGCGGCGGCGTTCAGCACACCCAGATGCGCATCGACCAGGCGGCCTTGCGCATCGTAGAAGAAGGTGCTGGGCAGGCCGGTCGAGCCGAGTGCAGGCCCCAGGCGTGAGCCGGCGTCCAGCAGCACTTCGGGCAGCTGCAACTGCTGACTTTTTATATACGCGTGCACCGTCGCTGCCGATTCGCCCTGGTTGACGAACAGAAATCCTACGCTGCTGTCGCGCTGGGCGGCCGCAGCCAGCACTGGCATTTCGGCGCGGCAGGGACCGCACCAGCTGGCCCATAGATTGATCACCAGCGGCCGGCCGCGCGCAGCTTCAGTCAGGGTCAGACTGTGGCCATCGGCCAAGGTTTGCAGCGGCAGATCGGGAAGCGGGCGATGTTGCTGCAAGCCGAGTGCTGCCGAGCCGAGCTGCCAGACCAGCAGGCCAGCCGCGGCGCTACCGGCCAGCGCGCGCCGCAGGTCTGAGCTGCGCCAGCCGCGCCACAGCAGCCAGGCCAAGCCCGCGGCCACGCCCGCACTGGCTTGCCAGCCGCCGTCGCGCACATCCAGCGCCGACCAGGGCGTCGCGAGATAGGCGTTTGCATTCAGGCCCAGATGAGCCAGCCTGGCCACCAGCAGGCCGACAAAACCGGCGTTCAGCAGGGTCTGACTGGCCGAATCTGCAGCGGCTTTGCGCGCCTCGGCGTCGGCCGGCATGCGGCGTGCCAGACGGCCAGCCAGCCAGCTGGCTCCCCACAGGCTCAGCAGGAGAAGCAGCGGTGTGCTGGGCAGGGCCACCGGCCCGATCTGAACGGCAAGCATGCTGGCGGCGGCCTCAGTGCTTCAGCCGGGCATGCACCCGCTGCGTGGCCTTCCAGACGGCCCACAGCACCAGCGGGATCAGGGCGCCCGTGGTGATCTCAGGGTTCAGGGGAAGCCCGGCCGACTTCAGCGCCTTGACGCCATACAGCAGCAGGCTGACGACGTAGTAAGAGATGGCGGCGATCGACAGGCCTTCCACGGTGGACTGCAACTGCAGCTGCAAATCCTGGCCGCGCGTCAGCTTGGCCAGCAGCTGCTGGTTCTGGGTTTCGGTGGCAATGTCGACACGCGTGCGCAGCAGCGCGCTGGCGCGCTCGATCCGCTGCGACAGCGAGGCCAGTCGCGCCGAAGTGGCAGCCACCGTGGCGATGGCCGGCGACAGGCGGCGCTGCATGAACTCGCCGATGGTCTGCGTGCCCGGTATGGGCTTTTCGCGCAACTCGGCGATGCGCTGGCGCACCAGCGCGTCATAGGCCTGGGTGGCGGAGAAACGGTAGAGGTGCTGTGCGGTGGCGCGCTCGACGCCGGCGGCCACATGGATCAGGCTGTCCAGCAGCTCGGCTTCGGAATCCTGGCGGGCTTCCAGCTTGGCCGTTACCTCGGCCAGCGCGGCTTCCGATTCGGCCAGCATCGGCGCCAGCGCCTTGGCCGCCGGCAGGCCGCGCAGCGCCATCAGGCGGTAGATCTCCAATTCCAGCAGGCGCTGCGAGATGCGACCGGCGCGGGTTTCGCTGGTGCCGGGCGGCGCGATCACCAGCATGCGCTCGAAGCCGCTGGGCCGCAGCCGGAAGTTGGTGACGGCCATCGAATGGCCGTTGCCCAGCATCGAGGCCACCACGGTGCGGCCACCGAACCACTGCTGTGCCAGCGCCAGCGTGGCATGTGGGTCGCTGATGTCATGCGCCAGCATCACCAGCTTGACGGCGGCCACGGTGCGGCCGGGAATCTCGCGCAGCCAGCTGGCCTCCAGGGCCAGACTGGCGCTCAGATCCGGGTCGCTGGCCCCGAGTTCCGCCTGTGGCGGCAGCGGCTGAACCAGTGAGTAGCGGGTGAATTCGCTGTGGCGCTCCCATCGGAGCGTCAGCCCGTCCAGGCGCAGGCGCAGGAAGTTGTCGGCCAGATCGGCGGGCCGCAGCGCGTCCTGCCCAGGCAGGCGGCGCAGATGGGCGCATTCGTCCTCGCGGCTCACACCTTCGTTGAGCACGGCCACCAGCACCACCAGCGCGGGCAGGCGGATGCGGGCCGAGGGGCGGGCGTGCACCTCGTTGTGCAGCAGGCCGCGCAGCGCGTCGTCAGGCGGCAGGCTGGTGGGTTGCGAGGCGATGTGGGCAGCAGACATGGGGGTGCGGTGGCTGGCCAAGGCGGCCCCCGGAGTATCGGCGCTCCGCGTGCGTCATCGCCGCGCGTTGCGTGAAGGACTCAGGCGATGCCAACCCGGCCTACAAGCGGCGCCGCAGACAAGCCGGCCATCGCCTGGTTCACCGGGGCGTTCCCGATAGCCAGCGCAGGCGGCACGGCCACGGCGGCTGCCAGGGCTGATCAGGTGCGGAAGACGGCCGAGCTCTCGCTCAGCCGCGCGGCCTGCTCGCGCATGCTTTCGGCTGCCGCGGCGGACTGCTCGACCAGCGCGGCGTTCTGCTGCGTGACCTGATCCAGCTGAAGGATGGCCTGGTTGACGCGGGCGATCTCCTGACTCTGCTGGGCCGAGGAGTCGGCGATCTCGCCGATCAGGCCGGCCACGCGCTGCACCGAGCCTTCGATCTCCTTCATGGCCTCGCCGGCGGCCTGCACCAGATCCGCGCCTGCTGCCACCTGCTCGACCGAGGCGCTGATCAGACCCTTGATGTCCTTGGCCGCTTCGGCCGAGCGCTGTGCCAGATTGCGCACCTCGGAGGCGACCACCGCGAAGCCCTTGCCCTGCTCGCCGGCACGGGCGGCCTCCACCGCGGCATTCAGCGCCAGGATGTTGGTCTGGAAAGCGATGCTGTCGATCATGCCGGTGATGTCTGCAATCTTCTTGGCGCTTGCGTCGATGGCCTGCATGGTGCTGACGACCTGGCCGACCACTGCGCCGCCCTTGGCGGCCGCGGTCGAGGCGCCAGCGGCCAGGCCGTTGGCCTCACGCGCCGAGGCGGCGGTGTTACCCACCGCGTGCGTCAGCTGATCCATCGAGGACGAGGTCTGCTGCAGGCTGGACGCGGTCTGCTCGGTGCGGTTGGACAAGTCCTGGTTGCCGCTGGCGATTTCAGCACTCGCGGTGCCGATGCTTTGCGCTGCGACCTGCACCTGCGAAACGGCCGTTGCGATGCGTGCCATTGCCTGCTGCAACTGCGCCGCCGTTCCCACTGTGGCCCGCATGCCTCCGGTGTCGAGGTTGATGCGCCCGTGGTGTTGCATGCCTTCCACCATGCGGATCAGCTCAGACTGCTCGACGGCGCGCTTGTGCATCTCGATGGCGATGAGAACCTCGAAGGCCGTCTGCACGACCACATAGCCTGCGTGGATCATCACGCGGCCGAAGTTCGGCTCGGTGAGGCAGAAGGTGCCGGCGCCCGCCAACTGCAGGCGGTCGAACAGGATGTGGTGCACAGCGATCACCGCGGCGCCAGTGACGATTGGCGCCCAGTTCCGATAGACCAGCAGGAAGGCCAGCGAGGTGAAGACGCCGAAGTGGTACTCCAGCATGCCCCTGCCGAGCTGGATGTGCAGCGCCACCATGGCCATGGTTATGAAGGCCATGCCATGTGCGCTGACGGCCGTGCCGCCGGCCATGCCGTACAGGCCGCCGGCCAGCAGCAACAGCGGCAGCGCGATGCCCCAGGCCAGGCCGCTCTGGCCCCAGTGCCAGCCGAGCACCAGCGCCAGCAGTGCCTGCAGGCTGATGGCCACGAGCATCAGGCGGTCGGCTTGGCGCCAGGCGGTTTGGCGGGAACTTGTGGTGGTAGAGGAGGTCGACATCGAAGGGGGATCCATTGCAGCTGACCCTTCAGCCTACGCCTGCCGGTCCGCTGCCGGCTGCCGAAAAGTGGCTCTATCCTGGGCTAACTTGAGCGATGGCTGGCGATGGCTTGCGCAAACAGCAGTGCGGCGATGGCACCCAGCGCGGCCAGCACGCCGATCAACGGCAACGGCGCCAGCCAGCCCAGCAACCAGGCGGCTAGCACCGGGCCGGCGGCCTTGGACAGCAGAACCGGCGTGGCCAGCGCACCGTTGATGGCGCCGTATTGCTCGCGGCCATAGAGTTCGGCCGGTAGCGCGCCGCGCACGATGGTCATCATGCCGTTGCCGGCGCCGTAGAGCAGGGCGAACAGCGCGATCCAGGGGCTGGCGCCTTCGGCCAGCAGCAACACCGCCAGCGAGGCCGGCAACAGCCAGAGCGTTAGCGCGCCCAGCCGCGAGGGCCGCACCTGGCCCAGGAAGACGAACTCCAGCACCCGCCCGAGCACCTGCATCGGACCGATCAGCGCGCCCACCCAGGCCGCTTGGGACGGGCTCAGGCCGCGGCTGCCCAGCAGCGTCAGCAGGTGCACGGCCAGGGCCGAGAACACCAGCGTGTTGGCGGTGAAGGCTGCACACAGCCAGCCGAAACCGGGCCGGGCCAGCAGTTCGCGCCAGCGGGTGCGTGGTGGCGCGGCAGCGGCGGCGTGCCTGCCGGCCGGCGCGGCGCGCGGCAGCAGCAGGGCGTGGATCGGCACACACAGCAACAGGTTGATGGCGGCCAGCACCCACAGGGTCTGGCGCCAGTCCAGCGTGTCCAGCAGGCCTTGCGTGAGCGGCCAGAACACGGTGCTGGCGAAGCCGCCGAACAGCGTCAGCACGGTAATGGCCTTGCGCGGCCCCTCCTTGAACAGGCGCGCCAGCACGGCGAAAGCGGGGTCGTAAAGCGTGGCGGCCATCACCGCGCCCAGGCCGGCCCACACCAGGTAGAGCTGCAGCAGGCTCTGCACCTGGCTCAGCAGGGCCAGCAGCGCCGCACCGGCCAGCGAGCCCCAGCTCATCAGCGCATGGCCGCCATGCTGGTCGATCCAGCGGCCGACCGGCGCCGACAGGATCCCCGCCACCAGCAGGGCCAGGGAGAAGGCGCCGACCACCACCGCCTGGCTAGCCTCCAGCTGCTGCTGCAGCGGCTGCATCAGCAGCGCGAAGGCATAGAAGTAGCTGCCCCAGGAGATGATCTGTGCGACACCGAGCGCGCAGACGATCAGCCAGGCCCGCGGCGTCGGGGCGGGCATGGCCTCAGGCGCGGGCTTCGGATTCACCCAGCCACCGGTGCAGCAACAGGCCGGCGGCAGCGCCCAGCAGCTGCGCGACCATGAAGCCAGGCACGCTGGAGGGCGCAATGCCGGCGAAGCTGTCGCTGAACATGCGGCCGAAGGCCGCGGCCGGGTTGGCGAAGGAGGTGGAGGCGGTGAACCAGTAGGCCGCGCCGATATAGGCCGCCACCAGGCTGCTGACGCGGGCCGCAGGCGCGCGCAGGATCACCAGCAGCAGGCCGGCGGTGGCCACAGCCTCGGCCAGCCACTGGGCCGGCCCGTCGCGCAGCTTGGCCGAGAACTGCAACACCGGCAGCTCGAACATCGCATGCGCGAGCCAGGCGCCCAGCATCGCGCCCAGCAGCTGGGCCAGGATGTAGGGCGGCAGCGCACGCTTGTCCAGCTCACCGCGCCAGGCCATCGCCAGGCTGACGGCTGGGTTGAAGTGGGCGCCGCTGATCGGCCCGAACACTTCGATCAGCACATACAGGCCAAAGACCGTGGCCAAGGTGTTGGCCAGCAGAGCCAGGGCCACATTGCCGCCCGCCAGGCGCTCGGCCATGATGCCGGAGCCGATGACGATGGCCAGCAGCAAGGCTGTGCCGAGCACCTCGGCAAGCAGACGATGCCTGAGCCTCATTGCTGTGCAATCTCCGTCAGGGCCTGCTGCAGTTCGGCATTGCCCATGCTGGACAGCGGCAGCTGCAGCAGCTGCAGCATGCGATAGCCAATGGCCTGACGCGTCAGCTCGAAGGCGGCGCGCTTGCCGGCGTCACCGCCCTCGGCATTGGACGGATCGGCATAGCCCCAGTGCACCTTGACCGGCGAGCCAGGCCAGTAGGGGCAGGTCTCGGCAGCAGCGCTGTCGCACACGGTGATGACGATGCGCATCTCGGGCGAGCCGGGTGCGACGAACTCATCCCAGCTCTTGCTGCGATAGGGTGTCACGTCAACGCCGGCCTTGGTCAGCGCTTCCAGTGCGAAGGGGTTGAGGCGGCCGCTGGGCGCGCTGCCGGCGCTGTAGGCGCGCACATCCTTGCCGAGTTTGGCTGCCCAGTGGTTGAGCATGCCTTCGGACAGCACGCTGCGCGCCGAGTTATGGGTGCAGAGGATCAGGACATTGGTGGTCATGGACAGGCAACCTTGGTTTACTGTTGGCCGATGTCGCGCAGTGCCTGCTGCAGCGACAGGCGGTTGAGGCTGCTGATGGGCAGGGCCAGCATCAGCTCGATACGGCGCTTGAGTGCCACCGCGGTGTTCATGAAGGCATGGCTGCGCTGCTCGTCACTGCCTTGTGCGGCAGCGGGATCGGGCAGGCCCCAGTGCGCGCTGATGGGTTGACCGGGCCAGACCGGGCAGGCTTCGCCGGCCGCCTGGTCGCAGACGGTGAAGACGAAGTCCAGTGCCGGCGCATCCGGGCCGGCAAACTCGCTCCAGCTTTTGCTGCGGCAGTTGCCCGAGGGCAGCTGAAGGCGCTGCAGTGTCTGCAGCGTCAGCGGGTTGACGACGCCGGTCGGGTGGCTGCCGGCCGACCAGGCCTGGAACTGGCCCTGGCCCATCTGGTTCAGCAAGGCTTCGGCCAGGATAGAGCGGGCGGAGTTGCCGGTGCAGACGAACAGGACGTTCTTGGGCTTGCCTTGATTCATGGTGACCTCGGCTTCAGCAGCAGGAGGACTTGCCGGCGCTGGCCGGCGGGCAGCAGCCTGCAGCGCTGACCGCCACGGCCTTCGGTGCCGGGGCGCAGCAGGCTGCGGCTTCGGCGGGCTTGGCAGCATCGTCAGCCGGCATGCTGAACAGCGGCACATTGCCCAGCGTGTGGTAATGCTCCCAGGCCAGGCCCTGCGGGTCGGTCACCCAGTACTTGTCGCTGCGGGCATAGCAGCAGGTGGTTTCACCTTCATCGGCCAGGGCCATGTCGGCGGACTCGGCCTGTGCTTTCATCGCGACCAACTCCTCGGCGCTGTCGGTCTGGAAGCCGAGGTGGTCGACGCCGGGTTCGCCGCCGCGCGAGGAGATCGCGAAGTTGATGCGCGGGTCTTCCAGCATCCACTTGGCGTAGTCGCTCTCCTGGCGGGCCGGCGCGGCGCCGAAAAGCTTGGAATAGAAGGCCACACTGCTGCCGAGATCGGCAACGCGGACATGCACATGGAATCGCTTCATGGCGAGGCTCCTTGAATGGGTTTTTCAGCAGGACTTGCTTGGTTTGCAGGCTGCTGCCGGCAGGCAGGCCGTGCCTTGGCAGCAGTTTTCGGTGAGGTAGCCGAGCAGCGCCGTCATCTGATCGAATGCGGCTCGGTAGATCAGGTAGCGGCCATCGCGCTGCTGGCTGACCAGCCCGGCGTTGGCGAGTTCCTTCAGATGGAAGGACAGGGTGGCCGCGGGCAGACCCAGTTGCTCGCTCATCGCACCGGGCGTCAGGCCGGTCTGCCCTGCCACCACCAGCAGCCTGAACAGCTGCAGCCGGGCACCATGGGCCAAGGCAGCCAGGGACTTGATCGCGTCTTGTTCTTCCATAATTCAATGATAGTCGAAATATGGAATTGAAAACAAGCCCGTCGAGCGGGCTTGCTTGGGTCGGCGCCAAGTTCTTCGTCGCGAGCCGTCCGGACTGAGGGCAACGCAGCAGCAGAAGAACTCAGCCAGCCGCGATGCGGCCGGCCAGATGCGCCAAAGCTTCTTCCACCTGGTCGACCAGCACCAGGCACAGATCGCCGGGTTGCAGGCGCTCAAGCGCAGTGTCGATGGCGACGAACTCGCCGCGGATCTCGTCGACACGGCTGGTGCGGCGGGCGCCCTCTAGGCCCTGGCGCAGCAGGGCCAGCACCTCGCCATCCTCGCGGCCGCGCTGGCAGGCGTCCTGGAACAGCAGCACATCGTCAAAGGCCTGGCCCAGGATCTGGGTCTGGATGCGGATGTCCTCGTCGCGGCGGTCGCCGGCGCCGGAGATCACCACCGAGCGCTTCTTGGCCGGCATGGCCTCGACGGCGGCCACCAGAGCGCGCATCGCATCGCCGTTATGGCCATAGTCGGCGATCACTGTGGCGCCGCGGTAGTCCATCACATTGAAACGGCCGGGCGCGTTGTCAGCGTCGTTGGCGAAGCTGGCTAGGCCACGGCGCACCGTGTCCCAGTCCAGCCCCACACCCCAGGCGGCGGCCACGGAGGCCATGGCGTTCTCGACCTGGAAGCCGATGGTGCCGCTGCGGGTGATCGGGATGTCGCGCAGCGGGATGCTTTCGCGCCAGGAGCCTTGCGCGGCCACCAGTTGATCGCCGTCCACATAGACGCAGCGCTTGCCCTGGGCGCGGTGCGTGGCCATCAGCGGGTGATGGCGGTCGGCAGCGAAGAAGATGACCTGGCCGTGGCACACACCCGCCATGGCAGCCACCACCGGGTCGGCGGCATTCAGCACCGCGTAGCCGGTGGGGGCGACGTTCTGCACGATCACGCGCTTGACCAGGGCCAGTTCGTCGACGGTGTTGAGGAAGTTCATGCCCAGATGGTCGCCATCGCCGAGGTTGGTGACCACGGCCACCTGACAGCGATCAAAGCCCAGGCCTTCGCGCAGAATGCCGCCGCGCGCGGTCTCGAACACCGCGGCCTCGACATCGGGGTGCATCAGCACATTGCGCGCGCTCTTCGGGCCCGAGCAGTCGCCGCTGTCGATCTGGCGGCCGTCCACATAGACGCCGTCGGTATTGGTCATGCCCACGCGCAGGCCGCAGGTGGCGAACAGGTGTGCGATCAGGCGCGTGGTCGTGGTCTTGCCATTCGTGCCGGTGACGGCCACCACCGGGATGCGGCCGTCCTCGCTTTTGTGGCCGTGGCCGTAGAGGTGGGCGATGATGGCTTCGCCGACATTGCGGCCCTTGCCATAGCTGGGGCTCAGGTGCATACGCAAGCCCGGCGCGGCGTTGACCTCGACGATGCCGCCGCTCTGTTCTTCGAGCGGTTGCAGCACGCCTTCGGCCACCACGTCGACGCCGCAGACATGCAGGCCGACGACCTGGGCTGCGGCGATGGCGCGTGCGGCCACCTCGGGATGCACATCGTCCGTCACATCGGTGGCGGTGCCGCCGGTGGACAGGTTGGCGTTGTTGCGCAGGATCACGCGGCGGCCCTTGTCGGGCACAGAGTCCGGTGTCAGGCCTTGCAGTTCCAGACGCGCCACGGCGATGTCATCGAAGCGGATCTTGGTCAGCGAGGTGGCATGGCCGTCGCCGCGCTTGGGGTCGGCGTTGACCTTGTCGACCAGCTGCTTGACGGTCAGCACGCCGTCACCGATCACATGCGGTGGGTCGCGGCGCGCGGCGGCCACCAGCTTGTCGCCGACCACCAGCAGGCGGTAGTCGCTGCCAGGCAGGAACTTCTCGACCATCACCTGGCCGATCTCGTCAGCGGCCTTGTAGGCGATCTCCATGTGCTCGCGGCTGGCGACGTTGACCGTGACGCCCTTGCCCTGGTTGCCGTCCTGCGGCTTGACTACCACCGGCAGGCCCACTTCGAGCGCAGCGGCCCAGGCGTCATCGACCGAGTCCACCGGGCGCCCGATTGGCACCGGCACACCGGCGGCCTGCAGCAGGCGTTTGGAGAGATCCTTGTCTTGCGCGATCGATTCCGAGACGGCACTCGTCGCATCGACCTCGGCCGCCCAGATGCGGCGCTGCTTGGCGCCCCAGCCGAACTGCACCAGGCTGCCCTGGGTCAGGCGGCGATATGGCACTCCGCGCTTGACAGCGGCCTCGACGATGGAACCGGTCGAGGGGCCGAGTCGCACGTCTTCGTCGGTCTCGCGCAGGCGCTTGAGCGAGGCATCAGCGTCAAAGTTGCCGCTCGTGGCGGCGGCCGTCACCAGGGCCACGGCGTCCTCGAAGGCCATGCGGCCGACGTCTTCTTCGCTGTACTCCACCACCACTTGGTAGCTGCCAGGCTCGGAGGTGATGTGGGTGTGGCTGAAGGTCACCGGGCAGCCGGCCTGGGCTTGCAGTGCCAGCGCGGCCTGTTCCAACACATGGGCCAGCGAGATGTCGATTTTCTGGGCGCTGGCCGGGCGCAGCGCGCCGATGGCCGGAAACAGCGCGCGCAGCCGGGCTTCGAAACCATTCAGGTCGGCGATCGCGCGTTCATGCGCTTCGCAGCGGACCACTGCCTCGATGGCCGTGTGGCGGCTCCACATATTCGGGCCGCGCAACGCGCGGATGCGGGAGACTTCCATGGTGCGTCGTCTTTCGGAGGGTCAGGTCGGGTTCAGTGCGTGAGCTCGGGCACGAAGGTGTCCAGGCCTGCGGAGATCAGTTCGGGCGGGATGTTCATGGCCCAGGCCGTGGCGACAGCAGCCAGCAGCGTGCGCCGGTCGATGTCGATGCCGGCAGCGCTGTAGCGCTTGTGCAGCGCGTCCAGATTGGCGCCCGAAGTCTCGGAGGCGCCATCGGCCAGCATCGCGGCACCGCCATGCAGGAAGACCGCGCGGCCCCCGTTTGCGCGGTGCGCGCTCAGCGTCTCGTTGCCGGCATCGGGCGCGTAGAACACCACATCGCCGTCGCACAGCGGAGCCATTTCAACCAGCTTGGGCTGTTCGGCGTTCAGCACGGCAACGCCGTCAGGCAGCACCACGTCGATCTGGGTGCGCAGGACCTTGAACAGCTGGTCCTCGGTGCGCACATCGAAGGCGTCGAGCTGACCGAGTGCTGCCATGTCGGTGACCACGCCGACATGGCAGCGGTCGTAGGCCAGGCCGTCCTTGAGGATGGAGGCGGCATCGTTCTCAGCCACCATGGCGTCGACGCCGCGGTTCATCAGCAGGCGATGGCCGGCTGCCCAGTTGGCGCTGTTGCGACGTTCCACCCGCCGCGTGCCGAGGAACAGGCCGTCGCCGCAGGCCAGGCCCACATGACGGCCGTTGAGGTGCAGCAGCCAAGCTACCAGGCGGGCGATGTGCTTGCCGCCCTGTGAGGCGGCCACGCCGACGATGGGAATGCGGCCGTTCTCTTCGCTGGCGAACAGGTGGTCGATGATGGCGTGGCCGACCGGCTGGGGCATGCCCTCGGCTGGCTTCAGGTGCATCAGCAGGCCGGGGCCGGCGTTGACTTCAACGATGGCGCCGCCGGTCTCGCTGAGCGGCCGCGAGATGTCCTCGCAGACCAGGTCGACGCCGGCGATATCCAGGCCGATGGTGCGGGCGGCCAAGGCCACGGCGTGGGCCACATCGGCGTGGACCTGCGCGGTGCAGTCGATGGCGACGTTGCCGTTGCGCTGGATCAGCACGCGCTGGCCGGCGGCCGGCACGGCTGTTGGGCCGAGACCTTGGCGCTGCAGATCGAGCAGCACGACTGGGTCTTCGGAGATGTCGATGCGGTTGAGCGGGAAGTCTTCGGTGGTGCCGCGGCGCGGGTCGGTGTTGATCTGCAGATCGATCAGCTGCACGACGGTGTGCTGGCCATCGCCGGTGACCCAGGCCTCGTCGCCACGCGCTGCGGCCACCACCTGGCCACCCACCACCAGCAGGCGGTGCTCGTTGCCGGGGATGTAGCGCTCGACCAGCACCTCGGAGCCTTCCTTGTCGGCAACATGGAAGGCGGCCGCCACGTCATCCTGCTTGCGCAGGTCCAGCGTGACGCCGCGGCCGTGGTTGCCGTCAGAGGGCTTGACGACCACAGGCAGGCCCAGGTCTTGTGCGGCCTCCCAGGCGGCCTCTGCCGTCTTGACGGCCACGCCTTCAGGCACGGGTACGCCTACCGACTTCAGCAGTGATTTGGTCAGGTCCTTGTCGCGGGCGATGCCTTCGGCGATCGCGCTGGTCATGTCGGTTTCCGCCGTCCAGATGCGGCGCTGACGCGCGCCATGGCCCAGCTGCACCAGATTGCCGTCATTCAGGCGGATATGCGGGATGCGCCGCTCAGTGGCCGCGGCAACGATGGCGGCGGTCGAGGGGCCCAGGTAGCAGTCGTCCAGCTTGTCGCGCACCCGGGCCACCGCGGCGCCGACATCGAAGGGCTCGTCATTGATGGTCGCCATCAGCAGCGCATGGCCCTCGGCCAGTGCACAGCGCGCCACCTGCTCGTCACGGGCGCGGAACACCATGCGGTAGACGCCGTGCGTGGAGGTGGAGCGGGTCTGACCGAAGCCGGTGGGCATGCCGGAGAGGTTCAGCAGCTCGATCACCACATGCTCCAGCACATGGCCCATCCAGGTGCCGTCGGTCAGGCGTTCGAGGAAGCCGCCGCGCTCGCCAACGCCGCAGTGGTGCTCAATGAGTGCCGGCAGCCGCTGCGTCAGACGTTCGTTGAAACCGGGCAGCAGGTGCGAGGGATGGTCTTCCAGGGTCCCCAGGTCGAGCCAGGTTTCCAGTGCCGGCCGGTAGGTCCACATATTGGGACCACGCAGGTAGTTGACCTGCAAAAGCTTGATGTCGTCGTGTCTGCTCATGGAAAAAGCGCCTGGATTGGGCCTGGACGGCGTGCCGGAAATGGGCAAGGTTGCAATTGTGCTCGTTTCGGGGCCGGCTGGCGCCGGTCGCGGGTGTTAGTGCCCGCTTCTCGCTATTGATGCCTTGATCGGTGAAAATCCATGCTTAGCAAGGCGCCGATTTGCGCCCAGAGCCCGCCCGGGCAGCGTAGGCGAAGAAAAAGAATGCAGCATCACCATCCTGTTGTCGGGCCGGAACAGCATCCGGAATTGGCCGCCGTCCAGTCACGTCTTATGCCAGATGAGAACGTTCTGGCCAGCCTGGACGTTGACCTGGATTCGCGTTTGAGCTTTGCGCGCGGCCTGCTGGTGTTGAGCAACAAGCGGTTGCTGGGCTGGGATCCCACTGGCAAGCAGTGGTCTGAATGGCAGATCAGCCCGGAGATGCAACTGCGCATCTCCGACCATGCCGGGGTCGGCAGCCTGGAACTTGTGGGGCCTTCGCAACGATTTGCGCTGTGGCGCTTCACTTTGCAAGTGAACCTGCAGGCCCAGCGCCTTGCTGAGCAGTTCGAACGACTGCAAGCGCAAGGCTCCGGTAGCGCCGAGAGCAGCGAGGACGACGCGGAGTACTGCCCCAGTTGCCATGCGCCGCTGCCCCCTGAGAGTGAGGAATGCCCGAGCTGTGCACGCGAACTGCACACGCCGCCCTCCACCTGGGTGTTGCTGCGGCTGGGCCGATTCGCCAAGCCCTACCAGTGGCAATTGCTGCTGGGCTTTGCGCTGATGCTGGGCTCGACGGCTGCGACGCTGGTCGCGCCCTACCTCTCGATGCCGCTGATGGACGAGGTGCTGATTCCCTTCCAGCAAGGGCACAAGATCGACGCCGGACTGGTAGGGCTCTACCTGGGCGGACTGTTTGCTGCAGCCCTGGTGTCCTGGCTGCTGGGCTGGGCCAAGACCTACATCCTGGCGCTGGCCTCGGAGCGGATCGCAGCCGATCTGCGGACTGCCACCTTTGAGCACCTGCTGAGCCTGTCGCTGGAGTACTTCGGCAACAAGCGCACGGGCGACCTGATGGCGCGTATCGGCAGCGAGACCGACCGCATCAGCGTGTTCCTGTCCCTGCATGCGCTGGACTTCATCACCGATGTGCTGATGCTGGTGATGACAGCGGCCATCCTGTTCTCGATCAATCCCTGGCTGGCGCTGGCCACGCTGCTGCCGCTGCCCTTCATCGGCTGGATGATCCACATGGTGCGCGACCGCCTGCGCACCGGCTTCGAGAAGATCGATCGCGTCTGGGGTGAGGTGACCTCGGTGCTGGCCGACACCATCCCGGGCATTCGCGTCGTGAAGGCTTTCGCGCAGGAAAAGCGTGAGGCGCAGCGCTTCCGCGATGCCAACCGTCACAACCTTGAGGTGAACGACCGGCTCAACAAGACCTGGAGCCTGTTCACACCCACGGTCTCCTTGCTGACCGAGATCGGGCTGCTGGTGGTCTGGGCGTTCGGCATCTATCTGGTGGCCGGTGGTGACATCACCGTCGGCGTGCTGACTGCCTTCATCGCCTACATCGGACGCTTCTACGGCCGGCTTGATTCGATGAGCCGCATCGTCTCGGTGACGCAGAAGGCGGCGGCAGGCGCCAAGCGCATCTTCGACATCCTGGACCACCAGTCGAATGTGCCGGAGCCGACCCAGCCGGTGCAGCTGACCAAGGTTGAAGGCGGGCTGCAGATTCAGGACATTGGCTTCCGCTACGGTAACCGCGCAGTGATCCGCGGCGTGTCGCTGGACATCAAGCCGGGCGAGATGATCGGCCTGGTCGGGCACAGCGGTTCAGGCAAGAGCACGCTGGTCAATCTGATCTGCCGCTTCTACGACGTCACCGAAGGCGCCATCCGCATGGACGGCGTCGATCTGCGCCGCATCGCCGTGGCCGACTACCGCAGCCATATCGGTCTGGTGCTGCAGGAACCCTTCCTGTTCTTCGGCACCATTGCCGAGAACATCGCCTACGGCAAGCCGGACGCCAGCCGCGAGGAGATCGTGGCCGCCGCGCGCGCCGCGCATGCGCATGAGTTCATCCTGCGCCTGCCGCAAGGCTATGACTCGCTGGTGGGCGAGCGCGGCCAGGGCCTGTCGGGCGGCGAGCGCCAGCGCATTTCGATCGCGCGCGCCTTGCTGATCAATCCGCGCCTGCTGATCCTGGACGAGGCCACCTCGGCGGTGGACACCGAGACCGAGAAGGAAATCCAGAAGGCGCTGGACAACCTGGTGAAGGGGCGTACCACGATTGCCATCGCGCACCGGCTCTCGACCTTGCGCAAGGCCGACCGCCTGGTGGTGATGGACCGCGGCCAGATCGTTGAGGTCGGTCCGCATGACGAGCTGATGGCCCAGCAGGGCGCCTACTGGCGCCTGTATGAAGCGCAGGCAAGGCGTGCTGAAGCGGAGGCGCAGGAAGAGTCGGAGCCCG
This sequence comes from Roseateles sp., assembly GCF_044373315.1. Classification (GTDB taxonomy): domain Bacteria; phylum Pseudomonadota; class Gammaproteobacteria; order Burkholderiales; family Burkholderiaceae_C; genus JACDQM01. The sequence continues at coordinate 74,234 of NZ_JBILQK010000005.1, read as the reverse complement.
AGATGCCCGAGTTGCCGCCCAACCCCAATGCCCATACCGAGGAGCAGCGATGAGCGCCTCTTACAAGCAACTGTCTCGCAATTCCTTCGGGCGCCTGGTGCTGGTGGACCTGCAGGGTGTCGAGCATGTCGGCGTGAGCCCGGTGCGTGCGCATCCGATCTCGGCGCCCGACGAAGGCATTTCGTTGATCGGTACAGACGGGCATGAGCTGGCCTGGATCGAGCGCCTGTCGGCACTGCCGGCGGCTGAGCGCGAATTGCTTGACGCCGAGTTCGCCAGCCGTGAATTCACGCCAACCGTGCAGGCCATTCTTTCGGTCTCGACCTTTTCCACCCCCAGCCAATGGACGGTGTCCACGGACCGGGGCGAAACCCGCTTCATCCTGCGGACCGAGGAGGACATCCGCCGCCTCGCGCAAGGCCGGCTGCTGATCTCCAGCAGCCACGGCATCCAGTTCCAGGTGCCGGACCGGTTTGCGCTGGACCGGCAGTCGAAGAAGCTGCTCGAGCGTTTTCTCTAGGCGCCAGGGGCCTTCGGCGCAGACGCCTAGAACGGCAGCCAACTCTGCCCGAGTTGCCATGCGCCCCAGGCCAGTGTTGCGGTGAAGCTCACGGCCAGCACGCTGACCACGCCACCGAGCAGCATCAACGCGCCGTCCCGGAAGACCATGCCCAGGCCGAACAGGCTGATGGCGATGGCTGGCAGCACGTTGCCGAAGGGGATGGGCAGGATGATCAGGCCTGACATCAGCGCCACTGTCAGCGCCGTTGCTCGCCGAGCGGCAGATCCAAAGGCCGCGCTCAGGCGCTGCCGCGCAGCGCGCCCGGCGATGTCGTACATCGTGGCTTGAAGGTTGAGCACTTTGCGTGCCCAGCGCGCCGGCATGCAGAAGCCTGCAACGCGATCCGGAAGACTCAGCTCTTCCTGCTGGCGCCAAAGGCCCAGCGACAGGCCGACCAAGCCCATGCCCAGCACCGTGCCGACGCCCGCCACAGGCAGCATGCAAGGCAGGGACAGCAGGATCAGCAGCGAGCCAATGGCAGCCCGGCCCTGCAGGGCAGCGAGCTCGCCGACCGCAACGCTCTGCTCGCCAAGGCTGCGGGCAGCTGTCCTCAAACGGTGCGGTAGCGAACTCTGCATCAGATCAACCTGTCCTGCTTCACTCGTCCGAGCTGCCGCCCATGCCAAACAAGGCGAGCAGCGCGCTGAACATGTTGTAGATCGACAGGTACAGGCCGACGGTTGCGAGCACATAGTTGGTCTCGCCACCGTTCACGATGCGGCTGGTTTCCATCAGCATCAGGCCGGCCGACAGCAGGGCCACCATCGCAGCCACGGCCAGGGCCAGTGCCGGGATCTTGAAGAAGGCTGCTGCCAAGCCTGCGACCAGCGCGATCACCATGCCGATCAGCAGGAAGCTGCCCATGAAACTGAAGTCGCGCTTGCTCACCAGAGCGAAGGCTGACAGCGTCAGGAAGCTCACGCCGGTGGCAGCCAAGGCCATGGCCACGCTGTGACCGCCGCCGGGCAGCGAGAGCACCGCCGTCAACTGGGGCGCGATGGTGTAGCCGAGGAAGCCGGTCAGCGCAAAGATGGCGGGCAGCGACCAGGCGCTGTTCTGCAGCTTGTGAACCAGGAACAGCAGACCGAAGCTGCCGACCAGGCTGATCAGCAGGCCGGGGGCGGGCGCCTTCATGGCCACGGCAGCGCTGGCGGTCAAGGCGCTGAACAGCAAGGTGAGCGACAGCAGCGCGTAGGTGTTGCGCAGCACGCGTTGAACGGCCGGGCTGTGACGGCTGGCCTGGGTGACGGACGAGTGCTGGTGCGCACCCAGGGTCTGGGCGGCTTGGTTCGAGTTCAGAGGTTCCATGAGGGGTCTCCTGCAGTAGGGACGGAAAGGGTCAGCGGCACGATAGCCGTCAAGGCCAGCACAAAAAAGCAGAGAATGGCTGATCAAGACTTCCGGGAATTAGAAATGAGTCAAGGCTTCAACTACAAGCACCTCTACTATTTTTGGGTGGTCGCCAAGGAGGGCGGTGTCTCTCGCGCAGCTGAGCGCCTGGGCATGGCGGTGCAGACAGTCAGCACCCAGGTGCGGGAGTTGGAGCGGGCGCTGGGCTACACCTTGCTCAAGCCGGCCGGCCGAGGGTTGGCGCTGACCGAGGCCGGCCAGGCGGCCATGCGCCAGGCCGAGCAGATCTTTCAGCTGGGCATGGAGTTGCCGGGCGTGGTGGCGGATGCGGTGGCAGCCCCGTCGATGCGACTGGCGGTGGGCATCTCCAACGGCCTGCCCAAGCTGCTGGTGCGACAACTGCTGCGGCCTGTGCTGGACGAGCCAAACCTGCGCCTACTCTGTCACGAAGACCGTTTCGAGGACCTCCTGGCTGAGCTGGCCCTGCACCGCCTTGATGTGGTGCTGGCGGACCGGCCTGCGCCCAGCAACCCGAATCTGAAGCTCTACAGCCATTCGCTGGGTAGCTCGCCGGTGGCCTGGTTTGCGCCGGCCGAATTGCTGGAGGAAGCCCGGCGGGAGTTTCCGGCATCACTGGCGCGCGTTCCCGTGCTGCTGCCGACTACCCATGCTGGCGTCAGGGCTCGGCTCGACCAGTGGTTTGAGCGTCAGGGCGTCAAGCCCCGCATCGTCGGCGAGTTTGAGGATGCAGCCCTGCTCGCGACCTTCGGTGCCGGTGGCATGGGTGTGTTCCCCGCGGCTGATCTGGCACATGCCAAGCTGGCCGAGCGCTACCGTTTGAGCCGCGTCGCGCTGTGCGACGGGGTCGACGAGCACTTTTATGCCATCGACACGGCCAAGCGCGTGGCCCATCCCTTGGTGAGACGGCTGCTGCCGGCGGCCGACGGAGCCGATTGACGCGTGGCGGACCTTGATATCCGTTCAGACCCGATGCCTATGCGCGTCCGCGATGTTTACAATTGACGTTTACGTAAACGTAACTTGACCGTCTCGCCGGTCCTCAACCTGGAGTCAGCGCCCATGCAGCCTGCGGATCCGCTCTACGCACAGCGCCTGCGCGACTCCTTTGAGCGTCAGGCCGTGATGAAGACGCTGGGTGCCGAGCTGGATTCGGTTCAGCCGGGCAAGGTGTGCATCACGATGTGGCACCGGCCTGAACTGACACAGCAGCATGGGTTCCTGCATGCGGGCATCGTGTCGACGGCGCTGGACTCGGCCTGCGGCTATGCGGCCTATAGCCTGATGCCTGAAGAGGCGGCCGTGCTGACCATCGAGTTCAAGGTCAACCTGATTTCGCCTGCCCGCGGCCCCTGGTTTCGATGCGAGGCCGAGGTGCTGAAGCCCGGCCGCACGATCTCGGTCGTCGAAGGTCGGGTCTGGGGCGCCGCTGACCCCGGAGACAAAACACCTCGAAAGCTGGTGGCCAGCATGAGCGCCACCGTGATGACTGTTCTGGGCCGCGATGGCCTGAAATACTGAAGCAGCGAACCCGACACACAAAGGAGACTCTGATGAACCTGCCCGGCCTGAACTTCCAACTTGGCGAAGACATTGACGCGCTGCGCGATGCGGTGCGCGAGTTTGCCCAAGCCGAGATCGCCCCGCGTGCGGCCGAGATCGATCGCAGTGACCAGTTCCCCATGGACCTGTGGCGCAAGATGGGTGATCTGGGCGTGCTGGGCATCACCGTCGGCGAGGAATACGGCGGCGCCAATATGGGCTACCTCGCGCACATGGTTGCGATGGAGGAGATCAGCCGCGCCAGCGCCTCGGTGGGCCTCTCTTACGGCGCGCACAGCAATCTGTGCGTCAACCAGATCAAGCGCAACGGCAACGACGCGCAACGCGCCAAATACCTGCCCAAGCTGATCAGCGGCGAGCATGTCGGCGCGCTGGCGATGAGCGAGCCCGGCGCCGGCTCCGACGTGCTGAGCATGAAGCTCAAGGCCGAGGACAAGGGTGGCTACTACCTGCTCAACGGCAGCAAGATGTGGATTACCAACGGCCCTGACGCCGACACCCTGGTGGTCTACGCCAAGAGCGAGCCCGAGCTGGGCGCGCGCGGCGTCACTGCCTTCCTGATCGAGAAGGGCATGCAGGGCTTCAGCATCGCGCAGAAGCTCGACAAGCTGGGTATGCGCGGCAGCCACACCGGAGAGCTGGTGTTCCAGAACGTCGAAGTGCCGGCCGAGAACGTGCTGGGCGGCGTCAACAACGGCGCCAAGGTGCTGATGTCGGGCCTGGACTATGAGCGAGCGGTGCTCACCGGTGGCCCGCTGGGCATCATGCAAAGCGTGATGGACAACGTCATTCCCTACATCCACGACCGCAAGCAGTTCGGCCAGAGCATCGGCGAGTTCCAGCTGATCCAAGGCAAGGTGGCCGATATGTACACCGTGCTGCAGGCCGCGCGCAGTTTTGCCTACACGGTGGCCAAGAACCTGGATCTGCTGGGCGTCGAGCATGTTCGCCAAGTGCGCAAGGACTGCGCCTCGGTGATCCTGTGGACCGCCGAGAAGGCCACCTGGATGGCTGGCGAAGGCGTGCAGATCTTCGGCGGCAACGGCTACATCAACGAATACCCGCTGGGTCGCCTGTGGCGCGATGCCAAGCTGTACGAGATCGGCGCGGGCACCTCGGAGATCCGCCGCATGCTTATCGGCAGGGAGTTGTTTGCCGAGACCATGTAATGGTCGAGGGCACCGACAACAAGCCGCGAAGCGGCGCCGTTGCGCCGAAAACTCATATCCGCGCCGAGGATGTGAGTTTCAGCCAGGTGATGTGACCGGCCACGTGGCTACGGTTGGAGATTTGTGCACTGCGACAATGCCCGCATGAGTACGGAACTGCAGGAGCTGCTTGACAGCAACAAGACCTGGGCCGCCGAGACCGAATCTCGCCAGCCCGGGTTCTTCACGCGACTGCTCAAGCAGCAATCGCCGCAGTACCTGTGGATCGGCTGCGCCGACAGCCGGGTGCCTGCCAATGAGTTGGTGAACCTCTTGCCTGGTGAGTTGTTCGTGCATCGCAATGTCGCCAACGTCGTCGTGCACTCCGATCTCAACTGCCTCTCGGTGATGCAGTTCGCGGTCGATTCACTCAAGGTCAAGCACATCATCGTGGTCGGCCACTCGAACTGCGGCGGCGTCAAGGCCGCACTGCTGGATCGTCGCGTGGGCCTGGTCGACAACTGGTTGCGCCATGTGCAGGACGTGCGCAACCACCATCAGGATTGGTTGGACTCGCTGCTGCCCGATCAGCGCGTCAACGCACTGTGCGAACTCAATGTGCTGGAGCAGGCCCGCAATGCCTGCCAGACCACCGTGGTGCAAGAGGCCTGGGCGCGCGGCCAGGACGTGGTCGTGCACGGCTGGGTCTATGGCTTGCACAACGGCCTGCTGGAGGATCTGCGCATCACCGTCGCGGCACCGGACGGCTTGAATCCGGCGTTCCAGCGAGCCCTGAGTTCGCTCAAGCAGCGTTACCAGGCCGCTCGACTCAGCTTGACCAGCTGAGGCACCGAGCCCCGGAGCCCTTGATGTTTCCACAGAAGCTGACCGACTCCCGCGCGTTCGAGATCGCGCAAGCGATGCTGGGCAGCTTCAATCGCCACTACCGGCTGTTCCGCGCCACCACGGCTGAGGCCAAGCGCCGCTTCGAGCAGGCCGACTGGCATGGCCAGCAGAAGGCGCAGCGCGAGCGCATCGAGTTCTACGACAAGCGCGTGGACGAAGGCATCGCCCTGCTGGAGGAGCGCTTCCTAGCCAGCCAGCTGCCGATGGAGGTCTGGCAGCAGGTCAAGCTGCACTACATCGGCCTGCTGACCGATCACCATCAGCCCGAGCTGGCCGAGACCTTCTTCAACTCGGTCTGCACGCGCATCCTGCACCACAGCTACTTCCAGAACGATTTCATCTTCGTTCGCCCTGCCGTCTCGACCGAATACATCGAGAACGACGAACCCGCCGCGCGACCGACCTACCGCGCCTACTACCCGACCCGCGAGACCCTGCGCGAGACCATGATCCGCATGGTCGACAACTTCAGGCTCGAAGTCCAGTTCGAGGACCTCGGCCGCGACATCGACCATGTGCTGGGCGCGGTGCAGAAGGAACTCGGCCTGTTCCGCTGGCGCACCAACTTCCAGATCCAGGTGCTGTCCTCGCTGTTCTATCGCAACAAGGGCGCCTACCTGGTCGGCAAGATCATCAATGGCTTCACCGAGACGCCCTTCGCGCTGCCCATCCTGCACAAGCGCAATGGCCGGCTCTACATCGACGCGGCGCTGTTCGGCGAGGACGATCTGCTGATGCTGTTCAGCTTCGCGCGGGCCTACTTCATGGTCGACATGGAGATCCCCAGCGCCTATGTGCAGTTCCTGCGCTCCATGATGCCCAGGAAGCCGCGCGCCGAGCTGTACAGCGCCATTGGCCTGCAGAAGCACGGCAAGAACCTCTTCTACCGCGACTTCCTCTCACACCTGCGGCACTCCTCGGACAAGTTCCGTATCGCGCCCGGCATCAAGGGCATGGTGATGCTGGTGTTCGACCTGCCCAGCTACCCCTTCGTCTTCAAGCTCATCAAGGACTACTTCCCGCCGCAGAAGGACACCAGCCGCGAGCTGATCCAGAGCAAGTACCTGCTGGTGAAGCAGCACGACCGCGTCGGCCGCATGGCCGACACGCTGGAGTACAGCAATGTGGCCTTTCCGCGCGTGCGCTTCGAGGAAGAGCTGATTCAGGAGCTCAAGACCTTCTGCCCCAGCCTGCTGGAAGAACAGGGCGAGGACCTGGTGCTCAAGCATGTTTACATCGAGCGCCGCATGGTGCCGCTGAACCTCTACATCCAGGAAGCCACACCCGAGCAGCTGCAGCATGCGGTGGTCGAATATGGCAATGCGATCAAGGATCTGGTGGCGGCCAATATCTTCCCAGGCGACATGCTGTGGAAGAACTTCGGCGTCACCCGCCACGGCAAGGTGGTGTTCTACGACTACGACGAGATCGAATACCTGACCGAGTGCAACTTCCGCCGCGTGCCTGCGCCGCGCAACGAGGAAGAAGAGATGTCAGGCGAGATTTGGTACAAGGTCGGCCCGCGCGATGTCTTCCCCGAGACCTTCGGCCCCTTCTTGCTGGGGCGTCCGGGCGTGCGCGAGGTCTTCATGAAGCACCATGGCGACCTGCTCGAGGCCGAATTCTGGCAAGGCCACAAGGATCGCATCCTGGCCGGCCATGTGCATGATGTGTTTCCCTACGAGGCGCACAAGCGCTTCGATGCCGAGCCCTCGTCGAGCCTGGCCCCGCTGCCTGAACCCGCCGAGCCTGACTACCGCGAACTGCCCATTCAATAGTCTTTACAAGGAGCCTCACCATGTCTGATCCCATCGTCATCGTCTCCGCCGCCCGCACGCCGATCGGCGGCCTGCTGGGCGACTTCGCCGGCCTGCAGGCCTGGGAGCTGGCCGCTGTCGCCATCAAGGCTGCGGTCGAGCGCGCCGGTGTGCCCGGCGACGCGATCAACGAAGCCTTCATCGGCAACTGCCTGATGGCCGGCCAGGGCCAGGCCCCGGCGCGCCAGGCCGTGCTGAAGGCCGGTCTGCCGCAATCGGTGGGCGCGGTGACCTTGTCCAAGATGTGCGGCGCCGGCATGCGCGCCACCATGTTCGCGCACGACACGCTGAAGGCTGAAAGCGCCGACATCCTGATCGCCGGCGGCATGGAGTCGATGACCAACGCGCCGCACCTGATGTTCGCGCGCAAGGGCATTAAGTACGGCGCAACGCAGATGTACGACCACATGGCGCTGGACGGCCTGGAAGACGCCTATGAGCGCGGCAAGGCCATGGGCGTGTTCGCCGAGCAATGCGTGGCCAAGTACGCCTTCACGCGTGAAGCGCAGGACGCCTTTGCGGTGGCGTCCACCGAGCGCGCCAAGCGCGCCAACACCGATGGCAGCTTCGCCTGGGAAATCGCGCCGGTGACGGTGGCTGGCCGCGCGGGCGAACAGGTGTTCGACAAGGACGAGCAGCCCTTCAAGGCCAAGCTCGACAAGATCGCCGGCCTCAAGCCCGCCTTCAAGAAAGACGGCACCATCACAGCCGCCACGTCCAGCTCGATCTCTGACGGCGCTGCTGCCCTGGTGCTGATGCGCGAGAGCCATGCGGCCAAGCTGGGCCTCAAGCCGGTGGCGCGCATCGTCGGCACCGCGGTGCACGCCAATGCGCCTGAATGGTTCACCACCGCGCCCGTCGGCGCGATCGACAAGCTGCTCAAGAAGAACGGCTGGGACGCCAAGAGCGTCGATCTGTGGGAAGTCAACGAAGCCTTCGCGGCCGTGACCATGGCTGCGATGGCCGAGTTCAAGCTGCCGCACGAGATTGTCAACGTCAACGGCGGCGCGGTGGCGCTGGGCCACCCGATCGGTGCCTCGGGCGCCCGCATCATCGTCACGCTGCTGGGCGCGTTGAAGCACCGCGGCCTCAAGCGCGGCGTCGCGGCGCTGTGCATCGGCGGCGGCGAGGCGACGGCAATGGGCGTCGAGCTGATCTGATGAGCCAGCAGAAGATCCTGATCATCGGCGGCTCGCGCGGTATCGGCCTGGAACTGGTGCGCCAGTACCGCGCCGCCGGCGATCAGGTCGTGGCCACGGCCCGCAGTGATGCGGGCCTGGCCGCGCTGCGCGAGCTGGGCGCCACCGCGCTCAAGCTCGACGTGGCTGACACGGCCAGCGTTTCCGGCCTGGCCTGGCAGATCGACGGCCACCACTTCGACACCGTGGTGATCAGCGCCGGCATCTTCGGCCCGCGAAGCCAGGGTTTGCAGACACCCACCGAGGTGGACTTCGATGCCGTGATGCACACCAATGTGCTGGGCCCGATGCGGGTGCTGCCACAGTTGGTCGATGCGCTGGCGCCGCAGGCACGCCTGGCCGTCATCTCCTCGCGCATGGGTTCCATCGGTCTGCGGGCCGGCACGCATGGCTGGCTCTATCGCGCCTCGAAGGCAGCGCTCAACTCGCTGTTGAAGGACGCCTCGCTGGAACTGGCCGGCCGTGCCATCTGCATCAGCTTCCATCCAGGCTGGGTGCGCACGGATATGGGCGGTGAGGGTGCCGACATCGAGGTTGCCACCAGCGTGGCCGGCATGCGCACCGTGCTGGCCACCCTCAAGCCCGAGCACAACGGCTGCTTCTTCAACTACGACGGCCAGACGCTGGATTGGTGAGGCGGCGATGACGCTGGAGCAAGCACAGGCCTTTTTCGAGCGCTACCGCGACGCCTTCAACGCCGGCGATGGCGACGCTGTTGCCGATCTGTGGCACAGCCCTAGCGCGATCACCGACAGCCGCGACGGCGTGGCGCGCGTGACCTGCTGGGCTGAAGACGCGCCGATGCGCGCCAATATGCAGGCGCTGTGCGGCGTCTATCGCGATGTGGGGCCGCATGGCTGGGCGTTTGAGATTCGCGATCATGTGCCACTGGGCCTCAATCACGCCTTTATCAATGTTGCCTGGACGCTCAAGCGTGCCGGCGGCGAAGTACTGCAAGAGTTCTGCACCGGCTACCAGCTGGCCCAGCTGCCGGCCGGCTGGAAGGTGTTGTTCTGCACCGCGTACCAAGAAGATTTAACGGAGACCCGAAACCATGCTGCTCAGTGACGACCACCGCGCCATCCAGGACGCGATTCGCTCTTTCGTGCAAGACCAGATCGCGCCCAAGGCGGCTGGGTGGGACAAGAGCCACCAGTTCCCGGCCGCTGAACTGAAAGGTTTGGCCGAGCTCGGCTGCTACGGCGTGGCTGTGCCTGCCGAGTACGACGGCGCCGGCCTGGACTATCTGGCGCTGGCCGTGATCCTGGAAGAGATCGCCGCCGGCGACGGCGCCACCTCCACCGTGGTCAGCGTCAACAACTGCCCGGTCTGCTCGATCCTGATGGCCTTCGGCAACGAGGACCAGAAGCAGCGCTTCCTGAAGCCGCTGGCACGCGGCGACATGCTGGGCGCCTTCTGCCTGACCGAGCCGCATGTGGGCTCGGAGGCCGGCGGGCTGAAGACCACGGCTGTGCGTGACGGCGATGACTATGTGATCAACGGCGTCAAGCAGTTCATCACCAGCGGCAAGAACGGCGATGTGGCCATCGTGATGGCCGTCACCGACAAGGCCGCCGGCAAGAAGGGCATCAGCGCCTTCCTGGTGCCCACCAACACGCCCGGCTATGTGGTCGCCCGCATCGAAGACAAGATGGGCCAGCATGCCAGCGACACCGCGCAGATCAATTTCGAGAACTGCCGCGTGCCGGCCGCCAACCGCCTGGGCGACGAAGGCCAGGGCCTGAAGATTGCGCTCTCGGGCCTGGAGGGCGGCCGCATCGGCATCGCCAGCCAAAGCGTGGGCATGGCGCGCGCGGCTTTCGAGGCGGCGCTGCGCTACAGCAAGGACCGCAGCAGCTTCGGCCAGCCGATCTTTCAGCACCAGGCCATCCAGTTCAAGCTGGCCGACATGGCCACGCAGATCGAGGCCGCGCGCCAATTGATCTGGCACGCGGCCGCACTGAAGGATGCCGGGCAGCCCTGCCTGAAGGAAGCAGCCATGGCCAAGCTGTTCGCCAGCGAGATGGCTGAGAAGGTCTGCTCCGACGCGATCCAGATCCACGGCGGCTACGGCTATGTGTCGGACTTCCCGGTCGAGCGCATTTACCGCGATGTGCGTGTCTGCCAGATCTACGAAGGCACTTCGGAAGTGCAGAAGATCCTGATCGGCCGAGCCCTGGGCTGAGCTGGCGCCTGGCCGCTCACCGCGAAGCTGCTGCGCGCAGGCCTTGATCTGGGCTTGATGGGCCCGCAGCGCCTGCGGCACTGCGGGCTCTCATGGCTGCGCTCAGTTGCAGGCCGGGTACTTGGCCTGGTGGGCGGCACGCACGGCGGGCGGGGTGTAGTCCTCGAGGCTCGGCGTGTTGTTGGTGAAGCTGCAGCCGTAGCGCCCGTCGGCCAGGGTGGCCGGCGTCAGCACATCATCGCCGGCAGGCTTGGCGCCGCCTGCTTCCCACTGCACCATCGCATTGAAGGCCGAAGCCGCTTCGGCCGCGGTGAACGCGCAGTGCCCCACATCGCGGATGGCGCGCTGCACCAGCCATTTGTCATTGCCCTTGGCGGTGGCGCGCTGCCGGTAGACCTGCTCCATGTGGAAGGGCACGAACAGATCGCCCAGCGTGTGGATGGTGACCACCGGCACGCTGAACTCGCCGTTGACCTGCGGAATCCAGCGCAGCCCGTCGCGGCGCTGCCGGTTGGCGTCGGCCACCGCGCTGATCTTCAGCAGGCCGGCGTTGAAGCTCTGCTCGGCGGCGCTGAGCGTGCCGCTGGTGGTCTCGAAGCGGTAGGTGATGCCGGTGGTGTCCAGCACATTGGCGTTCAGGATGCCGTTGATGGTGCCATCGCCACCCAGCGAGGCCCAGACATTGCCCTGGTTGGCAGGATCGGCCCAGCCTTCGGCATAGAAGGGGCGCGGGCCGCCGGTCATGTTCATCACGATGGCCTTGAGCCTGTCACCCTGGGCATTGCTCTGGGTGGGGAAGCGGCTCCACAACGCGGCCTGGATCACTGGTGCCTTGGCGGCCCAGTCACTGACCGGGAAGCTGGTGGCGCCGACGCCGGCCAGCTGCATGGCGGCCAGCTGGTAGCCGCCGAAGTAGTTGAACAAGGCGTTGTCGCCGACCACGCCGCACATCGGCACGGCGCCGTTGTAGCTCACCTTGTTGACGGCATTCTCCAGCGCCTCCTTTTCGATGGCTGCGGCCGCGATATGCCCGCCCATCGAGATGCCGGTGATGAAGATCTTGCTTGGCGCGGCCAGCGTGCGGCCCTTCTCGGCAGCGATCTTGTTGAAGGCCAGCGCCAGCGCATTGGTGTCTTCAACGCCGGCGCGCACGTCGTAGTAGTTCTTGCTGTAGCTGGACGCGGCCCAGGCAAAGCCGTTCTCCACCAGGTGGCGGCGCATGATGGGGTTGCCCACCGTGAGCGCCTCGCCGGTGCCGGCATAGCCATGCGCCCACATCACCAGCCGGCCATTCCAGTTCTTGGGCACCTCGATGCGGTAGGCCGAGCCGTTGAGCACGCCGACCCAGCGGTCGGTCTCGACCGAGCTGCCCGGCAAGGCGGCGAAGCCGGTCTCGATCACCGGCTTGAAGATACGGCTGTCCTGCGGGCGTACCGGTTCGGGTTCCGGGTCGGAGCCGCCGCAGGCGCTGAGAAGTGCCGTTAGGGCTAGAGCGCCAAGGCCGATTCGGCGGTAGCCGCCGCCTTCGTGGGTTGCGTGTTGCTTGTTCACCGATGTCTCCAATGTTTTTGTGTGTGTACGCCAACAAGGGCGCGCTGCGACGCTATCGCCGTGAGGCGGTCGCAGTCTGTCCGGCAGGCGACAGCGTGGCGGCACCACGGTCTTCGTCGGCGTGCTTGAGGGTTTCACAGGGCTGGCATCGCGGCTCCGCTGGGCTAGGCTTGGGGCACCATGAATCTGCGAGCCGCCATCCACTTCTATTTCGACTTCTCGTCGCCGTATTCCTACATCGCTTCCGAATGGCTGGAGGCCGTCGCCGCGCGCCACGGCCGGCGCGTGCAGTGGCACGCGATGCTGCTGGGCGCCACCTTCCAGGCCGCAGAGCTGAAGCCGCCGACAGGCTATCCGATCAAGCGCGACTATGTGCTGCGCGACTTCGAGCGCTCGGCCCGTTTCGCCGGACTGCCCTACAGACAGCCCGAGCGCTTCCCCATCGCCACGCAGAACGCGGCGCGCGTGTTCTGGTGGCTGGACGCGCAAGACCCGGCACGCGCCGTGGCCTGGGCCCATGCCGGGCTGCGCGCCTATTTCGCGCGCGGCGTTCAGCTGGACGATCCGGTGCAGCTCAAGGCGCTGGCGGCCGAGAGTGGCATCGATGCCGACACCGCTGAAGCCGCCTGGCAGCACCCGCATTGGAAGGAACGGCTGAAGGCCGTCAACGAGCAGGCCATCGCCAGCGGCGTGTTCGGCGCGCCTTTCTTCATCGTCGACGGCGAGCCCTTCTGGGGCAATGACCGGCAGGCGCAGATCGAGCAGTGGCTGGGCTCAGGCCCGTTGAAGGGCCTGTGAGGAGGGGCAAAGCTTCACGCCTAAGGCCCAGCGTCTGTGGGGGAGTGGGGCGCCGTCACAGTACTGTCATGAACCCAAGGGAAGCTGTCAGCCTCCCCGTCTAATCAGGTTTCCGCAATGGCCAAGGACTTCTCAAGCATGGAGGACAGCAACCGCTCCTCCAACCCCAGCATTCACGACATCAGCGAACCCAGCCGCCGCACCTTGCTGCGCGGCACCGCTGCTGCAGCGTTCCTGGCCCCTTTGAGCGGACTGACTGCGTTGACGGCCCTGAGCGGCTGCGCCAGCAGCGGCGCCGGCGGCAAGGCAGCGGGCAGTGGGCCCTTGCTGGGCTTCAGCAGCATTCCCATCAGCAATGTCGACAGCGTCACCCTGCCGCCCGGCTATGTGAGCCAGGTGATCGCGCCCTGGGGCGATCCGGTCGGCCTGTCCGGCGAAGCACCCGCCTTCAAGCCTGACGGCAGCAACACTGCCGCCGAGCAGCTGGCGCAGTTCGGCATGCACCATGACGGCATCCACTATTTCGCGATCGACGGCTCGAAGAGCGGCCTGCTGGTGATGAACCACGAGTATGTGGACGATGGCCTTCTGCACCGCGATGGCTTGGCGCAATGGTCGGCCGAGAAGGTCCGCAAGGCGCAGGCCGCGCATGGCGTCAGCGTCTGCGAGGTGACGCAGAAGGATGGCCGTTGGCAGGTGGTTCTGCCTTCGCCCTGGGCGCGTCGCATCACGGCCAGCACGCCGATGGCGGTCAGCGGCCCGGCTGCCGGCCATGCGCTGATGAAGACTGCCGCTGACGCGAGCGGCCGCCGCGTGCTGGGCACGCTGAACAACTGCGGCAGCGGCATCACGCCCTGGGGCACCTACCTGACCTGCGAAGAGAACTTCATCTTCTACTTCAAAGGCCCCGACACCCCCAGCGCGCACGAGGCCCGCTGGGGCCTGCGCAAGGGCGACCCGGTGGGCTACCGGTGGCATGAGCATGACGAGCGTTTCGATGCCATCAAGCACCCGAACGAGCCGAACCGCTTCGGCTGGGTGGTCGAGATCGACCCGATGAACCCCAGCAGCACGCCGGTCAAGCGCACCGCGCTGGGCCGCGCCGCGCACGAAGGCGCTACCGTGGCACTGACGCGCGACCGCCGTGCGGTGGTCTATATGGGCGAGGACGCGCGCTTCGAGTACATCTACAAGTTCGTCAGCCGCGATGCGGTGAAGCCCGGTGGCGCCGCCGCCAACCGCGAGCTGCTGGACCATGGCACCTTGTACGTGGCCCGCTTCGACGCCGAGGGCCGCGGCCGCTGGCTACCGCTGGTGCATGGCCAGGGCGGTCTCGACGCGTCCAAGGGCTTTGCCGACCAGGGCGAGGTGGTGGTCAAGTCGCGCCAGGCCAGCGATCTGCTGGGCGGCACCAAGATGGACCGTCCCGAGTGGATTGCCGTTGACCTGCAAGGCTGGGTCTACTGCACGCTGACCAACAACAGCAACCGCGGTGGCAAGGACCAGCCGGGCGTGGATGCTGCCAACCCGCGCGCCAACAACAGCCAGGGCCACATCATCCGCTGGAAGGAAGATGGCGACCACGATGGCCTGACCTTCCAGTGGAACCACTTCGTGCTGGCCGGCGACCCCTTCAACGAGCGTGCCGAAGCCAAGGGCAACGTCAAGGGCGACACCTTCGCCTGCCCGGACGGCCTGTGGGTCGATGGCCGCGGCGTGCTGTGGATCCAAACCGATATGTCCACCTCGGCCATGGGGAAGGGCGAGCTGGCGGTGATGGGCCAGAACCAGATGCTGGCTGCTGATCCGCAGACCGGCGAGGTGCGCCGCTTCCTGACCGGCCCGGTCGGCTGCGAAGTCACCGGCGCCACGATGACGCCCGACGGCCGCAGCATGTTCATCAACATCCAGCACCCGGGCGAAAGCCCCAGCGAGCGCAGCGATCCGGCCCAGCCTGATCGCTTCTCCAACTGGCCCGACAAGCGCCCCGGCGCCCGCCCGCGCTCGGCCACCGTGGTGATCCGCAAGGCGGACGGCGGCCTGGTCGGGACCTGAGCGACGTACAGCTTAGACGCTAGCGCCTGGGCTCGCTCACAGCAGGCCCAGGTCGCGCGCCTTGACGCCGCCGGGGAAGACACGTGCCAGCGCTTCGGCCGAGAGGCCGAACTGGCGCTGCCAGAGGCCGGCCATCAGCACGCGGTAGTCGTTGAGCACCGGATAGTCGCGGCCCTGGTGCAGCGTCTGCGCCTTGAGTTGCACCTGCTCGCCCACCACGCCGGATCGCGCCAGGCCGCCGCCCAGCAGCCAGTAGCAGCTGCCATGGCCGTGGTCGGTGCCGCGGTTGCCGTTCTCGCGGAAGGTGCGGCCGAATTCGCTGATCACCAGCACGGTGGTCTGGGCCCAGCGCTGCGGGCCTAGCTCGCCGGCAAAGCCGGCCAGGCCGCGGCCCAGTTCTTCGAAGCGCGTGGCCAGCAAGCCGGTGGCTCCACCCTGGCCCACATGGGTATCCCAGCCGCCGATGTCGACGAAACCCAGCTGGAAGCGGCCGCGCATCAGGCGCGCAATGCGGCGCGCTTCGAGCTCGAAGCCCTTGGCGTCGATCAGCGGGCTGCGGCTGGCCGGGTCCATGCCCTGGCGCAGGCGTGCGGGGTCGAGTTCGCGCGCCACTTCCTCGCGCAGCGCAAAGCCTTCCTGCACCCGGGGCGCCAGCGCCTGCTCGCGATACATGCGCGTGAGCAGCTCGCGCGATTTGGCATCCACGGCAGGGCGCGGGCCTTCGCGCAGCGCCTGGTTGCCGATCTTGGCGCTGCCGCGAAAGGCCACCGGCAGCTGGTCGGTGAAGGAGATCGCCTGCCCGGCGCCCAGCTCCAGCGCCAAGCGGTTCATGAAGCCGCTGCTGAAATCGCGGCTGCCGGCCAGGGGTTGGCCTAACTCGATGCTGTCCTGAGTTTCGAAATGGCTGCGGCTCAGGTCTTCGTCGAAGCCGGCGAAGGGGATGAAGGCCGCCTGGCCCGCTTGCAGCAGCGGGTAGACCGAGTCGCGCAGCGCCGGGTGCAGGGCCCAGTCAGCGTCCAGCGGCAGGGCCGCGTCGGCACCACTGCCGGGCCGGGCGATGGAGATGCGCGGCCGCTGCTCGTAATAGAAGGAGCTGGCATGCGGCACCAGCAGGTTCGTGGCGTCATAGCCGCCGCGCAGGAAGACCAGCAGGAAGCGCGGCGCATGGGGCGCTTCGTCCGCCGCGGCATAAAGCTGGGTCGTGCTGCCGCCCAAGGTGGCGCCCAGCGCGCTGGCCAGCAGAAGCTGGCGTCGATTCATCATCAGCATTGTCATGGGGATCGTTTCCTCAGCGCAGCATGAACTCAGGCGCGCTCAGCAGCAGCGCGTTCCACTCGGTGCCAGGCCTTGCCTGGGCCAGGGCCTCGCGGCTGTTGGCGCTCAGCCTGGCCTGCAGATGCTGCTGGAATAGCACGCCGTCCAGCGCCTGCTTGGGCGTGCTGCCCGGCGCCGGGGCCTTGCCGCCTTCCGGCGTGAAGAGCACGGCCAGTCCCTGACCAGAGCCCAAGGTGCGCGCCAGCTCGAAGCGCGTGCTCAGCTGGCCGGCGCTGTTCCAGGCTTCGGCCGCCATCGGGTAGCCGTCGGGCGTGACCTTGTCGTACAGACCTTCGCCCAGGCGCCGCAGCCAGGCCTGGATCGGCGCGCTGTTCACGATCACCGGGCCGCCTGTCGCCGGCAGCGGATAGGCCGCGCGCAGGGCGGACAGCAGATAGTGCTGCGGGTCCTTGAACTGGCGCGGCGCCTGTGCGAACTCGGGTGCCAGCAGCAGCGGGCGCAGCGTGGCGGCGATGTCGCCGCGGCTGGCGCTGAAGGCTTCGGCCATGCGCTGCTGCAGTGCGGGCGGCGCCTCGCCCAGCAGGTAGTTCGAGAGCTTGCGCGCGATGAAGCGTGCGGTGGAGGGGTGGGCCACCAGCAGGTCCAGCACCTCGTCCAGCTCCTCGGCGCCGCGGCCCTTGATGCGATGGCCCAGCACGGTCTTGTCGCCGAAGTCGTGGCGCGCCGGGTTGAACTCGAACAGGCCCTCGCGGCGGTACAGGGCCTCATGCTCGGGCTTGAGCTTGGGACGGCCGGGCTCGATGCGCACGCCGAATCCGGTCAGCACGCGCGCCAGCTCCTGCACGTCCTGTTGGGTGTAGCCGCCGTCCACGCCCAGCGTGTGCAGCTCCAGCAGTTCGCGGGCGTAGTTCTCGTTGGGCTTGCCGGCGCTGTTCTGGTCGTTGTCCAGGTAGCGCTGCATCGCCGGGTGGCGAGCCACCGCGCCCAGCATCTGGCGAAAGGAGCCCAGCGCCTGCGGCCGCAGCGCGTTTTCCTCGTAGTCGGCCAGCAGCGCGCGCAGCTCGCGCTTGTACTGGTGCACATTGAAGTGGTTGAACCAGAACCAGGCGATGTTCTCCTGCAGCTGCTGTTCGCTGTAGAGCTGGCGGAGCAGCTGGCGGTGGCCGGCCTGGCGGGCCAGACGGTTCAGCTCGTTCTGGTAGGCCTGGCGGGCGGCGCGGCGCTCTTCCTCTGTGGGTGGCTTGTCCTGGTCGCGGCGAAGTTGATCGACTTGCTGCGCCAGCGTCAGCGCGTCGCTCTGCTGGATGCTCAAGGCGTCGATCTGACCCTGCGCGGCTGGCAGCAGCGGCCGGCGCGGGTCGGCGCGCAGCTGGCGCTCCACATACGCGCCCCAGCCCAGTCGCTGAGCTTCATCCAGCTGCGCTGCGGTGGCGCCCCAGCCGATGCGGTTGACGGCGTGGAACAGCGCGCCGGGTGCCTCGAATTCCGCCGGCGCCTTCGGGCTGCCGGCACAGCCGGCTAGCACCAGCAGGGCGCCGGACAGGGCTGTTTGCAGCCACAGCCGCCGAGGGTGGCCGGACGAAAGAGGCAGAGCGGGCTTGAGCATCGCGCGAGCATGCCAAGCCCGGGGCAGGCTTGTCCACTGACTTTTTCTCAGCCCCTCATGCCGGGCAACACCTGCCCCCTTGTGCTTTCAGAGCTCAGCCACGCTCTTGATGCGCGTCGGCAGTGCCACCGTTTGGACTGCGGCCGCGGCCGCGCGGCCGTGGAAGCGATCCAGCAGCTCCTGCCATTGTGCGCGCACTGTCACCACATTGGCCAGCTTCACATGGCCGTAGCCGCGGATCTTCTCAGGCAGGCGGGCAAGTTGCACGGCGAGGTCCAGCTTGTCGGCGCTGAGATGCGCCAGCAGCTCGTCGATCAGGGCCTCGTAGTCCGTGATCAGCTGGCGCTCCATGCGGCGCTCCTCGGTCTTGCCGAACAGGTCCAGCGCCGTGCCGCGCAGGCGCTTGAAGCGCGCCAGGGTCTGCAGCGCCTTGAAGGTCCAGGAGCCCATCTCGATCTTCTTCACCCGGCCGTCTGCGCCGGCCTTGGCCAGCAGCGGCGGTGCCATGTGGAAGGACAGGGACTCCCAGTTCTCGAACTGCGCCTTCAACGCGGCTTCGAACTTGCCGTCGGTGTAGAGGCGGGCCACTTCCCACTCGTCCTTGATCGCCAGCAGCTTGGCGTAGTAGCGCGCAACGGCCTTGGTCAGGCGCTCCGCCTTGCCGGCTTCGCCCAACTGCGCTTCGGTGGCGCGCACGCGCTCGACCAACTTCAGATAACGCTGTGAATAGGCGGCGTCCTGGTAGTCGGTCAGCAGGACCACGCGGCGTGCGATCAGGCCTTCAGGGCCGTCGAGGCGGTCGTTGTTGGGCAGGAACTTGACGGCCTGCACTTCGTTGCCCGCCAGGCGTCGGAGCGCCTCGGGCGCGGCGATTGCCAGCCGGCCCAGCGCGAAGGCGGTCTTGTTGCCTTCCACCGCCACGCCGTTGAGCTCGATCGCGCGCATCAGCGCCGCTTCTGAGAGTGGCACCAGGCCGCGCTGCCAGCAGGCGCCCAGCATCACTATATTGCTGGGCATCGCATCGCCCATCAGATCGTTGACGATGGTCTGCGCGTCGATGCTGCTCAACAAGCTGGCATCGCCGCCGACTGCATGCTGCATCTTGGCCAGCAGCGAGGGTGCTTGCAGGCTGGCATCAGGGTTGCGCACAAAGGCTGCTGTTGGCAGCTCATGCGTGTTGGCCAGGATCACCGTGCGGCCGGGCTTGACCGTGCCCAGCGCATCCGGGCTGGCGCCGACCACCATATCGCAGGCCAACAGCACATCGGCTTGCTGGGTGTCGATGCGCACCTGGTTAAGCAGGTCCTGCGTCGGCGCCAGGCGTACGAATGACAGCACCGAGCCGCCCTTCTGCGCAAAGCCCATGAAGTCCAGCACCGAGGCCTGCTTGCCTTCCAGATGCGCGGCCATTGCCACCAGCGCGCCGACCGTCACCACGCCGGTGCCGCCCACGCCGGTGACCAGCAGGTCGAAAGGACCTGTCCACTGCCAGGCGGCTGGCGCTGCGATGGCGGCGATCTCGCGTGCCAGGTCTTGCTGGGTGAAGCCCGAGCCCACCTTCTTCTTCAGCTGGGCGCCATGCACCGAGACAAAGCTGGGGCAGAAGCCGTTGACGCAGCTGAAGTCCTTGTTGCAGCTGCTCTGCTCGATGGCGCGCTTCCGGCCCAGGTCGGTCTCCACCGGCACGACGGACAGGCAGTTGCTGGCCTGGCCGCAGTCGCCGCAACCTTCGCAGACCTGCTCGTTGATGAAGATGCGCTTGGGCGGATCAACGAATTCCTTCTTCTTGCGGCGGCGGCGCTTCTCGGCCGCGCAGGTCTGGTCGTAGATCAGCACCGTCACGCCCTCGATCTCACGCAGCTCGCGCTGTACTGCATCCAGCTCGCTGCGGTCGTGGAAGGTGGTGTGGGCGGGGAACAGACCGTGGTGGTCGGCGTACTTGCCGATCTCGTCGGAGACGATCACCAGGCGCTTGACGCCTTCAGCCTCCACCTGGCGGGCGATCTGCGGCACGCTGGTCTGGCCGTCCACCGGCTGGCCGCCGGTCATCGCCACCGCGTCGTTGTAGAGGATCTTGTAGGTGATGTTGGCCTTGGCCGCGATGGCCTGGCGGATGGCCAGGTAGCCGGAGTGGTAGTAAGTGCCGTCGCCCAGGTTCTGGAACACATGCTTCTCGGTGGTGAAGCGGCTGTGCGCGGCCCAGTCCACGCCCTCTGCGCCCATCTGGATTAGGCCCGAGGTGCCGCGCTCCATCCAGCTGGCCATGAAGTGGCAGCCGATGCCGGCCAGCGCGCGCGAGCCCTCCGGCAGCTTGGTGCTGGTGTTGTGCGGGCAGCCCGAGCAGAAGTAGGGCTGACGGCGCACGCCGTCGGCCGCGTTGGACAGCAGGCAGGGGGTGAGGAAGTCCACCACTAGATGGCGTCGGTCCAGCGCGGGGTTCAGGCGTGCCAGCCAGTCGGCCACCGTGTTCATGATGCGGCTGGGGCGCAACTCGCCCAAGGCGCTCAAGACCTGACCCCCATGCTCGTCGGTCTTGCCGACCACGCGTGGGCGCTGGGCGTCGGGCAGGTGGTAGAGCAGTTCCTTGATCTGGCGCTCGACCACCGGCGCCTTCTCCTCGATCACCAGCATGTCGCTCAGACCTTGGGCGAACTCGCGGATCCGCGTGGATTCGAGCGGGAATACCAGGCCCACCTTGTAGACGCGCACGCCGGCGGCGGCCAGCGCATTGGGGTCAAGGTCCAGGCGGCGCAGCACTTCCATGAAGTCGTAATGCGCCTTGCCGACCGTCACGATTCCTAAGGTGGCGCGCGGGCTGACGACGATGTGTTTGTCGATGCTGTTGAGCTTGGCAAAGGCCTTGACCGCATTCAGCTTGTGCTCCAGCCGCGTCTCCAGCTCCAGCGAGGGCAGGTCCACCGCGCGGATGTGCAGATCGACCGGCGGCTGGTGATCGACCGGCAGCTGGAAGTCCAGCGGCACCGTATCCAGGTCCACCGTCATGCCGGACTCGACCACTTCCGAGATCGCCTTGAAGCCGACCCAGGTGGACGAGAAACGCGACAGCGCCCAGCCGTAGAGCCCGAATTCAAGGTATTCGGCCACATTGCCCGGATGCACGATGGGCATGTGCCAGGCCTGCAGCGCCAGATCGCTCTGATGCGGTGTGGATGAGGACACGCAGCCATGGTCGTCGCCACAGACCACCAACACGCCGCCTTGTGCGGAGGTGCCGTAGACATTGCCGTGCTTGAGCGCGTCCCCCGAGCGGTCCACGCCCGGCCCCTTGCCGTACCACATGGCAAACACGCCATCGACGACGCGCTTGGGGTCCAGCGCCACGCGTTGCACGCCCAGGCAGGCGGTGGCGGCCAGGTCTTCATTGATGGCCGGCAGGAAGTTGACCTGCGCCGCATCCAGGAACTTCTTGGCCTTCCACAGCTGCTGGTCCACCATGCCCAGCGGGCTGCCGCGGTAGCCGGACACAAAGCCGGCGGTCTTCAACCCGGCCTGCTCGTCCAGCGCCTTCTGTGCCAGCAGCAGTCGCACCAGGGCCTGGGTGCCGGTCATGAAGACGGCACCACTCTTGGCGCCGAGGTTGTCCGACAGCTTGTAGTCGCGCAAGGCGGGGCTTGCAGCGCGGGCGAGATCGGCGATGGCTTCGGACATGGCGGCTCCTGACTCAGGTCAAGCGGAAACGAGGTGCCGAATTTTTGGCCCGGCGACTGAGAGTTTCTTGCCTGAGTGGTCGCCATGCAACTTTGTTTTGAGAGAATGTCTCTCAAGGATGGCATAAATGGAAAGCGAACGTTTCGATCGGGCGACAAAGCAGATTCTCGAAGCCCTGCAGGCCGATGGGCGCCTGTCCACCCAGGCCCTGGCCGACAAGGTCGGGCTGTCGGCCACGCCGGTGTGGCGTCGCGTGAAGGATCTGGAAGACAGCGGCGTGATCCGCCGCCATGTGGCCCTGGTGGACCGCGAGAAGCTGGGCCTGAACATCTGCGTGCTGGCCAATGTCAGCCTGGTGCGGCACAGCGAGGGCGCGGTGGAGCAGTTCGAGCAGCTGGTGCAGACCAGCCGCGAGATCATCGAATGCCACGGCATCACCGGCGAGGCCGACTATGTGATCAAGGTGGTGGTGCCCGATATGAAGGCTTACGACCAGTTCCTGCAGAGCCGCATCTTCAAGGTGCCCGGCGTTGCCAGCGTGCGCAGCAATGTGGTGCTGCGCGAGGTCAAGTACGAGACGGCGCTGCCGGTGTCCTGAGGCTCAGTGGCCGTCGACGTCTTCCTGCAGCACGGCCAGCACATCGGAGTGGAACTCGCGCTGGTAGAGGATGTAGATCACTCCCAGCGTGGCCAGCATCATGGCAAAGGGCGAGAAGAACCAGGCGATGGCTGCGAAGGAGATGTAGTAGGCGCGCAGCCCGTCGTTGAAGGTTTCCGCGGCCAGCGCGACGATGTGCCCGGCTCGGTCGGCAAAGGCCTCGCGTGACAGGCTTGGGTCGGCGGCGAAGCGGTCATGGCCGGGAGCGGCCGCCACCAGTAGCGCGCCGAAGGTGTACTGGCGCATGCTCCAGGTGAAGCGGAAGAAGGCATAGACGAAGATGCCGGCCAGCAGAATCAGCTTGAGGTCGAACACCAGCGTCGAGGTGCTGGCTGCGAAGGGGATTTCCCGCACCAGCTCGCTGGCCTGGTCGCTGGCCCCCAGCACCGCCAACAGGCCGCCGATGATCAGGATGGTGGTCGACGCGAAGAACGAAGGGCTGGTCGACAGGCTCTGCATCACGATGCCGTCGACCACCCGCACCTCGCGGTAGGTGACCTCCAGCATCCAGCGGTGCCGTTCGCGGTTGGTGGCCGCCAGCAGCGAGCCGCGGCTGACCGCATTGCGCCGCGCGAACTGCGCGTAGCCGATCCAGGCCGCGAAAAACACCAGCAGGGCCACCCAGTCAAGCCAGGGCAGGAAGGCGAGGACAGCAAGCAGGTTCTCCATGGCCTGAAGTCTAGGCCCCGGCTCAGGCGGCGAGGTCGAACACCAGCACCTCGGCGTCCTCGCCAGCGCTCAAGTGCAGCTGCGATTCGCCGCTGATTTGCAGCGCATCGCCGGCCGCCAGCTCTTGGCCGTTGACGGTCAAGGCGCCGCGGATCAGGTGGACATAGCTCTTGTGCGCCGGCGCCAGCGACAGCGTCGCCTGCTCGGCGCCATCGAACAGCCCGGCGTAGAGCCAGGCGTCGGCACTCATGCGCACCGAGCCATCGGCACCGTCAGGCGAGGCGACCAGGCGCAGCTGGCCGCGCTTGTCGGCCGCGTCAAAACGCTTCTGCTCGTAGCCGGGCGGAATGCCGCGCTGGTTCGGCTGGATCCAGATCTGCAGGAAGTGCGTCTGCTGGCCGGGGGCGTTGTTGAACTCGCTGTGCATCACGCCGCTGCCGGCGCTCATGCGCTGCACGTCGCCGGGGCGGATCACGCCAGCGTTGGCGCCGCCGGGCTTGCCGTTGCCCATGCTGTCCTGGTGCGCCAGTTCGCCGGCCAGCACATAGCTGATGATTTCCATGTCGCGGTGGCCGTGCGTGCCGAAGCCGCTGCCGGCGGCGATGCGGTCTTCATTGATGACGCGCAAGGCGCCGAAGCCCATGCGCTTCGGGTCGTAGTAGTCGGCGAACGAGAAGCTGTGGAAGGACTTCAGCCAGCCGTGGTCGGCGTAGCCGCGGTCGCAGGACTTGATCAGTTCGAGCATGGCGGGGTCTCCTGGTTTGATGCTGTAGCAACTGTAGGCGGGCAGGCCGTTGCGAGGGGCGTGTCGGCTTGAAGCGAGCGTTCAAATAAGATGAATCCCATGCCGAACTCAGACAAGACATTCGCTGACAAGACCGGACACAAGCGCCGCGTGCTGACGCCTGAGGCGCTGTCCATGATGGACAGCATCGCGCGCACCGGCAGTTTCGCCGCCGCCGCGCGCGAGATGGGCAAGGTGCCGTCGGCGCTGACCTACAGCGTGCGTCAACTTGAAGAAGCGCTGGATGTGCTGCTGTTCGACCGCAGTTCGCGCCAGGCCGTGCTGACGGCTGCCGGCCAGGAGCTGCTGCTCGAAGGCCGGCGCCTGCTGCAGGAGATGGACGCGGTGGCTAACCGCGTGCGCCGCATCGCCACCGGCTGGGAGAGCGAGCTGACGGTGGCCATCGACGATGCCATCGCGCGCCGCGCGGTGTTCGACCTGATGGAAGCGTTCTACCAACTGCCGGTGGACGAGACCCCCGAGGCGCCGCGCGGCCCGCCGACGCGGCTGAAGCTGCGCGTCGAGGTGATGGCCGGCACCTGGGAGGCGCTGACCTCGGGCCAGGCCGATCTGGCCATCGGCACTTCGGCCCAGGCGCCGGGCGGCAGTGTCTACACCGAGCCGCTGGGCGAGATGGAGATGCTGTTCTGTGTCGCGCCGCACCATCCGTTGGCCAAGCTTGACGAACCGCTGTCCGCGGCCACGATGGCCGAGCACCGCATCATCACGGTGGCCGATTCCGCGCGCAGCCTGGCGCCGGTCACGGCTGGCGTGATCCCCGGCCAGGAGGTGCTGACCATGCCTTCGATGGCGGCCAAGCTGGAGGCCTTGCTCCGTGGGCTGGGCTGCGGCTCCCTGCCATCGCCGATGGTGCGGCGCCATGTCGAGGCCGGCCGCCTGGTGGCCAAGCGGACCTATGTGGAACGGCGCGCCTTCCAGCTGCACTATGCCTGGCGCAACACCGGCCATCCGCCAGCCAAGGCGCTGGCCTGGTGGCTGCAGCAGCTCAAGAGCGGCGCCACCCGCCAGGCCTTGCTGCTGCAGCATGAAGGGCTGTTGCTCTGAGCACAGCCATGGGTCGCTGCTTCGGACGTTTTGCGCCATCGCCCACCGGCCCGCTGCACGCTGGTTCGCTGGTGGCGGCGCTGGCCAGCTGGCTGGATGTGCGTGCGCAGGGCGGCCAGTGGCTAGTGCGCATCGAGGATGTGGACACGCCGCGCTGCGTGCCCGGCGCCGACCGGCTGATCCTGCAGCAGTTGGCCGCGGTGGGCTTGCTGCCCGATGCGCCGCCGGTCTGGCAATCGCAGCGCGGCGATCTCTATGCCCAGGCGCTGTCGCGGCTGCAGCAGGACGGCTGGGTCTATGGCTGCGCCTGTTCGCGCAAGGAGATCGCAGTCGCGCAGGGTCAGGCGCAGCAGCGCCATGGCGAGCTGGTCTATCCCGGCACCTGCAGGGCGGGCACGCAGGGCCGTGAAGCACGCGCCTGGCGCCTGCTCAGCACGGGAGATCACGCTGGCACCGAGCCGCTGCTGATCGACTGGACCGACCGCCGGCTCGGGCCGCAGCAGCAGCGTCTGGACACTGCCGTTGGAGATTTCGTGCTCAAGCGCGCCGATGGCCTGTGGGCCTATCAACTGGCGGTGGTGGTGGACGACGCGGCGCAGGGCATCACGCATGTGGTGCGCGGCGAAGACCTCGCCGACAACACGCCGCGCCAGATTCGCCTGCAGCGGCTGCTGGGCCTGCCGACGCCGGCTTATCTGCACACGCCGCTGGTGCTGGGCGCCAATGGCGAGAAGCTCTCCAAGCAGAACGGCGCCGCGGCGCTGGACCTGGCTGACCCGCTGCATGCGATCCGCCAGGCGGCCGCCGTGCTGGGCCTGCGCCTGCAGTCGGCCACGCTGGCTGAGGCCTTGGCGGAAGCCGTGGCGCAATGGCCGGACGCGCTTGGTGGCATGATGCCGTCCGCATCTGTTTCAACACGCAAGGAATCCCCATGAACACCACCTCCAGCGGCCTGCAGTACGAAGACACGGTCGTCGGCGAAGGCGCCGAAGCCAAGGCCGGCCAGGACGTGTCGGTCCACTACACCGGCTGGCTCTACAAGGACGGCCAGCAGGGCGCCAAGTTCGACTCCAGCCTGGACCGCGGCGAGCCCTTCGACTTCGAGCTCGACGGCGGCATGGTGATCCGCGGCTGGGATGAAGGCGTGCAGGGCATGAAGGTCGGCGGCACCCGCGTGCTGCTGATCCCGCCGCAGCTGGGCTACGGCGCGCGCGGCGCAGGCGGCGTGATTCCACCCAATGCGACGCTGAAGTTCGAGGTCAAGCTGCTGGGTGTTTCCGGTGGCCCCGAGGCCGTGCACCTGAATCTGCAGGAAACCGCCAGCGGCCTGAAGTACCAGGACACCGTGGAAGGCAGTGGCGCCGAGGCCACCAAGGGCCAGCGCGTCACCGTGCATTACACCGGCTGGCTCTACAAGGACGGCGCGCGCGGCAAGAAGTTCGATTCCAGCAAGGACCGTCGTGATCCCTTCCGCTTCCGCCTGGGCGGCGGCGAGGTGATCCAGGGCTGGGACGAGGGCGTGGCCGGCATGAAGATCGGCGGCACCCGCATGCTGGTGATCCCGCCTGAGCTGGGCTATGGCGAATACGGCGCCGGCGGCGTGATTCCGCCCAATGCCGTGCTGCTGTTCGAGGTGGAGCTGCTGGCCGTCTGATCGGCTGAGCCCGCGCGCGGTTTAGGCGAAGCAAGGCACTGGCAAGCGACATGGCCGAGCCGGTGAATCCGCGCCCGCATCCGCAGTCCTTGCGAATAGCCATCGTCGGCGCCGGCCGCCTGGGCCAGACGCTGGCGCGCGCGCTGGCCGCGCAGGGCTGCCAGATCGTCGCGGTGGCCAGCCGCTCGATGCCGGCCGCGCAGGCGCTTGCGGCTCGGCTGCCGGCTTGCGCGGCGCTGCCCATCGAGGAGGCAGCCGCTGCGGCCGAGCTGGTCTTCCTGACGGTGCCCGATGACGCCATTGCGGCGACAGCGTCCGCGCTGCGCTGGCGTCCGGGGCAGCGCGTGGTGCATTGCAGCGGTGCCACCGAGCTCGCGGCGCTGGCGGCTGCGCAAGAGCGGGGCGCGCTGGTGGGCGGCTTCCATCCGCTGCAGATTTTTTCCGACCCCGAGCGCGCGCTAGCGCTGCTGCCCGGCAGCACGGTGGCGATCGAGGCCGAGGGTGGGCTGGCTGACGAGCTGCACGCGCTGGCCGCACTGCTGGGCCTGCAGCCTCTGGCGCTGCGCCCCGGCACGCGTGCGGCCTATCACGGTGCTGCCAGCTTTGCGGCGAGCTTTCTGCTGTCGATGCTCGACGAGGCGGCCCTGGTCTGGGAGGCCATCGGCCTGCCCCGCGAGCAGGCCTTGCGATCCTTGTTGCCGCTGGCCCGCGGCACGCTGGATGCCGCCGAGGCCAAGGGTCTGGCGCAGGCCTTGGCCGGGCCGATCTCGCGCGGCGATCTGGGTGTGGTGGCGCGTCACCTGCAGGCCTTCGATGCGCTCGGTGCGTCCCATGGGCAGTTCTACCGCGAGCTGTCACGCCGGCAGCTGGTCCTGGCGTCCGAAAGCCAGCGGCTGGATGCCCAGACGCTGGCACGGCTCGAAGCCTTGCTCAAAAGCAGATAGGCTCTTGTCAGGCCATCGTCAGCGCTGTCGTTGAGGGTTCGGGCTGGCGCCAGGAGGGCATCAGAAGATGAATGATCAGAGAAAGGGATCCGAGGGCCTGACACGCGCGGAAGCTGGCAGCTATGCCCAGACTGGCTTCACGCCGCACGGGACGATGGAAATTCGCAAGCAGGGCGCCATCGTCACCGGGCAGGCCACAGGTCCGTTCAACACGGAGTTCATGCTGGCCTATGCCGCGATGTGGCGCCAGAACCTGGCCGACTGGGCGGGTGACGGTGCGCTGGCCGTGCACTCGATATGGGCTGAGTCCATGCTGACATCGCCCGATGCGCTGAAAGTGTTTGACGAGTTGATGGGGCGTGCAGCCCATTCGCTGCCGGCGCAGACCCTGCATGTCTGGACGGTGCCTGAGGGGATTGAAGCGCGACTGCTGATGTTGCCGGTCTGGTCCAAGATCATGAAGACCCATGGCCTGCAGGTGCAGGTGTTCGATTCCCAGACCGAGGCGGAGGCCGCCATCGACGCCTTTCTCGCCCAGGCTGGGTAGTCCTCTCGGCTGCCTATCAGGGCTGTGCGGGCGCGGCAGGTGTGCTCGGTGAGGGTGTGACCGCGTCGATGGTCTTCTCAACCACCTTGCCGCCCACCTTGACCGTGGTGCTGACCACCGCGCCCGTGACCGAGATGGCCGCACCGGCGGCCGCGCCGGCCACCGACACCACAGCGCAAGCCTGCAGTGACAGCAGCAGCGGCAGGGCAAGAACAAGGGTGAGCAGGGGGCGATGCGTCATCACTGAGGCGCCAGATGGCGGTGAAGGGCGGTGAAAGGCGGACAGGCCCGCATTGTGCCCATGCTGGGGCCTGTGTCATGCTTGCGCGGCTTCGACTGCATGGGAAAGGCGGCGGCCATCATGTTCTCGGTGTATGGAATCCAGGGGCGGCTCTACAACGGTCCGCTGGAGCAGGTGCGCGATCTGGCCGAGGTCAAGGCCGTTGCCCGGCTGCGTGCTGTGGCAGCCATCGGGCAGGAGGTCGAGGAGTCTGCTGCAGTGTCGCTGTCTCGCCGCGAGGGTGAGGCCGGTGGCCACGCTGGCCTGCTCGGCGAAAGCGGGCCCCGCCAGGCGCTGGCTGCCTATGCGCAGGCCCAGCAAGGCGCAGGCGCGGCGGCAGCACGGCATGCCATCGCCCGGGTGGGCGAGCTGATGAGCCGCAAGCTGATCACGGTGCCGGTGACGGCCACCCTGCGAGAGGCCTGGGGCGTGCTGGCGCAAGCCGGCATCGGCCAGGCGCCGGTGGTCGGCGCGCAGGGCCAGCTGGTGGGTCTGATCGGGCGCTCGGCGCTGATGCGCGAGGAGATGATGCCGGCCGATCTGCCCAGTGCGCTGGCCTGGAGCGCGCGCCTGGCCCAGCCGGTCAGCGAGCTGATGTGGTCGCCGGTGCCGGCGGCGCTGCCGGACTCGCCCCTGCGCGAGGCTGCCCAGCTGATGCTGGACCTGCAGCTGCCCGGGCTGCCGGTGCTGTCGGACGAGGGCCGGCTGCTGGGCTTTTTGTCACGCACCGACCTGCTGCGCGCCATGACCCGGGAGGCGCCACTCGATCTCTGGTCATGATCGGTTAGAATGCCCGCTGTTGCCGCCCCAGTGCCTGCGCTGTGGCGGTTTTGTTTTTCAGCGTGCCGGGCGTTTCATGACCGGGTGCGCACAAGGACTGGAGCACCCGGATGGCAAAAGAAGAACTCATTGAAATGCAAGGCCAGGTAGACGAAGTGCTGCCCGACACGCGCTTTCGTGTCACGCTTGAAAACGGCCACAAGCTGATTGCCTACACCTCGGGCAAGATGAAGAAGAACCACATCCGCATCCTGGCGGGTGACAAGGTGTCGCTGGAACTGTCGCCCTATGACCTGAGCAAGGGCCGCATCACTTTCCGCCACATCGAGCGTCGCGGACCGATGCCGACCAACAACAACAGCAACTATCGCCGTTGATGTTCGCGCAGGCGCGCTACCAGCTGATGGGTTCGACCCGGTAGTAGCGTGCCAACTCCTGGTAGAGCGCGGGATGCTGCTCTGCCATGGCCTTCGGGCACTCGAAGAACACCTCGCTGGCCACCGCAAAGAACTCGGCCGGGTCGGTGGCGCCGTAGTCGCTCAGCAGGCTCGGCAGGCCCAGCGCCGCGCGTTCGCGCAGCGCATCGAATTCCCTCTGCATCACGCTTGACCAGCGTCGGTAGGCCTGGCGCCCCGGCAGCGGTGGCGCGCCATTGGCATGTCCCTTGACCTGGTCCAACTGATGGGCGAACTCGTGGATCACGACGTTGTGTCCATCGCCTGGATCGGCCGCGCCCTGCAGCACGTCCTGCCAGGACAGCACCACCTGACCCTGGCTCCATGATTCGCCGGTCAGCAGGCGGCGCTGTTCCATCTGCACGCCAGCCGGGCCGGGCGCCGCGCGCTCGACCACGAAAGCCCCCGGATAGACCAGCACCTGGCTCAGCTTGGGATAGAAGCCGCGTGCATCGCCTAGCAGCGGCAGGCAGGCCTGCGCGGCAATCGTGACGCGCACCTCGTCGTCGATCTCCATGCCGGCACAGCCGATGATGGGCTTCTCGGCCAGAAAAACCTGGATCAGCTGTTTCAGCCGCAGCTGCTGGCCGGCCGGCAGCTTTTGCACCATCGGCACCCGCCGCCGCAGGATGCGCCGCCAGGCCAGCGGAAAAGGTTGCTGCTGCAGACGCTGACGCCGGCGCCGCCGCCACAGCGGCTGGCCCAGTAGCCAGCCGATCAGGGCCAGGGCCAGCGCGACGACGATAAGCAGGGCCATGAAGGCTTTCCGGAGAGGAGTTGATCGGGTGTCAGATGGGCGAGGGCTGAGCGAATTCAAGCCCGGGGCCGCTGATTCCTAGGGAATGCCCTGCGACGCGCTGTCAGCCTGCTGAAGCGTGAGGCCGCTACCCTTGTCCGGTGACGACGAAACTCTCTCCCGACGCTGGCCTGCAGGCCTGGCAGGTCATCACCGGCGGAATCCTGGCGCTGGTGCTGTGCATCGGCGTGGCGCGCTTTGCCTACACCCCCTTGCTGCCGCTGATGCAGCAGCAGGCTGGCCTGTCGGATCTGGCTGCCGGCTGGCTGGCCGCGACCAACTACATGGGCTATATGAGCGGCGCCTTGCTCGCCGCCTGGCTGGAAAGCCCGCTGTGGCGCCGCCGTCTCTACAGCGTCGGCCTGCTGATCGGCCTTCTGAGCACCGCGCTGATGGGCTTGAGTGGCAACGTCTGGGTCTGGGCGCTGTCGCGCTATCTGGGCGGGCTGGCGGGTGCGGCCGGCATGCTGCTGGGTTCGGGCCTGGTGCTGGGCTGGCTGATGCGGCATGGCCGGCGGCCGGAGCTTGGCCTGTACTTCACCGGCCTGGGCCTGGGCATCGTGGTCTCGGCGCTGGGCGCCATGCTGATGGACCGCCTGGGCCTGGACTGGCGCGGCCACTGGTGGGGCTTTGTGCTGATCGGCGCATTGGCGCTGCTGCCGGCCTGGGCCTGGCGCCCGCCGGTGCCGCCCACCGCTGCTGCGGCGAGTGCGGTCGTGCTGCCGGCGCGGCGCTGGATTCTGCAGATGATGGCGATGTATTTCTGCGCCGGCTGGGGCTTTGTCATCAGCGCCACCTTCACCGTCGCCATCGTTGAACGCCAGCCGCTGCTGGCCGGACAGGGGCCCTGGGCCTGGCTGCTGGTGGGCCTGGCCGCGACGCCGGCCGTCTTCATCTGGGACTTCATCGCACGCCGCATCGGCGATCTGCAGGCGCTGCTGCTGGCCATGCTGCTGCAGCTGGTCTCGGTGCTGCTGCCGGCCTGGTCCAACGGACTGGCGGCCGCCTTGTGCGGCGCCTTGCTCTATGGCGCCACCTTCATCGGCATCGTCAGCCTGACGCTGGCGCTCGTGGGCCGCCGCTCGCCCGCCAACCCCGGCAAGGCGATGGCGCGGCTCACACTCAGCTATGGCGCCGCCCAGGTCAGCGCCCCGGCTCTGGCCGGCGCGATGGCGCAGGCCAGCGGCAGCTACACGGGCGCGTTATGGACCACCGCGGCTGTACTGGGGCTCGGGGCGGGGCTGCTGGTGTGGTTGCTGCGGGAGGAAGGTGTCGCGGGCCGGAGCTAGGCGCGCCTCTCCGCCAGGAGCGGAAGTTCGGCCGACTGCGGGCTACGCCAGTTCAAGGCTGAGAGCGGCAGTTCACCACGATCCGCCATGCGGCGCAGCCGGTCCGGGCAGTGAATCCAAGCGGCTGTGCCCCGCCTTTCCGCCTATTGTCAGCACACGGTGCGGATCATCGGGAGCAGGTGTTTGCATGCTGCTGCTAACCCGCCGAGTCGTGGCAACATGCAGTTTTACTGCGCTCCGGAAAGACACCGAAGTCGGTGTACCAAACTGCCGGATTTGCAGGCAAATTTAGTACTGCATAAACATACAGTCAAGCGAAAGGAAAGCCCCGTGCATTAAGCACTTAGGGGGACGCCACCGTCCCAAGTTATGCAGCATCGGCCGACGTTAGCAACCATGAAGATACTTTTCGTGATTCTGATGGCCTTGGTAGTCACCAGCGCTGCGCGCGCAGGCGATCCGTGTGTGACCCAGGCCAATACGAGTGAAGTCAATCAGTGCGCGAAGCAGCAGTTCGAGCAGCAGGACAAGTTGCTCAATGCGGCCTATCAGGCGGCCTTGCAGGTCGTGCCGTCGGCGAACGAGCCTGGCACGTCCGGTGAAACGCCGCGGGCACTCCTGGTGAAAGCGCAACGCCGTTGGGTCGAATTCCGAGATGCAGACTGCAAGGCCAAGTACCAAGTCTTCGCCGGCGGTACGATTAGAAATGTCATCTACCTCGGGTGTATGCGCGAGAGGACGGAGCAGCGCATCAAGGAGCTTGCAGCCGGGGAGTGGCAAGGTGGCTAACCGGGCATTGCAGCGGACGGCTACGCAGTCTGCTTAGCTTCAAAGTTCGTCCTCATGCCAACCATCGCCTCACTCCGTTCCATCGCCGGAAACCCGTCTCTTTCCCGTCAGCACGGATTGCTCGCTCGCCTCCAACGAGTACTGTCCGACGACCCGCGCTGCCTTGGTGCAGCAGTTGTAGGCTCGCTCGCAGCAGGCAACGCAGATCGGATGTCCGATGCCGATCTTCTCGTGTACTGCGAAGCGGGCGCCGCGCAAGCCATTCTGAACATCCTCACAGTGATAGCGGCTGACGCGCCGGTCGTGCATCGGCTTACCGGTCAACACGACGCGTGCAGTCTCTACGAGAAAGTCATTCTGGAGGACTGGTCCTCGTACGAGATTCATGTCATTGAGCCTGCCACTCGAATGCGCCTGCGACCGCCGTTCTTGGAAGTGGTTAACCGATACGAGTACCTTGAATCGAGAATCTCCGAAGACAAGCCGATCGGTCGGAAGACAGTGAAACCGTACGTGAATGGTGACGCCGGTCTCGTCTGGGAACTCTTCAGTTGCATGAAGTGGCTGCAGAGGGGTGAAGTTGCGCACGCAACCCTGTTTTTGCAATCACTCGGCGAGCAGTTGAAGGAGCGGCGGAAGTTCAATGAGGCATAACCCTTCTCTCGAGGGGGCGCGCACCGGCATGACACGTGGCCCGCCTACCGGTGTGGCAAATCATCCGCCCGGCGGGCCAAGCGCCATGCCTACGCTCTCCCCTCAGCTCAAACGTCATGTCGCACGGAAGCGTCGCGCCGCTCTTTCATGCTGTTAGCTAAGTCTTCACTTCCATGCCAAGCGGTAAGTATTGGCGGCATCACCAAGAGTGCGCTTCTGGAGCGCCTTGCTGCAGCGGAAATTGAGGTTAACTCTGCGGGGTATGAATTGTTCTCAGATGAGAGATTCCGCACTGCTCTGCACCCTGAGGTGGTTCACGTACGTCAAGTCAGCGTTGCTGGCCTTGGGCTGGAGCGAGGGGGTGTCATGTTCGAGATCATGGCCGCCGCGGCAGAGCGCGGGCTCTCATGCTGTCCGCTGGAGTTGGCACCGCATTTGAGGCTCCTGCTACTGGATCAAGACGAAGGTGCCATAGGTTTCCCACATACCAAGCACAGGGCGCCACCAGGCTCCATCACGGTCATCTTACAGCCGCTTTGCGACGATGACGAAGTTCCGAAAGGCTTCTACCTGCGCCGAGTCGAAGGCAAGCTTTGGCTCCGTGGCTATACATCGTGGGCGGGCCATGTGTGGCAGCCGGAAGACTTGCTCGTCTTCTCCTGTGCGTAAAGTGCGGCCTAGCTGTGAAGCGTCAAGACGTTGTGTCGTGAAGAGCTGAGCCTGGAGATGGGCGTGCGGCCGCCGCCGCTGCTGCCGGCCGCATGCTCAGCCCGTGACAGCGGCAGGGCGTGCTGGAAACATCGACTCCGTCTGCGTCGGGAGCTTCACCATGCAAGCCTCAAACAGCGCGCTCTCCAGCCAGCCATTCAGCCAGGCCTGCAGCGCGGGCCACGGCTGTTCTGCAAACCAGTCCGGCTGCACCGCCGCGAACTGCCGCACGAAGGGAAAGACCGCCAGATCGGTGGCGCAGGGCGTCGTGCCGCCCAGATAGGGCTGGGCGCTCAAGCGCTGTTCCAGTGGCTGCAGCAGGATCGCCACCGCCTGCGCGCGGGCGTCTTCCTGCGTGATGCCTTGCGCGGCATGGCGCTCGGGGTATTTGTAGCGGTCTAGCTGCTGCTTGAAGGCGCCGTCATTGCGCGCCAGCAGATCGAGATTGGCGGCTGTCTGCGCGCGCACCCACCAGCCCGTGCCATCCGCATCGGGCGCCAACGCCCAGGCCATGATGTCCCAGCTCTGCTCCAGCACCTGGCCATCGGGCAGTTGCAGCACGGGCACCGTGCCTTTGGGCGACAAGGCCAGCATTTCCGCCGGTTTGTCGCGCAGCACGATCTCATGCACGCGGAAGGCGCAGCCGGCTTGCAGCAGGGCCATGCGAGCCCGCATCGCATAGGGGCAGCGCCGGTAGCTGTAGAGCAGCGGCAGCAGGGCAGCAGCCTGCGGCTGGCTGCTGCTCACGCCGGGCTTCCCAGCCCCCGCAAGGCCTCGCGCGCGGTTTCCTGCGCCTGCTCGACGATGCGTTGCTTCCATTCGTCGGTGTCGACATAGAAGGCATCGCGGATGCGTTGCTTGATCTGCGCGGCCAGCTCAGCCGGCGCCTCGGGATGGGCTTCCAGCCAGTGGTCGCCGCGCAGCGACTGGGTGACCTCGCTCCAGGGCACCGTGCCGTATTCCAGCGCGACGCCGGTGTAGCGCGCCTCGGGGCAGGCGTCGAAGATGGCGCCCCACATCAGGCCTTGCAGTAGGGCCGAGGTGGAGCTGCCGTCGTAGATCGAGGTCACCTTCTGGCCCCACCACTGGCGCGCGCGAGCAATCGCCACCGCGTCGTCGCGACCGGCCCAGATCAGCTCACCCAAACCGCTAGGCCCCAGGCCGGTGTGCAGATCGATCCAAGCGATGTCCTGGGCGCCGCGGCCTTGCTCTTCGAGCACATGGCGCAGCGTCACATTGCTCCAGGTTGGCGCGCGGCCGCCGTAGAAAAGGCCCTGTTCATGGGCGTACTGCCCGCCGCTCATCGCGGCCTGCAGGCCGCGCTCGCCGTGGCGGGCGGCGTAATCCTTCAGCACGGCCTCGTCAGCCGCGCTGGGTGGCCAGTGCGCAGGCACCACTGCGGCGGCGATCTCGTCGTAGCCGGGGTTGGCGGGCAGGGCCTGGTGGTGCTGGAAGTCCAGGAAGTTGCGGTTCAGGTCCACGCCTTCCTGCGTGACGCGGCGCCAGAACGAAAAGCCATGCGGATTGAGCGCATGGATGTAGAGCACGGCCACGCCAGCGGCCTTCACCGCGGCATGCCAGCTCGGGTCGCGCAGCAGCGCGATCTGCACGCCGGAGCCGCAATAGCCTTCCACGCCATGGCAGGCGCTGCTGAGGATCAGCAGCTTGCTGGCCGCACCCGGCGCTGCACCCTGGCGCACCACATCCATCGCCAAGCGCTCGCCGTCGCGGCCCAAGAGCGGATGCCAGTGCGGCTCATTGTCCAGGCCGGCCGCTTCGACGGCGGCGAGAAACTTCTCGCGTGCCTCGGCGTAGCTTTGCGAGAAGTGCAGGGCGGCGCTCATCTCAGGGGCGCGGGCTGTTCAGCCACTGCTCAGCCATCTTCACCCACATCGAGCCGCCCAGCGGGATCAGCTCGTCGTTGAAGTCGTAGCTGGGGTTGTGGAGCATGCAGGGGCCGAGGCCATGGCCGCCGACGCGGTGGCTGCCGTCGCCATTGCCGATCAGGAAGTAGCAGCCGGGCTTCTCCTGCAGGAAGTAGCTGAAGTCTTCGGCGCCCATCGTGGGTTCGAACTCCTGCACGTTGTCGCTGCCCACCATATCGGTCAGCACGCTGCGCACGAACTCGGTTTCCTTGGGGTGGTTGATGGTGGGCGGGTAGTTGCGGCTGAAGCTGAATTCAACCGTGCAGTCGAAGGCCGCGCCGATCGATTCGGCCACCGCCTGCATGCGGCGCTCGATCAGATCCAGCACCTCCAGCGTGAAGGTGCGCACCGTGCCTTCGAGCACGCAGTCGTCGGGGATCACATTGGTGGCCTCACCGGCATGGATCATCGTCACCGAGATCACGCCGGCGTCGATCGGGCGCTTGTTGCGCGTGATGATGGTCTGGAAGCCCTGCACCATCTGGCAGGCCACCGGCACCGGGTCCACGCCGACGTGCGGCAGCGCTGCATGGCCGCCCTTGCCGCGCACAGTGATCTTGAATTCATTGCTGGACGCGAACACCGGCCCGTTCTTCAGTGCGAACTGCCCGGCCGCCATGCCGGGCCAGTTGTGGGCGCCGAACATCGCCTCCATCGGGAAGAGCTTGAACAGCCCGTCCTTGATCATCTCGCGCGCACCGCCGCCGCCTTCTTCGGCCGGCTGGAACACCAGATAGACGGTGCCGTCGAAATTGCGGTGCTTGGCCAGGTGCTTGGCTGCGGCCAGCAGCATCGCGGTGTGGCCGTCATGGCCGCAGGCGTGCATCTTGCCGGGGTAGGTGCTGGCGTGGGCGAAGTGGTTGTGCTCGGTCATCGGCAGCGCGTCGATGTCGGCGCGCAGTCCCACCGCGCGGTCGGACGTACCGTTCTTGACGATGCCCACCACTCCTGTCTTGCCCAGGCCGCGGTGCACCGGGATGCCCCAGTCGGCCAGGGCCTTTGCGATCAGGTCCGAGGTGCGCTCTTCCTGGAAGCAGAGTTCCGGGTGGGCGTGGATGTCGCGTCGCAGGGTGGCGATGCTCGCGGCATCGGCCAGGATGGAATCGATCAGCTTCATGGGCAGGGGCTCCGTTTTAAGGCGGCCGTCAGGCCGCCCTGCAGGGTGTCGGACCAGTTTACTCGGCGGGGTTTGGCATGGCATCACCAAGGTCTCACGACTGGGCGATGTGCAATAGTTCGCCCATGAGTGAAAGTACTGCCCTGACCACCACCACCCTCGTCAAGGGCGCCTGCCCGCACGACTGCCCCGATACCTGCGCGCTGCGCATCACGGTGGAGGGTGGCCGCGTCATCAAGGTGCAGGGCCAGCCCGACCATCCCAGCACCCATGGCGCGCTGTGCACCAAGGTCTCGCGCTACCCCGAGCGCACCTACCACCCCGAGCGCGTGCTGCAGCCGATGAAGCGCGTCAGTGCCAAGACCGAGCCGCCGCGCTTTGAGCCGGTGAGCTGGGCCGAGGCCTTGGCCGACATCGCCTCGCGACTCAAGACGATTGCCGCGCGCGATCCACAGGCCATCCAGCCCTACAGCTATGCCGGCACCATGGGCCTGCTGCAGGGCGAGGCGATGGCCGGGCGCTTCTTCAACAAGCTGGGCGCGGCGCGGCTGGACCGCACCATATGCGCCTCGGCCGGTGCAGCTGCGCTCAGCGCCACCTATGGCCACAAGCTGGGCATGCACCTGCCTTTCTTTGCCGAGAGCCAGCTGATCCTGATCTGGGGCAGCAACTCCATCGCCTCAAACCTGCACTTCTGGACCTATGCCAACCAGGCCAAACGCAATGGCGCCAAGCTGATCTGCATTGATCCGCGCAAGACCGAGACGGCCGACAAATGCCACCAGCACATCGCGCTGCTGCCCGGCACCGACGGTGCGCTGGCGCTGGGCCTGATACACGAGCTGATCACCCATGACTGGCTGGACCATGACTACATCGCCCGCCATGTCGACGGCTTCGAGGAGCTGAAGGCCCGCGCCCAGGCCTGGACGCCCGAGAAGACCGCTGCCGTCTGCGGCATCAGCGCCGATGAGGTGCGCGGCCTGGCGCGCGACTATGCGCAAGCCAAGCCGGCCGCGATCCGCCTGAACTATGGCATGCAGCGCGTGCGTGGTGGCGGCAATGCGGTGCGCCTGGTGGCGCTGCTGCCCTGCCTGACGGGCGCCTGGCGCTCGCGTGCCGGCGGCCTGCTGCTGTCCAGCTCGGGCTGGTTCGCACCCTTCAAGAATCCGCAGCTGGAGCGCCCCGATCTGCTGGCCGGGCGCCAGCCGCGCATGGTGAACATGAGCAGCATCGGCGACGCGCTGCTGGACGAGACGCTGGCGCCCAAGATCGAGGCGCTGATCGTCTACAACAGCAACCCGGTGGCGGTGGCGCCCGAGTCGCCCAAGGTGGTCAAGGGCTTCCAGCGCAGCGATCTGTTCACCGTGGTGCTGGAACATTTCATGACCGACACCGCCGACCTGGCGGACTATGTGCTGCCGGCCACCACCCAGCTGGAGCATCTGGATGTGCACACCAGCTACGGCCACACCGATGTTCTGATCAACCACCCGGCGGTGGCGCCGCTGGGCGAGGCCAAGCCCAACACGCAGATCTTCCGCGAGCTGGCCACCGCGATGGGCTTCGACGATGCCTGCTTTGCCGAGACGGACGATCAGCTGGCGCGTCAGGCCTTCACTGCCGCGATCGATTTCGACGCGCTGGCCGAGCAGGGCTGGCAGAGCCTGCCCATCGCCGAGGCGCCTTTTGCCGACGGTGGCTTCGCCACGCCGAACGGCCGAGCCCAGGCCTGTGGTGCCGACTATCTGCCCAACTACGAAAGCCAGCAGTCCACGCCGGCACTGGCAGCGCGCTTTCCGCTGGCGATGATCTCGCCGCCGGCGCGCAACTTCCTCAATAGCAGCTTCGTCAATGTGAAGAGCCTGCGCGATATCGAGGGCGAGCCGCTGCTGGAGATCCATGCCGACGACGCCGCCGCGCGCGGCCTGGCCGATGGCGGCCTGGTGCGCGTGTTCAATGAGCGCGGCAGCTATCACTGCAAGGCGAGCATCAGCGCCCGCGCGCGGCCCGGCGTGGTCAACGGTCTGGGTGTGTGGTGGCGCAAGCTGGGGCCGCGCGGCAGCAATGTCAATGAAGTGACGCACCAGCGCCTGACCGATCTGGGCGAGGCGCCTTGCTTCTACGACTGCCTGGTCGAGGTCGAAGCCGCCGCATGAGGCACTGGCTGGCGGCCTTGAGCCTGGCGCTGCTGAGCGGCTGCGCCCAGGTCGGCTATCTGGGGCAGGCGGTGGGCGGCCATCTGGAATTGCTGGCCAAGGCCAAGCCGGTGGACGAGTGGCTGGCCCAGCCCGATCTGGCGCCGGCGCTGCGTGAGCGCTTGGCGCTCAGCCAGCAGATGCGCGAGTTTGCGGTGCGCGAGCTGGCGCTGCCGGACAACGCCAGCTACCGCCGCTATGCCGATCTGCAGCGGCCGGCCGTGGTCTGGAATGTGGTGGCCGCTCCGCAGCTGAGCCTGCAACTCAAAACCTGGTGCTATCCGCTGATGGGCTGTGCCGGCTACCGCGGCTTCTTTGCCCGCGAGCAGGCCGAGGCGCTGGCGGCCGAGCTGCGCGGCCAGGGCTGGGATGTCTGGGTGTACGGCGTGCCGGCCTATTCAACCTTGGGCTGGACCAACTGGCTGGGCGGCGATCCGCTGCTGAGCACCTTCATTCGCTACCCCGAGCCTGAGCTGGCCGGCCTGATCTTCCACGAGCTGGCGCACCAGGTCCTGTATGTGGCTGACGACACCGCCTTCAACGAGAGCTATGCCAGTGCGGTCGAGCAGCTCGGCCTGCAGGCCTGGCTGGCGCAGCGCGGTGCGCAAGGGCCTGTCGACGCCGCAGCCCACGCCTTGCGCCAGCAGCGCCGTGCCGAGTTCCAGGCGCTGACCGCGCGTTACCGCCAGCAGCTGGATGCGCTCTACCGCAGCCGCCTGGCCCCTGAAGCCCAGCGCGAGCGCAAGGCCGAGTTGCTGGCCGCCCTGCGCGCCGAGCATGCCGAGCTGCGTGACGGCCCCTGGGGCGGTGACAAGCGCTATGACACGTGGATGGCTGGCGCCAGCAATGCCAGCCTGGCCATCCAGGCCGCCTATTCAGACCTGACCCCCGGCTTTGTGGCCTTGTTCGAGCGTCAGCAACGCGACTGGGGCCGTTTCCATGCCGAGGTGCGCCGCCTCGCCGCGCTGCCGCCCGAGCAGCGCCGCCGCGAACTCGGCGATGATGTCAGCAAGACAGAGCCGCAACCTTAGGAGCCCCGGACCATGGCCGACATTCATATCCACCGCGAACACAGCCTGGGCCTGGAGCGCGCTCGCGAGATCGCCTGGGACTGGGCCGAGCAGGTCGAGCAGAAGTTCGACATGGAATGCACGGTGCTGGAAGGCGAGACCAGCGACACCGTCACCTTCACCCGCTCCGGCGTCAAGGGCGAGCTGATCGTCACTGCCGAACACTTCGAGCTCAATGCCAAGCTGGGCCTGCTGCTGGGCGCTTTCCGCAGCAGCATCGAAGCCGAGGTGCAGAAGGAGCTGGACAGCTTGCTCAGCGATGCCAAGCCGGCCAAGAAGAAGGCCGCCGCAGCGAAGAGCGGCAGCAAGAAGAAGGCCTGAATCGGCCGACGCCTGAACGACAACGGCGGCCATGGGCCGCCGTTCCAACTTCTTGCGCCGGGTGGGCTTACTTCAGCGATTCGATCAGGTCGATGTACTGCTGCATCGCGTCGTCGGCGCTGGTGCCCTTGAGGGCTGCCCATGCGTCGTACTTGGCGCGGCCGACCATGTCGGTGAAGCCGGGGCGCGAACCTTCCACATCGCCGCTGCTGCCTTGCTTGAAGAGCGCGTAGATCTTCAGCAGCGTCATATTGTCCGGACGCTCGGGCAGGTTCTTGGACTCGGCCATGGCCGCTTCAAACTTTTCCTTGAGGCTCATCATGTCTCCTGGGTGATGGGTGGAACCCGACTTGGTGACAATCGGGATGGACGGCGACGATGTTACCCAGCATCGTGTGGATTGGTCACTCTAGAACGACAGAACGACACAACAGGAGACTGCCTTGGCCTCAGCACAGGAACGCATGTCGCGGGTGGATACCGCCTGGCTTCGGATGGATACCGAGGCGAATCTGATGATGATCGTCGGGGTGTGGTTCATCCGTCCGGGCATCACGGTGGCGGCGCTGCGCGAGCGGGTGGAGGCCCGGCTGCTGCAGTACGCGCGTTTTCGCCAGCGCGTGGTGCAGGACGCGCTGGGCGCGGCCTGGGAAGAGGACGAAGACTTCGACATCAACCGCCATGTGCTGCAAGAGATCCTGCTGCCGCGGCGCGGGCAGTCGCGCCAGGCAGCACTGCAGCAGCGCGTGGCCGAACTGGCCGCCACGCCGCTGGACGCCGCGCATCCGCTGTGGCAGTTTCAGCTGGTGGAAGACTACGAAAACGGCCAGAGCGCCTTGATCGCGCGCATCCACCACTGCATCGCCGATGGCGTGGCGCTGATCACCGTGATGCTGTCCATCACCGATGGCGGCAAGGCGCCGCCCCGGCGCAAGCAGCAGCCGCGCGATGATCAGGACTGGCTGACCGATGTGCTGCTGCGCCCCATCAGCGACATGACCATCAAGGCCATCCACCTGGCGGGCGACGGCGTGGGCAAGTCGGTCGACGTGCTGGCGAATCCGCCGCATCCGCTCGACAGCTCGGTCGATATGGCGCGCATGGGCTACCAGGCCGTCAGCGATGTGGCGGCTTTTGCGCTGATGGAAGATGACTCGCCCACGCTGCTCAAGGGCCCGCCCGGCACGCGCAAGAAAGTGGCCTGGGACGACGGCCTGCCGCTGGACGCCGTCAAGGCGGTGGGCAAGGCGATGAACGCCTCGGTCAACGATGTGCTGCTGTCCTGCGTGGCCGGTGCCTTCGGCCGCTACCTCAGTGCGCAGGGCGAGAACCCCAGCGGCAAGGAAATCCGCGTGATGGTGCCGGTGAATCTGCGACCGCTGGAGAAGGCCTATCAGCTCGGAAACCGCTTCGGCCTGGTGCCGCTGGTGCTGCCGATCGGCATTGCCAATCCGGTGGAGCGCCTCTACGCGGTGCGCCAGCGCATGCAGGAGTTGAAGGGCAGCTTCCAGCCGGTGTTGGCCTTCGGTCTGCTGTCGGTGGCGGGCCTGCTGATCAAGCCGGTGCAGCACGCGATGCTGGGCATCTTCGCCAAGAAGACCACCGCGGTGATGACCAATGTGCCCGGCCCGGCCGAGGCGCTTAAGTTCTGCGGCAGCACGGTGGAGCGGGTGATGTTCTGGGTGCCGCAATCCGGCGATATCGGTGTGGGTGTCTCGATCCTGACCTATGCCGGC
This sequence comes from Roseateles sp., assembly GCF_044373315.1. Taxonomy (GTDB): domain Bacteria; phylum Pseudomonadota; class Gammaproteobacteria; order Burkholderiales; family Burkholderiaceae_C; genus JACDQM01. Next base: position 32,093 of record NZ_JBILQK010000005.1, on the reverse strand, counting down.
AATGTGCAGTTCGGCCTGATCACCGCCGAGGCGCTGGTGCCCGAGCCGCAGGCCATCATTGACCACTTTGCGCCCGAGTTCAACAAGCTGCTGATGCTTACGCTGATGCTGCCCTGGGGCGAAGAAAACGAGTTCTGAGCGGCATTCATTGCGGGGGGCTGCCGAGCGAGTAGTTTTCGCTAAGGTGAAAGCACAACGGCTCGGGGTGTATCGCAAGTCCGCTTCTGGATGAGCTGGTGACCTCCTGTTGCTGAGCTTTCAAGCCTCAGCACCTGCACCGTCTTGCCTATGCCTGTTCTGCACGCACTTCTTCCTGGTCTTCTGTTTTTTGTCCATGCGGCAATCCTTGTCCACAGCCTTGCGACGCCCACTTCGCCCACGGTCGCCCCGGTTTGGTTCAGTCTTTTCGCAGGGGCGTCGTTCGGCGGGTTCTTCTGTTTTTTTGGCAAGGCTGCGGAAGTCAAGCCAGGCCTGAATGCGGTCAACGTGTTCCTGCCGCAGCGCCATTTGCCTGGAGTGCCCGCAGGCCTGGCCTATGGGCTGCTGTTGCTTGCAGTGATCCTGCAGGCCTGGGTCATCCTCGGCTTGGAGTTCGACATCCTGGCCAGGCTTTCCAGCATGTGGATGGTTTTCCTTTCTTGCCCTGCCGTGCTCGGCGTCTGCCATCTGCTTGGCAAGAAGTTGCTCAGCTGAGCCGTTCGCCCGTCTCGGCATCGAACACCCACATCGACGCGCTGGGCAATTCAAGCCGGATCTCCTGCCCGGTTGTCAACGCGGGCCAGCCCGGCAGACGCATGTGCAGCCGTTGCTCACCGAGCTGCAGTTGCACGCAGCAATCCGGCCCCAGCGGCTCGATCAGGCGCAGCTGGGCCTGCAGGCGCAGCGTGCCTGGCTCGCTGCGCAGCTGCTCGCTGCAGCCCAGAGTCTCGGCCCGCCAGCCCAGCAGCAGGGAGCGGCCCACCATGCTGTTGAAGGGCGGCAGGCAGGCCCGGTCGGGCATCCACTCCTGCGACTCGGTGCCGGGCGCCAGCAGGCGCAAGGCGCCGTCGGTCGCCAGCCGGGCCGGAAGCAGGTTCAAGCCCGGGCCCGAGAGGAACTGCGCGACGAAGAGATTGTCCGGCTGCTGGTAGACCTGCTGCGGGGTGCCCACCTGCTGCAGCCGGCCTTGCTTGAGCACCGCGATGCGCTGGCCCAGCGTCATCGCCTCGGTCTGGTCATGCGTCACATAGATCGCGCTGCGGCCCAGGCGCTGATGCAGCAGCTTGATCTCGCCGCGCATCTCGGCGCGCAGCTGCGCATCCAGGTTGGACAGCGGCTCATCGAACAAGAAAAGCTGCGGATGGCGGGCCAGCGCACGTCCCATCGCCACCCGCTGCCGCTGCCCGCCCGAGAGCTGCGCTGGGCGTCGATCCAGCAGGCTCTGCAACTGCAGCAGCTGGGCCACTTCGGCCACGCGGGCCTCGCGGCGCGCGCGCGGCCAGCCCTGCATTTCAAGCGCGAAGCCCAGGTTCTGCGCCACGCTCATGTGCGGATACAGCGCGTAGTTCTGGAACACCATCGCGATGTCGCGTTCGCGCGGGCTCAGCGCATCGAGCCGTCGTCCGTCCAGCGTGATCTCGCCGGCGTCCGCCTGCTGCAGGCCGGCCACGATGTTCAGCAAGGAAGACTTGCCGCAGCCCGAGGGGCCGACCAGGATCAGCATCTCGCCGGGATCGAGATCGAGATGGATGTCGTCCAGGATCTGCTGGCCGCCAATCCGCTTTTGCAGGCCGCGGATGCGCAGGCCGCTGTGGCGTTCGTTCGTCGTTGTTGTGATCGTCGTCATCATCATTGTGTTCGTCACCCCTTGACGGCGCCGGCGACCAGGCCGCGCGTGAAATGCCGCCCCGCCAGCAGATAGACCAGCAGCGTCGGCGCTGCGGCCAGCAGCGCGGCGGCCATCTCCAGTGGATAGGCCCGCGCGCCGGTCTCGGTCTGCGCCGCCAGCTGGGCCAGCGCCGCGGTGATGGGTCGCGCACCGTCAGGGCCGAACACCAGGCCGAACAGGTATTCGTTCCATATGGTCGTGAACTGCAGGATCAGCACCACCACGAAGATCGGCCGTGACAGCGGCAGCACGATGCGCCACAGCAGGCGCCAGAAGTTGGCGCCATCCAGGCGCGCCGCGTGCAGCAGCTCATCCGGGAAGGACAGGAAGTGGTTGCGGAAGAACAGCGCCAAGGGCAGGCTGTAGATCACGTGGATCGCGATCAGCAGCCCCAGCGACCGGTCCAGGCCTAGCCGGGCCATGCTGATCGCCAGCGGCAGCAGATAGACCTTGATCGGCAGAAAGAAGGCCAGCACCAGCAGCAGCCCCACCCAGCGCTCGCCCTTGAAGCGGTATTTGCACAGCACGAAGCCGTTGATGGCGGCCAGCAGGGCCGACAGCAGCACCGCCGGCACGGCCAGCATCAGGCTGGCGCCAAAGCTGCCGGCCAGCAGACGCCAGGCCTGGCGCCAGGCCGCAAAACTGGGCTCGGTAGGCCAGGACAGAAAGCTGCCCTGCTGCACCTCCAGCCCGGACTTCAGACTGTTGGCCAACATCAGCAGCACCGGCATGGCCACGATGACGGCGGCCAGCACTGCGATCACGTACAGCAGCAGGCGCCTCATGCCGCCGTACTCCGCGGCGCGCTGCGCCTGAAGGCATAGGGCAGGGCGATGGACAGCACCATCATCACCATCACGATGGCGCTGGCCGCCCCCAGCCCCAGCCGGCTGCGTTCGAAGGCCATCTGGAACATGTAGAACGCGGGCAGCTCGCTGCTCTGGCCTGGGCCGCCTTCGGTGAGCACGGCCACCAGGTCGAAAGTCTTGATCGCGGCGGGCAAGAGGATCAGCAAGGCCGAGAACAGGCAGGGCCCCAGCTGGGGCAGCAGCACGCGCCGATACAGCGTCCAGCCGCTGGCGCCGTCGAGCCGGGCGGCCTGCACCATGCTCTCGTCGATGCCGCGCAGGCCGGCCAGGAAGATGGCCATCACGAAGCCGCTGATCTGCCAGACGGCCGCCACCACCAGCGCATAGACCGCCATGTCCTCCTGGGCCAGCCAATCCCAGCGGAATTCAGTCCAGCCCAGGCGCCGCACGCCTTCGGCCAGGCCTTGTTCCGGGTCCATCAGCCAGCGCCAGGCGCTGCCGGTGACCACCATCGACAAAGCCATCGGGTGCAGATAGACCCAGCGCAGCACACCCTCGGCGCGCAAGCGCTGGTCCAGCAGCACGGCCAGGCCCAGGCCGATCAGCAAGGGCAGCAGCACAAAGCCCAGGCTGAAGCGCAGCAGGTTCCACAGCGAGGCCTGCCAGCGCGGGTCTTCCAGCAGGCGGCGGTATTGCAACAGGCCGACGAAATCGTTGCTGGGCAGCAGGTTGGAGCGCGTCAGCGACAGCCAGCCGGTCCACAACAGGAAGCCGTAGAAGAACACGGCGCCGAGCAGCAGCATCGGTATCAGGCAGACCAGCGCAGTGCGGCGTTCGGCGCCGGAGGCCCGCAGGCCCTTCATCAGGCTCTTCATGATTCTTTTAGTCCCTGCTCGACATGGCCTGCATCAGCCGGCGCTGCGCCTGTGGCGCCGTCATTCGATCGCTGGCCCAGTAGGCGGACAGCGCATCGCGCAGGCCGCCATAGGCGCTTTCACCCAGCCGCGCACTGAGCGCCAGCACCAGCTGCCCCTGTTCATCACCGGCATTGAAGTCGGCGGCCGAGCGCTGCGCGCAGGCGTTGAAACCGGTCAGATCGGCGGCGCGATGCACCGGAATGCCGCCCTTGATCTGGGCCAGCTGGCGTGATGTGCCGGCCTGAAGCAGCAGGCTGGCCAGCTGCCGTTGTGCGGCCACTTCCTTGGGGTCGTCGGCAGCAAAGAAGATCAGCCGGTCGAACTCGAAATAGTGCAGACGCCCATGCCCTGGTGCCGAGCTGCAGTCGTAGTCACGTCCGGCCTGCCAGCCCGCTTTCTGGAACTCGCCATTCGCCCAGTCGCCGGTGAACTGGAAGGCCGCCTTGCCCTGCAACAGCAATGCCGTGGCGCCAGCCCAGTCGCGGCTGACCTGGCCGGCGTCGGTATAGGCCTTGAGGCTGCGGAATTCGGCCAGCAAGTCCTGCATCTGCGGGCTTTGCAGCAGGCGCGTGTCGGCCTGCAGCAGCGCGCGCTCGAAGAAATCGCGGCCCGCCCGGCCGAGCACCAGATTGACGAAGAGGCTCAGCCGCTGGCCGGCCGAGCTGCCGATCGCCAGCGGCAGCACGCCGCGCGCTTGCAGGGCCTTGGCCGTGTCATGGAACTCGTCCCAGTCGCGCGGCACACCCAGCTGCTGCGCGCGCAGCAGACGCAGATTGCTCCACATCACATTGAGCCGGTGCACATTGAGTGGCACGGCCACCGGACGCTGCTCATGGCGCAGCTCGGCCGCCACCGCATGCGGCAGCGCGGTGAAGGCCTGCGCGACACCAGGCCCCAGGTCGGCCAGCGGCACGGCCTCGCCCCACACCCGCACCGATTTGTCGGTCTGCGCCAGCGAGGGAGGCTGCCCCGACAGAAAGCGCGTCTTGAGCACCGTGTTGGCATTGGCCGCCCCGGCCACGGCCGAGGTCTTCAAGGGCAGGCCGGCCTTGTGCGCCTGATGGCGCAGCTCGGCCACCATCGCGGCCTCGCTGCCGGCAGTCCACCAGTGCAGCAGCTCCAGATCCTTGGCCTGGCCCTGTGCTGAAAGGGCGATCATCGAAGCCATTAGCAGAGCGCGTTTCATGCGCGGCCCTCCTGCCCGCAGCGCAGATCAAGGCGCTGCTGCAGCGCATTCACCAGGGCGGGCACCATTTCGTCCACCAGCTCGGCGCACTGATGCAGGCAGCGCTGCGCGGCGCGCGCCTGTGCTGCTGGCATGGGCCTGGAATCGCCCCACAGCGCCAGGCCAAGATGGGCCAGCAGTTCGAGCCGATCCAGCAGCAGCGCCGGCACCACGGCCAGGGATTGACGCCAGCCGGGCAGCTGCTGCAAGAGCTGCTGCAGGGCCGAGAGCCACGCGGGGGCGTCATCACCCAGCTGGGCCATCAGGGGGCTTTCGGTCGGCAAGGCATCGGCCAGCTGATCCAGCGCCTGGTCCTGGTGGTAGGTCTGCGTCTGCTTCTTGGCGTGATGCCGGGCATAGCCCGCGCCGGGCTCCAGCCACAGGGCCAGCGCACGCAGCGCCGGTGTGTTGGCCGGGGCCAGGTGCTGCAGCAGCGGGCCGGCAGGGTCAGGTTCCAAACATCCCGTGGCTTGCAACCAGCGCTGGCTGGCGGCCAGCCGCGCGGGCAGGGCGGCCAGCGCCTCGGTGCTCACTGCGGGGTCACGCCACAGACGCTCGGCAATCGCCAGCAGGCCCGGGCCGCAGCGCAGGGCCAGCTGTGGCGCCTCGATCAGCTCCGACCACAGCGCGGCCTCGCCGCCCCAGACGGACAGCGCCGCTGCAGCCGGGGCGGCGCTGGGCCAACCCTCTGCCGCATGCACGCCCAGCGACTGCCAGCGGCAGCTGACGCGCCGGTTGCCCAGGCGCAGCCAGCCGAGGGTCTCGCTGTCGTCGCTTGGTGCGCCGGCTTCCGGCCCCCACAGCTCCAGCTCGCCCAGATCACTGTCGACCCGCAAGCGCCAGAGGCAATGGCCATCCTCGATGGGCTGCGGCGCCAGCGCTTCGGCCAGGGTGCCGCTGCTGCGCAGCCACAGCCTCGGCCCCTGGCTGGCGTCCAGCCACAGACGGCCCTCCAACGACCAGGTGCCCAGCTGGGCCTCCAGCGCCCAGGCCATGCCGGTCTGCGGCGCGCTGGGCACGGCTGAGGGCGCGGGCAGGCGCCGCCAATGCCAGGCCGCGCTGTGCAACTGGTCGAGGTAGTAGCCCGCGCTGCGCAGCCGGCCGGCCACGCCCTGGGCTGGCCAGCGCAAGGCTGCTTCGCCCCGCCAGGCTTGCAGCACGCTGCCGGCGGGCAGCACCGCGTCCGGGGCTTCGCCCAGCTCGTCCCAGGCCACCAGCCGCCGGCCGTGGCGCTGCAGGATTGCGCCTACGCGGCTCAGGTAGTGCGATTGCAGCGCCGCCAGCGTCGTGCCCCTGGCGGCGGCACGTTGCGCCCAGGGCTGCGGCGCCATCTCGTCCCCGCCCAGATGCACGTGGCGGTCGGGGAACACCTCGGCCCATTCGGCCAGCAGGCCGTCGATGAATTCGTACAGCGCATCCTGTTCGGGGTCGACCGCGCAGGGGAAGACGCCAAAGCCGCGCTGGGCTGCGCCAGGGCGCGGCTCGCACAGCAGCTCGGGATAGGCCAGACCCAGCGCCCAGCAATGGCCGGGCAGGTCCAGCTCGGGCAGCACGCGTATGCCCCGGGCCGCCGCTTCGTGCACCAGTGTCCTGGCCTGGTCCAGGCTGTAGTGAAAGCCGCCTGAGGCCATTTGCTGCAGGCGCGGAAAGCGCTCAGAAGCCAGTCTCCAGGCCTGGTCGTCGCAGAGATGCCAGTGCAGCACGTTCAGCCGCGCGGCGGCCATGGTGTCGAGCAGGCGCAGCAGCGCGTCCATCGGCAGCGGCCGCCGGGCCACATCCACCAGCAGGCCGCGCCAGGGGTGGCGCGGCGCATCCTCGATCTGCAGCGCAGGCAGGTGGCTGACGCCATCGATGCGCGCCTGCATCCACAGCTGCGAGAGCGCATGAAGTCCGTGGCTGGCCCCCGCCCGGGTGGACGCGGTCAGCTGAACCTCGTCGGCCGACAGGCGCAGCTGGAAGGATTCATCGTCGCCCAGCTGCGGTATCGGCTGGCCCAGCGCCGCGGAAGCGGGCAGATGCAAGCGCAGCAGCGCTGCAGCCGGGGCGGTATCGGCCGCGGCCGGCAGCAGACGCAGGGCCAGCGCGCCGAGCTCGGCTGGCAGCGCATGCAGACCGCGCAGGCCCAGCACAGCGGGCCCCGCGCCGGGCATCAGGCGCAGCGCTTGTGGCGCCGGCAGCAGGCCCACATCAATGCGCGGCGGTGTGGATCTGGCCTGAGCAGTGGGGGCAGCAAGTGAAACGGACATGGCGGCCATCTTGCGCCGGGCCGACTTTTGCGTGCCTCAAGGAAAGCTGAAGATTGCCTCAAGGCGGCTTGCTACGCGAAAGGCCTACACCGGGCAGTAGGCCACCGCGTCGATCTCCACCTTGGCGGCGATCATCAGCCGCGACTCGACGGTGGATCGTGCCGGCTTGCCGCCCGGGAAGTAGCCCATGTAGACGCGGTTGAAGGCGCCGAAATCGCGCGCGTCCTCGAGCCAGATGGTGGTCTTGCAGACATCGTCCAGCGTGGCGCCGGCCAGGGCCAGTGCGGCCTGCAGATTGGCCATCACCTGCCGGGTTTGGGCCTCGATGCCGCCAGTGACGATCTGGCCCTCGGCATCGACCGGAACCTGGCCCGACACATAGACGAAATCACCGGCCCGAACGGCGGGTGACAGCGGGCGCGGCTGGCGATCGCTGGCGTTAGGTTCTGCGCCCAGGTAGACGAGGCGGCTGGGCTTGGGGGTGGGGGTGCTGGGGTTCATGGGCGCGCAGTCTCGCTGCCGGGCTCAGCGCATGCAAGCCTCGCCTTTAGACAGCCTTCACAAACCGTTTGCGATGATGCCGCCATGCAAGACGACGACAACAACAGCAACGATCTGGACACTCCGCGTGCCGGCTGGCTGGGACCGTGGCTGAAAGGCTTTCCGGCGCTGCAGGCGCCGCTGCCGCTGGAGCAGGTGGCGCAGCGCGCCTGGCGTCTCGGCGCGCCTGAGCTGCCGCTGCCGCTGGCCGTGCTTCGGCAATCGGCGCTGGCGCACAACATCACGTGGATGCAGACCTTTGCGCAGGAGCAGGGCGTGCAGCTGGCTCCGCATGGCAAGACCACGATGAGCCCGCAGCTGTTCAAGCAGCAGCTGGCGGAAGGCGCCTGGGGGCTGACGTTTGCGAACGTGCATCAGCTGCGGCTGGGGCTGGTGGCCGGTGCCCGGCGCGCCTTGCTGGCCAATCAGCTGCTGAGCGCCGCCGATCTGGCCGAGCTGCTGGATCTGCGCCGCCGCCATGGCCAGCCGGAGCTGGCCTTCTTCGTGGACTCCAGCGCGCAGCTGGCGCAACTGGCCCAGCATTGGCAGGCACTGGGTGCTGCGGCGCGTGGCGAGGCGCGGCTGGATGTGCTGATCGAGTTGGGCAGCTCGCGCTGCGGCGTGCGTCAGCCCGAGCAGGCGCTGGCTCTGGCCCGGCAACTTCAGCAGCACCCGGCGCTGCGGCTGCGCGGACTGGCCTTTTACGAGGGTTTGGAAGCCAGCGGCGAATCGGCTGCTGATCGTGCCTTGCTGCAGCACTGGCAGCAGCGCGTGGAGACCGTGCTGGCCGGCATCGAATCCGAGCAGCTGATGGACGACGCTGACGCAGCGCCGCTGTGGCTCAGCGGCGGTGGCTCGGCGCTGTTCGACCTGGTGGCGCCAGTGCTGGCGGGCCAGGGCGGCGCCTGTCGGCCGCGCCTGGGTCTGCTGCGTTCGGGTTGCTATGTCTGCCACGACCGCGGGCTCTATCAGCGCATGGTGGCCGAGGTCGATGTGCGCCTGGGCACGCCGCTGGGCGCTGCGGGCCATGGCGAGAGCGCGTCCAGCCTGCGCCCCGCGCTGGAGGTCTGGACGCAGGTGCTGTCCTGCCCCGAGCCCGGCCTGGCGCTGCTGAATGCGGGCCGGCGCGATGTGGGCTTTGACCAGGGCTGGCCGCTGCCGGTCTGGCATCTGCCTCAGGCGCCCGCTGCGGCCCGCAATCCGGCACCGGCAGGCTGGGCCATCACCGGGTTGAACGACCAGCATGCCTATCTGCGCTGGGATGCCGACAGCGTGGTCGGGCCGGCCGTGGGCGACCGCGTGGCGCTAGGCCCTTCGCATCCCTGCACCACCTTCGACAAATGGGCCTGGATGGCCGTGGTCGACGATGACGACCGGGTGGTGGACGCGATCACCACGCAGTTCAGCTGAGCGTCCATGGCGGCCGCTTCATCATCTTCATCTTCTTCCGGGCTCTTGCTGCACGGCGCGCGCCTGGTGGACGGCACCGGCAAGACCGCGGCCTGGCAGTGCGATCTGCTGATCCGGGACGGGCGCATTGCTGCGCTGGGCGCGCAGCTGCACCGCGAGCTGGACCCGGCACTGCCGCGCCGCGATTGCGCAGGGCTGGTGCTGGCGCCGGGCTTCATCGACGCGCACAGCCATGACGATGCCGCGCTGATCACCGGGCCGGCGATGACAGCCAAGCTCAGCCAGGGCGTGTGCACCGTGGTGACGGGCAACTGCGGCATCTCGCTGGTGCCGCTCCTCACCGAGGAGCCCGCGCCGCCGATGAACCTGCTGGCCCGCGAGCAGTTCCGTTATGGCAGCTTTGCCGCCTGGCGTGATGCGGTACATGCGGCGCGGCCGGCCGTCAATGCGGTGGGCCTGATCGGCCACACCGCGCTGCGCATGCGCTGCATGGCGCGCTGGGACCGGCCCGCCAATCCACAAGAGCTGGCCGCCATGTGCGAGCTGCTCGACCAGGCCTTGGCGCAGGGCGCGATGGGCTTGTCTTCCGGCGTTTTCTACACGCCGGCTGCGGCCGCAGACCGCGCCGAGCTGCTGGCGCTGGCCCGGGTGGCAGCGCGGCATGGCGGCGTGTATGCAGTGCATCTGCGCGATGAGATGGCCGGCGTGCTGGACGCGATCCAGGAAGCGGCCGACTGCGCGCATGAGGCCGGGCTGCCGCTCGTCATCTCGCATCACAAATGCGCGGGCCGCGCGCAGTGGGGGCGCAGCCTGCAGACCCTGGCCCTGATCGAGCGTCTGGCTCAGCGCCAGGCGCTGGGGCTTGATGTGTATCCCTATCTGGCGGGCTCCACCGTGCTGCGCGAAGACCTGGCCGATGGCCTGACGCCGATCCGGCTGACCTGGTCCAGCGCCCACCCGGAGCTGGCCGGGCGCTGGCTGGCCGACATCGCCGCCGAGTGGCAGCTCAGCGAGCCCGAGGCGGTGGCTCGCCTGCAGCCCGGCGGGGCCTGCTACTTCCAGATGCATGAGGACGATGTGTCGCGCATCCTGGCCCATCCGTTGGCCATGATCGGCTCCGACGGCCTGCCGCATGACAGCGTGCCGCACCCGCGGCTGTGGGGCGCATTTGCCCGGGTGTGGTCGCACTACGGGCGCGAGCGCGGCCTGCTGACGCTGGAACAGGCGGTGCACAAGATGAGCGGTCTCGCCGCCCAGCGCTTCGGCCTGCGCGACCGCGGCGTGCTGCGCGCAGGTGCTGCTGCCGACCTGCTGCTCTTCGATGCGGCGCGCTTCAGCGACCGGGCCGATTACGCCACGCCCTGCCTGCCGGCCGACGGCGTTGAGGCGGTCTGGGTGAATGGCGAGCTGGCGTGGGAGCAGGGGCAGGCGAGGGGCTGCGCAGGGCGGGTGCTGAGCCATTGAGTTGGCTGTTTCTGCTGACGCTTCGATCGTGGCCACGGCGCCTGCTGCGCTAGCAAGCCCTGCGGATCGATAGGGCCAGCCGCACCAGGCCGCCCACGGGCGCCGTTGAACCTGCCCTGAGGTGAAACAACAAAGGCCCGCATCGCGGGCCCTTGAGGGGTGGCGGCTTCAGCCGATGGATCAGTTGGTGCCCGGACGAACCATGACGGTGTTGGACACAGCGCCCGTGGTGGCATTCACGATCTGATGCAGACCCTGGATGCTGTTGTCCGGCCCGGCAACGTTCACGTTCAGCGCGCCGCGGGGCACACCAGTGAAGCTGGCGATGTCCGCTGTGTTCAGAACGATGGTGCCGCGGGCCGGGACGGAACCCGTGGCTGCCGTGCCGAGCGCCACAGTGCTGCCGTCTTCGGTCACTGCAGTAATCGTGTAGGGCCGGGCCGTCGAGCCGGTATTGGTCAGCACGATGCGGCTCAGCCAGCCAGCGGGCACCTGCACAAAGCTTGCCTGCAGCTGCGTGCCGTTGCGCGTGATCGAACCCAGGTCGAGCGGGCCGAGCTTGTTCACGGTGTAGGTCGCAGCAGCGGCCGACACGGCGTTGAAGGTCTGGGCGTAGGTCGAGGCCGGGATGGCCACACCCGTGCGCGGCGCGTAGCACAGCGACAGACCGGCCACCGCAGCCGCACCGGTGTCGAAACGCGCCGAGGAGGCCGTGATGGTGGAGGCCGGCGTGCTCACTACCGAGCAATCGGCGGTAGACGAGAAGTACACGCGGTTCAGCGCGGCACCCGTGTAGCTGCCGTCGGCGTTGGCCACTGCCGAGAAGTCGCCGGCGACGCTGTGGTGTGAGCCCGCCGCCAGCAGCGTGGCGAGCGTCACCGCGCTGCCGTCCGCAATGCGCGGCGCCGGGCTGCGCAAGGCGAACGTCGCCGTGCCGATCGCGGCGCGGTCGACCGAGTTGGTGGGCGTGGCCGAAACAAAGCGGGTGAACGAGGGCGCGGTTTCGACGTTGGCAACCGCGCCAACCGCGGTGCCCGTCAGCGTGTAGCTGGTGTTGAAGCTGATGTAGCTGCCAGAACGGCTCACGATGCGCCCGGTGGCGCCGCCGGCTAGGGCCTGCGAGGGCTGGTCGTACAAGCCGTAGGTGCAGGTCGCGTCAGCGCTTGATGAAATGCTGCGGTTGCCGTTCACCGTGATGGTGGACGTCGCCGTGGTGTTCGCATTGGTGGCCGTGATCGAGAAAAAGATCGCGTTGGTGCCCAGGCCATTGATGGCGCCCATGTTCGCCGCCGACGAGGCCACTGCGGCAGAGCCTGCCGCAAAAGTGATGTGGGCCGGGCACTCGATACGGGCATAGCGCACCTCACCCGACGAGAGCGAGTGACCCAGCACGGTGCTGAGGTTCAAGTCCCCCGAGCCATTGGTGAGCGTCACCGGCGCGTCGACGGAGGCGTTGATCTCTTTGGCATACAGCACCGGAACCGGCGTCGTGTCGCTGATCACCACACCGGTAGGCGTTGGCGCTGCACCGACCCAGGCCAGGCCGCGGCGGATGCCGCTGGTGCCGAGCCCCGTGGCCCCCACCAGTGTGGCCGCACCGGTGGTGGTGTTGACGGTGTAGAGGTTGGCGCTTTCTGCAGCGTTTCCTGGCGCGAGATAGAGCACATTCCCCACCGGGTCAAAGGCAAGGCCGGCCTCGTCCACGTTGAAGCCGATCGCCCCGATCGTGGACCATGTATTCCCCGCAATGTCATAGCGCATCAGGTTGGCCCCGCCCACGCCATAGACATAGCCGCTGGTGCCACCCGGGGCGTAAGCCAATCCTTCGACATCGCTTGGCGCAGCGGCCAGGGCCACGACCGCGCCGCTGCTCGGGTTGATGCGGTTGAAGTTGCCGTTGTCGGCAGCCCAGCAATCACCGGTGTTGGGGTTGCAATCCAGGCCGTTGAGCGGGCTCGCTCCAGCAGCTGGCAGGGTGGCCGTCGCCCCCGTCGCCAATGTGATCCGTCGCCCGGAGCTCGCACTGCCCGTCAGGTAGCCCACCACCTCGCCGCCGGCTTGTGACCCCAGGCCGCTGAACTCCAAAGCCGCCGTACTGGGAATCGCCGTGGCCACGCCTGTCGCGGTGTTCAGCGTAAACAGGCCCGTGGCGCCAGTGGCTCGGCTCATCACCAATTGCTGGGCCAGAGCGGGCCATACGGCAACCATGGCAGCAAGAGCAAGCGCAAGGCGACGAAACTTCATGAATTCTCCAGAGGGGCGGCGCCCTCGGCGATGGTGAAGAAAGAGTAACCGAGGACAGCGGGGGCAGGGCAAATGCCGGCATTCCGGGCCTTGGACTTGCCGTTCATTGGTCTGCGACGGAGTGATCGATGGATCGATGGACCGCGCGCCGCAGATGCAGTGCTTCCTCAGACCTTGAGCCAGTCCGACAAGGGCTCGACATAGTCGCTTGGCAGCAGATGGCCGGAGTCGAAGCGCAGGTGCTTCTTGTCCGGGCTCGGGATGGCTTCGAAGAGGGCCTGGTTCTGCTTCGGGCTGGCGTGGTCATCGTCGTCCGCCGTCAGCAGCCATACGCGCTTGCCTTGCAGCCCCGCGACCAAATTGATGGGTGCCACGGCGGCCACGTTGTCGCCCAGGTGCGGCGGCACCATGGCCGCGACGGCCTGCACGCGCTCATCCAGCCCGGCCAGCAGCAGTGCGCCCTGAGCGCCCATGCTGTAGCCGGCCGCCGTGATGCGCGTGGCATCAAGATGGGCTTGCTGCAGCAACCAATCCAGCAGCACGCGGTGGTCGCGCACCGTGTCGATGATCATCTGCTCATAGGCTTGGCGTTTGCCGAACCAGTGCATGTCGCGCATCGCGCGCTGCGCCGCATGAGGCTGACCCAGCGCCCTGCGCTGGCCGTGCGCACGCGCATCGATGGCCACCACCGCGTAGCCTTGCTGCAGGGCCATCTGCGTGATTCGGTGCGTCTGCTCGATGGTGGGTTTGCCGTTGACCTCCGCTTGCCACCAGCGCATGTGGCTGCGGCCCATCGCGTGCATGCCGATCAGCACCGGAAAGGGCTGGGCCGCCTGCGTGGGATCGCTGGGATAGACGATGCGGCCCGTGAGCAGCGCGCCATCGAAACTCTGCAGGCGGATATCGACCGCGTGGCCCTCAGCCGGGGTGAACGCCTCCCGGTAGGCATAGCGCGCCTGCAGCTCGGCGGTGCTGACGCTGTAGGGTTTCAGCCAGACGAAGTGCCAGATGGCGGCGGCTGCGGCTGCCACCAAGGCCGTGAGAATTGCGACCGCCTTGTATGCGCGCCTGTGTTTCATCATCATCGCTCCGATGCGTGTTCAGAAGGGACTGCGGACCGGTGCGGGTGGCAAAGCCCCTGCACCGGTCTGCGACGCAACGCTAGCGATGGCGGTGTGAACGGCGCGTGAAGGCGGCGCCCCGTGCGCTCAGGCGGCTGTCTCGAAGTCCTTCATCACGCCGGCCTCGGCAGCCAGCCAGTGCTGCACCGCCGGGGGGAGTGCGCTCTGCACGAACTCGCGTCCGAGCCTGGCGTAGGAGCGCTGGTTGGGCACCAGGCCGTCGCGGCTGACGGCGGCGCCTTTCATGTAGCCGGCGGCGCAGGGTGTGCCGTCCTCACGCAAGAACTCGAAGCGCATGTAGTTCCAGGCGTGGTCGGCCCCGGCAAGGGCGAAGCGGATCCGGTAGCACTGCCAGGGCGCCAGAGCCTTTCGGTAGGTGATGAAGGCGCCCCCCGACATCGGGCGCCAGCCGGCCTTCAGCATCGCCTTCGCGAAGCCGCTGCGCACGAAGTACTCCACGAGCATCAGGTCGACGATGGTCAGGTAGCGGCCGTTGTTCATGTGGCCGTTGATGTCCAGGTCGTTGGGCAGGACCCGCAGTCGCCGCTCGATCCAGTCACCGGGCTCGATCGAGTGCAGGCGGGCCGAGCGCAGCAGGGCCCAGAGCAGGCGGATGTAGAGGTTCATCGCGGGTCCATAATTGGTTCGATTATGAACAGTATAGTTCGATAACGAACCAAATGAGCAAGCCTTCAAAGCGCCTTCCGGCGCGTGCAGCCGCCAGCGGCGCGCTCGCTGCCGATGCAAACCGCGATGCCGATGCCGTGCGCTCCTGGCTGTCGGTCGTCAATGCCTACCACCTGTGCGACACCCTGATGGCGCGCCGTCTTGCCGAGCTGGGTGTGCGTGTGCCAGAGCACGAGATCCTGGCCAATCTGCGCCGCGATCCCGGCATTACCCAACAGCTTCTCGCCTCACGCTGCTTCTCGGCCAAGAGCCACATCAGTGCACTGCTGACCCTGCTGGAAGGCCGCGGCTGGGTGCGGCGCGAGCCCGACCCAACGGATGCGCGCGCCAAGCGGCTGTATCTCGCCCCGGAGGGCGAGCGCATCGCCGTGCTGACGGCCGCGGTGCAGTCAGCCGTGGTGGCCGCGATGACCGATGGCGAAACGGAGGATGCGTTGCGAGAGGTGACCGAGGCGATGAAGCGGGTCGGCGCGCGGCTGAAGGCGCAGCTCGACGGCTGATGAAGCCAGCCAGGCCGAACGCTCGGGCCTTGGGCGCCGGGCCTGCGGCCTCAGACCGTCTGGCTCGGGTTCGCTGCCCAGGCCTTGAGCATCAGGCGTGCGCCCGAGACATTGGTGGCGCAGGGCACATCGTGCACATCGCAGGCGCGCACCAGCGCGTTGATGTCGGGCTCGTGGGGTTGTGGCGTCATGGGGTCGCGCAGGAAGATCACGCCGTCCATCTCGCCCACTGCCAGGCGCGCGCCGATCTGCAGATCGCCACCCAGCGGGCCGGAGAGCACGCATTCCACGCGCGTCAGGCCCACCTCGGCGCGCAGGCGCCCGCCGGTGGTGCCGGTGGCGATCAGATCGCAGCGCTGCAGGAACTCGGCGAACTCGGTGGCCAGCTCCACCATGGCGTTCTTCTTGCGGTCGTGGGCAATCAGGGCGATTCTCATGGGCGGCATCTTAGGGCGCGACGCGTTACAAGCGAGGTACTTCCTGCGTCGGCGCTCCGGCGAACGCGCCGATTGCACCACCCCTTGCCTGCCGGCAGCTGGCGTTGAAGCGGTGCGGGTGAATGGCCAGTTGGCGCGGGAGCGGGGGGCAGGCGAGGGTGTGTGCGTGGGGAGATGATCCGTATGGTTAGCATGTCGTCGCGGGGCTGCGTTCAATGCCGGTGAAGCAGCCAGCGCAAGAGCAGGTCGGCGCTGTCTCTGGATGTTCGACGCCAAGCGAGAAGGCCGCCCCGCCAAGGGGAATTCCGGATGAGTCATCCGTTCCAGGGCCTTCAGACTCGCGTTAGCGCCCCTGAGTTTTCCTGTCCGGGTGCAGGCGGGAGTTGCTGCACAGCGGTGGTGAGACCGGGGTCGGACCCGGCGCAAATCGGAGGAAGGTGACGGCCATGAACATCGGTGCAACGAGGATCGGGATGCGGCCAGCGTCGGGCCGTTGCGTCCGATGGCGTGGCTGCCGCTCGCGCTCTGCGAATGCTGCGTCCGTCGTGCTTGTTGCCGGCGCGCTGGCCTGCCAAGGTGTCCATGCCCAACAGGCCGCGCCCGCTGAAGCTTCGAGCCTGCGGCGCAACGAAGCGCGGCTGATGCTCGACTACCAGACCGTGCGCGTGCAGGGGGACAGTCCCATTGACCTGCTGGGCTTTCATGTCTACGTGCCGGTGACCGAGGGGGTCTCCGTTGGGGCCGGACTGATGGGGCCGCTCATCGCCGGACAGTACGGGGGCTTCATGGGGGCCAGCGTCGGCGTCCAGGGGCGCATCCGCCTGGGCGGCCCCGTCGTGGCTCTGGGGGCCCTGGCGGCTGGCGGGGGCGCCGGTGGACGCAGCCCCGAGCACGCCAAGAAGCTGTCCGGCACGGGCAGCTTCGTGCGCGGTCAGCTCGCGCTGGGCTATGACGCCGGCGACTTCACGGTCGGCGCCGGCGTGTCCAGCATCAAGTTCCGTCGCTCGCTCATCGACAACAGCCAGCTCAATCTCTTTCTGGACATTCCCTTCAGCTATCTCAGCGGCTCCTACGCACAGCGTGGCCAGCCGCTGTCTGCCGCGGACGAGCAGCGCGCCGCCCGGGAGATGGGCGAAACCATGCTGAGCTTCTCGCTTGACAACTACCGCCAGCTCCAAGCCCGGGGCAGCTACACCGGCACGGTCCGCACGGGGGAGTTCCAGTTCGCGCACTTCCTGACGCCTGAGCTGTTCTGGTTCGCCAATTTCGCCAGCGCCTACGCCGGCCTGCCCACCTACAACCAGCTCCTCGGCGGCGTCGGCTGGCGTTGGCGGCTGGCGCCGTCCTGGCGGCTTTACGCCCAGCTCGGCGTGGGCTCTGGCGGCTACGCACCAGAGCAGATCGACACCGGCCCGGGCCTGCTGGTCTATCCCAAGCTCTCGGCCGAATTTGCCCTGGGCAAGAACCTGGGCCTGGCGGTCTCGGCGGGTTACCTCAGCGCGCCCAAGGGCAGCTCGCGCAACCCGACCTACGGCCTCACGCTGACCAGGCACCTGCGTTCCGGCCAGGGCGGCGACTCCGCACCAGCCCCGGCCAGTTACGAGGGCCTGCGCCTCACCCTGCTGCACCAGTCGGACACCCAGCTGCGCTTCCGTGATATCGCACGGCCCGCCCTGCACATGTTGGGCCTGCAGATCGACATGCCCGTGAGCGAGCGCTGGTACCTGCCGCTTCAGGCCTCGGCGGCCTACACCTCCTACCTCGGCTACCCCGGCTACGCCGAGATCTTTGCGGGCGTGGGCGTACAGACGCAGCTGGTGCCCGGCGAACGCGTGCAGGCATTCGGACAGCTGATGGCGGGCGCCAACGTGCATGGCAAGGGCGCCAAGGTCAACGCCGGCCTGCGTTACCTGCTGGACGAGCGCCTGGCCGCCAGCCTCAGCGGCGGCCGCATCGAGGCCCGCAGTGCCAGCGGTGGGCGCTACAGCGCCAACAATGTGGTGATCGGCCTGGACTATCGGTTTTCGGTGCCGACCCGCTGAGGCGCCCACGGGAGTTGGCCAGCAAGTTGCCCAGTTTGCGGGCCAAGGCTCATACAGGCGTGTGCGGTGTGTGGCTTGGCAGCGTGGCCACACTGGGCCAGCGTGCCCACAGCCGCCGCGGCTGCTGGGTGCGAGCGGCCTGCAGTTCAGCCGCCGCCCCCCAGTCCCCTCGGAAAACGCACCTCAACCGTCGTCCCCACGCCGCCCGGCCCATCCAGCAGTTGCACGGTGGCGCCGTGCTGGCCGGCGGCGCGCTCGACGATGGTCAGGCCCAGGCCGCTGCCGTGGCAGCGGGAGCCGTCGAGCCGGACAAAGCGCTCGAACACGCGCTCGCGCAGGGCCGGCGGAATTCCGGGCCCCTGATCGCTGACGCGCAGCACGATGGCTGCGGCTTCATCGTCATCCGTGGCGTCCAGGCTGACAGTGACATGGGCACCGTCGGGCGAGTACTTGATGGCGTTGTCCACCAGGTTGTCGACCAGGCTGCCCATCGATTCGCGGTTCAGCCACATCTCCAGGTGTTCGGGCGCCACCAGCTCGAGCTCGATGCGGCGTTGCACCGCCAGGCCGCTGGAGAGCGCGATGCGCTCGCGCACCAGGTCCACCAGGTCGTGGTGGCTCTTGCTCAGGTCCAGCGAATCGGCGCCCGAGCGCGCCAGCGCCAGCAGCTGGTGCACGGTGTGGGTGGCACGCTGCACGCCCAGGCGCAGGCGTTCGCGGGCTTCCTCGCGCGCCTGCGTGTCGCCCTGGTCCAGCGCCTCGGCGCCCAGCTGCACCACGGCCAGCGGCGTCTTCAGCTCATGCGCGGCATCCATCAGGAATTCGTGCTCCCGGTCCATGCGCTGCTGCAGCCGCCACATCAGCGAGTTGACGGCGTTCACCAGCGGCTCCAGTTCCTTGTAGGGCGTCGGGGGCAGCGGGGTCAGGTCTTGCGCCGAGCGCTGCGAGATCAGCGCGCCCATGCGCCTCAGCGGGGCAAAACCCAGCCGGAACAGCAGCCACAGCGGCAGCACCAGCAGCGGCAGGCCGTAGAGCAGGGGCCGGGCGTAGTAGCTGAGGCCGTCCAGGCTGAAGTGCCAGTCGCCCGGGCGCTCCTGCCAGCGGCGCACCACCAGGCCGCGCGCATCGTCGCGCTGCTCGACGAACAGCCAGGCAGAGTCTTCACCGGCGCGGGCCTCCTGCGGCAGCACCCGGTCGCGGCCCATCAGATCAGGCTTCAGCTCGATCAGCAGCTGGTCGCGCTGCAGCACCTGCATCAGCCGGAACGGCGGGCGGTGGCCCTTCTGGCGCCATTCCTGGTCGCGCAGGGCATCCAGCGTTTCAAGGGCTTGCTGTAGGGCCTGGGGCTGGTCGGCGGTTTCGCGGGCACGGTCCAGCGCGAGGCCGGCCCACAGCGCGTTCTCGGCCTGGCCGTTGCGCACCTGCAGCACGCCGATGTCGATCAGCTCGCGGGCCACCAGCACCAGCCAGGTCAGGAACAGCACCGCGAACAGGGCGCCCACGCTGCGCCCGAACAGCGAGCGCTGCGCGGGGGCGCCCGGCAAGCTGCTCAATGCCGTTCCACCAGATAGCCCACGCCGCGCACGGTGCGGATGTAGCCCTCGCCGATCTTGCGGCGCAGGTTGGAGATGTGCACGTCCAGGCTGCGGCCGTCCATCTGGCAGGGCGCTCGGTTTTCCAGCTGGCGGCGGGTGACCACGCGATCAGGCATCTTGACGAGTGTGAGCAGCAGGCTGAACTCGGTGCGCGACAGCGGCAGCCGCTCGATGC
The DNA here is from genome assembly GCF_044373315.1 of Roseateles sp. Classification (GTDB taxonomy): domain Bacteria; phylum Pseudomonadota; class Gammaproteobacteria; order Burkholderiales; family Burkholderiaceae_C; genus JACDQM01. The sequence continues at coordinate 12,814 of NZ_JBILQK010000005.1, read as the reverse complement.
CGCGCCGCACTTCCATGCGCGGCTCGTCCAGCACCAGATCGCGCAGCATCCACTCGGCGGCCTGATCGGCGGCATCGGTGCCCAGGCTGCGGCGGATCACCGCACGCAGCCGCGCCAGCAGCTCCGAGCCTGCGAAGGGCTTGACCAGATAGTCATCGGCGCCGCCGTCCAGACCTTCCAGGCGGTTCTCGATCGCGTCGCGGGCGGTGATGATCAGCACCGGCAGCTTGCGGTCACTGCGGCGGATGCGGTGCAGCAGCTCCATGCCGTCGCCATCGGGCAGTCCCAGATCGAGCACCACCGCGTCGAAGCCGCCTTCCTGCAACCACAGGCGGGCGTCGGCGATGCGGCGCAGCCACATCACCTCATGTTCAGCGTTCTGCAGCAAGGCTTGCAGCGAGCGGCCCAGCTCCAGATCGTCCTCGATCAAACAGATTCGCATGGCCGGACTTTAGCGAGCCGCGCGTTAAGGATGTCTTAACAAGCCCTTGAAGTGCCGTATAGGCGCTCGGGCGGAAAGTCTGGCATCCGCAATCGATGCTTCAACACCTCCGCATGAACCGAGTCCGCCTTTGGGCCTCCTTGTTTTCCCTTATGACTGCTGCACTGGCGCCTTCGCAGGCGGCAGCGTCGCAGGCAGGCGAGGGCACCTTCCTGCCCAGCCGCGCCCAGTTCGAGCAGCTCTTCCCCGAGCGCATCGCCTTCTACACCTACGAGGGCTTTGTGGACGCGGTGCGCCAGACGCCGGGCTTCGCCTCGCGCGGCACTGAACAGCAGAAGCGCCAGGAAATGGCAGCGTTCCTGGGGCAGATCTCGCACGAGTCTGACCAGCTGCGCGCCCAGCGCGAGTACCGCCGCGAGAATTGGGACAACTACTGCCGCCGCAACGACGGCATCGGCTGTGCGCCGGGCCAGCAGTACTACGGGCGCGGCCCCATCCAGCTGAGCTGGAACTACCAGTACCGGGCGGCCGGTGATCACCTGGGCCTGGACCTCTGGGCTGATCCCGACCGCGTGGCCCGCGATTCCAAGGTGGCCTGGCAGACCGCGCTCTGGTACTGGATGACGCAGCCGGGCGAGTCTTCGCAGACCTCGCATGCGGCCCTGTTTGCCGGTGCCGGCTTTGGCGCCACCACGCGTGCCATCAACGGGCCGCTGGAGTGCGACAAGCCCACCGACCCTGACGCCCTGCGCAAGAACAAGCGCCGCGCCCAGTTTTATGAACACGCCAGTGAGCTTTTTGGTGTGCCCCTCTTGCACCCGTTGCGGTGCTGATCCTGAAAATAGAAGCCGGAGACAAGACCATGAGAGACAAGAAGGTGATGACCCCCGTTCGCTCGGCCATCGCGGCCGCAGCCCTGCTGGCCCTGGGCCTGCCGACACAGGCGCAGCAGGCGCCGGCGCCCAAGGACAGCAAGGAAACGGCCAAGCTGGATTCCGTTGTCGTGAAGGGCATCCGCGCCAGTCTGCAAAAGGCGCTGGATACTAAGCGCGATGCCAACTCCATCGTCGACGCCATCACGGCCGAGGACATCGGCAAGCTGCCGGCCACCAATGTGGCCGAGGCGATCAACACCATTCCCGGCGTGACCATCGACAAGGCCTTCGGCCAGGGTGAGCGGGTGTCCATCCTGGGCACCGATCCGGCACTCAACCGCACGCTGCTCAACGGCCAGGCGATTGCGTCGGCTGACTGGTTCATCGCCGATCAGCCGGGCCGCACCTTCAACTATTCGCTGCTGGCGCCTCAGCTGGTGAACAAGGTCGAGGTCTACAAGTCGCCGGAAGCCTGGCTGGACGAAGGCTCGATCGGCGGCACGGTCAACATCTCGACCCGCAAGCCGCTGGACCTGAGCAAGAGCCTGACGCTGGCCGGTTCGGTGAGCTATCTGCACAACGACCGCATCGGCAGCGGCAAGCCTACGCTGTCGGGCCTGGTGGGCTGGAAGAACCAGTCCAACACCTTCGGTCTGCTGCTGTCGGCGCAGCGCTCGGAAGAACACATCCGCCGCGATGGCATCGAGTCCTACGGCACGGTGCGAGGCGCCGACTACGCGAACGGACGCGGCGGCTCGCCCAATTCGCTGACCAGCACAAGCACCGACTGGTCCAAGAACCCGCCGATGGAGATGCCGCCCAGCTGCGTGGGCAGCTGCGCCACGACCCTGCGCGCGAATCTGAACGCGGTCGGCCCGAACTCGATCAGCGCGCACTTCTTCGAGCAGCAGCGCGAGCGCGACACGCTGTCGCTGTCCGCCCAGTTCAAGCCGCTCAAGCAGATGGACGTCGAGTTCAATGCGCTGAAGGTCAAGGCTGGCTTCGACAACATCAGCCATTCGATGTTTGCCTTCAACGGCAATGCCTGGAACGCGCTGGGCCACCTGACGGGGCTGTCGGTCAACGAAGGCGTGATCGAGAAGGCCTCGTTCCGCAATGCGCTCACCGTGTATGACCTGATCAACCGGCAGGCCACGGTGGAGACCGACTCGGCCGACCTGAAGTTGAGCTGGAAAGACACGAACTGGTTCGCCTCGGCCCATGCCGGCAGCTCCAAGGCCAGCGGCGGCACGGGCCGTCAGGTGTTCGGCGAGTTCCTGAACAAGGCCAACTACAGCTATGACCTGTCGGGCTCGGTGCCGAAGCTCAGCTTCAGCGGCTTCCAGAGCGCGCCGTTCGGTGATGTGCCCCGCCATGCCACGCCTTCGGATCAGGGCAGCCCCTTCAGCGCGCCTGGCGCCTTCCGCATCGACGGCGGTGGCCCGGCGGGTGGCTGGCACACCAACCCGCCCAATGCCACCAACTGGGGCCCGGGCTGGGGCGGCAATATCGTGACCAAGCCGACCACCGACAAGGAAGAGTACTTCCAGGCTGACTTCGGCCTCAAGTTCTCCGACTCGCCGATCTACCAGGCTCGTTTCGGCCTGAAGCGTCGCGAGCACAGCACCGGCCAATCGATGGCTGGCGTGTCGCTGGCCGCGGTCAAGGGCTATGGCGACCTGAGCGCCACCCAGTTCTCGCCGACCTCGCTGCCGTCGAATTACCTGGCGGGCTTCGGCGATGTGGGTGACCTGAGCAAGCGCTTCAAGGTCGACGGCTGGGCACTGGCCGACTACATCAACAGCGGCAAGTGGCTGGCGCCCTGGCAGAAGATGCCGGAGCCCAACACCTTCGCCGACCCCTCGTTCGCGGCCAACACCTGGAACATCACCGAGAACATCAATGCCGGCTATGCCCAGGCGGACTTCAACACCGATCGCCTGCGCGGCAACTTCGGCGTGCGCGTGGTGGAGACCAGCTCCAACAGCATGAGCTACGCCTGCAAGGTGAATGTGGCGCCTTGCCCGGTCACCGGCTACGGCGCGGTCAATGTGCAGAAGAAGTACCGGGATGTGCTGCCCAGCCTGAACGTCATCTATGACCTGAGCGACGATCTGGTGCTGCGCGGCGCGGCCGCCAAGGTGATGGCGCGCCCGAACTACGGCGACATGTCGAGCTATCTGTGGATCGGCGACCAGACCCTCAGCGGCGGTGGCGGCAACCCCAATCTCAACCCCTACGAGTCCACCAACCTGGACGTGTCGGCCGAGTGGTACTTCGCCAAGAACTCCATCCTTGCGGGCACGCTCTTCCACAAGGCCATCGACAACTACATCCTCGTTACGACGGGCAAGGAAACGCACTTCAACCAGAACCTGCAGCGCATGGCTGAGTACGACATCGCCCGGCCGAACAATGCCGGCAAGGCGACCGTCCAGGGCTTCGCATTGGCCTTCCAGACCCACTTCGGCCATGGCCTGGGCCTGCTGACCAACTACACGAATGCCAATGCCAAGGCGCAGGCGGGTGGCCGCTTGCCCTTCAACTCCAGGCATCAGTTGACGGTCAGCCCCTTCTTCGAGAATGACCGTTGGAGTGCCCGCGCCACCTACTCCTTCCGCTCCAAGTACTACACGCAGGCGGATCGTGGCAACTTCCTGGTGACGGATGGCCACAAGTCGTTGGACGCCAGCCTGGGCTTCAAGATCAACGATCAGCTGAGCCTCGGACTGGATGCGATGAATCTGACCGACAGCGAGTACCGCTCCTACGCCGAGGTTCCGGGCGTTGCAGCGACCCAGAAGCTGACGCGCGGCATCTACAAGACTGGTCGCCGCTACATGGCGACACTGCGCTTCACCTACTGATGGCTTGATCGATAGCAGCGAGGGAGCTCCTCTTTCCGGCGACTGGAGCCGGAGGACTTGGGCGGGCGTTGCGGGGGAGGAAGACCCCCCGCTCCGACCGCCTTTTTTTCAATTCTGGCCCGATGACTTCATGCACACCCCACTTGCCCGGCAGCGCCGGTCTTTGCTCCTGATGGCGGCCCTGGCGCCCCTGGCCGGCGCTGCGGCGCAGGCCAATGCCCGATCCGCCGCAGGCGTGGCCGCTGGCCCTCGGGGATTCAGCGTCCATGTCGGTGGCTACGCGCCGCAGGCCGAAGGCCTTTACCGCTTTGCGGCCAACCCGGCCACCGGCCACCTGAGCCCGGCCGGGCTGACACGCAACCCGCACAGCCCCAGCTGGCTGCAGGCCGACCCCAGTCGGCCGGGCCTGCTTTACGCCGTCAACGAAGGCGACTCCAGCCTGCATGTCTATCGCCAGGCCGCACCAGGCGAGGAAGCCTCTGCGCCGCTGCAGCTGCTGCAGAGCCTGCCCAGCGGCGGCCGCGGTCCGGTGCATCTGAGCTTGCATCCCGGCGCGCCCTTTGCCTTCGTGGCGCATTACGGCAGTGCCGAGCTTGCGGTGCTGCGCCGCGCCGCCGATGGCCAGCTCAGCGCCGTGGGCCTGCACGCCAGCTGCGACCGCAGCCGGCCGGATGATTGCCGCCCAGGGCCGACACGCGCGGCCCTGGCGCCGCCGGGCAGTTTTGCGATCAGCGGCCACGACGCGCCGCATGTGCACATGGGCTTGAGTTCCCCCGATGGCCGCTTCGTGCTGGCCAGCGACCTGGGCCGCGACCGCCTGGCGGTCTGGCCCTTCAATACGGAGAGCGGCGCCCTCGGCCCCAGGCAAGACCTGGCCCTCAGCGCCGGCGCGGGCCCGCGCCATTTCGTGTTCCATCCGCGTGATGCCGCCCAGCTCTATGTGATCAACGAAGAGGCCAGCACCCTGGCTTGGCTGCAGATGGAGCCGCGCACGGGCCGCCTGACGCAGCGCGCCGAGCTGAGCAGCCTGCCCGAGGGCTTTGCCGGTACCAACTTCGCCTCGGACCTGCTGGCTTCAGCCGACGGCCGCTTCCTGTATGCGCTGAACCGGCTGCACGACAGCATGGCCGTCTTTGCCCTGGCCGCGGATGGCAGGCCGCGTCTGCTGGCCCATGAATGGACGCGCGGCTCCTTTCCGCGCAGCGCCCGCTTCTCGCCTGATGGCCGTTTTCTCTACGTCTGCAACCAGCGCAGCGACCATGTCGCCGTCTTCGCGGTCGACACCGCCACCGGCCTGCCACGCTTTGCCGGGCAATATGTGCCCGTGCCGAGCCCGGCGTGTGCGGAGGTGATGGGAGAGGCGGGTCGCTGAGCTGCCTGAGGCTGCAACCGCAACTCGCCTGACTGGCGGCCTGTACCGCTTTGAACGGCCACGCTCACGTGGGCTTCCTTGTTCGCTCGCGCAGGATCTCCACGGCAAGCGCAAGGGCTGGGTTCGTTGCCGTTGCGGCCCACGCAGCGGCCGTCGTCACGACGTCGACCGAGCGGGTCAGCGCCTTGAAGACGACGCCGTTCGGCGCCACGCGTTTCAAGGCGGCCGGCACCAAGGCAATCCCTTGCCCGCAGCCGACGAAGGCGACCTGAGTCGCCACGCTGCGAACCTCGTGAAGGATCCGGGGCGAGAAGCCGGCCCCCTGGCACACGGCGATGATGCTGTCGAAGTAGACCGGGCTGACGTGCCTGGCGAACATCACGAAGGGTTCCTCGGCCAGTTCACCGAGACGGATCCGCGACCGCTCGACCAGCCGATGCCCTGCCGGCAGGGCGACTGCCAGACGGTCCTGTGCCAGTGTCAGCGTCTCGACATCGCCGCCAAGGTCACCCTGCAGCCGCGCAAAGGCCAGGTCCACGTCACCGGCACGCAGTGCCGGAACGGCATCCACGCTGTCGATCTCTCTGACCGAGATTGTGAGTTGCGGATGCGCTTTTCGCAGTCGCTCAAGAAAGGGCGGCAGAACCTCCACCATGGCCGAAGCGATCGCGCCAATGGTCAGCACACCGGTCTGCCCGGTGGTGGCCTCCCGAACGGCCAGCTCCAGATGCTCCATCTGCTGAGCGAACTTGCGCACCGCCGGCAAGATGGCCTGCCCGACCGGCGTCAGTTGCGCACCCCGTCGTGAGCGCACAAAGAGCTTGGCCTTGAGCGCTTGCTCCAGCACCTGGATCTGCTCGGTTAGCGGCGGCTGAGACATGCGCAGTCGCTTCGCGGCACGGCCGAAGTGCTGCTCTTCGGCCACGGCGAGGAACAGCCAGAGGTGTCGCATCAAGCGAAAGTTGATCATCTCGATTCCATAGGTTCGGCATATCGAACCCTTCCCTGATTCGGAATTTACAGAACGATGGGCGCGGCCGAAAGTGGAGACCTGTTTTTCATTGGCCCTCGCCATGACTGCTGCACTTCTTGATCGCCTCGCGCGTCTGGACACCACCACGGTGTCCGACGCACTCGACTTCCTTGCCTTGCCGGGCGCCACGGTCGGGCTGCGCCCCTTGTGGCCGTGCCCGCGCATCGTCGGCCGCGCGAGCACCGTGCTGCTCGGCCCGAAGACAGACAGCGCGCCGACAGTGCACCTCATCTCCCCGGTGATCGCCTCCATCGCCGGCGATGACCGGATCCTGGTCATCGCCGGCGGCATCGAAGGCGTGTCCTGCTGGGGCGACATCCTGGCCAACGCGGCCAAGGCCAAGGGCGTGCGCGGCACCGTCATCGATGGCTACAGCCGGGACATCGAGGCCATTGAAGAGATCGGCTACCCCGTCTTTGGCTGCGGCGTGACGATGGTCAGCGCGCGCAACCGCATCGTGCAGCGCGGGGCTGGTATTCCGATCCAGGTTGCTGGCGTGACGGTGAACGAGGGCGACTACCTGATCGCTGACCGTTGCGGCACAGTCTTCGTTCCGCAACACCAGATCGAGGCGGTGCTCGAGCTCGCCGATCGCATCGCGCGCCGCCAGGACGGCATGGTGCAGGCCGTGCGGTCCGGCCGCTCCGTCGAGGACGTGATGCACGACAGGGAATTCGAGGCCATCACGGTGGGCAGCGTGCGATGAGCCCGCAAGACCTGGAACTGGTGGCCCTGTTCAAGGGCTTGGACACGCCCGGCGTGTCCGATGCCATGGACAAGCTGGGCATCCCGGGCCAGTGCCTGGGCATCATGCCGCTGGCCGACTATCGGGGCACCGTGGTCGGCCCGGCTTTCACCGTCAAGTACGTGAGCTGCGGTCAGCCGGCGGGCACCGTCGGCGACTTCATCGACGATGTGAGCGAGGGCGACGTGATCGTTATCGACAACGACGGCCGCGCAGACTGCACCGTCTGGGGCGACATCATGACCCAGTACGCCGGCCTGCGAGGCATTGCTGCCACCGTCATCGACGGCGTCTGCCGCGACGTTGCCAAGGCGCTGGGCGAGGGCTATCCGCTGTTCACACGCGGCCGCTTCATGCGCACGGGCAAGGACCGTGTGGAGGTGCTTTCCGTGAACCAGCCAGTGACTGTCGGCACTGCGCGCGTGGTGTCCCGGGACATCGTGGTGGCCGACGCCAACGGCGTGGTCGTCGTACCGCGCGTACGGGCTGCCGAAGTGGCCGATGTGGCGCACCGCATCGAGGCCGCCGAGTCGCGCATCCGCGAATTGATTGCGCAAGGGCAGACGCTTGGCGAGGCCCGCGCGCAACTCGGCTACCACCGGCTGCAGACGAGGAACTCATGAGTCACGCCAAGCGGAACGCTCGCGCCCTCGCCCTTGGCGCTTCGACCTTATACGAGGCATCCGGTCAGCCTTGCGCCATCGACCCGGCGATCCGTCCGGTATGGGCTGGCGCGGCCATCGCCGCCCCGGCCTACCCGGTGCGCTGTGCCCCGGGAGACAACCTCGCCATCCACCTCGCGCTTGAGCGTGCGCCGCGTGGCAGCGTGCTTGTGGTTACCGCCAACGACTTCGTGGCGGGCTACTGGGGCGAGGTGCTGACGGTCGCGGCCGAGGCCGCGGGCATCGTGGGCCTGGTCATTGATGGTGGCGTGCGCGATGTCGCGGCGATGTCGCGCCGGCGCTTCCCGGTCTTCTCTCGCGGCATTTCCGTGCGCGGCACGATCAAGGCGAGCGCGCCTTCGGTCGGCCAGCCCATTCACATGACCGGCGTGCAGATCGCAGCCGGGGACCTCGTGGTCGCAGATGACGATGGCGTGGTGGTCTTGCCCTTCGCGCAGATCGACGCAGTCCTGGTGGCTGGTGAAGCGAGGGCCAGGAAGGAAGCTGACTTCATGGCTCGGCTGGCCCTAGGCGAGACGACCGTGGACCTGCTCGGACTTTCGGCATGGCGGACGTGCGCATGAGCGACACGACGCAGCGCTTGAATATCCATCTCGCGGCGGCGCGGCCGTCGGCGACCTACCGCATGATCGACCGCGTGGCCGAACGCAAGGCGTCCGGTGCACCGGTGATCTCACTGAATGCCGGCGAGCCGGACTTCGACACGCCGGCCCATGTGCGCCAAGCCGCCATCGCCGCCATCAACGCCGGCCATACGCGGTACACCCAAGTGGCCGGCCTGCGTGCCTTGCGCGAAGCCATCGCAGCGAAGTTTCGCGACGAGAACGGCATCGACACGCGCTGGCAGGAAACGCTGGTTTGCAGCGGCGGCAAGCAGGTGATCTACAACGCGCTGGCCGCCACGCTGAACGCGGGGGACGAGGTGATCGTCCCCGCGCCGTACTGGGTCAGCTACCCGGAGATGGTGCAGTTGTGCGGTGCGAGGACAACAGTCGTCGCCTGCGGCGAGGCCAGCGGCTTCAAGCTGACACCGCAGGCCCTGTCCGTTGCGATCACGCCGCGCACGCGCTGGCTGATCCTCAACTCACCTTCCAACCCAACTGGCGCCGTGTACAGCATGGAAGAGCTGCAGGCCTTGGCCGAGGTGCTGTTGGGCCATCCCGATGTGCTGGTGCTCAGCGACGACATCTACGAACACCTGATCTTCGACGGTGCGCGCTTCGCCACCCTGGCGCAGGTGGAGCCTCGGATGCGCGCCCGTACGCTGACGATGAACGGGGTCTCCAAGGCCTATGCCATGACCGGCTGGCGGATCGGCTTTGCGACCGGACCGGCTTGGTTGCTGGAAGCCATGGAGAAGCTGCAGGGCCAGCAGACCTCAGGCGCCTGCTCCATCTCGCAACATGCAGCGCTGGCCGCACTGACCGGGCCACAGGATTTCGTACGGAACACCCGCGCCGTCTTCGAGCGCCGGCGCGATGCCGTGGTGACCCGCCTGAATCGCATCCGTGGTCTGCGTTGCGCGAAACCGGCGGGCGCGTTCTATGCCTTCGCGTCCTGCGAGGGGCTGATCGGTCGGCGCAGCGCCGCAGGTCGTTTGCTCACCTCAGACGAGGATGTGGCGCTCGCCCTGCTGGACGAGACCGGCGTCGCCGTCATGCCAGGCAGTGCCTTCGGGCTGGGGCCGTACCTGCGCATCGCCTATGCGCTGGACGAGGCCTCGCTCGACAAGGCCTGCACGGCAACTCAAGGCTTCGCCGACTCGACAACAAGCTAATGATGAGCGATCACAACGCCATGGCGCCTTTGCGTGACTTCCGCCGCAGCATCGTTCGGCTTCAGGTCAACGGCGTGGTGGTCGACATGGCGATGATCGGCCGCAGCGGCCCGCGGGAGCCAGTCGTCTTCCTGAACGGCTTCGGCGCGACCAAGGAAGACGACGCCGACATCTTGCACCACCCGGCATTCGACTGCCGTCCGTTCCTGGCCTGGGACGCGCCGGCCTGCGTTGAGTTGCACTGTGGTGATCTGTCGAAGGTCTCCATTCCCTTCCTTGTGGCGACTGCTGAAGCGATGCTGCAAGCCCACGGCATCGGCCTGGAGAACCAGAACAGCCGGCCCGTCAAGCCGGGTCGGTTCGGGCTGGATCAGGCCGAGCCCCGCGTCGACGCTAACGCTAACGATGAATAGGCGCTCGCCGACTCGTGTTCCGCCCGCGTGATCCCCCCAGCTCTATGTGCTCAACGAAGAAGCCAGCACCCTCGCCTGTCCGCAAATGGAGGCGCGCACGGCCGCCTGACGCAGCGCGCTGAGCTGAGCCGCCTGCCCGAGGGCTTTGCGGGCACCAACGTCGCCTCTGACCTGCTGGCTTCAGCCGACTGCCGTTTTCTCTACGTCTGCAACCAGCGCATCGACCATGGCGCCGTGTTCGCGCTCGAAACCGCCACCGGCCTGCCGTGCTTGGCCGGGCCGTATGTGTCGGTGCCGAGCCCGGCGTGTGCGAAGGTGATGGGGGAGGCGGGGCCCTGAGGGGGTGTTCTCGCCGCTGAATCGGCGGACCCTAGGTGGCCCTAGCCAAGACGGGAATGGTCGGCGATCTTCAACCGCAAGCTAGGCGAGGCCGTATTCCTTCTTGAGTTTGGCGAGCGAGCCATCCATCGTGATGGCAGTCAGACCGGCATTGAAAGCGAGCAGCTGTTGAGCATGGCGAGGCGAGTCGCGCCGCAATGCAATGTGCAAGGGCGAGGACTCAACCAAGATGCTCTGCCAAGCTAGGCTGGCCCGCATGCCGGGCGAAAGCTCGGACAGGATGTGAAAGGCCACAGCCCGGTCGATGAGCATCAAGTCCATGCGTCCGGCAGCCAGCATCCGCAGGCCGGCTGCGTCGCTCAACGCTTCCTGCACTTGCGGCTTCAATTCAAGCAAGGCCTTGGGCACGGCATACCCTCGCACGACACCGACCTTCAGCTTCCGTTGCTTGATGTCAGACAACTTGCTCAGCAAGGGCCCTCGTTCTGCTAACGCATAGAAACCGAGTTCGTTGTTGACGATCGGATCTGAGAAAGCCAGCCACTGCTCGCGCTCCACGGTGCGCCAGATCGCGGAGATGCCATCGACCTGGCCGGTCTGTGTCAATTGGAGCGCGCGGCTCCAGGGGAAAAAGCTGGTGCGCGCGACATAGCCCGAACGCTCAAGCGCCATCGCGATCGCACGGGTCAGGAAGCCTCCACCGAGCAAGCCCTCGCCGGTGTACGGTGGGAACTCGGTGGCGGCCAAGGTCAGCGCCTCCCGCGGCCAAGCGGGCCCAGCCCAAGCACTCAAGCCCAACAGAAGCAGCCGGCGACGGCTGCTGCGCGAGACGAGTCCGCACGAGCTTGAAGGGGGCATCTGTACACACTCCAACGATGGATAACCATACCGCAGTTTGATTCGCCGGATGACGGCAGCGCTGCTGATCAGTCGGTGCTCGCCATGCTGCCGATGGCCCGCTTGTGCCCGTCGGGCTGCACGCTGGCCGATGATGGTGCACCGCCTCTGCAGGCCCATGAATGGACGGGTGGCTCCTATCCGTACGGTGCCCGCTTCTCGCCGCGCATCCGTATTCTTTGCGTCTGCAACCAGCGCAGCGACCCTGTCGCCATCTTCGTGCTCGACACCGCCACCGTCCGGCCACGCTTTGCCGAGCAGTATGCGGCGGTGCCGAGTCCGGCCGGTGCGGAGGTGATGGGGGAGGCGGGGCGCTGAGCGGCCTGGCGCTTCAGCAGCACGTCACCCACTTGATTCGATTCACCAGCACGAGAACGGCCGGCGTTGGCGTTGCCGACGCAGGGGGGGGACTTGGCAGAGGTCGCTGGTGGTCGAATGGCTTGCACTGGAAGGCCGCAGCCGGCCAGGAGCGATCATCGGCGACTGTCGGCTTCAGTGCGTCCTCGATTGCGGCTGTAGCACGTTTGCTATACATTCCATCCATGCGCTCCGCCACCTTTCCTCCGATCCGCGTCGAGCCCGAGGTTCGCGCCGAAGTCGAGGCCGTCTTGCGCGAAGGCGAGTCGCTGACGCAGTTCATCGAGGAGGCGGTCGTCTCGGCCGCAGCTTGGCGTCGAGTCCAGGCCGAGTTCGTCGATCGCGGCGAGGCCGCCATTGAGCGGTGGAAGCGAGAAGGCGGCGGCCGCACGGTCGACGATGTCATGACCGGCTTGCAGGGGCGCCTGGATGACGCGAAGCGTCGAGCGACCCAGCGCGCTGGCAAGTGACCACCGGCTGCACCGTCACATTTCTCGAAGAGGCCGTTGCTGACCTTCAACGTCTGGAAGATTTCGCCATCGAGCGGGAGCTCGCCAGTGAAACACCGGACTGGATCACGCCCCAACGCGCGCTCGATGCGGCCAGCGAGGGAATGCGCCTGCTGTCCTGGTCGCCATACACGTGCCGAAAGGCCGAGCTAGGTAACGGCCGTTCGCGCGAATTCATCGTTCCATTTGGCGGTGCCGGTTATGTCGTGCTGTTCGAAATCATTGGAGACGACGTAGTCGTAGGCGCCGTTCGCCACCAGCGCGAAGAGGACTATCGCCACTGACATCAGGCTCATGCCGCACGATACCTGGCGTCAAGCGGCCGGCGCCTGTCGGCCATGAGTGGACGTCTGGCAACCGCCGGTCTGTGGTCGCTCAGCTCAGGACTGAATGTAGTTCTCCAGGTGGGAGATCGTGGCCTCATGCTCGGCAATGATGAGTTCCATCAGGTCGCGGATCGAGATCATGCCTAACACTGTGTCGCCGTCCACCACCGGCAGGTGGC
>NZ_JBILQK010000122.1:0-8641 GCF_044373315.1 Roseateles sp. | reverse complement strand
CGCTGGCGCGGCCGAAGGAATTGGCGGCGATGCCGGGCAGGGCGGTGACGGCACCGGCCAGATCGCCCTTCTTGTCCAGCGCGCTGCTGGAACTCTGTGTGGCCGAGATGTTCTCGGTGATCTGCACTGTCAGCGTGTCGCCCACCAAGCGCGCGCGGTGGTCTTCGAACAGCGGCCGGTAGCTGACCGACTGGTAGATCGAGCCGTTGGCCGGGGCTGTCGCCGGCAGCTGAGGCAGCTGCACCACCGGGGTGCTCTGCAGCTCGACGCGTGGGCTTTGCATCACGGCGCAACCGCCCAGCAGCAGGGCCGTGCTGAGCAGGCCCAGCGAGGGGAGGGTCTGGCGCAGGGTCATGACAAGCGCTCCTTAGATCTGGCTGAGCTTTTGCAGCATCTGGTCCGAGGTCTGCACCGCCTTGGAGTTGAGCTCGTAGGCGCGCTGGGTTTGGATCATCTGCACCAGCTCTTCCACCACATTGACGTTGGAGGTTTCGACAAAGCCCTGCTGAAGCGCGCCCAGGCCGTTGGCGTTGGGGGCGCCGGCGTTCGGCGTGCCGGAAGAGGCCGTTTCGGCAAACAGGTTCTGGCCGCGCGGATCCAGGCCGGCCGGATTGACGAAGTTGGCGACCTGGATCTGGCCTACCGTTTGAGGCGCAGCTTGCCCGGGGACGGTGACGCTGACCGTGCCGTCCTGGCCGACGGTCAGGCTCTGCGCATTGGCCGGCACCGTGATGCCGGGCAGCAGGGTGTATCCGTTGTTGGTGACGATCTGACCGTTGGCGTCGAGCTGGAAGCTGCCGTCGCGGGTGTAGGCGGTGGTGCCGTCGGGCATCTGGATCTGGAAGAAGCCGTTGCCCTTGATCGCCAGATCGAGGTTGTTGGTGGTCTGCTGCAGATTGCCCTGGCTGAACACGCGTGCGGTGGCGACCGGGCGCACGCCCAGGCCCACCTGCAGGCCGGTCGGCAGCACGGTCTGCTCGGTGGTGTTGGCGCCGCTCTGGCGCAGGTTCTGGTAGATCAGGTCCTCGAACACCGCGTGCGAACGCTTGAAGCCGTTGGTGGCGACGTTGGCGAGGTTGTTGGAGATGGTGTCCAGCTGGGTCTGCTGGGCCTCCATGCCGGTCTTGGCAATCCAGAGTGAGCGGATCATGGCGGCGTTCCTTTAGGTGGTGCCGAGCAGCTTTGCGGACTGCTGGCCTTGGGTCTGTGCGATCTGCAGCAGCTTCATCTGCTGTTCGAACTGGCGTGCCGCGGCAATCATGCTGACCATGGTCTCGACGGCGCTGACGTTGGAGCTTTCCAGCGCACCGTCCTGCAGCTTGGCGGTGGCGTCGGCCGGCAGGTCGCCATCGGCGGCCCGGAACAGGCCGTCGGTGCCGCGCGCCATCGGCGTCTCCGGCGTCACCAGCTTGAGGCGCCCGATAGCCGTCGGGCGTCCGGTCGGCCCTTTGGCGCTGATGGTGCCGTCGCTGCCGATCTGCAGCTCCGAATTCGGCGGCACATTGATCGGTCCGCCATCGCCCAGCGCCAGCAGGCCGTTGCGCAAGGACAGCAAGCCCTCTGCATTCACCTCCAGACCACCGGCCCGGGTGTATGCCTCGGTGCCGTCCAGACCCTGGACCGCGAGCCAGGCATTTCCCTGCATCGCCACGTCGAGGTTGCGTCCGGTCGGCTGGATAGGCCCGGGATTGGCGTTGTAGCCGATCGTCGTTTCCAGCGAGTAGGCGCGCGTGCTGGCGCCATCGCCGCGCACCGGCACGGCACGAAAGGCCTGCAGCTCGGCACGGAAGCCGTTGGTCGAGACGTTGGCCAGATTGTTGGCCAGCACGTCCTGGCGCTGCATGGCGGCTTTGGCGCCAGCCATCGACAGGTAGATCATGCGGTCCATGCTGGCCTCCGGTCAGTTCAGTGCGGGCTGCTGCATCAACGCAGGTTGACCAGCGTCTGCAGCACGTCGTTCAAGGTCTTGATCGACTGCGCATTGGCCTGGTAGACGCGCTGAGCGGTCACCATGTTCACCAGTTCGGCAGTGAGGTCGACGTTGGATTCCTCCAGCGAACCCGGCGAGAGCACGCCCAGATTGCCATCGCCGGGCACGCCGGTCACAGGCTCGCCCGAGGCGTTGGAGCGCGCCCAGGCGTTACCGCCCATGGGTTGCAGGCCCATGTTGTTGCGGAAGGCCGCCAGTTCAAGCTGACCGGCAGCCTTGGACTGCCCGTTCGAATACCGGGCGGTCACGACGCCGTCTTTCTCGATCTGGATGCCAGCCAGCTGCCCGGGGGCATAGCCGTTCTGGCTCAGGTCGGTCACCGCGAAGCTCGAGCCGTTCTCGGTGGCGGTGGTGATGTCCAGACGGATGGCGCGGTTGTCGGGGTTGTTGGGGTCTATGGTCGCCGCGTCGAAGGGGATGCTCAGTGTGGAGGCGCCACCGGCGTTCACGCCAGCGGGGATGTAGAGGTCCAGCGCGACAAGGGGTTGCAGTGGCGAACCACCTTGCTTGGGGAAGATGATCTGCGTGTACGGGATCACCGGCGCCTTCGGATCCGTGGGTGTGATGGTGCTGCCGTCGGCCCCCTGATCGAGTGGCTTGTCATTGGCGGTCATGTAGACGTTCCAGACGGTGCCGCCGCTGCCTGCGGGATCGGGCGTCTTGGTCCGCTGGAAGTACATGGTGATCGCGATCGGCTGGCCCTTCTTGTCGTAGACGGTCAGCGAGGTCGCGTTGTTATAGGTGCTGGGGTCTGTCAGCGACATGCCGGTGATTTCGTTGCCGCCGGAGTCGATGGGCGCAGTCGGGCTGGAGCGGGAGTCCAGGTTGAACTCCATCTTGATGTCGTTGGTGACCTGCGGGCTGATGCCCTTGGTGGGCAGTTGAAGCGGCTGAGCCAGTCCTGGACTGATCTTTCCGGTGCCATCGGCGGGGTAGCCGAGCAGCTTGAGCTGGTCGTTGTTGACGATGAAGCCGTCTTTGTCGACCTTGAACTGCCCATTGCGGCTGTAGACGTTCGGGCTCTTGCCGTCGCTGAGCTGGAAGAAGCCGATGCCATTGATCGCCAGATCCATCGGGTTTTCGGTGATGGAGATGTTGCCCTGAGTGAACTGCTGAGCCACGGTGGACAGCTTGGTGCCGATACCGATCGAGCTGCTACCCGCGCCGCTCAGCGAGGCTGCGTAAAGGTCGGAGAACTCAGCCCGCGAGGACTTGCTGCCGTAGGTGTTGGCGTTGGCGATGTTGTTGCCGATGATTTCCAGGTTCTTGCTGGAGGCGTTCAGACCGGACAGACCTTGTTGGAAGCTCATGGTGGTTCCTTGTGTGGGGCGAGCAGGGCGAGCGAGTGCGGGCTTGCGAGTTTCTGATCAATCGACAGACTTGATGGCGGTGTAGGCCACCTGGCCGAGGTTCTCGAGTTGCACCTGCAGCTTGCCGCTGCTGTTGGTGCTGACAGCGGTCACCTTGTCGGTGGAATACAGCGTGTTGCTCACCGGGGCTGTGCCGCTGGTGGCGGTGATGCGGAAGTTCACCTGGGTGTAGCCCTTGCTCTTCTCGGCCGACCAGTCGAACTGGTGCAGACCGGCGCTTTGCGCGCCGAGTTCCACCGTGTCGAGCACGGTGCCTGCCGGGCTGAGGACCTCGAGCTTGACCTTGTTGGCCGGGCCGCTGAGTTCGAAGGCGCCCTGGCCCCTGTTGTTGGCAATGACCATCTTGTTGCCTTCGATGCTGACATCGCGGCCGACCAGCGCCACGCCCTGCAGCGTCTGCATCTGGCCGAACTGGCTGGCCAGCGACTGGATCGACTTGTCCAGGCCGCTGATGCCCGAGACCGTCTGGATCTGCGCCATCTGGCTGGTCACCTGCGCGTTGTCCATCGGGTTCATCGGATCCTGGTTCTGCATCTGCGCAACCAGCAGCTTCAGGAAGCGGTCTTGCGTATCGACGGCATTCTTGGTGCTCAGCTGGTTGGCGGCGCCGCTGCCGGTGCTGCTGGTCTTGTTGAGCGTGGTGAAGTCCATGGCGGCTCCTTGGTGTCAGGGCTCAGGACTGGCCGAGCTGCAAGGTCTTGAGCAGCAGGCTCTTGGCCGTGCTCATCACCTCGATGTTGTTCTGATACGAGCGCGAGGCCGAGATCATGTTGACCATCTCCTCGACGCTGTTGACGTTGCTGTAGGTCACATAGCCCTCGGCGTCGGCCTGCGGGTGCTTGGGGTCGTGCACGCGGCGGCCCTGGCTCTGGTCTTCGGTGATCTGTGACACCCGGACGCCGGCCGAGCCGAGGTCCTTGCCGGCGCCCATCAGTTCGGTCTGGAACACCACCTGCCTGGCCTTGTAGGCCTGGCCATCGGGGCCGGCCACCGTGTCGGCATTGGCCAGGTTGCTGGCCACGACGTTGAGGCGCTGGCTCTGCGCGCTGACAGCGCTGCCTGAGACGTTGAAGATCTGGAACATCGACATGGCGTTCTCCTGTCAGTCCGGGCTTAGGCCGCGTTGTGCGACTTCATCGCATCCAGCGTGGTACGTACGCTGCCGTTGATGAAGCGCAGCGTGGCCTCGAACTTCACCGCGTTGTCGGCAAAGCTGGCGCGTTCGCGGTCCATGTCCACGGTGTTGCTGTCCAGGCTGGTCTGCGAGGGCGCACCGTAGAGCTTCTGGGGATCGCTTCGGGCGCCCGCCAGCGGTGCCATGTGGCCGCCCTGGGTGGTGTTCATGGCGCCGGCGGTCGGAATCTGGCCCGAGGCTTCGCGCAGGGCCCGCGCAAAGTCGAAATCGCGTGACTGATAGCCGGGCGTGTCAGCATTGGCAATATTGCTGGCGAGCAGGCGCTGGCGTTCCGAACGGAGCTTGAGCGCCTCGGTCTGGAAGTTCAGCGAATTGGTCAGTCGGTTGATCATGGTATGGCCCTCCGCATCTCTGCATGGCCTGTCGGGGCGCCTTGACGGCTGTATGGAGGTCATTGTGTTGTCGGGCCCCGGAAATCTTTAGCGGGAATAGAGCGGCCTTTGCTGCGCATTTCGGCGCTAAAGCCAGGCGAGCAGCGGCCTACAGTCCACCCCATGCTTCAAAACGCCCTCCATCCCATTGCCGTTCGCTGGACACGCGCGCTCTGCGTTGCGTTGCTGGCCGGGCTGGCCTGCGGCGTTGGTTGGGCCCAAGGCATGAACGCCTTGCCGCCGGAACTGCTGAATCGTCTGCAAGCCCTGGCCCAAAGCGGCGCGCAGGCTGGCGCACCTGCCCAGGCTCGGGTCGAGGTGCAGATCGGCCAGCTCGACCCGCGCCTGCGCCTGGCGCCATGCACCCAGATCCAGCCGTATCTGCCGGCTGGCCATCGCATGTGGGGCCGCAGCCGCATCGGACTGCGCTGCACCGATGGTTCGGCACGCTGGAATGTCACACTGCCGGTCACGGTGCAGGTCTACGCCAAGGCCCTGGTGGCCGCGCAGCCGCTGCCAGCCGGTGCCGAGCTCACTCAAGAGCATGTGCGTCTGGCCGAAATTGATCTTGCAGCCGACACTGGCAGCATCTTCACTCAGTTCAGTGGGCTTGACGGACGCGCCTTGCAGCGGCCATTGGCTGCTGGTGAGGCGGTGCGCAGCACCGACCTGCGCCAGCGGCGTTGGTTTGCGGCTGGCGAGCGGGTGCAGGTGCTGGCGGCAGGTGCCGGCTATGCGATTGCCAGCGAAGGCCAGGCCCTGGAGGCCGGTTTCGAAGGCAAGGATGTGCGTGTTCGTTTCGAGAATGGCCGGACCGTCACGGGCCGTGCCGTGGGTGATCGACGTGTGGAGGTGCTGCTATGACCAGCCAGCGCAGCCGGGGCCTGACCCGGCAGGGTAGCCCCGTAGTCACGGGGGTGGAATTCCCTCAAGTCTCGCCGGGATGGGTCGATACACCGGAGACCTGGACAGGTTTGGGCCTGACTCAGACCTATGGAGATCAACATGAAAATCGGTAACAGCCCCGAAGCGAAAGCCTCGCTGCCCGTTGCGCCGGATCGATCCGGCGGGGCGGAAGCAGGCCGCCCTCAAGGCGCGACGGCAGCGGCCGGCGCCAAGAAGGCACCCGAGGCCAGCGCCCAGATCGAGCTTTCGAGCAACGCCAGCAAGCTGCTGTCGAGCGTGTCGGAAGAAGGCTCTTTCGACGCGGAGAAGGTACAGCGCATTGCCCAAGCTATCAGTGATGGGAAGTTCAGCATCAATGCCGACGCGATCGCCGACAAGCTGATCGCCAATGCGCAGGAAATGCTGGCCCGCACGTCGCCGCACTGACGAGGCCTGAAGCCGGCCACCGCGCCGGCCTCAGGACTTGCCGGCGCCGATCCACTCTCTACGCCTCGCGGCGGGTACCGCTATGCACGCTTTGCCCCCAACTGATACGAATCTGACGCCTGAGCCGGCCATCAGCCAGTCGCTCGAACAGCCCTTGCTGGCTGTTGAAAGCTGCCTGAACCAGCTCGGCGAAGCGCTGCTGCGCCGGGATACCCAGGCCATCGAGATGCATGCCAGCGCGCTGCACAAGTCGCTGGCTGAGGCGATTGCCGCCTTCAGCGAAGCCGCCCGAGCCGGCAGCGTGCCGCCTAATTTGCGCCATCGTCTGGTGATGGCCGGTGGCCGTGTGGCGGCTCAGCGCGAGTCGCTGGCGCGCGCGACAGCTGCGTTGGACCGAGCCATCGACGTGCTGATGCCGGGTGAAAACACGGGCCTCTACTCTTCGCACGGCAAGGCCGAACGCAGCGCCCTGGGTGGCGGCTCCTACCAGGCCTGACTCGTCCGTTTTTTGCTCCGAACAAGCCACGCGCCGCGTGGCTTGTTTCATTTTCAGACGCCAGCTCAGCTTGTGGCTTTGCGCCGCACGCAGTCCAGATAGGCATGGCCATCCGGCGGCAGGCCGCTGCGCTGCGACGCCCAGATCATTTCGCCCAGGCACTCCATTGCCGCATGGTGCGCTTCGTGCAGGGACTGACGACGTGCCGCCAGCAGCTCAATGGCCTGGCGCACGCCGGTCGGCTGGTCAATCGACTGCTGTTCGGCCAGCGTCAGGTGCATGGACAGGTGCAGAAAGGGATTGGTTCGCCCTTCTTCCACCGTGTACACCTTGGCCAAGGCAGCCTCTTCATCGGCCAGCTCGGCGTGGTACTCCGGGTGCTCGTCGATCCACTGGGCAGCAATCGCTTCCATCGGGATCAGCGGCATGCCGGCGCGCAGCTTGCGATAGGTGGCGCAGAAGAAGCGCCGGACTTCAAGTTGGGACGGAGCGAACATGGTCCGATTGTCGCCGCGCCCGCTCAGGCCGGCGGCTCGGCCGGGTTTTCCGGGGCGCGCGGGTCTTGCGGGCCTGCTGGTGCGGCTTCGTGCCGGTCCCAGCCCTTGCGCTGACGGGCAGCCGCCTGCCCGCGCTCCTGCGCGAACAGCGCTTCCAGCTGCTGACGGCCTTCGCGTGCCGCGGCCGTCAGCGCGGCTTCGTCACGGTGCAGGGGCTGCATCACCGCGAGCTGTTCCAGGGTGTGCTGGCGAAAGCGCCAGGCCTGCTTGCGTGCCGCATGGGGCTGCATGCCCAGCAGCTCCAGCACGCTGCGTGCGCTCATCAGCGCCGAGTCAAGCGTTTCGCGTTCGATCAGGTGCACGCCCAGTTCGCGCAAGCGGAAGTAGTGCTGCACATTGCGTGCGCGGGCCACGATCTGCAACTGCGGGAAATGCTCGCGCGCCAGCGTTGCAATGGCCAGGCTGTGCTGGATGTCGTCCACGGCCAGCACGAGGATGCGTGCCTGCTCGGCGCCCGCAGTGCGCAGCAGGTCGAGCCGGGTGGCATCGCCGAAGAACACGCGCCAGCCGAAACGCCGCAGCGAGGCCACCGCCTCGGCGTCATGGTCCAGCACCGTGGCTTCGAAGCCGTTGGCGAACAGCAGCCGGCCGATGATCTGGCCGTAGCGGCCGAAACCCGCAATGATGATGGGGGCCTGCTGCTGCGCCGAAAGCTGGGCCTCGCCCGGCTCGACCTTGCGGGCCAGCCGGGGCGCCAGCAGCCGGTCGCTGATCAGCAGCAGCAGCGGGGTGCAGGCCAGTGACAGGGCTACCGCAGCGACCAGCGCGGAACTCTGCATCGCATCGATCAGCCCCGCTTGCGTCGCCAGCTGGAAGACGACGAAGCCGAACTCGCCACCCTGGGCCAGCAGCAGCACGAACACCGGACGCTCGGCCAACGGAATTCGCATCCAGGCCGCCATCGCGCTCAGCAGCGCCATCTTGCACAGCAGCAGCGCCAGCAGCAGGGCCAGTACCAGGCCGGGCTGCTGCTGCAGCACGCGCAGGTCCAGGCCCATGCCCACGGCCATGAAGAACAAGCCCAGCAGCAGTCCCTTGAAGGGCTCCAGGTCGGTTTCTAGCTCGCGTCGGAACTCGCTCTCGGCCAGCAGCACACCGGCCAGGAAGGCTCCCAGCGCAGCCGACAGGCCGGCCGCGTGCATCAGACTGGCCGAGCCCAGCACCACCAGCAAGGCGGCCGCGGTGAAGATCTCCGGCGTGCGGCTGCGAGCGATCCAGCGCAGCGCCGGGCGCAGCACCAGGCGACCGCACAGGCCCAGCGCAGCCATGGCACCCAAGGCCTTCAAGGCTTGCATGCCGCCCGAGCTTTCCGCCGGGCCGGCGGCCGTCA
>NZ_JBILQK010000040.1:0-34285 GCF_044373315.1 Roseateles sp. | reverse complement strand
TCAAGGCCTGTGTCGCGATGAAGGGCGCTGCGGCTTGCACGGCCGGGTTCTGCTTCGCCTGCGCCGCGGTGGCCTGCCAATCGGCCAGCGCCTCACCGCCATAGGTCAGGATTTCCACATGCGAGATTACGCTGAGCATGCGGTCGCGCACCTCCTTCTGGAAGCCGTTCATCACCGACAGCACGATGATCAGCGCGGCCACCCCCAGCGCAATGCCGAGCATGGAGACGCCGGAAATGAAGGAAATGAAGCGGTTGCGTCGCCCGCCCTTGCCGGCACGGGTGTAGCGCCAGCCGATCTGCAACTCGTAGGGCCAATTCATGGGGCGCGATGCTAACCGAGGCCCGCTCGTCGCCCGCTCCTCGAGCGCAAGACGGGCGGCCGGCCAGGACGGCAACGACGCGGCAGCGTCACGCGCAGTGCGCCCTTCCGACGCCGTCCAGGGCCCCTGGCGACTTCCGAACAAACAATACCAATGCAACACCAATCTGGATAAAGCACTTCGCTTCTCTTGAGCGGAGCGACAAGATCCGGGGAATCTGGCACCTCACAGCACCCAAACGCACCCAACAACACCAGTAAACCATGCGTTGCAGAGGTAAGCGTTTGAACAATAAAACCAATTTACTACCAATCTCCTGAGAATCGCGCCCTGTCATGCCTCCAGCCTGCGCCCAGGCCGGCGGCTCATGCGCAACCTCTCTCGCAACAGGACCCAGCCCGCCATGCCATTTCTGAAACACAAACGCATCAGCACAGCGCGTTGCCTGCGCCTCCTCGGCCTGAGCCTGCTCGGGCAAGGCTTGGCGCTAAGCGCGCTGGCCCATGGCTATCTGAGCCAGCCCGAGGCGCGCGGCCTGCTGTGCCGCAGCGGCGCCAACAGTCAATGCGGCGCCGTGCAATGGGAGCCGCAGAGCCTGGAAGGCACATCCGGCTACCCCGAGCGTGGCCCGGCCGATGGTCAGATCGCCAGCGCCGGTCTAATCCAGTTCGGAGCCCTCGACGAGCAGAGTGCCGTGCGCTGGACCAAGCGCCCGATGAGCGCCGGGTCCCAGACCTTCAGCTGGACCTTCACGGCCAACCACGTCACCCGCAACTTCCGCTACTACATCACCCGCGCCGACTGGAACCCCAACCAGCGCCTGAGCCGCTCGGCCTTCGAGCCGCAGCCCTTCTGCAGCCATGACGGCGGCATGCGCCAGCCGCCCAAGCAGCTCAGCCATGTCTGCCAGGTGCCGGCGCGCAAGGGCTACCAGCTGATCCTGGCCATCTGGGAAGTGGGCGACACGCCCATGAGCTTCTACAACGTGGCCGACGTGATGTTCGACGGCAGCGGTGGCGGCACCAACCCCACGCCCGCGCCAGGCTGGGAGCCGCGCGGCGTGCTCCACCCCTCAACCGACCTGGCCCCGGGCGACCAGGTGATGACGCGGGTGTTCGACGCGCGCGGCGAACGCCGCGAGCTGCTGACCCGCCTGCGCATCGCCAACACCAGCGAAGGGCAGCGCGAGAGCTGGCCCTATCTGCTGGCCCAGCGCATCAATGCCGAGCAAGCTCGCCTGCTGCAGGCCGGCGTGCGCGCAGCCGATGGCCGCATCGCCCCGGCCCCAGGCCGCAACGAGGTCTTTGCCCAGGCCGCCAGCGGCATCGAGCGCGTGGAAGTCCAGATCGAGAAAGCCCCGGCCCCGGCGGCCGATCTGCTCATCAACGGCCTGAACGCCAGCCCCAGCATCGTCAATGGCCAGCTGAGCCTGAGCTTTGCCCTCACCGCCGTGGGCGAACTGGACATCACCGCCACGGTGCTGGACCACGGCGGTCGAACCAAGGGCACGCTGAGCCTGAGTCTGGCCAACACCGGCCAGAACCTGCTGCTGCCGCTGCAGCAGCCCCAGCCCGGCCACCATCAGCTGGTGCTGCGCGGCGTGGTCAAGGGTAGCGGTGCCCTGGTGCAGAAGACCTTCGATCTGATGATCGCGGGCGGCGCTGGCACCGCCCCTGGCCCTGTGAGCCACCGATTCCCCGAAGGCCTGCGCGAGTACAAGGCCGGCACTCGCGTGCTCCAGCCTAAGGACGGCCGCGTCTACGAGTGCCGCCCCTGGCCCAACGCCGGCTACTGCGTGCAATGGTCGCAGCACGCCAACCAGTTCGAGCCTGGCGTGGGCTCGCACTGGCAGGAGGCCTGGATCGCACGCTGAGCGCGATCAGGTGCGGCCAGCGTTCAGCCACTGGTCGCACCCCTGCTGACCTGAATCCGCCTCAGTGCGCCTCATCCCAATTGCTGCCCACGCCCACCTCGGCCAGCAGCGGCACCTTGAGCGAGGCCACGCCGGCCATCAGGCGCGGCACCTCGGCCTTTATCCAGTCCAGCTCGCCCGCGGGCACCTCGAACACCAGCTCGTCGTGCACCTGCATCACGATGCGGCTGGCCTTGCCAAGGCGGTCCAGCTCGGCCTGCACCGCAATCATCGCCAGCTTGATCAGGTCAGCCGCCGTGCCCTGCATCGGCGCGTTGATCGATTGGCGCTCGGCGCCGGCCTTGCGCGGACCATTGCCACCCTTGATCTCGGGCAGATAGATGCGCCGCCCGAACAAGGTCTGCACATAGCCCAGCTCGGCCGCCCGCGCCTTGGTGTCATCCATATAGCGCTTCACGCCGGCAAAGCGGGTGAAGTAGCGGTCGATGTAGTCCTTGGCCGCCTTCTGCTCGATCCCCAGGCTCTGTGCCAGTCCGAAGGCACCCATGCCGTAGATCAGGCCGAAGTTGATGGTCTTGGCATAACGGCGCTGTTCCGTACTCACCTCATCCACCGGCACACCGAACACCTCGCTCGCGGTGGCTCGGTGCACGTCCAAGCCCTCGCCGAAGGCGCGCAGCAGGCCGGGGTCCTCGCTGATGTGGGCCATGATGCGCAGCTCGATCTGCGAGTAGTCGGCACTGACGATGACATGCCCCGCAGGCGCGACGAAGGCCTCGCGCACGCGGCGCCCCTCAGCGGTGCGGATGGGGATGTTCTGCAGATTCGGGTCGTTGCTGGACAGGCGCCCGGTCACCGCCACCGCCTGCGCATAATTGGTGTGCACACGGCCGGTGGACGGATTCACCATCAGCGGCAGCTTGTCGGTGTAGGTGCTCTTGAGCTTGGCCAAGCCACGGTATTCCAGGATCTTGGCCGGCAGCGGATAGTCGGCCGCCAGCTTGTCCAGCACTTCTTCGTCCGTGGAGGGCGCGCCGGTGGCGGTCTTCTTCACCACCGGAAGCCCCAGCTTGTTGAACAGGATCTCGCCGATCTGCTTGGGGCTGCCCATGTTGAACGGCTGGCCGGCGATCTCGTAAGCCTGCTGCTCGATCAGCACCAGACGTTGACCCAGTTCGTGGCTTTGCGCCTGCAGGCGCGCGGCGTCGATCAGCACACCAGTGCGCTCGATGCGCGCCAGCAGCGCCGAGACCGGCATCTCAATCTGCTCATAGACGAACTTCAGCCCGGCATCGGCCTCGATCTGCGGCAACAGCAGCTCGTGCACATGCAGGCACATCTCCGAGTCCTCGCAGCTGTATTCGGCTGCGCGCGGCACGTCAACCTGGGCAAAGGGAATCTGGTGCACCCCCTTGCCGCACAAGTCCTCATAACTCAGACCCTGCCGGCCCAGATGGCGCTCGGCCAGCGCCGACAGGCCATGGCTCTTGTGCGCCTCCAGCACATAGCTTTCCAGCATGGTGTCGTAGGCATAACCGGCCACGGCGATGCCATGGTTGGCCAGCACATGGGTGTCGTACTTGATGTGCTGGCCCAGCTTCTTCCTGCTCGCGTCTTCCAGCCAGGGCTTCAGACGTGCCAGCACCTCGTCCAGCGGCAGCTGCTCCGGCGCGTCCGGGCCTTCGTGGCGCAGCGGGATGTAGGCCGCCTCCCCCGGCTTCACCGACAGCGAGATGCCGACGATGCGGGCCTTCATGCCGTCCAGCGAATCGGTCTCGGTGTCGAGGGCTGTCAGCGACGCCGCATTGATGCGGGCGAGCCAGTCGTCGAACTGCGCCCAGCTCAGCACCGTCACATAGGCCTTGGCAATGGCCGCGGCGCCCTGTGGCGGCTCGGGCTCGGCAAACAGGTCGCCGCTCACCGGCATGGCGGCAGCCTTGGGCTTGGCCGCGGCAGCGGACTCGGGCGCAGCCGCGCCTTCAAGCTCGCGCTTCCAGGTCCTGAAACCGTAGCGGGTGTAGAAGTCCAGCAGCGCGGCCTCGTCCACTGCTTTGAGCGCCAGCGTGTCCAGCGCCGGCCAGCCCGGCACATGGCCGCTCAGGTCGCAGTCCAGCACCACGGTCACCAGCTTGCGCGCGGTGGGCAACCAGTCCAGCGCCTTGCGCAGGTTCTCGCCGGCCACGCCCTTGATCTGCTCCGCCGCGGCCACCACACCGTCCAGCGAGCCGTACTCAGCAATCCACTTGGCGGCCGTCTTCGGGCCGACTTTCTCGACGCCGGGGACGTTGTCTACCGTATCGCCCATCAGGGTCAGGTAGTCGATGATGCGATCCGGCGCCACACCGAACTTCTCGCGCACGCCCGCCTCGTCCAGGCGCTCAGGCGGCTTGCTCATGGTGTTGATCAGTGTGACGTCGGGCGTCACCAGCTGGGCCAGGTCCTTGTCGCCGGTGGCGATCACCACCCGGTGGCCGCTTTGCGCGGCGATGCGCGCCAGCGTGCCGATTGCGTCGTCAGCCTCGATGCCCGGCACCTCCAGCACCGGCCAGCCCAGCATGCGGATCACCTCGTGGATTGGCGCGATCTGCTCGCGCAAGGCGTCAGGCATGGGCGCGCGCTGCGCCTTGTATTCGGGATACCAGTCGTCGCGGAAGGTCGGGCCCTTGGCGTCGAACACGCAGGCGGCATGCTCCGCGCCGATGTCATCGCGCAGCCTCTTCATCATCGCGACGATGCCGTGCACCGCGCCGGTGGGCTGGCCCTCGGGGCCGCGAAGATCGGGCATGGCGTGGTAGGCGCGGTAGAGGAAGCTGGAGCCGTCCACCAGCAGCAAGATCGGTTTCGTTTCGTCGCTCATGCGGCGCATTGTCGTGCAGGGCTCGCGCCGCGCGCGCGACATAGAATCCGCCCATGCCTCACTCATCCCGCCTCCTGCTGGCCAGCCTGCTCGCCCTGGGCGCTGCCGCCATCCACGCTGCCGAACCGCCCGAACCCAAGGTGGAGCGCATCGTGCTGGAGGACGATGCCAACCGCATCGAAGAACTGAAGGTGCGCGGCCAGACTCAAAAGGTCACGGTCCAGCCCAAGAACAGCAAGGCACCGGCCTACGAGATCGTCATGGGCGACGGCAGCCGTGAGCTGTCGGCCGGCCCCGGCTCCAACCGCGGCACGGTGGGCCAGCGCGTCTGGCGCGTGCTGAGCTTCTGAGCGCCCGGCTCTGCCCGGCGCTGCTGCATTCCACACCTTTCTTCTTTCATGGCCGTCTTCACCGAAGTCACCCGCGCGCAGGCTCAGGCCCTTGCGAGCCACCTCAGCCTGGGCCTGGTCCAGGAACTGCGCGGCATCAGTGCCGGCATCGAGAACACCAACTACTTCCTCACCACCGAGCGCGGCGAGTACGTGCTGACGGTGTTCGAGCGCCTGACCTTCGAGCAACTGCCCTTCTATCTGCGCCTGATGCAGCATCTGGCGCAGCGCGCCGTGCTGGTGCCTGAGCCGCAGGCCGATGCGCAGGGCGAGATCCTGCACAGCATCGGCGGCAAGCCGGCCGCCGTGGTGAACAAGCTGCGCGGCGGCCATCAACTGGCGCCCGACCTGTTCCATTGCCAGCAGGTTGGCGCACAGTTGGCGCGCATGCACCTCGCCGGCCAGGATTTCCCGCTGTCGCAGCCTAATCTGCGCGGCCTGCCTTGGTGGACCGAGACCGTCCCGGTGGTACTGCCCTTCCTGAACGCATCGCAGGCCGAACTGATCAGCACCGAGCTGGCTTTCCAGCAGCAGCTGGCTGCCTCGGCCAGCTATGCCGATCTGCCGCGCGGCCCCATCCATGCCGACCTGTTCCGCGACAACGTGATGTTCGAAGGCCTGCCCGGGCGCGAAAAGCTCAGCGGCTTCTTCGACTTCTACTTCGCCGGCGTCGACAGCTGGCTGTTCGATCTGGCCGTCAGCCTGAACGATTGGTGCATCGACCTGGCCAGCGGCGCGCTGGACGAGGCACGCGCCAGCGCCTTCGTCGCCGCCTACGAGAAAGAACGTCCCTTGAGCGGGGCTGAGCACCGCCTGCTGCCCGCCATGCTGCGTGCGGCGGCGCTGCGCTTCTGGATTTCGCGCCTGTGGGACTTCCACCTGCCGCGCGACGCCGCCCTGCTCAAGCCCCATGACCCAGGCCACTTCGAGCGCGTGCTGCGCGCGCGCGTGGCCGCCCCTTGGCACGCCATGCCATGACGATGAGCCTGCACCTGCAAACTGTCCCGGCCCGCAACGGCCTGCTGTGGATGCGCCACGGCTTCAAGGTGCTGCAGCGCCGTCCGCTGGGTCTCACCGGCCTGTATGCGATGACGGTCACCGCGGGCCTGCTGCTGCCCATGCTGCTGCCGCCGCTGGGCTTCGTCACGCTGATGGCGCTGCCGCTGGTCTCGCTGGGCTTCATGCTGGCCACCCATCTGGTGCTGCAGAAGCTGGTGCCCACGCCAGCCGTCTTCATCGCGCCGCTCAAGCTGACGCCCGAGCGGCGCAAGACCCAGCTCTGGCTGGGCCTGATTTATGCGCTGCTGATGACGCTGGCGGTGATGGCCGCGCAGACCATCGACGGCGGCGCCTTCGGTGATCTGCAAGAGCTGATGCAGGAAGACAAGCCGAACCAGGAAGCCATTGCCGCCGCGCTTGCCGATCCACGCCTGTTCTGGGGCGGCGTCACGCTGGCCCTGCTGGTGACGCTGATCTCGGCCGCCTTCTGGCATGCGCCGGCGCTGGTGCATTGGGGTGGCCAAGGCCTGATGCAGGCGCTGTTCTCCAGCTGCCTCGGCGTATGGCGCAACAAGGCCGCATTCGCCCTCAACGGCTTGGCCTGGATCGGCCTGCTGATCGCCACCAGCATGATCACCGGCCTGATTGCCGGCCTGCTGTCGCTGCCCGCCGCGCTGATGGGCATGCTGGCCTTGACGCTGGGGCTGGTGCTGTCGACTGCCTTCTACTCGTCGCTGTACTTCAGCTTCGTCGACTGCTTCATGTTCGGTGCGCCGCGCGAGCTGCCGGGTGAGAAGCAACCACCTGGCCTGTAGCGCCACCGGCCGGCGCCCGTTCTTCAATCGCGCCTGAGCACAAGTCAGCAAAGCCCGGCTGACTTGCGGCTGTCATCAGCCTTAAACACATGCAAGCCATGCTGCCGACTCTTTCTTTACAGCAACAGAGCGAGCAGCCATGGCCAGCATCTTCAGCAACGACGACGGCGTTTCCAACCCCAGCGGCAACACCGCATTGACCGAACTTGTTGATCGCGCGATCGCGGTCAACCCTGCGCGCCGTCGCCTGATGATGGGCGGCCTCGGCGCAGCAGCGATCCCCTTTCTCGCCGGCCTGAGCGCCTGCGGCGGCGGTGATGATCCCGCCCCGGCTCCGGCTCCGGCCCCCGCTCCGGCTCCGGCCCCGGCACCTGTGGAACAAATGCTGGGTTTTGCTGCCGTCGCCGTTTCGAGCGGTGACGCCATCGTGGTGCCGACAGGCTATGTGTCGAGCGCCATCATTCCTTGGGGCGAGCCGATCAACGAATTCGCTCCTGCGTTCAAGGCCGACGCCAGCAACACCTCCGCTGATCAAGAGCAGCAGATTGGCGACAACCACGACGGCATGGCGTTCTTCGGCTTCAACACTGCCGGCAATGCCTTCGGCGAGCGCAGCGATGAAGGCCTGCTCGTCCTGAACCACGAGTACATCAACCCGGAGTACTTCTACGCTCCTGGCACCGACGCCGCCAACTGGATGCTTCCCTTCACCTACGAGAAAGCACAGAAGGCACTCGCCGCCCATGGCGTGAGCGTTGTGCATGTCAAGCGTGCAGCTGACGGTAGCTGGAGCCACGTCAAGAACTCGCCTTACAACCGCCGCATTCACGGCAACACACCGCTGTCCATCCAAGGCCCTGCCGCTGGCAACGACCTGCTGAAGACGGCGGCTGACCCGAGTGGCACCGACGTCAAGGGCACGCTGAACAACTGCGGCAATGGCCGCACGCCCTGGGGCACTTACCTGACCTGCGAAGAGAACTTCAACGGCTACTTCGGCTGGAATGGCGCCCGCACCCCGAGCGCCCATGAGAACCGCTATGGCATTGCCCAGTCTGGCTTCGGCTACATGTGGCACACGGTCGACCCGCGCTTCGACGTGAACGTCACACCGAACGAACCCAACCGCCATGGCTGGATCGTCGAGATCGATCCGTTCAATCCGGCCAGCAAGGCTGTGAAGCGCACCGCGCTGGGCCGTTTCAAGCACGAGAACGCCGAACTGGTGGTGGCCGCCAACGGCAAGGTTGTGGTCTACATGGGCTGCGACGAGCGCAACGAGTACGTCTACAAGTTCGTCTCTGCTGGCACCTTCGACAAGGCCAATCCCACCAGCGCCGCGAACCGCCGCCTCCTCGAAGATGGCACGCTGTACGCCGCCAAGTTCGAGGCCGGCGCAACGGCAGGCGACAACATGGGCACGGGCACTTGGATCGCCCTGGTGCACGGCCAGAACGGCCTGACCGCCCAGAACGGCTTTGCCAACCAAGCCGAAGTGATGATCAAGTGCCGCCAGGCCGCTGACCGCGTCGGCGCCACCATGATGGACCGTCCTGAGTGGGTCTCCGCCAACCCCAAGAAGCCCGGCGAAGTCTTCATCACGCTGACCAACAACAACCGCCGCGGCGGCACCACCTCCAATGCGGTGGACGGCACCACAACCGCCGGCAGCGCTCGCCCGCCAGTGGACGAAGCCAACCCGCGCAGCAACAACGTTTGGGGTCACATCGTTCGCTGGAACGAAGCCGGTGCCGACTACACCGCGATGACCTTCAACTGGGACATCTTCGTCATGGCCGGCCAGCCCACCGTGACCGATGCGCGCAAGCCCTCGGCCAACATCAATGCCAACAACCTGTTCAACAGCCCCGATGGCCTGGCATTCGACAGCTTCGGCCGTCTGTGGATCCAGACCGATGGCAGCAACGCCAATACCGGCGACTTCGCCGGCATGGGCAACAACCAGATGCTGGCCGCTGACCCGGTGAGCAAGGAAATCCGCCGCTTCCTGGTCGGTCCCTCGGGCTGCGAAATCACTGGCATCACCTGGACGCCGGACCGCAAGACCATGTTCATCAACGTGCAGCATCCCGGTGAATTGGGCTCCCACCCGAATCGCCCGAAGAAGGCCGATGGCAGCTCGTTTGTCGACAACGACATCGCACGCGACGCCACCAAGTTCTCCACCTGGCCGACGCCGAACACCCGCCCGCGCTCCGCGACGGTTGTGGTGCGCAAGACCGACGGTGGCGTGATCGGCACATGAAGCCGCTCTGGGCTTTGGCAGCGTGGGCAATGGCCGGCGCGGCCTTTGCTCAGTCCGCAACGCCCGGCGACGCAGCCGCCGGGCGCATGCTCTATCGGGATACGCCTTTGCTGCGCGGCTCGCTGCAAGCATGCGTGCAATGTCACTCCAACCCGCTGAATCAGCGGCGGGGCATCACGCTGGATGACCAGCAGGACCACATCCGCTGCGCGATCCAGGGCGGATGCGGGGGGGCCGTGCTGGCGGTCTATCCCTACGGCGCCATGGCGCAGTTCCAGGGCCTGGTCAACGGCAGCGACATCCAGCACCTGGCCCGGTACATCCGCGAGCCCCAGGTACAGGCCGCCTGGCCCAGGCTCCGCACAGCGCGGCTTGAGGTCGGCAGCAGACCTCTCGGACAGACAGAGCAATTTGCGGTGCAGCTGGAGAACCACGGCGAGCTGCCCTTTGCATTG
This sequence comes from Roseateles sp., assembly GCF_044373315.1. Taxonomy (GTDB): domain Bacteria; phylum Pseudomonadota; class Gammaproteobacteria; order Burkholderiales; family Burkholderiaceae_C; genus JACDQM01. The sequence continues at coordinate 24,309 of NZ_JBILQK010000040.1, read as the reverse complement.
CGCAAGCTCAGTCTCCAGGGCCTGGGTGCCGCCGACTATGCGGCGACCGCCGGTGACTGCCCGGCGAGCCTGGCAGCCGGCGCGCAATGCAGCCTGCAGATCACCCATCGACCGCAGTGTGCTGTGGAGCGCTCGGCGCGCCTGGAGATCTCCCATGATGGTCCGCCTGTCGGCCTGAACTTGCGCCTGCAGGGGCGTGGTGCCGGCCTGGAGCGCCCTGAGCTCCAGACCGAGCCGAGCGGCCCTATCGATCTGGGCGCAGCGCTCGACTCACCCAGCCCCTTGCAATTGCGCAACGGCTGCGGCGCCAGCCTCAGTGTCTCGCAATGGCGCGTTGATGGTCCCTTTGTCGTGCAAGGCGATGTCAAGCGCTGCCAGGCTCTTGGCGCGGCGCAGTCATGCGAACTGCAAGTCTCCAGGCGCCTGGACGGTGGCGCACCCGAGGCCTTGCTGCCCAGCCAGGGTGCGCTCTGGATCGTGCCTGCCGATGGCGGCCCGGAACAGCGCGTGGCGCTGCAAGCTGCTGCTTTGCCTCCAGCCGCCTTGCGCTGGTCCTCCCTGCAAAGCGTGCCAGAAACAAGACTGGGCGGCTCACAGGCCCTGGACGTCGCCCGACTGGAGAATACAGGCGCCCAGAGCGCGTGGCTCAGCCAGCTGCGCAGCAACGGCGCGGCCTTCACTCTGGAAAGCCCAAGCGCCGATCACTGCCAGGAGGGGCGCCCCTTGGCTGCCGGTGCGAGCTGCCTGCTTCGGCTGCGATTTGTGCCCACCCTCACTGGTGAGCAAGGCACTCAGGTGCAGCTCCTGGCGGCCCCAGGTGCTGTGTCGCTTCCGTTGGCCGTGGCAGCGCGCGCCTTGCCCACGGTCGCCGATCCTGTGTTGGTCGAAGGTGGTCGCGGCGGCGGGGCGTCCTCACCGGGGTTCTGGCTCGGCCTGCTGCTGCTCATTGCACTGCTGCCAAGAAGGTTGCGCTGACTCGGCGCATCCATCAATCGGCGTCAGCCTTGCCGCGCTCAGCCCCAGCCACTTCAGGCAGGCTTCGCGCCGTCAATCACTGCGTGAAGCCGCCTGGCAAACGGCCCACCGCCAGCAGGAACCCCACGCCCAAGCGGCGCAGCGGCGGGACCACCATTTGGGGACAACCCTGTCATGGAATGTTCTTATTTCTTGAATGCTTCGTTCATGTTGAGGTGAATCATTTACCAGTTGGTAAGTTCTAAAGTTTCGGTCATGGGCAGCGCGCCACGTCAAGGAAAGCAAGCGACGCGCCGCTCAACTCCAACCGCATAGGAACTCATCATCATGAAGAAGCATCTGAATCTGTCCGTGATCGCCCTGACCCTGCTGACTGCCGGTGCCGCCATGGCAGGTGGTCTGAGCCGCGAAGAAGTGGTCGCCGAGCTGGTGCGCGCCCGCAATGCTGGCGAGCTGCTGGCCCACAACTACGAGAACCCGGAAGCCGCACGCCGCGCCGAGGCCGCCGCCCCGTCGACGACCTCGCGAGCCACCGTGCTGGCCGAACTCCAGCGCGCCCGCGCCGCTGGCGAGCTGGACCGTCCGGATGCCGACTACGGCCTGGCCCCAGTGGTGACGCAGCAGGCCTCGGCCAAGACCCGCGCTGAAGTGATGGCCGAACTGGCGGCCGCACGCGCCAGCGGCGAGCTTGAGCTGATCAATGGCAACAGCAGCGACTACGCCCATCTGCGCATTCAAGGCAAGCCGGCTGCCCAGTCGGAGCTGCTGGCGGGCCAGCCCAAGCGCGGCCACTGAGCGCTCAATTGATCGTCACCAGCGCGTCGGCGCGCTGGTAGCACGAACCTGCGCGCGCCGAGCAGCGGCTCGAACGCGCGCGCTTTGCATCAAAGTCGTCAATCAATCGGCGCCAGCTTGGCCACACTGAGCGCCAGCCACTTCATGCCGTGGCGGCCGAAGTTCACCTGGGCGCGGGCATCGGCGCCCGAGCCTTCCAGCGTGACCAGCACGCCTTCGCCGAACTTGGTGTGGAACACGCCCTTGCCGACCTTGAGGCCGCCGTGTTCCTTGTCTTCTTTTTTCTTCATCGAAGGCGGCACGGGCGGCTCGACCCAGGCCGCCTTGGCGTTATCGACGCGGCCGGCACCGACCACCGACTTCAGGCCCGAGCCGCGCTGCCAGGCGCTCTGGTAGTCCTTCGCAAAGCCGGAGCCAAAGCCCTGATTGCGCGGCGTCAGCCACTTCAGGCAGGCCTCGGGCAGCTCGTCGAAGAAGCGGCTCTTGATGTTGTAGCGGGTCTGGCCGTGCAGCATGCGCGTCTGGCAAAAGCTCATGTACAGGCGCTGGCGCGCACGCGTGATGGCCACATACATCAGCCGGCGCTCTTCCTCCAGGCCATCGGCATCGGACAGCGAGTTCTCGTGCGGGAACAGGCCTTCCTCCAGCCCGGTAATGAAGACCGCGTCGAACTCCAGTCCCTTGGCCGAGTGCACCGTCATCAGCTGGATCGCGTCCTGGCCTGCCTGGGCTTGGTTGTCGCCAGCCTCCAGCGAGGCATGGGTCAGAAACGCGGCCAGCGGCGACATGATCTCGCCGGTCTCGGCGTCGGGCGTTGCCGCTGCGGCGGCGGCCACCGCATTGGGCAGGCCTTCGGCAATGGCACCGGGCGAAAGCTCATCCACCGGCAGCGCAACGGCGTCTTTGCCAAAGCCCTCCTGCGTAACGAAGGCCTCGGCCGCATTCACCAGTTCGGCCAGGTTTTCCAGCCGCTCGGCACCTTCTTTTTCGGTGCGGTAGAAGTCCGCCAGGCCCGAGGTCTCCAGCACCTGCTCGATGATCTCGCGCAGCGTGAGCCCAACGGTCAGGTTGCGCATCGACTCGACCAGGTTAACGAAGGCCGCCAGATTGCCTCCGCCCTTGCCGGCCACCGCGCCCACGCTCTGATACAGGCTGCGCCCGCTGGCGCGTGCGGCATCTTGCAACTGTTCGATGGTGCGCGCGCCGATGCCGCGGGTGGGGAAGTTCACCACACGCAGGAAGCTGGTGTCGTCGTTGGCGTTCTCGATCAGACGCAGATAGGCCAGCGCGTGCTTGACTTCGGCGCGCTCGAAAAAGCGCAGGCCGCCGTAGACTCGATACGGGATGCCGGCATTGAACAGCGCAGACTCGATCACCCGCGACTGCGCATTGCTGCGGTAGAGCACCGCGATCTCCTGGCGCGGCATGCCCTGGCGATGCAGGGCCTGGGCTTCCTCGATCAGCCACTGCGCATCGGCAAAATCGCTGGCGGACTCGTGCACGCGCACTGGCTCGCCGGGGCCGGCCTCGGTGCGCAGGTTCTTGCCCAGGCGGCGGGTGTTGCGGCTGATCAGCTCGTTGGCGGTATCCAGAATATTGCCGAAGCTCCGGTAGTTGTGCTCCAGCTTCACCACCTGCTTGACACGGTACTCGCGCTCGAAGTCGGCCATATTGCCGACGCGCGCGCCGCGGAATGCATAAATGCTCTGGTCGTCGTCACCCACCGCGAACACGCCTTGGCCGCGTCCCGGTGGCGCGAACATCTTCAGCCAGGCGTACTGCAGCTTGTTGGTGTCCTGGAACTCGTCGACCAGCAGGTGCTGGAAGCGGCGCTGGTAGTGCTCACGCACGGCGGCGTTGTCACGCATCAGCTCGAACGAGCGCAGCATCAGCTCGGCGAAATCGACCACGCCCTCGCGTTGACACTGGTCTTCGTAGGCCTGGTAGACCTGCACCAGGGTCTTGGTCTGCTCGTCGCGCTGCTCGATGTCCTTGGGGCGCAGGCCGTCTTCCTTGGCGCCGGCGATGAACCAGCCCACCTGCTTGGGGACGAAGCGCTCTTCGTCCAGCTTCATCGCCTTGATGACACGCTTGATCGCCGAGACGGTGTCGCTGGCGTCGAGGATCTGGAAGCCTTGTGGCAGGCCGGCCAGCTTCCAGTGCGCGCGCAGGAAGCGATTGCACAGGCCGTGGAAGGTGCCGATCCACATGCCGCGCACATTCACCGGCAGCATGGTGGTCAGGCGCGTCACCATTTCCTTGGCGGCCTTGTTGGTGAAGGTTACCGCCATGATGCCGGCCGGCGAGGCCTGGCCGGTCTGCAAGAGCCAGGCGATTCGCGTGGTCAGCACGCGGGTCTTGCCCGAGCCGGCGCCGGCCAGGATCAGCGCAGGTTCGGCCGGCGCGGTGACGGCAGCGAGCTGCTCGGGGTTGAGGTTCTTCAGCAATCCGCCACCGGCGGTCATGGCCGGCGGGGCCGGCGCGAACAGATCATCGTGGGGGTGCGGATTCATCGCGGCATTCTAAGTTCCACGGTGCATTCAATTGCTTGCCAAAAGCAAGCATCAGAACGAAGATGCGGAGCATGGACGCCACCGACACCGCCGCACACATCGCCGCCGTTCGTGCTTTCAACCGTTTCTATACGCGCCGCATCGGCGTGCTGGAGGAAGGCCTGTCGCGCACCGAGTTCAGCCTCAGCGAGGCCCGCCTGCTGTGGGAGTTCGCGCATGCCGGCGCGCCGCTGAGCGCCACCGCACTCGCGCACGAGCTGAAGCTGGACTTGGGCTATCTGAGCCGCCTACTCAAGGGCCTGCGAGAACGTGGCCTCATCAAGGCCCGCGCCAATCCGGCCGACGCCAGGCAATCGCTGCTCACGCTGACGGCGGCCGGCCGCCGCGCCTTCGCGCCGCTGGACCAGGGCAGCCAGGCGCAGACCAGCCAGATGCTGGCGCGGCTCAACGCGCCGCAGCAACATCGCCTGCTACGCGCACTGGAGCGCGTGCAGGCCATGCTGGGCGATGAGGCGCCAGGCGAGACGCAGTTGCGGCCGCTGCAAAGCGGCGACCTCGGCTGGGTGATCGGCCGCCATGGCGCTCTGTATGCGCATGAATACGGCTGGGACCTGCGTTTCGAGGCCCTGGTGGCACAGATCGCCGCGCAGTTCATCGAACGCTTCGATCCATCACGCGAAGCCGGCTGGATCGCCGTCCGCGGCGAAGGTGCGGGCGCCGAGCGCCTGGGCTGCGTCTTCTTGGTCCAGGCCCGGGACGACGTGTCAGGCGCGCCGCTGGAGGGCATGGCCCAGTTGCGCATGTTGCTGGTGGAGCCCGCGGCGCGCGGCCTGGGCCTTGGCAAGCAGTTGGTAACGCGCTGCGAAGACTTTGCGCGCCAGGCCGGCTACCGCCGCATCCGTCTGTGGACCAACAGCCTGCTAGGCGCCGCACGCGGCATCTATGCCGCCCAGGGCTACCGGCTGATCGCCAGCGAAGCGCACCACAGCTTCGGGCATGATCTGGTCGGAGAGACTTGGGAACTTGAGCTGGATGAGCGCTGAGAACAAGAACGACGAGCCCTGCCCATGCGGCAGTAGCCGACCCTATGCCGACTGCTGCGGCGCGCTGCACCAGAGCTTTGCCGCTGATGGCAGGCTGGGCGCTGCGAGCGCTGAAGCACTGATGCGCTCGCGCTACAGCGCCTTCGTGCGGAGAGATATGGCCTATTTGCAGGCCAGCTGGCATGCCAGCACGCGACCGGCCGAGTTGGCGCCCGATCAGGCGGGCTTGAAGTGGCTAGGGCTGGAAGTGCGGCAGCATCTTTCACAAGATGCCGAGCATGCAACGGTGGAATTCGTGGCCCGCAGCAAGCTTGGCGGGCGGGCGCACCGGCTGCATGAGATCAGCCGCTTCGTGCGCGAGGATGGCGTCTGGTACTACCTCGACGGCGAGCTGAAATAGCTCTCGCGCCGCCGGCGTGTCAGCGGCCCAGGCGTTGCTGGCGCGGCGGCCAGCTCAGCGGGTCGCGTCCAAACACGGACAAGATCCAGTCCAGCGCCGCAGCCAGCGGCGAACGACGTCCGACAGTCACGATTTCAGGCATGGTGGGCACTCCAGAACTTCTGCGTTTCGCGTTGACATGATGGATGCAACGTGTGACAGCATTGTTTCGGTTGACAGTGCCTGTCGTCTTTCCCCCTTTGTGGGGCAAAACCTAGCCCCAGACCACTTATTCACGGGATGCTGAACATTCTTCACCTCGATGAGCAGCTTGCGGCCATCGACAAGCCGGCCGGGCTGCTGGTGCATCGCAGCGCGCTGGATGCGCATGAGCAGCACTTCGCGCTGCAGATGCTGCGCGACCAACTGGGCCGCCCGGTCTGGCCGGTGCACCGGCTCGACAAGGGCACTTCGGGCGTGCTGCTGTTCGCCCTGTCGGCCGAGGTGGCTTCGCTGCTGGGCCAGGCTTTTGAGACGGGCGCCATGACGAAGCGCTATATCGCGCTGGTGCGCGGTTGGCCTGCCGAGCGCGGTGGCCTGATCGAACACCACTTGGCGCGTGACCCGGAGCGCGCGTCGGCCGGGCAGGAGCTGCTGCCCTCACGCACCGCTTGGCGACGGCTCGGCCGCGTCGAGTGGCCGCTGGTGGTGGACCCGCGTTTCGAGACCAGCCGCTACGCGCTGCTCGAGGCCCGGCCCGAAACAGGGCGCCGGCATCAGATCCGCCGCCACTTCAAGCACCTCACGCACCCCATCATCGGAGATGCCACCCATGGCAAGGGTCCGCTGAACCGAGCGGTGGCAGGCTTTGTTGGGTTGCAGCGACTGTGGCTGCATGCCTGCGCGCTGGAGTTGCGGCACCCGGCCAGCGGCGAGATGCTGCGCCTGCAGGCGCCGCTGGGGCCGGAATGGCAGCGCTTGCGTGAACGCGGCGAATGGCAGTGGGACGCTGCGCCGGACGCGGATCAGCCAGGCACCTGATCGCTGGCCAGCCGGGCGTGCAGCAGCAGGTCGTGATGGCGGCCACCCCAGAAGGCCACTTCGCGCAAGCGTCCTTCCAACTGGAAGCCCAGTTGTTCCGCCAGCTTCAGCGACGGCGCGTTCTCGGCATGGATCATCGCTTCCACCCGGTTCAGCGCCATGCCCTGCGGGCTGTAGCCCCAGGGCAGCACCGCGCGCAGAGCTTCGCTCATCAGGCCCTGGCCCCAGGCCGGGCGGGCCAGTTCATAGCCCAGGATGCAGCGCCGCCAATTGCGGTTCCAGTTGAACAAGCCGCAGCTGCCGATCAGCTGGCCGTCCGACTTGCGCTCCAGGCCCCAACGGGTGCCGGGCGCGGGCAAGAGCCGCCAACTTGCAAAGGTGTTGACGAGCTGTTCGGCCTGCGCCAGATCCTGCAAGGGGTCGGTTCCGAACCAGCGCATGGCCTCCCGGTCGGAGTGGATGTCCAGCAGCGCCGGCGCATCGGCCGCCACAATCTCTCGAAGGCGCAGACGCTCAGTCTGCAAGTCAGGGAAGCTGTTTTCGCTCATGTCCCGATTGTGACGCAGGGGCAGTGCAGGCGGCCGCGACAATGCTGGTTCTGAACTGCCTGCCCAGGCGCTGCGACATCGATGACTTCTGAAGTATCCAAAGGCGTGCTGAGCGCCGCCCTCGCCTATGCGGCATGGGGTCTGTTTCCACTCTACTTCAAGCAGGTGGCCGATGTGCCAGCGCTGGAGGTGGTGGCGCACCGCACGCTGTGGTGCATGGTCTTCGTGCTGGGCCTGCTGGCCCTGCTGCGGCGCTGGGCCTGGCTGGGCGAGGTGCTGAAGCAGCCTCGCGTGCTGGCTGCGTTTGCGGTATCGGCGCTGCTGCTGTCGCTGAACTGGCTGGTCTATGTCTGGGCAGTGCAGAACGACCATGTGCTGGACGCCAGCCTGGGCTACTTCATCAACCCACTGGTCAATGTGGCGCTGGGCTTTGTGTTCCTGCGTGAGCGCCCGCGCCCGATGCAGTGGCTGGCGGTGGGGCTGGCGGCGGCCGGCGTGCTGTGGCTGACCGTGCTGACCGGGCACTTGCCCTGGGTAGCGCTGGTGTTGGCGGTTAGCTTCGGTGTGTACGGACTGCTGCGCAAGATCGCCAAGCTGGGTGCGCTGGAGGGCCTGGCGCTGGAGACCATGCTGCTGACGCCAGTGGCCGCTGCAGCGCTGGCCTGGTGGACCCACCAAGGCAGCAGCGCATTTGCGCAAGCCGATATGGCGGACCTGGGGCTGCTGATGTTTGCCGGCCCGCTGACCGCCCTGCCCTTGCTGCTGTTTGCCGCCGGTGCGCGCCGCATTCCGCTGGCCACACTAGGGCTGCTGCAATACATCTCGCCCAGTCTGCAGTTCGGGCTGGGCGTCTGGCTGTATCAAGAGCCCTTCGGCGGCGCACGCGTGCTGGGCTTTGTGCTTATCTGGACTGCGCTGGTGGTCTACAGCGCCGAGGGTCTGTGGCGCAGCCGCCGACCCTCGGCCTGAAAGCGATCAGTTGCGAATCAGGTGATCGAAGGCGGACAGCGCTGCCTTCGCACCGTCGCCCGCGGCGATCACGATCTGCTTGTAGGGCACGGTCGTCACATCACCGGCGGCGAACACGCCCGGCACCGAGGTGTGGCCCTTGGCGTCGACGATGATCTCTCCGAACTTGCTCAGCTCAACCGTGCCACGCAGCCATTCGGTATTGGGCACCAGACCGATCTGCACGAACACGCCTTCCAACTCGATGCGCCGGGCTTCGCCGCTGGCACGGTCGGTGTAGTTCAGGCCGTTGAGCTTGCCGCCCTCGCCGGTGAACTCGGTGGTCTGTGCCTGGGTGTGGATCGAAACATTGGGCAGGCTTTGCAGCTTCTTCACCAGCACCGCGTCGGCACGAAGCGCATCGCCGAATTCCAGCAGGCTGACGTGGGCGACGATGCCGGCCAGGTCGATCGCGGCCTCAACACCTGAGTTGCCCCCGCCGATCACTGCCACGCGCTTGCCCTTGAACAGCGGTCCGTCGCAATGCGGGCAGTAGGCCACGCCCTTGTTCTTGTATTCCTGCTCGCCAGGCACGTTAACGTTTCTCCAACGCGCGCCGGTGGACAAGATCACAGTCTTGCTCTTGAGCACGCCGCCATTGGCCAGTTGCACCTCGATCAGGCCGCCGGGCTGTGCAGCCGGGATCAGCTTGTCGGCGCGTTGCAGGTTCATGATGTCCACGTCGTAGTGCTTGACGTGCTGCTCCAGCGCTGCGGCGAACTTCGGGCCGTCGGTCTCCAGCACCGAGATGTAGTTTTCGATCGCCAGCGTGTCGTTGACCTGGCCGCCGAAGCGCTCGGCCGCCACGCCGGTGCGGATGCCCTTGCGGGCGGCATAGACCGCTGCGGCCGCGCCAGCCGGGCCGCCGCCGACGATCAGCACATCGAAGGCGTCCTTAGCGGACAGCTTGGCGGCATCGCGCGCCGCGGCGCCGGTATCGAGCTTGGCCACAATCTCTTCCACCGTCATGCGGCCCGAACCAAAGGGTGCACCGTTCAGGTAGATGCTCGGCACGGCCATGATTTCGCGGGCATTGACCTCGTCCTGGAACAGCGCGCCGTCAACGATGACAGTCTTGACCTTGGGGTTCAGCACGCTCATCAGCGACAGCGCCTGCACCACGTCCGGGCAGTTGTGGCAGCTCAGGGACATGTAGACCTCGAAGCTGAAGTCGCCGTCCAGGGCCTTGATCTGCTCGATCACGTCCGCCTCGACCTTGGGTGGGTGGCCACCGGTCCACAGCAGGGCCAGCACCAGCGAGGTGAATTCATGGCCCAGCGGGATGGCGGCAAAGCGCAGGCTTTGCTCGGTGCCGGTGCGCTTCAGCGTGAAAGAAGGACGGCGCGCATCCTGGCCGTCTGTCTTCAGCGCGATCTTGTCGGACATCGCGGCGATGTCCTGCAGCAACTGCTGCAATTCGCGGGAGCTCTCAGAGTCGCTCAGTGATGCCTCGATCTCGAACGGCAGGGTCACGCGCTCCAGATAGGCCTTGAGCTGTGCCTTGAGGTTGTCGTCCAACATGGTGTGCATCCTTCTACTGAGTGTTCGATCAAGCGACTTTGAGAGCTGGCCTCCATTGCGAAAAATGAGTCGGCCAGGGGCATCCCCGGCGAGCCGACAGGGCTCGCGGGGCATGCAATTGCAGTGTGGTGAGGAGGAGCCTCAACACGGGGTGGGCAGATCTGGTTTAGATCTTGCCAACCAGGTCCAGCGACGGGGTCAGCGTCTTGGCGCCTTCGTTCCACTTGGCCGGGCAGACCTGGCCGGGGTTGGCGGCGGTGTACTGGGCGGCCTTCAGCTTGCGCACGGTTTCCTTGACGTCACGTGCGATTTCGTTCGAATGCACTTCCATGGTCTTGATCACGCCATCCGGGTTGATCACGAAGGTGCCGCGCAGGGCCAGGCCTTCTTCAGGGATGTGCACGCCGAAAGCGTTGGTCAGGGCGTGGGTGGGGTCGCCCACCAGCGGGAACTTGGCCTTGCCGACAGCCGGCGACGTCTCGTGCCACACCTTGTGCGAGAAGTGGGTGTCGGTGGTGACGATGTAGACCTCGGCGCCTGCCTTCTGGAACTCGGCATAGTGCTCAGCCGCGTCTTCGATCTCGGTCGGGCAGTTGAAGGTGAAAGCGGCCGGCATGAAGATCAGCACGGACCACTTGCCCTTCAGCGAAGCCTCGGTCACTTCGATGAACTTGCCGTTGTGGAAAGCCTGGGCCTTGAACGGTTGGACTTGGGTGTTGATCAGGGACATGGTGAGTTCCGTTGTGGTTGCGGGTGAAGGAATGGATCGAATCATATTGCCGCAACCGAACTCTTAGTTTTGATTAATCAAATCGCCACCATTGCCCAAGCCTATTAATCTCAGCTATCGCTTAAAAGTTGTGCGATAGCAATAACTTAGAGCCTCAGGCCTCCAGCGCCAGCAGCTCCTCTACCGTCTGGCGGCGGCGGATCAGGCGAGCCGAGGCGGGATCGGCGCCCTCGACCAGCACTTCGGCAATCAGAGGTCGGCTGTTGTAGTTGCTGGACATCGACGCGCCATAGGCCCCGGTGTCGTGGATCACCAGCAGGTCGCCGACGCAGGCCTCGGCCAGCTCACGCGGCGCCACCACGCCGCCGTCTTCCTGCGTGAACACATCGCCCGACTCGCACAGCGGGCCAGCCACCACGCTGGGCCGGCTCGGGCGCTGAACGCCGTCGCGCGGCAGCACGGTCATCGCATGGAAGCTGCCATACATGGCCGGGCGCATCAGCTCATTGAAGCCCGCATCGACCAGCACGAAATGGTTGCGCCCGGCATTCTTGGTGGCGCGCACCTCGGCCAGCAGCAGGCCGGACTCGGCCACCAGATAGCGGCCTGGCTCGATCTCCAGCGCCAGCGCGTGGCCCAGCACGGCTTCGGCCTGCCGGCGCGCTGCGTCCCAGAGCCCGAAGTAGTGGCCGGTGTCGATCACCGCATCACCGCCCCGGTAGGGAATCGACAAGCCGCCGCCGGCCGAGATGGCATGCAGGTCATGACCTGCGGCGTGGGCCTGACGCACCAGGTCGACCATGGCACCGCAGACCTCGGCCAGATGCCCGTAATCCACGCCTGAGCCGATGTGCATGTGCAGGCCCACCAGCTGCAGGCCATGCTGACGTACCGCGTCCAGCGCGGCACCCAGCTCGGTATGCCAGATGCCATGCTTGCTGTGCTCACCGCCGGTATTGGTCTTGTTGCTGTGGCCATGACCGAAACCCGGGTTGATGCGCAGCCAGACCTTGTGCCCCGGTGAAGCCGCACCGAGCTGGCCCAGCATGTCGATGGAACCGGCGTTCACCGGCACGCCATGCTCGACCACGGTGGCCAAGGTCTGCCGGTCCACCAGGTCGGCCGTGAAAACAATCTCCGAATCAAGACCCCCAGCGCGATAACCAGCAGCCAGTGCCCGCAGGATCTCGCCGCGGGAGACCGCGTCCACCTTGACGCCCTGCTCGCGCATCAGCCGCAGGATGTGGGTGTTCGAGCAGGCCTTCTGCGCGAAGCGGATGGTGTCGAAGGACTTCAGCGCAGCGATGCGCTCGCGGATCAGTTGGGCGTCATAGACCCACAGCGGGGTGCCAAAGCGTTCGGCGAGCGACCACAGCAAGGGGGCGGAGACGGGATGCGGCATGGTGTTGGACAGCTGGGAGATGAAGCTTGCAGCATGCCTGCGCCCCGCAATTCATTCAAATGCTTTTGTTTCCGTTACGCATTCACATCTGATATGTTCAGCCATGCTCAGCCACCGCCACATCGAAGTCTTTCGCGCCGTGATGACGGCCGGCAGCGTTACATCCGCTGCAGCCTTGCTGCACACTTCGCAGCCCACGGTCAGCCGCGAACTGGCGCGCGTGGAGCAGCTGCTAGGCTATGCGCTGTTCGAACGGCAGGGCGGCCGGCTGCGGCCAACCCGCCGCGCACTGGCGCTATTCGAAGCGGTGCAGCGCGCCTACCAAGGACTGGAGCAGGTCAGCGCCCGCGCGCTGGAACTCGCCCGTGACGATCTGGGCACGCTGGAGCTGCTGTGCCTGCCTGCGCTGAGCCACGCCCTGCTGCCTGGCGCCTGCGCGCGGCTCCAACAGCAGCATGCTGGCGCCGCAGCAAGCATCACCCCGCAGGAGCCGCCGCTACTGGACGATTGGCTGCAGGCTCAACGCTTCGATCTTGGGCTGACCGAAAAGGCGCTGCCCGCCGCCGGGCTGGAGATGGAGCAACTGATGAGTGCCGACGAGGTCTGTGTTCTGCCCAGCGCCCATGCCTTGCTGTCCAAGGCCGTTCTGAGTCCGCAGGACTTCGAGGGCTTGCCCTTCCTGAGCCTGGGCAGTGCTGACCCATACCGCCAACAGGTCGATGCCGTCTTTGCCGAACACGGCGTGCGCCGCCTTCTGAGCCTGCAAACCCACAGCGCGGTGGCCCTTTGCGAGATGGTGCGGCATGGCCTGGGCGTGGCCATCGTCAATCCCTTGACTGCCCTGGCCTGCGAAGGGCACGGCATCACCTTGCGACGCTTCTCGGTCTCGGTGCCCTACGAGGTCTGGCTGGCCCGCCCCCTGTTGCGTGCGCAGCATGGCTTGAGCGGAGCGATGCAGGCGGCACTGAGGGCCGAAGCCATCGACCTGCAGCAGCGCCTGGGCCAACTGGTGCCTTGAGTCCGCGCAAAAACAGCAAAGCCGGGCGCGTGCCCGGCTTTGCAATCAGGGCCTGGTCTCAGCTGTTGGCCGCAGGGCGCAGCAGCGAAGGCCGCGCGCCGAAACGCTTCAGGATGCTCTGCTCGATGCCGGCGGCATCCAGACCGCACAGCGACATCAGCTTGCCTGGATCGCCATGCTCGATGAACTCATCGGGCAGGCCGAGCTGCAGCACCGGCAGGCTGAGCCCGGCGGCTTGCAGGCTCTCCAACACGGCACTGCCGGCGCCGCCCATGATGCAGCCGTCTTCCAGCGTCACCAGTACGTCATGGCTGCGCGCCAGTTCAGCCACCAGTTCATGGTCCAGCGGCTTGGCAAAACGCATGTTCGCCACGGTCGCATCCAGCGCCTCGGCCGCCTTCAGCGCCGGGTAGAGCAAGGTGCCGAAGGCCAGAATTGCAATGCGCGGGGCGTCGCCCGGGCGGGCAGCGCCGCGCGTCGACTGCCGACGGATCTCGCCCTTGCCCCAGGGCAGGGCCTGCATCTGTTTCTGGACCTCGGTGCCCACGCCTGAGCCGCGTGGGTAGCGCACCGTGACCGGGCCCGCGTGCTGAAAGCCGGTGAACAAGGCCTGGCGGCATTCATTCTCATCAGCCGGGGTCAGCACCGCCATGTTCGGGATACAGCGGGTGTACGCGATGTCGTAGTTGCCGGCATGCGTGGCACCGTCTGCACCGACCAGGCCGGCCCGGTCCAGCGCAAACAGGACGGGCAGGTTCTGGATCGCTACATCGTGCACCATCTGGTCGTAGGCGCGCTGCAGGAAGGTCGAATAGATCGCGACCACTGGTTTGAGCCCCTCGCAGGCCAGACCGGCGGCAAACGTCACCGAATGCTGTTCGGCGATGCCGACGTCGTAGTAGCGGGTCGGAAAGCGCTTGTGGAACTCCACCATACCCGAGCCCTCGCGCATAGCCGGCGTGATGCCGACCAGACGCGGGTCTTGCTCGGCCATGTCGCAGAGCCACTCCCCGAAGATGTTCATGAAGGCCGGCTTCGGCGGCGACTGCGGCTTCACGAAACCCACCGCCGGATCGAACTTGGCCGATGCCGCGTGGTACTTGACCGGATCGGCCTCGGCCAGCTTGTAGCCCTGGCCCTTCTTGGTGACCACATGCAGGAACTGCGGGCCCCGCTTGTCGCGCAGATTCTCCAGCGTCGGGATCAGCGATTCCAGGTCATGGCCATCGATGGGGCCGACGTAGTTGAAGCCGAACTCCTCGAAGATGGTGCCGGGCACGACCATGCCCTTGGTGTGCTCCTCGAAGCGGCGCGCAAACTCATACAGCGGCGTGTTCTTCAGCACCGATTTGGCGCCCTCACGCGCCGCGGCGTAGAACTTGCCGCTCATCAGGCGCGCCAGATACTTGTTCAGCGCGCCCACTGGCGGGCTGATCGACATGTCGTTGTCGTTCAGGATCACCAGCACATCGCCCATCAGGCCGCCATGCGCGATGCCCGCATTGTTCAGCGCCTCGAAGGCCATGCCAGCCGTCATCGAGCCGTCGCCGATGATGGCCACGGCCTTGCGGCTCTCGCCCTTGATCTTGGCGGCCATCGCCATGCCATGCGCGGCCGAGATCGAGGTGCTGGAATGGCCGGTGCCGAAGGTGTCGTACTCGCTCTCGTCGCGGCGCGGGAAGCCGCTGATGCCGCCCAGCTGGCGCAGGCCGGACATCTGCTCGCGCCGGCCGGTCAGCACCTTGTGCGGATAAGTCTGGTGGCCGACGTCCCACACCAGCCGGTCTTCCGGCGTGTTGAAGACATAGTGCAGCGCGACAGTCAGCTCCACCGTGCCCAGGTTGGAGCCCAGGTGGCCGCCGGTCTTGGAGACCGACTCCAGCACGTAGTTGCGCAGCTCGTCCGCCACTTGCTTGAGATCGGAGCGCGGCAAGCGCCGCAGGTCCGCCGGACTCGCAATGGTTTTCAGCAAGGGATAGTTCATCACCCGAGGTCTCTGCTCAATTCTCGCGCTCGACAACCTTGTCAGCCAGCAGGCTCAACCAGGCCGTGTTTGCCAGCCCACTGGCGTTAAGGGCGCAGTGCGCCTCGTCGCGAAGCCGACAGGCATAGGCCTTCGCTTCGTCCAAGCCAAGCACGCTCACATAGGTCGGCTTGTTCGCATCCTGATCCTTGCCAGCCGTCTTGCCCAGCACCTGCGAGTCCTGCGTCACATCCAGGATGTCGTCAACCACCTGGAAGGCCAGCCCGATCGCCGCGCCATAGTCCGACAGCGCCTGCCAGGACTTGGGCGTGCTCGCGCCACAAGCGGCGCCCATCAGCACGCTGGCTTGCAGCAAGACGCCGGTCTTGCGACGGTGCATGTCGCGCAGCGATTGCTCATCCAGTTGCAGGCCGACGCTCGCCAGATCGATCGCCTGGCCACCGGCCATGCCGGCATGGCCGGCCGAGCGCGCCAGCAAGGCACACAGCTTGGCTTGCAGAGCCGGCTCGACACCGCTGTCCGGCGTCAACACCTCGAAGGCCAGCGCCTGCATGGCGTCGCCCGCCAGCATGGCCTGCGCTTCACCGAAGGCCACATGGACGGTTGGCTTGCCACGCCGCAGCACGTCGTTGTCCATGCAGGGCATATCGTCATGCACCAGAGAATAGGCATGGATCAACTCGACCGCGCAGGCAGCCCGCATGGCAGCCTCGGCCTCGCCCTGGACCGCCTCGCAGGCGGCCATCACCAGCAGGGGGCGCAGCCGCTTGCCACCGTCAAGGACGGCGTAGCGCATGGCCTCGCCCAGGCCAGCCGGTGCCGATGCAGGCACCCATTGCTCCAGCGCCAGTTCGACGCCCCGCAGTGAGCGCTGCATCCATTGTTCAAACACGCCAGCGTCCATCGCTCAGGTCTCTCCCCATGGCTTCAAGTCCCCACCCTCCAGCACCTTGACCTGCTGTTCAACCGCTTGCAGACGCTCGCGGCAGAAGCCGAGCAACTCGGCCCCGCGCTTGTAGCTGGCCAGCAGTTGATCGAGAGGCAGTTGACCGGCCTCCATGGACGCTACCAGACGCTCCAGTTCATCAAGCGCTTGCTCGTAACTGGGTGAAACGGCGTCCTTCTGGGGCGCGTTCTTGGCACTGGCGGAGGATTTGGTCATTGCGGAAATGCGAAACGGCGATTGTAGTGGGGCCTGACTTGGCCCCCGCCCCCCGTAGGGGTGAATGCTGTCAGCCCGGCGCCACAGCCGGCGCCCACACGCAGTTTGGCCCTGCGCGGGTACCGATGAACTCCCGCGGTTAGAATCCTGCCCTCGCTGCAGAAGACCTTAAAGACTGCTGCAGCACCCTGGGAGCCCGGCTCCGGACAACGTTCCGAGCCGGGCTTTTTGACACAAACCCGGCTCCGCGCTGCAGCCTCCAGCCAGCGACAACGGCCGCCGGGGGGTTGACATTGGTTTCTTGGAGACCCTCTTGGATCATGTCCGACCTGAGCATCACTCTCTCGGCGCTTGAACGCAGCTCGACCCAGCTGCCTGTTACTTCCTATTTCGATGAGGCCCTGTTCCGCAAGGAACTCGAGCAAATCTTCCGACCTGGTCCGCGCTACCTTGGACACGCACTGGCCGTGCCCGAGGTTGGCGACTACTACGCCCTGCCCCACGAAGGCGAGGGCCGCGCGCTGGTACGCACGCCAAACGGCATCCAGCTGATCTCGAATGTCTGCCGCCATCGCCAGGCCTTGATGCTGCGTGGGCGAGGCAACACGAAGAACAGCATCGTCTGCCCGCTGCATCGCTGGACCTATGGCCTGGAAGGCAAGCTGATCGGCGCGCCGCACTTTGCCGAAGACCCCTGCCTGAACCTCAACAACTACAAGCTGCGCGAGTGGAACGGCCTGCTGTTCGAGGACAACGGCCATGACGTGGCAGGCAGCCTGGCCAAGCTGGGGCCGGCCGCCGAGCTGGATTTCTCGGGCTATGTGCTGGACAAAGTCGAGCTGCACGAGTGCAACTACAACTGGAAGACCTTCATCGAGGTCTATCTGGAGGACTACCACGTCGGCCCCTTCCATCCGGGTCTGGGCCAGTTCGTCACCTGCGACGACCTGAAGTGGGAATTCGAGGAGAACTACTCGGTGCAGACCGTCGGCGTGTCATCGGGCTTTGGCCGTCCCGGCTCGCCCACCTACCAGCGCTGGCACGACGCCCTGCTGAAGTACCGCGAAGGCAAGCTGCCCGAGCGCGGCGCGATCTGGCTGACCTACTACCCGCACATCATGGTGGAGTGGTATCCGCATGTACTCACTGTCTCGACGCTGCACCCGATCAGCCCTGACAAGACGCTGAACCGGGTGGAGTTCTATTACCCGGAAGAGATCGCCGCCTTCGAGCGCGATTTCGTCGAAGCCCAGCAGGCCGCCTACATGGAAACCTGTATCGAGGACGACGAGATCGCTGAACGCATGGACGCCGGCCGCAAAGCCCTGATGCAGCGCGGCGACAACGAGGTCGGACCCTACCAGAGCCCGATGGAGGACGGCATGCAGCATTTCCACGAGTGGTATCGCCGCAAGATGAACTTCAAAGGCTGAGACCGGCGCGCAATCGCCACAGTCTCCAAACGCCCCGCATGGCAGCTGCCAGCGGGGCGTTTGTTTTTGGCCGGGCCACAATCGGCCCCATGTCCGCGCCCGTCCTGATGATTGCCGCCAGCTTCCTGTTCGCCACCATGGGGGTGTGCGTCAAGCTGGCGTCGGAGTTCTACGACACCGGCGAGATCGTGATGTACCGCGGCCTGATCGGCGTGCTGATGATGGGCCTGCTGGCGCGCTGGCAAGGCCTGACCCTCGCCACCCGGGTGCCGGCCATGCACTTCTGGCGCAGCCTCAGCGGGGTCAGTGCGCTGTCGCTGTGGTTCTATTCGATTGCCAACCTGCCCTTGGCCACAGCGATGACGTTGAACTACATGTCCTCGGTCTGGATGGCGCTGTTCCTGATCGGCGGCGCGGTCATGCTGGGCAGCCGCCGGGTCGATCCACGACTGGTGGCCGCTGTGCTGCTGGGCTTTGCCGGTGTCGCGCTGGTGCTGCGCCCGACCATGGAGCAGCAGCAGCTCTGGCACGGCCTGGCCGGCCTGCTGTCCGGCATGCTGTCAGCCATGGCCTATCTGCAGGTGACGACGCTGGGCCGCGCCGGCGAGCCCGAGTACCGCATCGTCTTCTACTTCTCGCTGGGCGGAGCCATTGCCGGCGCGCTGATGAACACCGCGCTGGGCCAATGGCATTCCCACAGCTTGCACGGCGCAGCGCTGCTGCTGGCGGTCGGCGTGCTGGCCACGCTGGCGCAACTGATGATGACGCGCGCCTACGGCCGAGGCTCGCCGCTGGTCAATGCCAGCCTGCAATACCTGGGCATCGTGTTCGCGGTGATGTACGGCGTGCTGCTGTTCCAGGACAAACTTTCGCTTTCAGCGCTGGCCGGCATCCTGCTGATCGTGGGCGCCGGCCTCGGCGCTACCCTGCTGCGCAGCCGCGCCACCCCCAAGGACAGCCAACACTCGGTGACCGACTCATGACAACACAGTCCTCCTATCAGACCCTGATCAGCGCGCAGCAACTGCAGGCCCTGATCGACGCCGGACAGCCCCTGCTGCTGCTCGACCTCAGTTTCGACCTGGCAAACACCGAAGCCGGCGCGCAGGCTTATGCAAGCGGCCATCTGCCAGGCGCGCACTACATGCACCTGGACCGCGACCTCAGCGCGCCGAAGACCGGCCGCAACGGACGCCACCCGCTGCCGAGCCGCGAGGCGTTCGCCGACCGTATGGCCTCCCTGGGTCTGCACGCACGCACGCAGGTGATCTGCTACGACGCCCAAGGCGGCATGTATGGCGCACGTGCCTGGTGGATGCTGCACTGGCTGGGGCATGCTGCTGTTGCCGTGCTCGACGGCGGTCTGCAAGCCTGGCGGGACGCCGGCGGCGCCCTCAGCAGCGAACTGCCCACACCGCCCCATCCCAGTGCCTTCGTGCCTGGCACGCCGCTGGTCGACAGCATCAGCGCCGATGCATTGCAGCGCCGTCTCGGCCGCCTGCGCTTGATCGACGCCCGCGCCGCCGAGCGCTTTCGCGGCGAAGTGGAGCCGCTGGACACCAAGGCCGGCCACATCCCCGGCGCCAGCAACCGCGCCTTCGCGGGCAACCTGAATCCGCAAGGTCGCTTCAAGCCCGCTGCTGAGCTGCGTGCCGCGTTCGAGCCAATGATCGCCCCGTATGCCGCTGCCGATGTGGTCCACCAATGCGGCTCGGGCGTCACCGCCTGCCACAACCTGCTGGCCATGGCGCATGCCGGTCTGGGCCTCGGCACACTCTACGCCGGCTCCTGGAGCGAGTGGTCCAGCGACCCGACCCGCCCCATCGCCACGGGCTGACTTGATATTGCGCAAGACGCGTTTCCAGCAGGCGGGCAAGATTCGACACACAGCCCGACTCACGGGCCACAACCGAGGAGAGCCCGCATGTTCAAGCGCATCGTGATCCCGACCGACGGATCCGAAATCACCAGCAAGGCTGTCACCACGGCCATCGAGATGGCCAAGACGCATGGCGCCCAGCTGTTCGCCATCAGCGTCAAGGAACCCTTCCCCTACAGCGCGGTGTCGGAGATGCAGCCGACTCCGCCGCAGGAGTTCTTCGACGCGCAGGAGCGCATCGCAGGCGGCCGCATCAAGGCCGTGCTGGCCGCGGCACAGGCTGCCGGCGTGCCTTGCGAAGGCCATACCGTCGAAGCCGTGCACGCCTGGGAAGCCATCATTGACCACGTCAAGGACAAGCAGGCCGATCTGGTCGTGATGGCCTCGCACGGCCGCCGCGGCGTCCAGGCCCTGCTGCTGGGCAGCGAAACCCAGAAGCTGCTGACCCACAGCACGATCCCGGTGCTGGTGGTGCGCTGACAGCGCTGCATTCGTTTTCAGCCATGAGGAAGGGCCAGGCAAGACCTGGCCCTTTTCGTTGGCAGGAAGAACATAGGCCCGGGGCAAGTCACCGGCCGCAGGACCTTTCCGCGAGCAGCCCATACGGTTTCGCCTTCAAGCGCAGGACGAGGCCGGAAGCCTCAGACAGTGCTTTGGCACGGCAAGGCGAACCAACGAAGTCATGCGCTCGAAGGCGAGACCGTATCAGCCCGTCCGCTCGTAGGCGGTCAGGCCTCCGCCAGGCGCACGACAGGCCGCAGGGCCTGTCGTGTGTCCGGGCTCAGTGACTGCTGTTCACGAGGAGGGAAACAAGGGCGAGACCGGCGCCCAGCCAGGCCAGCTGTGCGATCGTGTCGCGCCAAGGCAGACGGCGTTGCAACTGCGGGATCAGGTCGGCCACCGCCACATAGACAAAGCTGCTTGACGCCACCACCAGCAGGTAGGGGAACAGCGATTCCCAGGGGCCGACGACAAAATAGCCCAACACCCCGCCCAGCACCGCCGCCAGGCCGGAGATCGCGTTGTAGAGCAAGGCGCGCGCGCGGCTGAAACCGGCGTTCAGCAACACGATGTAGTCACCCACCTCCTGCGGAATCTCGTGCGCCACGATGGCCATCGCGGTGACGAAACCCAGATGCGTGTCGGCCAGAAAGGCCGCCGCGATGATCACGCCGTCGCAGAAATTGTGGATGCTGTCGCCCACCAGCACCGACATGCCGCCACGCCCGGCCTGCTGCGTGTCGAAATGGTGATGGTGATGATGGCCATCGCCCTCGTGATGATGGGTGTGGCGGTACAGCTCGGCCTTCTCCAGCAGGAAGAAAAACAGCAGGCCGCCCAGCAGCGTCAGGAACAGCTCATGCGAACTGGCCTGGCCTTCAAAGGCTTCGGGCAGCACATGCAGCAGCGCGGTGCCAAGCAGCACGCCAGTCGACAGGCTCACCAGGTTCTTGACAAGGCGACCCAGCAGGCCGACGGTCAAACTGGCCGCGATCAGCACGGACAGCAGGCCGCCCGCGAAGGTCGTCAGCACGATATACAAAAGAGTCATAGGCATCCTGTTCGGCCGCAAAGACAAACCGCGCCCAAATGGCGCGGTCTGTTCATCAGCCCTGTGGCTTCAGCAGCCCGGCCCCGACTCGCCGTCAGGCCAGGCCGTTTGCCTTGAACCAGGCGGTGCAACGCTTCCAGCCGTCTTCAGCCGCATCCTTGCGATAGCTGGGGCGGTAGTCGGCATGGAAGGCATGCGGCGCGTCGGCGTAGATGTGGAACTCACTACGCTTGGCAGCTGCGGAGCCTTGGTTCAGAGCAGTTTTCATCTTATCAACCGTGTCAAGCGGGATGCCGGGGTCCTGGCCGCCATACAGGCCCAGCACCGGGCCGGCAATGCGGCCGGCCACATCCACCGGATGGCGCGGCGTCAGCGGCGTGCTGTTGCCGACGAGGCGGCCGTACCATGCCACACCGGCCTTCACGGCCGGGTTGTGCGCGGCATACAGCCAGGTGATGCGTCCGCCCCAGCAGAAGCCGGTGACGCCCAGCCGGGAGACATCGGCACCCTGCGTCTTGGCCCAGGCGACGCTGGCATCCAGATCAGCCATCACCTGCTCGTCGGGCACCTTGGAGATGACCTCGGCCACCAGCTTGGCGACCTCACCATAGGAACCGGCATCGCCCTGGCGCACGAACATCTCGGGCGCGATCGCCATATAGCCCAGCTTGGCGAAGCGGCGCGCCACATCGGCGATGTGCTCATGCACGCCGAAGATCTCGCTGATCACCAGCACCACCGGCAGATTCTTGCCGCCAGCAGGCATGGCGCGGTAGGCCGGCATCTTGAAGTCGCCGACCGGAATCATCACCTCGCCGGCTTCCAGGCCCTGCGCATCGGTCTTGATGGTGCTGGCCGCCACCGGCAGCACCGCGGCCGCGAAGCCGCTGCCAACCGCTGTCTGGACGAACGTGCGGCGACTGAAGTCTCGGCCTGGGACCAGGCTGTTCAACTCCTCATTGATCATCTCGCGCTCCTTGCGGTGTTCATGGACGAAACCGGCAGACTGCCCGGACCGTTGGATTCTAGGCAGCTGCGCCAAGCAGTGCCGGAGCTGACGCTTTTCCACCGACAATGCGGGCATGCTTTCCACCGTCTCCTCCGCGGCGCCGCTGGCTGCCATCGACATCGGCTCCAACAGCTTTCGCCTCGAACTCGCCCAGTTGCACCGGGGCCAATACAAGCGGCTGGAGTATCTGAAGGAAACCGTGCGGCTGGGGGCGGGTCTCGATGAGCAGGGCCTGCTGACGGAAGAGGCCAGCCAGCGCGGGCTGGCCTGCCTGGCGCGCTTTGCCGGCCACCTAAAGGGCGTGCCACCCGAGCGCGTGCGCGCGGTCGCCACGCAGACGCTGCGCGAGGCGCGCAACCGCGACGCCTTCCTGCGCCGCGCCGAGAAAACGCTCGGCTTCCCGATTGAAGTCATCTCCGGCCGCGAAGAGGCCCGCCTGATCTACGCCGGCGTGGCGCGCCTTCAAGCCTCCGAGCAGCCGCGCCTGGTGATCGACATCGGCGGCCGTTCCACCGAGATGATCCTGGGCCAGGGGCGCCAGCCGCAGCTGGCCGAATCTTTCCAGGTCGGCAGCGTCAGCCTGTCGATGCGCTTTTTCCCTGATGGCCGCTACACCCCGGAGGCTTTCCGCGCCGCGCAGGTCGCGGCAGGTGCTGAGCTTGAGGAAGCGCTGTCGTTGTTCGACCGCTCGCGCTGGCGCGAAGCGCTGGGCTCCTCGGGCACGGTGGGCGCGGTCTCGCAGCTGCTGGCGGCTAATGGAATCACCGATGGCAGCATCACGCCGGCAGCGCTGCGCTGGTGCATCCAGCAGTGCCTGGAGGCCGGTCATATCGACAAGCTCAAGCTGCCCGGGCTCAAGGATGATCGCCGCGCGGTCGTGGCCGGCGGCCTGTGCATCCTCTACACGCTGCTGACGCATTTCGACATCGCCGTGCTCTATCCAGCCAAGGGCGCGCTGCGCCAAGGCGTGATCTTCGATCTGGCTGAGCGTCTGGAAGCCGAGCGCAACGCGGGCCGCGGCGATATGCGTGACCACTCGGTGGCGTCGCTGCAGCAGCGCTATGACGTCGACCGCCTGCAGGCCGAGCGAGTGCGCCGCCTGTCCCTTTCCCTTTACAAGCAGCTGATGCCGCAGGCTGCGCGCGAACTGCAACGCGAACTGGGCTGGGCCGCGGCCCTGCACGAGATCGGCATGATGGTGTCGCACCACGACCACCACCGTCACAGCGCCTATCTGCTGGCCCATGTGGACGCGCCGGGCTTCTCGCAAAGCCAGCTGCGCCGGCTGGGCGAGCTGGCCCTGGGTCAGCGCGGCGGCCTGCGCAAGCTGGAACACCAATTCGGCGATGCCAGCTTCATGACGCAGCTGCTGAGCCTGCGCCTGGCCGTGCTGGCCTGCCATTCGAGGGCCGAGTTCAGCCCGCAGGCACTCAAGCTGACGCGCGATCGTCAGGGCGTCTGCATCCATGTGGCCCGCAACTGGGCCAAGCGGCTGCCACGCGCCGTCTACCTGCTGCAGGAAGAGGTCGATGCCTGGTCGAGGACCAGTGCGCTCAACCTGCGACTGCTCGTCGGCTGATGAAGCCGCCTTGAAGCGGCTCTTGACTCAATCGCCGCTGTAGCGTCGCATCAGGGCCTGCTGAGCGCTGGCGCCGCTGCTGCTGATGCGGTGCGACTGCCCGTCCGGCCCCAGCTGCCACGCGTCCCGGCCGTCATGCAGATACGGCTGCAGTGCCTCGTCGATGACGCGCTGGCGCAGCTTGGGATCGAGCACCGGCCAGGCCACCTCGATGCGGCGGAACATATTGCGGCTCATCCAGTCGGCGCTGGACAGGTACAGCGCCTCCTGGTCGTCACCATCACCCCAGCGGAAGTAGCTGACGCGTGAATGCTCCAGAAAGCGGCCGACCACCGAGCGCACCAGGATGTTGTCGGTCTGCCCCGGCAGCCCCGGCGGCAGCATGCAGGCGCCGCGCACGATCAGGTCGATCTTGGCGCCAGCCTGTCCGGCTTCGATCAGCCCGCGGATCATCTCCGTATCGGTCAGCGCGTTGATCTTCAACACCACGCGCGCCGCGTAGCCGGCCCGTGCAGCTGCAGCCACCTGGCCCAGCATTTCCATCATGCGCTGGTGCATATTGAAGGGTGCTAGCAGCAGGCGCTTCGGCGGCTTGAAGCGTGACAAGGAGGCCAGCTGGCGGAACACCGTGTCCACATCCGAGGTCATATCCGGATCGGCCGTCAGGCAGCCCAGGTCGGTATACAGGCGCGCCGTCTTGGGGTTGTAGTTGCCGGTCGACAGATGGGCGTAGCGCTT
>NZ_JBILQK010000039.1:0-34346 GCF_044373315.1 Roseateles sp. | reverse complement strand
TGACGCAGGATCCGGTCGAAGTGCTGCTGAACCGCACCTGGCGGCCGACCCTGTCGGTGACCGGTGTCGACGGCTTTCCCGAGCTGAAGAACGCCGGCAATGTGCTGCGGCCCTACACCGCCTTCAAGCTCTCGCTGCGCCTGCCGCCGCTGGTGGACGGCAACGAGGCGGCGCTCAAGCTCAAGGCTTTGCTGGAAGACAACGCGCCCTACAACGCCAAGGTGACCTTCGTGCCGGATGGGCGCGCTGGCGCTTACGGTGCGACCGGCTGGAACACGCCCGAGCTGTCACCCTGGCTGGCGCATGCGCTGGATGAGGCCAGCCAGACGCACTTCGGCGCACCGCTGGGCTATATCGGTCAGGGCGGCACGATTCCCTTGATGAGCATGCTGCAGAAGGGCTTCCCCAAGGCGCAGATGATGGTCTGCGGCGTGCTCGGTCCGAAGAGCAATGCGCACGGCCCGAATGAGTTCCTGCACGTGCCCTATGGCAAGCGGCTGACGGCCGCTGTGGCGCAGGTGATGGCAGCGCATCCCTGACGCTCGCTGCGGTCTGCGGCCCGCCGTGGTTAGGTGTAGAGCGGCTGACAAAAGCCAGCAACGACGCCAGAAGGGGTTTGTTTGCCGCTCTTACAGCAGCATTCTGAGGTGAGCTTGCGACTGCAGCAGCGGCGGCAGGCAGTGATCCACCAGCTGGTCCATGCTCATGCGTGAGGCGTGCACGCTGATGCTCATCGCGGCCACCACATCGCCACGGTAGTTTTTCAAGGGCACGGCCACTGTGCGCAGGCCCAACTCCAGTTCCTGATCGACGCAGGCATAGCCCAGCGCGCGCGCGCGCGCAATTTCGATGCGCAGGCGTTCCGGGTGGGTGATGGTGTGCGGCGTCAGCTGGGTCAGCTCCTGGCGGGCCACCCAGTCGTCAATCTCGGTCTGCGGTAGCGCCGCCAGCATCACGCGGCCGGTGCCGGCGCAGAAGGCCGGCACGCGGGTGCCAGGCTGCAGGGTCGGCGACACCACGCGGCCAGCGCTGGTGGCCGAGATGCAGATCACATCGTTGCCGTCCAGCACGCCGGCGCCGCTGGCTTCCTTCATCGCGTAGGCCAGCTTGTGCAGCTCGGGCTCGACGATGCGTGGCAGCCGCGCTGAGTGCATATAGCTCTGACCCAGTCGCAGTACCTTGGGCGTCAGCGCAAACATCTTGCGGTCTTGCGAGACAAAGCCCAGATGGGTCAGTGTCAGCAGATAGCGCCGCGCTGCAGCGCGCGTCAGGCCGGTGCGGGCGGCCACTTCACTGATAGTCAGGCGCGGACGCTCCTGATCGAAGGCCTCGATCACGGCAAGGCCTTTCTCCAATCCAGCGACAAGGTCCCGCTTCAGCGGGCTGCTGTCGCTGACGGCCGTCGGGGCGTGGGCGTTACTGCTGGTCGCGGCGATTGCGGCCAGATCATCGAGAGCACGGGCAGCAGACATGGTGACTTGGAGTGCGATTAGCGCCCTGAAAACCGGACGCGAGCCAGAAAGCGTTGACTATAGAAAGACAAAGCCGCCTTGGCCTACGCAGTTACCGACACGGTGGGCGATTGGCGAACCTTTGTGCACCAAGATGGTGATGATCGCCCCTGCGTCCGCATTGCTGCAGGCACCGAGGTCCTGTTCCGGGGCGGGCTGATGGCGATGCCCTGTGGGCTTGGTGCTCCAAGGGTGGGGCGAGCGGCCGGGTTCGCAGTCTCGCGAAGACCCGGCCCTGCGGGCGCTGGCGGGGTCGGTTCACTGCGCGATCAGACGCGCTCGACGATCAGTGCGATGCCCTGGCCGACGCCAATGCACATGGTGCAAAGTGCGTAGCGGCCACCGCTGCGCTGCAGTTGGTTCACCGCCGTCATCACCAGCCGTGCGCCGCTGGCGCCGAGCGGATGACCGAGCGCGATTGCCCCACCATTGGGGTTCACGCGGGGATCATCGTCACGCAGGCCCAGTTCACGCAGCACGGCTAGGCCCTGCGCGGCAAAGGCTTCGTTCAACTCGATCACGTCCATCTGCGCCAGCGTGAGGCCGGTCAGTTCCAGCACGCGGCGGCTAGCCGGGGCCGGGCCGATGCCCATGATGCGCGGCGCGACACCTGCAGTGGCCATGCCGACCACGCGGGCGCGCGGCGTCAGGCCATGCCTTGCGGCGCCGGCCTCGCTGGCGATCAGCATCGCGACCGCACCATCGTTGACGCCCGAGGCATTGCCCGCCGTCACAGTGCCGTCCGGGCGCACCACGCCTCTGAGTTTGGCCAGCGCTTCCAGGCTGGTTTCGCGCGGGTGCTCGTCGCGGTTCACGAGCAGGGCCTCACCTTTCTTCTGCGGGATGCTGACCGGGCAGATTTCGGCGTCGAAGAAGCCGGCCTGCTGGGCGGCGACTGCCTTCATCTGGCTGGCCATGGCCATGCGATCCTGCGCTTCGCGTTCGATCTTGAAATCACTTGCGACGTTCTCTGCCGTCTCTGGCATCGAGTCGACACCGTAGCGCTCCTTCATCAGCTTGTTGACGAAGCGCCAGCCGATGGTGGTGTCGTAGACCGCATTGCTGCGCGAGAAGGCGCTCTCGGCCTTGGGCATGACGAAGGGCGCACGGCTCATGCTCTCGACGCCGCCGGCGATCATCAGCTCGGCCTCACCGGCGCGGATGGCGCGCGCAGCGCTGCCCACGGCGTCCATGCCCGAGCCGCACAGGCGGTTGATGGTGGCACCGGGCACGCCGATCGGCAGGCCGGCCAGCAGGGCGGACATGCGGGCCACATTGCGGTTGTCCTCGCCGGCCTGGTTGGCACAGCCGTACAGCACATCGGTCACGGCCTCCCAGTCGACACCCGGGTTGCGCTGCATCAGCGCGCGCAGCGGCACGGCTCCGAGATCGTCGGTGCGCACCAGGGACAGGGCGCCGCCGTAGCGGCCGAAGGGGGTGCGCTGGGCATCGCAGATCAGGGCGTTCTTCATCATGTGTCTACTCCATTGAGGTCGGTGTTAGAGGGGGGCGGGCCGGCAGCAGCGGGACGCCGCTGAGGGCTTGCAGGCGGTCGAAGTCGAGGCCGTCTGCCATGTCTATGACTTGCAGTCCTTCCGGCGTGACGGCCAGCACGGCCAGGTCGGTATAGATGCGGCTGACGCAGGCGGCGGCGGTCAGCGGATAGCGGCAGGCTTCGACGATCTTGCTCTCGCCGCTCTTGGTGCAGTGCTCCATCATCACGAAGGTCTGCTTGGCGCCGATGGCCAGATCCATGGCGCCGCCCACCGCTGGTATGGCGTCGGGCTCTCCGGTATGCCAGTTGGCCAGATCGCCGCGTGTCGAGACCTGGAAGGCCCCCAGCACGCAGATGTCCAGATGGCCGCCACGCATCATCGTGAAGCTGTCGGCGTGGTGGAAGAAGCAACCACCCGGCAGCAGCGTGACCGGCTGCTTGCCGGCGTTGATCAGGTCGAAGTCTTCGGCGCCCGGGGCCGGGGGCGGGCCCATGCCGAGTACGCCGTTCTCGCTGTGCAGGATCACCTCGCGGCCGGCTGGAATGTGGGTGGCCACCAAGGTCGGGAGCCCGATGCCAAGGTTGACGAATGCGCCCTCCGGAATGTCCTGGGCGACGCGCGCGGCCATTTGGGCGCGGTTCCAGCCTTTCAGTGCAGCACTGCTCATGTCAGACGGCTCCTTTGAAGCCAGCGCCACCCGTCCGCCGGCGAGCGACCTGGACGACACGCTGGACGAAGATGCCGGGCGTCACCACGGCTTCGGGGTCGAGGCCGCCGAGCTCGATCAGTTCATGCACAGAAGCCACGGTTGTCTTGGCCGCCGTGGCCATGATGGGGCCGAAGTTGCGCGCGCTCATGCGGTAGCAGAGATTGCCCCAGCGGTCGCCGCGCTCGGCCTTGATCAGTGCGACGTCGGCGTGGATCGGGTATTCGAGCACGTGGCCGCGGCCGCCGATGATGCGGCATTCCTTGCCCTGTGCCAGCTGCGTGCCGTAGCCGGTCGGTGTGTAGAAGGCACCGATGCCGGCGCCGGCCGCCCGGATGCGCTCGGCCAGGTTGCCTTGCGGGACCAGTTCGAGCTCGATCTTGCCGCTGCGGTAGAGCGCGTCGAAATGATGCGAGTCGGACTGGCGCGGGAAGGAGCAGATGATCCTGCGCACGCGGCCGGCACCCAACAAGGCGGCCAGCCCCGCGTCGCCGTTGCCAGCGTTGTTGCTGACCACGGTCAGTTCGCGCGCACCTTGGTCCAAGAGTGCTTCGATCAATGCATCCGGTAGGCCGGCCGTGCCGAAGCCGCCAATCATCACTGTCGAGCCGTCACTGACGTCGGCCAGCGCCTCGGCAGCCGAGTCGTGCACCTTGTTGATCATTCCGAGTTAGTTCTAATTAAGAACTTAAGTTCTTTATTTGGATGTAACTGTCCCCCGAGCTGGGGCGGAGGTCAAGTGGATGGCGTGACAATTCGCACGTAAATTTCATCCGGTTGCACGCTGAAGGCATTTGCAGTGTCTTGTTCACTTAAGTAACGGCGTGAGTTGACCGATGCTAGGCACGAGGGCGCCCAAAAATAGGCCGTAGGTACCAAATGAAGGACAGATCTTCCGATCCCCTGATCGACGTCAGCCAGCTGAAGGTGGGCATGTTTATCCATCTGGATCTGGGGTGGATGTCGCACCCTTTTCCGCTCAGCAGCTTCAAGCTGAGTTCGGAAGAGCAGTTGGGCATCTTGCGCCGCCTCGGTCTCAAGCAGGTGCGCTGGAGTCCGGGCAAGAGCGATCTGCAGACCGACTCGGCACCGGTGCCGCTGCCGATCGCAGAGTCGGCCACTCAGGATCCCGATCAAGCAGCCAAGGAAGTCCACCGGCGCGCATTGGCTGAACAGCGCGCCGCGCTCAATCTGTGCGAGAAGCAGTACGGCGAAGCCGCGAGCGCATTCCGTGGGGTGATCGACGTCTTGTCGCGTGACGCGCATACCTCGCGCGACCAGACAATTGCGCTGACCGCGGCGATGTTGGACAAGATGCTGGTCGAAGGTGATGTCAGCATCCGGCTGCTGAATGAAGGGGCGGGTGATCGCGGCACCGCTCACGCTTTGAACGTCTCGATCATTTCCTTGCTGCTGGGTCGAGCCTTCGGCCTAGGGCGCGATGAGTTGATGGATCTGGGGGTCGGCGCCTTGCTGCATGACATCGGCAAGGCCGAATTGCCTGCGCGGGTGCGCAATCGCGACGACAGCTTCACCCTTGCGGAAACGCAGCTGTACCAGCAGCACGTCATGAAGGGCGTGGCGCTGGCCCAGCAGATGGGCTTGGCTTCCGGCCCGATGCTGGTGATCGCCCAGCACCATGAGAATGCGGATGGCAGCGGCTTCCCGCAGCGTATCAACGTCGACCGGATGAGTGCCGCGGCCCGCATCGTGGCCCTGGTCAATCGATTCGACGGGCTGTGCAATCCGCTGCTGGCGTCCAAATCGATGACGCCGCACGAAGCCTTGTCCTTGATGTTCGCCCAAGGCCGGAATCGATTCGATGCGACGATGCTGAACGCCTTCATCCGCATGATGGGCGTCTATCCGCCGGGTTCCGCCGTCCAGCTGACCGACGATCGCTACGCCCTGGTGGTGGCTGTGAACTCCTCGCGGCCGCTGAAGCCCAAGGTGATGGTCCATGACCGGAAGGTTCCCCGGGAAGAAGCCTTGATCGTCAATCTCGAGGATCATTCCGACCTCGGCATCCGCCGCAGCCTCAAGCCCAACCTGCTGCCCCGCGAAGCGTTGGACTACCTGAGTCCGCGTACCCGGGTGGCCTATTTCTTCGAGAGTGCCGCCACCGCGCCCGCCGGGGAGATGGCTGCGTGATTTTTCCCAAGCTCAAGTCGCAGGGGGCGCCGCTTGTTGATCGTTACCAGAATCTTCTGGATGGTCTGCAGGAGGCGGTATGCTTGGTCGACGCGAGCACGAACGCCTTGTTGGCGCTCAATCAGTCGGCGTGCCAGCTGCTGCGTGTGAGCTCGGGTGAACTGCTCGGCTGCAGCATGGATTCGCTGGCCTGCACTACCGAGGATGCAGTGTTCTGGATGGAGGCCGCCTCTGGCAGCCGCGAGGGCTTGCACTCCGATACCTTGCTCCGTGCGGGCGACGGCCAGACGCTGTGGGTGTCGCGTCGCATCACCCATGTGCCCCAGCCGGGCGGCCCGGGCTTGTGGCTGGTCACCATGCAGGACCAGACGCGCCAGCGCCAACATGATGAAGAACGCGAGACCCTTCTGGCGGAACTGAAGGCCACGCTGGAGTCGACTGCGGATGGCATTCTGGTGACGGACCTGGCCGGGCGGATGCGCAGCTTCAACCAGCGCTTCGCATCCCTATGGGGCCTGCCCGAGGACCTGCTGCTGGAGCGCAACGATGAAGCCGTGCAGGCCTGGATGCGGCGCAGCGTGGTGGACGGCGCAAGCTATGCAGTTCGATTGGCTGCCATCGAGGAAGCGCCGCTGCTGCAAACCAGTGATGTGATCAAGCTGATCGACGGACGCGTGCTGGAGCGGGTGTCGCAGCCTCAATGGAGCCGCGGACGGCCTATCGGCCGCGTCTATTCCTATCGCGACCTGAGCGAAAAACTTGCGGCCAATCAACGCATTGAGGAGCTCTCGCACTCAGACATGCTGACGGGCCTGCCCAATCGTCGCGCCCTGTGCGAGCGCCTCGACTACGCGCAGGCCATGGGGCGGCGTGAAGGAACGCCGTTTGCACTGCTGGATGTCGATCTGGACCGTTTCAAGCAGATCAACGGCACGCTGGGGCACAACTACGGCGACCGGGTCCTGAAGGAAGTGGCGCTGCGTCTGAAGGAGTGTCTGCGTGAGGTCGACACGGTGGCACGCCTGAGCGGTGACGACTTTGCGCTGCTGATTCACCAGGCCGATGCGCGCGGGGCGGAGTTGGCAGCGCGGCGCGTCCAGGAGGCGATGTCCCGCCCCTTCAGCTTCGACACGCTCAGCTTCACGGTCACCTGCAGCATCGGCATCGCGCTGTTCCCTGGCGATGGCGCCACGGTCGAGGAGCTGATGGCCAGCGCCGAGCGCGCCATGCACTGGGTCAAGGAGAGCGGACGCTCGGCCTTTCGCTTTCATCAGCCCCGCAAGGATGTCGACCTGCTGTCGCGCATGCGCCTGGACCACGCGATGCGGCAGGCCTTGCAGGAGGAGCAATTCCGGCTCCATTTTCAGCCGCAGATCGATCTGTCCACTGGCCAGGTGATTGGGGCCGAAGCGCTGATTCGCTGGAGTGACCCGACTCGCGGGGAGGTCTCGCCTGCCGAATTCATCCCGGTGGCGGAGGAGAGCGGCTTCGTCATAGCCATTGGTGACTGGGTCTTGCAGCGCGCCGTCAAGCAGGCGGCGCAATGGCTGCGTCAAGGACGGCGCATGCCGGTGGCCGTCAATGTCTCCGCGCTGCAGTTCCAGCAGCCCCAGTTTGCCGAAACCGTCGCCGCCGTGCTGAACGAGTCTGGCTTGCCGCCTGAGCTGCTGGAGTTGGAGCTGACGGAGTCGATTCTGTTGCGTGATGCCGAGGAGGCATTGCACCGCCTGGAAGCCTTGGCGGCCCTGGGTGTTTGCATGTCGATCGACGACTTCGGCACTGGGTATTCCAGTCTGGGCTATCTGAAGCGCTTTCCGATCCAGCGCTTGAAGATCGATCGAAGCTTCGTCAAGGGTCTGCCCGACGATGAAAGCGATGCGGGCATCGTCAACGCGGTGATCCAGCTCGGCCGTGCCCTGCGCCTACAGGTGATTGCCGAGGGTGTGGAAACCTTGGCGCAGCGCAACTTCCTGCAGCAGGCCGGCTGCCACGAGTTCCAGGGCTATCTCTACGCCCCAGCACTCGACGCCAGCAGCTTCGAGGAGAGGGTCTGGCCTGCCGTTGCAGACGCCGCTCTGCGCCCGCAGGGCACGCACGCGCGCCCGACGCTGCTGCAGGCGCGCATTGCCAGGAACGGCTGACGCCGAGCCTTCGCCGTTTCGACCCAGAATATGGGGATCGAAAACGAGTGGAGCTGGCCGTGATCTACAAATTCCGATCCAAGGCTGCGGCTGACGTCATCATGATGGGGCCGACCGGGGACCAAGTCTTGCGCTTGATGGGGCGGGAACCTTCGGCCCAAGGACTTGTCGACGTCGAGTCGCTGAATGCTGCGATCAGCGCACTCGAGCGCGGCGTCGCCGAAGACGAGGCCGCCTTTGCGCGCCTGCAACTCGAGGCTGAAGAGCGCGGCGAAGTGTTGCCGGTGCGTCAGGGCATCAGCCTTCGCCAACGCGCGTGGCCCTTGCTCGAATTGATGCGACACAGCCTGGCAGCGCGTCAGGACATGGTCTGGGGCGTTTGAGCATGGGCCTGGACCAGGTCACAAGCCTGCTGGCGGTTCGTCACGGCGAGACGGCCTGGAATCGGGAAACCCGCATCCAGGGCCAGCTCGACACTCCTTTGAGCCCTCTCGGCGCGGCCCAGGCCCGCCGACTGGCGCAGGCCTTGGACGGGCAGGGTGTGGACGTCATCTACGCCAGCGATCTTGCACGCGCCCGCCAGACCGCAGAGGCCGTCGCGCAGCAGCTCGGCCTTGCGGTTCAGCTGGAGCCCGGTCTGCGCGAGCGCGGCTTCGGCCTGTTTGAGGGGCTGACCTGGGCTGAGATTGAAACCCGCTGGCCCGCAGAAAGCGAGCGCTGGCGCCGCCGCGACCCGCAGTTCGCGGCGCAGGGGGGCGAAAGCCTGCAGGACTTCTATGCGCGCGCGGTTGCCGCGGTCGAAGCGCTGGCCTCGCGGCATCCGGGGCAGACCGTGCTGATCGTTGCGCATGGCGGGGTGCTGGACTGCCTGTACCGCGCGGCGGCGCGCCAGTCGCTGCAGGCCGCACGGACCTGGACGCTCGGCAATGCGTCGATCAACCGATTGCTTTATTCCCAATCGGGCCTCACGCTTGTTGGTTGGAATGACGACAACCATCTCGCGGGGCTGAGCCTGGACGATACGGCAGCCTGAAGCTCGCGCGATTCGCACAACCGCAGGCATGCAAGCTGAACAAATCATCATCTTCGTCACGCCGATCTTCTTTGCGCTGATCGGGCTTGAGTACTGGGTCGGCAAGCGCCGCGGCCGCAACACCTACCGACTCAACGATGCACTCAGCAGCATCGGGCTCGGCATGCTCAGCCAGGTGGTCGGTGCCACCACCAAGCTGTTCACGTTGGGCATCTATGTCTGGGTGTATGAACACGCAGCCTGGCTGCCCTTGTCCAGCGATTCGGTCTGGGTCTGGGTCAGCGGTCTGCTGTTGTACGACTTCCTCTACTACTGGCACCACCGCTTCGGGCACACCACGGCACTGTTCTGGGCTGCGCATGCGGTGCATCACCAGAGCGAGGATTACAACCTCTCGACGGCCTTGCGTCAGACCAGCAGCGGCTGGATTGCCGGCTGGATCTTCTACCTGCCCATGGCGCTGATCGGCTTCCCGCCCTTGGTCTTTGCCGTGGTTGCCTTGATCGATCTGCTTTATCAGTATTGGGTGCACACCCAGCAGATCGGCCGGCTGGGCTGGTTCGACCGTGTGTTCTGCTCGCCGTCAAATCACCGTGTCCACCATGCGGTGAACGAGCCGTATCTGGACAAGAACTACGGTGGCATTCTGGTTCTCTGGGACCGCCTGTTCGGCAGTTTCCAGGACGAGATGGACGCAGAGCCTTGTGTCTACGGCACGCGCGACGCGTTGCGCAGCTGGAACCCCTGGGTGGCCAACACCCATGTCTACAGGGGGCTGTGGCGCAAGATGAGCAGCACCCCGCGCTGGTCCGACAAGTTGCGCGTCTGGTGGGAGCCGGCACATTGGCAGCCCGGAGAATCTGCCCAAGTGCATGCTGCCTTCGATCCGCGCGAAGTCCAGCGCTATGACCCTGTGGTGCCTTCGGGCCGGCTCGTCGCCGCGGTCATCTTGTTTCTGGCCTTGCTGACCGGCACGGCGGCCTTCCTGCGGTGGGCGCATCTGCTGGGCCTGCCAGCCAAGATCCTGGGGATCGTCGGGCTGGTGCTCGGTTTGGCGGGTGTGGCGAGGCTGTGCTCTGCCGTTGGGGCTCGGCCGGATCCGGCACTGACAAGTGCCGCAAGGCATCCCTAGACTGCCTAGCAGCGAGATGTTGCAATTTTGCGTCGTTCTGAATTCGGTTAAACCCTAGCCTTCTATACTCGCGCAGCTTTGCGAACACGGCTCGATGACTGATTCGTCGGGCTCTTTCTCAACTCTCAAAGGCAGACCATGAAGAAGATTGCACTCGTTGCTGCGCTGGCAGCTGTTTCCGCTTCGGCATTCGCCCAAAGCACCGTTACCCTGTACGGCCGCGTCAACACCACCGTTGAAAGCCAGAAGGTTGCCAACCAGGACCGCAAGGTGGTCGTGGCCAACAACTCTTCGCGTATCGGCTTCAAGGGCACGGAAGACATCGGCGGTGGCCTGAAGGCTTCGTTCGTGCTGGAGCACGGCTTCAACGCCGACAACGGCACGGCCTCCGGCGCCTTCTGGGGTCGTGAGTCGTCGGTGCAACTGAGCGGCGGCTTCGGCGCCGTGCGTCTGGGCAACTGGACCCCCGGCTCCTACTTCGCCACCGCTGACTACATCAGCATGCACAACCACGACACCGGCTCTTCGTCGGATGCTCTGTACGGCGGCCCCTTCCGTTCGGCCAACAAGATTGCCTACTTCACCCCGACCGTGGGCGGTTTCAATGCTGAGATCGCTGTCGCCGCTGGCGAAGGCGCTCCTGGCGTGAAGCGTGGCGTTGACCTGGCTGCCAACTACGTTGCCGGCCCTGTGCATCTGGGCGCTGGCTACAGCAAGGAAGGCAACAACAACCAGATGGCCTTCCGCGGCCTGTATGAAATGGGTGCCGTCACTCTGGGCGCCTACTTCCAGCGCGTCGACACCAACAACGTCAAGCGCGACATCTATCGCCTGGCCGGTATGTACGCCATGGGCGCTTCGGAGTTCCACGTGAACTACGGCGCTGCTGACAAGACCAGCCTGCAAGCCAAGGAAAGCCAGTTCACGCTGGGCTACAACTACAACCTGAGCAAGCGCACCAAGGTCTACGGTTACTACACCTCGGTTGATGCCAAGCTGGCCAACAAGGCCGGTGACTTCAGCTCGCTGGCTGCTGGCGTTCGCCACAACTTCTGATCCTTCGGATCGGACATGAAAAAGCGACCCTCGGGTCGCTTTTTTCGTTGTTGCATCGCGCTGGGTGGCGGCTACTCGTCGAACAACTGCCCGGCTGATTTCGGCGGTGCCACGCCGAGATGCCGGTAGGCCGCCAACGTGGCGATCCGTCCGCGCGGCGTGCGCTGCAGAAAGCCCTGCTGGATCAGATACGGCTCGATCACATCCTCGATCGTGCCGCTCTCCTCACCGATGGCCGCTGCCACATTGTCCAGGCCGACCGGGCCGCCGTCGAAACGGTGCAC
The DNA here is from genome assembly GCF_044373315.1 of Roseateles sp. Taxonomy (GTDB): domain Bacteria; phylum Pseudomonadota; class Gammaproteobacteria; order Burkholderiales; family Burkholderiaceae_C; genus JACDQM01. The sequence continues at coordinate 22,836 of NZ_JBILQK010000039.1, read as the reverse complement.
CACGGCTTCAAGCAGTTTGCGGTCCATCAGGTCGAAGCCTTGCGGATCCACGTCCAGCATGGCCAGCGCCAGATCGGCAATCTTCTTGCTGATGCGGCCGTCGCCCTTCACCTCGGCATAGTCGCGCACGCGGCGCAGCAGTCGGTTGGCGATGCGTGGCGTGCCACGCGAGCGGCGCGCGATCTCCAGCGCGCCCTCCGGGTCCATCGGCGCATTCAGCAGGCCGGCGGAGCGCGTGACGATGCGCTGCAACTCCTCGGCGTTGTAGAACTCCAGCCGCGCCACGATGCCGAAGCGGTCGCGCAGCGGATTGGTCAACATGCCGGCTCGCGTGGTGGCGCCCACCAGTGTGAAGGGCTGCAGATCCAGCTTGATTGAGCGCGCGGCCGGGCCTTCGCCGATCATGATGTCGATCTGATAGTCCTCCAGCGCCGGGTAGAGGATTTCCTCGACCACGGGGCTCAGACGGTGGATCTCGTCGATGAAGAGCACATCGTTCTTCTCGAGATTGGTCAGAATGGCGGCCAGGTCCTTGGGCTTTTCCAGCACCGGGCCCGAGGTCTGGCGCAGGTTCACTCCCAGCTCAGCCGCGATGATGTGCGACAGCGTCGTCTTACCCAGGCCCGGCGGGCCGAACAGCAGCACATGGTCCAGCGCTTCCTGGCGCTTGCGGGCCGCGCCGATGAAGATTTCGAGCTGCTCGCGCGCCTTGGCCTGGCCCACATATTCGTCCAGCAGCTTGGGGCGCAGCGCGCGCTCCAGCGCTTCCTCGTTGGGCGAGCTGGGCGCGGCACTGACCACGCGCCGCGCGGCAGCCGGCGGCATGTCGCCGAAGTCGTCGGTTTGTATGCTCATGTCAGACGTTTCATGGCCAGCTTGATGCCTTCACTGACGCCGACATCAGCCGGCAGTGCCTTCAGGGCTGCTGCGGCCTCCTTTTCGCTGTAGCCCAGTGCCACCAGGGCCTGCAGGATGTCGGCCTGCGCGTCATTGGCGATGCTGACCGGCAGCGACAGATCGGGCCCCAGCTTGCCCTTGAGTTCGAGCAGCAGGCGCTCCGCCGTCTTCTTGCCGATGCCCGGTACCTTGACGAGGCGACCGGCCTCCTGCTTGGACACCGCCTGAGCCAGCTCGCCTACCGACAGACCGGACAACAGCGAGAGCGCCATCTTCGGGCCGACGCCGCTGATCTTGATCAGCAGGCGAAAGGTGCTGCGCTCCTCGGCGGTCAGGAAGCCGAACAGCACATGCGCATCCTCGCGGATGCTCAGATGGGTCAGCAGGCTGGCGCGCTCACCCAGCGCCGGCAGGTTGTAGAAGGTGCTCATCGGCACATCAAGCTCGTAGCCGACGCCTTGCACATCGATGAGGATCTGCGGGGGCGATTTCTCCGCGACGACGCCTGTGAGTCTGCCGATCATCAGATGATTATCGGTGCCGCCGGCTCAGGGCGGCACGTCGCCCGGGCGCAGACGGGCTCAGTTTCTGCCGAACAGGCCCAGGCGCTGGGCTTCCAGTGCGGCCTCGGCACGCGAACTCACATTGAGCTTGCGGTAGATCTGTTTCACGTAGTCCGCAATGGTGTGTCGCGACAGGCCCAGCTGCACGCCGATCTCCGGCAGCGTGAAGCCCTTGGCCACGCGCAGCAGCACTTCGGTCTCCCGATCGGTCAGCGAGACTTCGTGCAGCAAGGTAGCCTGTGGCGGCCGACGCTGGCTGGCGAAATGCGCGATGACCTTGCGGGCGATCGACGGCGACAGCGGGGGCTCGCCCTGGCTCATGCGCTGCAGCTGCTCCACCAGCAGCTCGCGCGATTGTTCCTTCAGCAGATAGCCGAAGGCGCCAGCCTGCAGGGCTGGGAAAAGGTGCTCGTCGTCGTCGTGGATGGTGACGATGACCGATTGCACCTCGGGCTGTTGCTCACGCAGCGCAGCGATCACGTCCACGCCCGAACCATCGGGCAGGCCCAGGTCCAGCAGTGCCAACGTGAAGCGCTGGCTGGCGACCTGCTTGAGGGCATCCTGCACCCGCGAGCACTCGGTGATCTGCGCATTGGCGAACACCTGCTTGATCAGCGCCTTGAGCCAGGCGCGAATCTCCGGAATGTCCTCGAGCAGCAGGATGTGGTTCATGGTGAGGCCTCTTTTCTTGTTCCCTGAATGTAGTCGGGCCGCGGGCCCGTCGATTCGACCTTATCGTCCCAAAGCGGCCGCCCCTCAAGGCTCGGCTGTCGGATTCACAGCGGAATCGTGAGACGGATCACGGTTCCCCAGCCTGGACCTGACTCGACCAGGCACTGGCCGTGCATCTGCTTGGCGCGCGATTTCATGCTGGCCATGCCGTGGCCCTTGTCGAGTCGGCCGTCGACTTCGGTTGAAATGCCTTGGCCGTTGTCCTGGATGACGACTTGGAAGTCTCCGTTCTGGACTGCACAGCTGACCGTGCAATGCGTTGCACCACTGTGCTTGATGATGTTGCTGACCGACTCGCGCAGAATGCGCGTCGTCTGCACGTAGGCGCGGGCCGGCAAGGTGTGTGTGACTTCCTCGGCCGGGGACTTCCATTCGGCCAGGATGTTCGCCTGGCCTAGCCGCGAGACCACCTCGGCACGCCAATCGCCCAAGGCATCGATCAGATGCACGGGCTTGCCGGTCAGCCCACGCACGGACAGGCGCATTTCTTCCAGCGCTTCGCGTGCCAGGGTCGAGATGCGGTCGGACTCGCTGGTGTGGACGATGGTCAGCAGCTTCGCGCCGAGATCGTCGTGCAGGTCGGCAGCGATGCGCTTGCGTTCGCGCTCGGTGACCTGCTCCAGTTTCTGCTCGGCCATGTCGGCGAAGCTGCGCTCCATGGCGGTCAGGTGCTCCTGCTGGCCCTGCTCCAAAGCCAGCAACTGGGCCTCGGCTTCGTCGCGTCCCCGGGTGCTGGCATGCACCGCGTGCAAGCCCAGGAGCGTCAGCGCCAGCGGCACGGTGATTCCGCTCCAGCCAAGGCCAGGTATCGAGGCCGGTGCCGCAAGGGCAGCGAGCTCAAGCCCGAGGGCAGCAATGCTGGCGGCGGTGAAGGCCAGCATCCAGCGCCAATCTTGCTGCGCATGGGCATCCGGGCTGCGACGCTGACGCTCGCGCAGACGCAGTGTAAGTTGGGCCATGATGATGATCGCCGCCTCAAGAGCCATCAGACCGGCCCAGCTGCGCGCCAGCGCGCCTTGGCGCTCATCGCTCACCAGCAGGTGACTGAAGGGCACCGCCAGCACCTGCAGCCAGAGGGCTAGATCCAGCCAGGCCCTTCTCCAACTCAACTGGCCCAGCAGGTAACGCGCCAACAGCAGGATGATCACGGCCAGCAGGGCGCTGCGCAGCACTGTGAACTGCGGCAGCGCATCCAGGACGAAGACTTGCGCTGCGTACAAAGACCAGGTGGCCAGCAAGGCTGCCAGCAGCGGCAGCTGCCGGTCGCGGCGGTTCATGTGCGCCAGCAGGCCGATCACCAAGCCCATGCCGAGTGCCATGCCGCACAGGGCGCTCACGAGGCCCGAGGCCCAGGGCGCCGTGCTGGTACCTGTCTGCGCCTGGGTGGCATTGCACATGAGAAGCAAGGCGGCCGCCCAGCCCCATGCGCGGCCGGCGCGTCTAGCCCGGCCGAGAGTTGTCGTCTGCATGGCGGCATTGTGCAGGACGCCCCACGGTGTTGTGGGGGGCGTCGCAGCGGCGACAATGTGAACTAGCGCACTGCGTTGCCAAGAGAAAGCCCTGCCTTGATCATCCGACTGCAATTCACCCCGCTGGACAACACCCGTCTGGCCCATCTGTGCGGCACGCTCGACGAGCATTTGCGCCAGATCGAGACCGCGCTGGACTTGCGCATCACGCGCCGCAACGAGCAGTTCCGTATCGAGGGTCCCAAGGCTGCGGCCGAGCGTGCCAGGACCCTGCTGGACGCACTGTACGAGCGCGCCCGGCGCGCTATTGCACCCGAGACCTTGCAGCTGGCGCTCGCCGAGGCGCTGGCCGATCTCGGGGCTTCTTCGAAGAGCCGGCCCCAGGAAACTGCCGCCGCTGAGCAAGGTGTCGTCCTTCGCACTCGCCGTGCCGATCTGGCGGGCCGCACGCCCAACCAGCACAAGTACCTGGCGCAGATCCTCTCGCACGACATCACCTTCGGCATCGGCCCGGCCGGCACTGGCAAGACCTTTCTGGCGGTGGCCTGCGCCGTGGACGCCTTGGAGCGCTCGACGGTGCAACGCATCATCCTCACCCGCCCGGCCGTCGAGGCCGGCGAGCGCCTGGGCTTCCTGCCTGGCGACCTGGCGCAGAAGGTCGACCCCTATCTGCGGCCGCTGTATGACGCGCTCTACGACCTGATGGGCTTCGACCGCGTTACCAAGGCCTTCGAGAAGGGGCAGTTGGAGATCGCGCCGCTGGCCTTCATGCGCGGCCGCACGCTCAACCATGCCTTCGTCATCCTCGACGAGGCGCAGAACACCACGCCTGAGCAGATGAAGATGTTCCTGACGCGTATCGGCTTCGGCGCCAAATGCGTGGTCACTGGTGACACCAGCCAGATCGACCTGCCCAAAGGCCAGATGAGCGGTCTGGTGGATGCCGAGCGCGTGCTTGCGCGCGTCAAGGGCATTGCGACCACACGCTTCACCTCGGCCGACGTGGTGCGCCATCCGCTGGTGGCGCGCATCGTCGATGCCTACGACAAGCAGACCCGGGCCAAGGAGAAACAGTCGTGAGCCGCCCTGAGTTGAGCCTGTCGCTGCAGTTCGCCGACCCGCGCCACAAGGCCCTGCTGCCGCGCCACAAGGTGCTTCGCTGGATCCGTGCCGCGCTGGAGTTGCCCGGCGAAATGGCCGTCCGCATCGTCGATGCAGAAGAAGGGCGCCAGCTCAATCGCGAGTTCCGCGGCAAGGACTACGCCACTAATGTGCTGACTTTCGACTACAGCCATGAACCGGTGGTCGGTGCTGACCTGGTGATCTGTGCCGAGGTGGTCGAGCAAGAGGCCATGGATCTGGGTATTCCAGTGGCGGACCACTATGCGCAGATGTTGGTGCATGGCACCCTTCACGCGCAGGGCTATGACCATGAGGAAGACGACGAAGCCGAACTGATGGAGTCGCGCGAGAGCGAGATCATGCTCTCGCTAGGCTTCGCCGATCCCTATCAGCGCTGAGTACCCAGATAGCGCTTGCGCCAGAAGAACAGGCCGAGCCCCAGTCCGACCGCAAGCATCAGCGCGAAGGCGACCCACACACCGGTGCTGCTGTGAATCAGCGGCAAGGCGTCAAAGTTCATGCCGAAGATGCCGGTGATCAGGTTCAAGGGCAGGAAGATGGCGGTGAGCACCGTCAGCGTGCGCATGATGGCGTTGGTGCGATGGCTCAGGGCTGAGAAATGCATCTGCACGGCGGCTTCGGATGAGGACTCTAGCCGCCGCACATGCGACAGCACCCGCTCCACATGTTCAAGCAGGTCGCGCGAGCGAACTCGCAGCAACTCGCGCTCGCGCTGCAGCGCCTCGTTGTCTGCAGCGGGCCATTCGACCAAGGCATCCATCCATTCCTGAAGGGCGCTGCGCTGGTCTTCGCAGGTGTCTTCCAGCAAATGCAGGGTGTTGCGTGAACCGAGCAAGACCTGCCAGTCGTTGAAACGGCTGCGCGGGTCGAGGAGCCTGTGCTGCAAGGTGCTCAGTTGGCGTGTCAGCAGTCGGCGCAACTCCAGGTAGCTGTCGACCATGTGGTTGACCATGCGCAACATCAGCTCGGCTGAGCTGGTTGGCAGGCGGGCGCCGCCGCGGTAGTCGGTGCCATGGGAGAGCCTGCCGAGCCGGTCGGCGAAGTAGTCGCGCACCAGGCAGTCGCTTGGATGCACCGACAGCAGCACACGGTCGAACAGCGCGAAGCCGACCGGACTGGTGTCTATGGACGCGAGCGCCTTCTCAGCCGAGCTGAGCGAGTCGCGCTGATCGTCGACGAACAGCTGCTCGCTGCCTGCAGCCGCTGCGAGGCGCCTGAACACCAGCAGGTCATACCAGGAGGTGTAGTCGAAATGCGAAGGCAGCTGGCTATTGAGCAGGTCGGAGACATGCAGGTCGACCAACTGCCCGCCGGTCCAGATCTGCAGCGCAGCTTGCACGGCGGGCACCTGGTCCTCGAACTCGTGGCGGCTGTAGCCCAGCCAGAGAAAGCCCGTGGCCGGCAGTTCGCCTGGAAGCCCGGCCAGTTCGGTGAAATGCTCGCCTTGGATGTGGAAGACGCGCATCAGCTCTTCTTGAGCAGGCGGGCGGCTTCCAGCGCGAAATAGCTCAGTACGCCATCCGCGCCGGCCCGCTTGAAGGCCAGCAACGACTCCATCATCACCGCATCATGGTCCAGCCAGCCGTTGGCGGCGGCGGCCTTGATCATCGCGTACTCGCCACTGACCTGATAGGCGAATGTCGGCACACGGAACTCGTCCTTCACCCGCCGCACGATGTCCAGATACGGCATGCCTGGCTTGACCATCACCATGTCGGCGCCTTCAGCGATGTCCAGCGCCACTTCACGCAGCGCCTCGTCGCTGTTGGCAGGGTCCATCTGGTAGGTCTTCTTGTCGGCCTTGCCGAGGTTGGCGGCCGAGCCGACGGCATCGCGGAAGGGGCCGTAGAAGGCACTCGCGTATTTGGCGCTGTAGGCCATGATGCGGGTGTGGATCAGTCCCTGTGCTTCCAGCGCCTGGCGGATCGCGCCGACGCGGCCGTCCATCATGTCGCTGGGGGCCACGATGTCCACGCCGGCCTGGGCCTGGACCAAGGCCTGCCGGGCCAGGATCTCGACCGTGGCGTCATTCAGGATGTAGCCCTTGTCGTCCAGCACGCCGTCCTGGCCGTGGCTGGTGAAGGGGTCCAGCGCCACGTCCGTGAGGATGCCCAGGCCCGGCACCTTTTCCTTCAGCGCGCGCACCACGCGTGGCACCAGGCCATCCGGGTTGGTTGCTTCACGACCATCGGGAGTCTTCAGCGAGGCATCGATCACCGGGAACAGTGCCAGCACCGGAATTCCCAGCGCCACACATTCCTCTGCCATGGGGATCAGCCGGTCCAGACTCAGGCGCGCCACGCCAGGCATGGAGGCCACAGGTTCGACGCGGTTCTCGCCCTCATGCACAAACACCGGCAGGATCAGATCGCTGGCACTGACGGCGTTCTCGCGCACCAGGGCGCGGGTGAAAGCGTCGCGGCGCAGGCGGCGCGGACGAGCAGCGGGGAAGGCAGCAGGGTTGAGGGCGCGGGACAAGGCAGACTCCGGGTGCAGGCTGAAGGGGCAGACCGTGGCGCGTGAAGGACTGCGCGAACTACGCATCATCCCGTAGAGACACGCGCAAATCGGCTCTGCTAAAATTGATTCTGAATGATAGCCGCAAGGTGGTCGTTCCCTGCTTTTCCTCCCTGAGCAGGAGCCTTGACGTGATGACAGCGAAAAGGCTTTCCAGCCCTGGCTTGATGGCCAGGGCCTTTTTTTGCGCCCGGCAGGGCGCACCTACTCGGAGGCGAAAGTCCTCGACCATTCCGGTAAGGGGGCTGGTCAGCGAAGTGGGCAAAGCCAGCGTCGGCAAGCCGGTACTGAGCCTGCTCAACCTCAGCCCACCCTGTACCCACCCTTGCGCTGAAACGAAGCGCGTCAGGCAGGGGCCGGGGCGTTCAGGCCGAGCTGATGGCGCGACTGCGGGTGTCGAGCTTTTCCAGCAGGGCCGGCCGGCCGAGGTAATAGCCTTGGGCATGGCTGCAACCCATTTCCCGCAGCAACTGCGTCTCGGCCTCGGTTTCGACCCCTTCGGCCACCACCTCCACATCAAAGCCCTGGGCCATGTGCAGCACGGCGGCGATGATGGCCTTGTCCTGGCTGGAGTTGAACATCTTGCGAACAAAGCTCTGGTCGATCTTGAGACTGTCAAAAGGCAGGCGGCTCAGATAGGCCAGCGAGGAATAGCCGGTTCCGAAGTCGTCGATGGCGATGCGAATGCCCATGGCGCGGATGTCGCGCAGCCGCTCTTCAATCACGCTGTCTTCCCCGATCAGCAGCGACTCGGTCAGTTCAAGGGTCAGGTGTTGCGGGGGCAGTCCGCTGTCTTGCAGGGCCTGGCGGAGGGTGAACGTGAAGTCGGACTGGATCAACTGCCGTGCTGACACATTCACATGCAGCTCAAAGTCGGCCGCGAGCTCGGGCAGGCGTTGGGCAATGGCCTGGGTGGCGGTACGCAAGACCCATTCGCCCAGGGCCAGGATCAGGTCGGACTCCTCGGCCACCGGGATGAACAGGCCCGGTGACACCATGCCCCGCTCGGGACTGAGCCAACGCAACAAGGCCTCGGCGCCGGTGACGCGGCCGCTGGTCAGGTCGATCACCGGCTGGTAATGGATCAGGAACTGGTCGCGCTCCAGGGCCTGGCGCAGCTCATTGCTGAGCTTGGCCCTCTGCAGGGACTGCGCCATCATGTCCTGCTCGAACACCACAACATGGCTGCGCCCGCGGCGCTTGGCTTCACCCAGGGCCACACTGGCGCTGCGCAACCAATCAGCCATGCCGGCCTGGCGCAGCTTGCCGCCCACCAGGCCCACCGAGGCCGCCACCATCACCTCGTCGGCACCGGCCGAGAAGGGGGTGCTGAACACGCTGAGCACGGTCTCTCCCAGCTCGGTGACGTCCTGGTCGATTGAGGTCTGCTGGAACAGCACGGCAAATTCATCACCCCCCACCCGGGCCATCAGCACCGGTGCACCGAGGCGCTCGCGCATGCGGCCTGAGATGGCTTGCAGCAGGCGGTCGCCGGTGCTGTAGCCCAGGTTGTCGTTGATGGTGCGGAAAGCGTCCAGCCCTATCAAGGCCAGCACCGCAGGGCGCGGCTCCACCCAATCCACCTTTTCCAGGAAGCCGCGGCGGGTCAGGAACTGGGTCAGGTTGTCATAGATCAGCTGCGCCCGCAGGTCGTTGAAAGAGCGCTGCAGGCGGTCGGCCATTTCATTGAAGGCGCGCACCAGGATGGCGGTTTCACGCAGGGTGTCGCCGGCGTCAATGCCCGTGTCCCAGCGACCACCTGCCAGATGGTTCGCCGCCTCGGCAGTCTTCAAGATGGGCCGGGTCACGCGCTGGATTAGCCACAGGCCCAGGAGCAGTCCGACCAGGGCGAAAGCCATGGCCCACAGCAGTGACTTACGGCTGCCACTGCGCACATCGCCCAGCAAGTCGGCCTCGGGCACCATCACCACCACCCGCCAATCCAACCCCCGGGCATCGGAATGGGGCGACACCCGGCCGAAATAGCGTTCTCCGCCGGACACCAGTTTGAAGCTCGCGCGGCTCTCGGTCGGCGCGGCCATGACATGAGCGGCGGCCGCCCGGACCAAGGGCACCGCACTTTCGGTCATCAGCATGCGCTCGCCGCGTTTGCTGAACCCATTGCCTTCGGCCACCACCGAGCCCTGCTCTGAATGTGCGATCAAGCGCCCTTCCACATCGACCAGCAAGATCAGCCCCTGGCCGCGCAAGCGTTCGTTCTGCAAGAAGCGGTTGATGCCATCCAGCTTGATGCTGGCCTCCATCACACCGATCATCTTGCCTCCCACGTTCACTGGGGACATTGCAGAAATGGTGATCTCAGCCCGCTCATCCATGTTCGTGTAGATAGCCGACCACCCGGCCTTGCCCGACTGTTTGACCGGCGCATACCACGGGCGCACCCGTGGGTCATAGCTGGGAAACTCGGCCGTCACCTCGCCCGGGCTCTCGCCCTTGTAGATGCGCAAACGGCTTTGCGTGCTGGCATCTTTGAGCATCAGGGTGAAGCCTTCACCACGGGGCTCGCGCCGCATGCCGGCATATTCCCCGGCTTCGCTGCCAAAACTCATCACACTGATTTGCTCGCGCTCCAGGTAGAGCGACTTGTAGGTGCCTAGCAGGTACTGGTAAGTGGGCGAGAGGTCACCCGGCGTGTACAGCCCGTGGCGCGCAATGCCATCGGCCAGGCTGTGCTGGATGCGAAACGGTTCCTCAAGGAACTCCGTCAGACGGATGCGCGAGGTGTCGGTCAGGGCGTCCAGCAGACGATCACCTTCTTGGTCCACCAATCGACTGATCTGCCCCTGCTGAGTCGCTGACTGCAGGGCCACAGTTGCCAGGAAAATCACGGCAACCGGCACTGCGATCGCGGTTCTCAGCGAAGGCCGAAATGAGCGCATCCAGATCTCCGAGGCTGTGCATGTGAGCGTGGCCACCACTGCATGGATGCCCGATGTTGACGGGCATCGGACCATTATGGCCAAGCAATCCGTGTCGCGCGCAAGTTAAACCGTTCAATCCGTTTGATTCCGCGCCGATGCACGACTTGCAACGCGCCGCTCAGGCCCGCGCCGTGGACCCAAAACCCGCCACGCCGCGCTCGGACGCGCCGAACTCGTCCACCACATGGACGTAGGCCCGGACGTCAGCTGGTGTGAGAGGGCTGAGGAGGCACCCCTCACCCTACTCATTTCCCGCGACCGCCAAGGGCTCGCTCACGTGGCTCGGCATAATCGGCTGATGCTCTGGATCAAAGCCTTTCACATCGTCTTTGTTGCCGCCTGGTTCGCCGGCTTGTTCTACATGCCGCGCATCTTCGTCAACCTGGCGATGGTGTCCCCCGATAGCCATGCCGAGCGCGAGCGCTTGTTGCTGATGGCGCGCAAGCTCTACAAGTTCATGAGCTTGCTGATGATCCCGGCCGTGGCGCTGGGCCTCTGGTTGTGGGCCTTGAACTTCGACGGCTTCAATCGCGGCTGGCTGCATGCCAAGCTGGCGCTGGTGCTGCTGGCGATCGGCTACCACCATGCCTGCAAGTCCATTCTGCGGCGCTTCGAGCAGATGGCCAATCAGCGCAGCCATCGATGGTTCCGGGTCTTCAACGAAGTCTCCGTGCTGCTGTTTGCGGCCATCGTGATCCTGGTGGTGGTGAAGCCCTTTTGAACATGGCGCGACGACTGCCGCCCTCGCTGCCGCGTCGTCGCAGTTCGGCCAGCCTGCTGGCGCTCAGCTACGCCGGTCTGGTGGTTTACGCCAGCCTCTATCCGTTTTCGCCGTGGCAGTGGCCGCCAGGCCTGACGGGCCTGGCCTTGCTCCAGCTGCCCTGGCCCCGCTACCACGGCAGCTTTGACATTCAAGCCAATCTGCTGGGCTATCTGCCCTTGGGCTTGCTGATCTTGGCGGCTTCGGTGCGCAGCGGGCTTCGTCTGCGCGCTGGGCTGCTGCTGGCGCTGTTGATGCCAGCACTGTTGTCCTATGTACTCGAGGGCCTGCAGTACTTCCTGCCTGGCCGCGTCCCCTCTGCCATGGACTGGTCGTTGAACACGCTTGGCGCGGCCCTGGGGGGCTTGCTGGGACTGGCGTTGCATGCGGTGGGCGGCCTGACGCGTTGGCATGGGATGCGTGAGCGCTGGTTCATTCCTCAGAGTGCGGGCGCCTTGGCATTGCTGGCGATCTGGCCGATGGGTCTGCTGTTTCCACCGCCCGTGCCGCTGGGTCTGGGACAGGTGCTGCCAAGATTGCAAGCCGGGCTTGGACAGTTGCTGGCGGATACCCCTTGGGCTGTGCACCGCGTGGCCGAGGTGATGCCCGCGCACGCGGCACTGCCGCCTGGCCTGGAAGCGCTGGTCACTGCGCTCGGCCTGCTGACACCTTGCTTGCTCGCCTTGTCGGTGGCGCGACCTGGGGCTCGACGCCTGGTGCTCGTGCTCGCGGCCGTCGGAGCCGGCGTGCTGGCCACCGGCTTGTCCACAGCGCTCAATTTCGGGCCGCAGCATGCCTGGGCCTGGCTCACGCCTGGCAGCGTCGCCGGGCTGTTGGTGGGGTCCTTGATTGCGCTACTTATGTGCATGGCTTCCCGGCGCGCGGCAGCGGCCTGGGGTTTGCTGGCCACTACAGCCCTGATCGCTCTTGTCAGCGAAGCGCCCACGGATCCCTATCTGGCGCAAAGCCTGGCGGCCTGGGAGTTGGGGCGCTTCATCCACTTCTATGGTCTGGCGCAGTGGTTGGGCTGGCTGTGGCCGTCATTCGTGCTGGCTTGGCTGCTGGCCATGTTGACGCAACGTGCATGAAGGCCGCGGCACTGCCATCCCGGCACGCCCTGCCTACAATCCCGGCATGAGCTATTTCCAGCGCCACATCTTCTTCTGTCTGAACCAGCGTGAAAACGGCGACAACGCCTGTGCACAGCATGGTGCTCAGCAGGCTTTCGATCACTGCAAGGCCAAGGTGCGCGAGCTGGGTCTGGCCGGACCTGGGGGCGTGCGCGTCAACAAGTCGGGCTGTCTGGACCGCTGCGCTGGTGGCCCGGTGGCGGTGGTCTATCCCGAAGCGGTCTGGTACAGCTTTGTAGACAGCAGCGACATTGACGACATCGTCGAGCAGCACCTGCAGCAGGGCCAGGTGGTCGAACGACTGCGCCTGCCCGATGACATCGGCCGCTGAGGCTCGCGCGTGAACTCTCAGACAGAGAAGCGCCTGATCGCCGGCCCGGCGGGCATGATCGAGTGCGCCATCGACGAGGCTTCCGGTGGGCAGGCCATGCGTGGGGTGGTGGTGATCTGCCATCCGAATCCGACGCAGGGCGGCACGCTGGACAACAAGGTTGTGCAGACGCTGGCCCGCGCCTTTGTTCAACTGGGCTATCGCGCAGTGCGGTTCAACTTCCGCGGCATCGGTGCCTCGGAAGGCGGCTGGGACGAGGGCCGCGGCGAGGTGGACGACGCCTTGGCGGTGATCGATGCCTTCCGCGACGCTGACCTGCCTTTGGCGCTGGCGGGCTTCTCCTTTGGCGGCTATGTCGCGTCGCGCGCGGCGCAGCGCCTGCCGCAGGAGGCGCCGGCCGAGCGACTGGTGCTGGTCGGTCCGGCCACCAGCCGTTTCGATACCGCGCCGGTGCCGCCCGATACCCTGGTGGTCCATGGCGAGACCGATGATGTCGTGCCGCTGGCCTCAGTGCTGGACTGGGCTCGCCCACAGTCACTGCCGGTCACGGTGGTGCCAGGCGTGGGTCATTTTTTCCACGGCAAGCTGCCCTTGCTGAAGGACATCGTGCTGCGCAGCTGGCACGTTTGACGCCTGCAGCTGCCGATAGTTTTTTCGTTTTTCCTTCCCTCCTGACTGGTTATCTTCCGATGAAGCGTCTGATTGCCTTCACCCTGGCCGCGGCCAGTGCCTTCCATGCCTGGGCCCAGGCGCCGCAGCCACCCGAGATCGCGGCCCGCAACTACCTGCTGCTGGATGTCACCTCCAACCAGGTGCTGGCGGAGCGCGAAGCCGACCAGCCGCAGGACCCGGCCTCACTGACCAAGCTGATGACGGCCTATATCGTGTTCGGCGCGCTGCGCGACAAGAAGTTGACGCTAGACCAGCAACTGAGCGTTTCGCAGCGGGCATGGGACGAGCGTAAGGGCGACCCCTCGCTGATGTTCATCGACACCACCATGCGACCCAAGGTGGATGAGTTGCTGCGCGGCATGATCATCCAGTCGGGCAATGACGCGTCGGTGGCGCTAGCCGAAGGCGTAGCCGGCACGGTGGAGCAGTTCGTCGCGATGATGAACCGCCAAGCCCAGGCCTGGGGCCTGAAGAACACCGAATTCAAGAACGTCACCGGCATGACCGAGCCGGGCCACAAGAGCAGCGCGCGCGACCTGTCGGTGATCGCCGGACATTTGGTGCGCGACTTTCCGCAGTACTACGGCTATTACTCGCAGCGCGAGTACACCTTCAACAAGATCCGCCAGCACAACCGCAACCTGCTGCTGGGCCGTGACCCCAGCGTGGACGGCATGAAGACCGGCTACACCGATGCGGCCGGCTATTGCCTGGTGACGAGCGCCGTGCGCGAGTTCCCCAATGGCAAGCGCCGCCTGCTGAGCGTCGTGCTGGGCACGGCCTCGCGCGAGGCGCGTGCTTCTGAGAGCCAGAAGCTGCTGAACTGGGGCTACTCCGCCTTTGACGCAGTGCGCCTGTTCGACAAGGGCCAGGCCATCAGCACGGTGCCGGTCTGGAAGGGCGCTGCGCCCGACGCGAAACTGGGCGCGCTGGACGCGGTCTTTGTTGCCGTGCCGCGCGGTGAAGGCAGCAAGCTGCAAAGCCGCATCGAGCGCACCGATCCGCTGGTGGCGCCGCTGACCCAGGGCCAACGCGTCGGTACGCTTAAGGTTATGACGGCAGCCGGCACGCCGGTGGCCGAGGTGCCGTTGGTGGTGCAGCAGGAAGTGCCGCTGGCAGGCATCCTGGGCCGGGCCTGGGATGCCATCCGGCTTTGGATCAAGTAAGTCAGCGCCACGCAGGCGTAAGCTGGCGCGCTTCAGCAGGAGGGACTCGCCATGAACCACAGCTTGCCTGATGTGCAGTGCTACCTGAATGGGGTGTACGGTCCGCTTGTCGAGGCCAAGGTTTCGGTGATGGACCGGGGCTTCATCTTCGGCGACGGCGTCTACGAGATGGTGCCTGTCTACGGTCGGCGCCTGTTCCGGTTCGATGCGCATATGGAGCGCCTGGAGCGCAGCATGGCCAAGCTGCGCATCGATCCGACCATGGCCCGCGCCGAGTGGCTGGATATTGCCCGCCGCCTGATTGACGGCGTGACCGCGGACGATCAGTGGCTCTATCTGCAGGTGACGCGTGGCGTGGCGCCGCGCAACCATGTGATGCCGCAGGGCATTGCGCCCACCGTGTTCGCCTACAGCAGCGCCGCCCAGCTACTCATGCCTGAGCAGCGTCACCACGGCGCGGCCTGCATCACAGCGCGCGACTTCCGTTGGGAGCGCGGCGACATCAAGAGCACCTCGCTGCTCGGCAATGTGCTGGCGCGCCAGATCTCGGCGGATGCCGGTGCGACCGAGACCATCATGTTCCGCGACGCGCACTTGACCGAGGCCTCGTCCTCCAATGTGTGGATCGTCAAGGAAGGCGCACTGCTCGGGCCGCCCAAGAGTGAGCACGTGCTGGAGGGCGTGCGCATCGAGTTGCTGCGCGAGCTGTGCGAGGAATGCGGCATCGGCTTCAATCTGCGACCGATCGCCGAGGACGAGGTGATGAGCGCGGACGAGATCATCCTCAGCTCGGCCACCAAGGAAGTGCTGGCAGTAACGACACTGGATCATCAGCCGGTCGGCCATGGTGCGCTGCGCGGCAAGCCGGGACCTGTGTATGCGCGGCTGTACGAGGCCTATCAACGCGCCAAGCGACTGCAGTCGATCTGAGTGCGAGGAAAAGAGCAAGACCATGAATCGACCCATCCCGCCCGAAGAATCCCTGATCGAATATCCATCGCGTTTCCCCATCAAGGTGATGGGTGCGCATGTGGAAGGCTTTGTGGAGGCCATCACCTTCGTGGCGCAACGCTTCGATCCCGGCTTCGATCCGGCCACCATCGAGCAGCGCCCCAGCAAGGCGGGCAACTATCTGGGCTTGACGATTACCGTCACCGCAACCAGCCGCGAGCAACTCGACGAGCTCTACCGCACCCTGACCACGCATCCGATGGTCAAGGTGGTGCTTTGAGCTGGGTCAGCTGGGTTCCCCAGCGCTGAGCCGCTCGTCCAGTTCACGCCGCTTGGCGGGTGCCGCCTCGTCGCCATTGCGTGCGGCGATGTCATACCAGTAGCGCGCCAGGCGCAGGTCCGTCGGCAGGCCGAGCCCGGTCTCGTACATGGAGGCCAGCAGGTACTGCGCACCGACGTCACCGCCCTTGGCCGCTTCGCGGTACCAATGGGCCGCCTGAGTCATGTTCGCGGGGGCGCCGCGCCCGAGGTAGTAGGCAGTTGCGATGGCCATCTGGGCATCCACGCTGCCATGGGCCGCGGCTGCAGCGAACCATCGCATCGCCAGCCGCAGGTCGGGCTTGCCGAGGACGCCTTGCTCATGCAACTGTCCCAGCGCATATTCGGCGCTCACAAAGCCCTGTGCAGCTGCGCGCTCCAGCAGGCGTCTCGCCTCACGCGGACTGGGCCGGGGCAGTTCGCCACGCAGATGCATCATGGCCAGGTTGTAGTTAGCCAGGGGCAGGTGTCGGGCCGACAGCGCCGTGAAGCCTCGCGCCGCTGCCTTCAGGTCGCCGCTGGCATAGGCGCTGAGTGCCTGCTCCATGGCGTCGGGTGCCGCGGCGGCAGGCTGAAGAGACGCCAGCGCGACCCACAGCGCAATGAGGGCACTTCGTTTCGTCAGGATTTGCATGGCTTGAACTCCGTGTTGACAGGCCCTGATGCATCTCTGGGTCGCCTGAACCCCGCGTGGGCTTACAGGCTTGCCCTAACATTCCGCCATGATTGTGAAAAACCTCGGGCGTGTCGACTACGCGCCCACGCTGGAAGCGATGCGTGCCTTTACCGAAGCACGCGGTGCGGCTACGCCGGACGAGCTCTGGCTGTGCGAACACCCGCCGACCTACACACAGGGCTTGGCCGGAAAAGCTGATCATGTGCTGAATCCGGCGGGCATTCCAGTGGTGCAGACGAATCGCGGCGGCCAGGTGACTTACCACGGGCCGGGGCAGGTGGTGGCCTATCCGCTGGTGGATCTGCAGCGCCTGGGCATCTATGTGCGGGAGTATGTCTTTCGCCTGGAAACGGCCGTGATCCAGACTCTGGCGAGTTTCGGTATCACCGGCCATCGGGTGGCCGGCGCGCCGGGCATCTATGTGCGCCTGGACGATCCCGGCTCCCATGCTGCACTGGCTGGCCCGGCGCCAGCCGATGACCCCTTCCGGGGGCTGGGCAAGATCGCGGCACTGGGCATCAAGATCAGCCGGCATTGCAGCTACCACGGCGTGGCGCTCAATGTGGCGATGGACTTGCAACCCTTCGCCGGCATCAACCCTTGCGGTTATGCCGGACTGGCGACGGTGGACCTCGCTACACTTCGGGTCTTTACGGATTGGCCCACGGTGGCCCAGCGTTTCGGTGAGCGGCTTGAGGCCCAACTGCTGCGCTGAGACTGAAAGAGCGGGCGCGCATGCCGACCGAGAACATCACTCACGAAGCCAAGACCGGCGAGGCCTATGACGCCAGCGCCAAGCAGAAGGCCCAGGCCAAGACGGCGCGTATCCCGATCAAGGTGGTGCCGGCAGAGACACTGAAGAAGCCCGACTGGATCCGGGTCAAGGCCGGCTCGCCGAGCACGCGCTTCTACGAGATCAAGCAGATCTTGCGCGAGCACAAGCTGCACACGGTCTGCGAGGAAGCCTCCTGCCCGAACATCGGCGAATGCTTCGGCAAGGGCACGGCCACCTTCATGATCATGGGCGACAAGTGCACGCGCCGCTGCCCCTTCTGCGATGTGGGCCACGGTCGTCCGGACCCGCTGGATGCGGATGAGCCAGTCAACCTGGCCAAGACCATCGCCGCGCTGAAGCTCAAGTACGTGGTGATCACCAGTGTCGACCGCGACGATCTGCGCGATGGCGGCGCTGGCCATTTCGCCGAGTGCATCACCAAGGTGCGCGAGCTCAGCCCGGCCACGCAGATTGAAGTGTTGGTGCCCGACTTCCGCGGCCGCATGGACCGCGCGCTGGACATCCTCAAGACCGCGCCGCCGGACGTGATGAACCACAACCTGGAGACTGCGCCGCGCCTGTACAAGGAAGCGCGTCCGGGATCGGACTATGAGTTCAGCCTGAACCTGCTGAAGCGATTCAAGGAAGAAGTTCCGGGCGTGCCGACCAAGAGCGGAATCATGGTGGGCCTGGGTGAGACCGATGAAGAAGTGCTGCAGGTGATGCGCGACATGCGCGCACACAACATCGACATGCTGACCGTCGGCCAGTACCTGGCGCCCTCAGGTCACCACCTGCCGGTGCGCCGCTATGTGCACCCCGATACCTTCAAGATGTATGAGGTCGAGGCCTACAAGATGGGCTTCACGCACGCTGCCGTTGGTGCGATGGTGCGCTCAAGCTATCACGCGGACCAGCAGGCGCATGAGGTTCTGAACCAGGGCGCCCGCGAAGCGGGCTGAAGTCGCCGCAGCGGCTCAGCGGTAGCCGACGCGGGCCCTGAATTCGTCCAGCATGCGCTGGTAGCTTCCGTCCCTGCGCATCTGGCTCAGGCCCTGGCTGAACTGCAGGGCGAGACGCTCGCCTTGTGGATGCTGCTTCGAGAAAGCGAGCCAGAATCCGTCCATCGAGACAAGGCCCGTGCGCCTGACCTTGCCGCGGAAATCCGGCGAGCTGTCGATGCGCATCCAGCCTGGGGTGCGGTTGAGGAGAATGTAGTCAACGCGCCGGCTGAGCAGCATTCGGATCAGTGCCGTGTCCGACACTGCACTGAACTTCTGAATGCGGCTGTCGTGCATGAACTCGCTGGGGTAGGTGTAGCCGTTGGTGTAGGCCACGCGCTTGCCCCTCAGATCAGACAGGCGCATTTCCGGCGTCGGGTCTTCGGCACGGCCAAAGATCGATAACTCCTCTTCGAACATGGCTGGCTGGTGCCACAGATAGTCAGCGCGGTTGTCATCCGTGATCGTGGCGTTGAAGCAGCCCGCCACTTGGCCGCTCTTGGCGTAGAGCATGCAGCGCGAGAACGGCACCGAGATGATCCTGACCGTCAGACCCTGCGTGGCAAAGACCGCGCTGACGAGTTCGACAGCGAAGCCGACGGGCGCTGCCAGCGATCCACCAGGTCCGGCCACACTGTAAGGCGGCCAGTCGTCCTCTCCGGCCAGCATGACCTCGGCAGTCGGCTGGCTCGTGGCCGTGGTTTGCGCGGCCACCAGTGATGACAAGGCCAGAGTCAGTGCCAGAGCCGTGCACGCCTTCAGCCCGAATGCCCTGCGGGCGGGCGGTCGTTGGCTGCGGCAAGGGCTGGGCAATTCGCGCTCCAGGCCTCAGCTTGCTTCCGCCAGAAGCTTTTCAACCAGGGCGTGCAGCGCCGGGAAATCGGGGGCGCCCACGTAGCGCTTGACGATTTGGCCACGCTTGTCGATCAGCAGTGTGGTGGGCGTCAGCTGGATCTCGCCGAATTGCCTGGCGATCTCACCGGTGTTGTCAATCGCGACCCCGAAGGGCAGCTTGCGGCTTTCGGCGAAGCGGGCCACATAGGCGGGCGGGTCGTAGCTCATGGCGACGGCCAGCGTGTCGAAGCCCCGTTGCTTGAACTTCTCGTGGGTTGCCATCAGGTCCGGCATCTCAAGCACGCAGGTGGCGCAGCTTGTAGCCCAGAAGTTGACCAGCATCACCTTACCTTGCCACTGCGAAGACACATGTTTGCTGCCGTCCAGCAGCACGTAGTCAACGACAGGTGCACTAGGTCTTTGGGCCAGGTTCTGAAAAGCGAACAGTCCGGCTGCGCCCAAGCCGGCGGCAATCAGGAGGGGCGCGAGGAATCTTGGCAACTTCGGCATGAAGGCCAGTTTAGACCAGAGTCTTTGACCGTGAAGTGCGGCGGGTTGCGACGGCTTACATGCCGCGCGAGAGTTCGAACAGCAGGACCGAAGGCATGGCGTCGGTCAGGTGGCTGCGTGAGACGCGTGCGATGCGATCACTGGTCGCTGTTGAGAGTTGGGTCAGATGCTCGTGGTCCAGTACTTCGATGAAGCTGAACTCAGGCACTTCGCGCAGCAGGTCCCGGCGCAGGCTGTCAAAAGCCGGGTTGCGCTGTGCGCTCTCGAAGATAACGCCATGTGGCAGCCCCTCCAGGCAGAACTGCGTGGCCTCGTCCATATCGTTCACGACATCGATGATCAATCCCATATGGCGCACCGCATCCTGGATCTGGACACGCAGATCTCGCCGGGGTGTGATGATCAGCAGATGGCTGCCAGCCAAAGGCTTGGAGTTGGTGGAGGGCAGATGCTCGGGCTCCTTTTCCACCACGGGTGGAGGCGCCACAGGCGCGCTGCTCTCATCGCCGACGGTCTGAGGGAACTCCAGCGTCAGCACGGTGATGCTGCTCTCGTCCTCGCGTAGCGGCAGTACACCCATGGTCAATGCGGTCTGCTCGAGCAGGCGCCATGCCAACGAGTTCAGTGTTGCCGGAGCCGGAGTGGATCGCGCGTCGTCCAGCATGTCCATCGAGCGGTGTGCAAACCGGCAGACCAAGCGGGCCTTGGTCGGCCAGGGCGTCAGGTCCAGTCGCAGGTCAACGGAGGAGTGCGTGCTCGTCAGTGCCCAGTCCATCAAGGCGTTGAGCAGACCGAAGATCAGCGAGCCGTCGGCATAGACCTCGACCGGCTTGAGCACCTGGCGGATCTGTATCCCGCGGGCCTGGGTCTCGCGGCTGCGGTGGGCGAGAACGCTGCGCAGCAGTGGTGTCAGGTGCACGCGTTCGCGCGCAAGCTTGATCCGCCCTGAAGCCAAGCGCGCCAGTTGTTGGCCCATCATTCCGGCTTCGCGGGCATGGGCGACGCTTTCACGCAGGGCTCGCAGGCCCTGTCGGTCAATCTGGCCGGTCACCATCAGGTTGTGGATGCGCTCCAGCGCGCCGCTGAGCGGCCCGGCGATCTCGGCGCCGATCTGCTGCACGATCTCAGCCCACTGAGCATGGCTCGGCCCCTGCGCCATGTCGTTGGCGGCACCACTGACCTTGACGGGCGGGGCTGGCGGTTGGCTGGGCATGTGGCGCAAAGAAGGGCGGTGGCTTCGGGGCTGTTCTGGGGTTCGGGCAGCCCCGGCTTGTAATAAGCGAAGCGGTCGCCATGGTCCGGGCGTGCCCTTGCAGCGTCCATCCCCCGTCTCGGGGGAAACCATGGGGGGCGTGAGCCAGTCCGGCGCAGTGTGCGCACTTTCGCACGGACTGCGCCGGAGTGGATGGGGTCAGCCGATGATTCCGCGCGCTCGCAGCAGCGCAATCTGCTGTTCGCTCAACCCTGCCTCAGCGAGCACGTCCCCGGTATGCTGGCCCAGCAGCGGGGGAGCGTGGCGGTAGCTGACGGGTGTGGCGGACAGCTTGATCGGGTTGGCGACCAGGCGGAGAGTTCCGCTGAGGGGGTGCTCCATCGCGACGGTCATTTCACGGGCCTGGACCTGCGGGTCGGCAAAGGCCTCGGCCAGGTTGTTGATGGCGCCGCAAGGCACTTTCGCCGACTCAAGGGCGCGAAGCCAGTCATTGCGGGGCCTCGTGGCCATCACGGCGCTGATCTCGGGCACCAGCAGGTCTCGATGCCGTACCCGGTCGGCGTTCTTGGCAAAACGCGCATCGGCCGCCCAGTCGGGGCGTCCAGCGATTTCCGCGAACTTGGCGAACTGGCTGTCGTTGCCGACGGCCAGGATGAGGTGGCCGTCGCTGCTGGCGAAGACCTGGTAGGGCACGATGTTCTGATGCGCGTTGCCCATGCGCTTGGGAGCGTTACCTGTGCACAGGTAGTTGGAACCCAGGTTGGCCAGCATTGCGACCTGCGTATCCAGCAGGGCCATATCGATCACCTGGCCCTGGCCTGTGGCATCACGATGGCGCAGCGCTGCGAGGATGGCCACTGTCGCATAGAGCCCGGTGAAAAGATCGGCCACCGCCACGCCGACCTTTTGTGGTCCGCCGCCAGGCAGGTCGTCGCGTTCACCTGTGACGCTCATCAGCCCACCCATGCCCTGTACCGCGTAGTCATAGCCAGCACGGTCCTTGTACGGGCCGGTCTGACCAAAGCCGGTGATGGAGCAGATCACCAGCCCGGGATTGGCCGCCAACAGCGTTGACGCATCGAGGCCGTAGCGAGCCAGGTCGCCCACCTTGAAGTTCTCCACCAGAACGTCCACTTGGCCGGCCAACTCGCGGATCAAGGCCTGGCCCTCAGGCTTTGCGATATCGACGGCAATGGAGCGTTTGTTGCGATTGGCCCCCAGGTAGTAGGCGGCTTCCGACGTGTCGTTTCCATCGGCATCTCGCAAATAGGGGGGGCCCCAGGCGCGGGTGTCGTCGCCGCTGCCTGGGCGTTCGACCTTGATCACATCTGCACCCAGGTCGGCCAGGGTCTGCGTGCACCAAGGGCCGGCCAGCACACGGGACAAGTCGAGCACGCGCACGCCATCCAAGGCGCCGGTGGGGAGTGTGTTCGGGGTCTGCATCGAGGCATTGTGCGACAGCGCTGGCCCATGCCGTGCGCATGGCGGCATCGATAATGCGGCGATGAATCGCTACGCTCGTTCGGCCCGTGCAGTCGCGTCAGTCCTGGTTTTCGCCATGGCTGCGCTGGCCTGCTCCCCCAAGTTCGATTGGCGGGAAGTGCGGCCTGAGGGCTCGGGCCTGAGAGCCTTGTTCCCATGCAAGCCCACGGTGGAAAGCCGGATCGGGCCGCCGGAGGGCGCGGCACCCAAGCTTGCTATGGGTCTCGCCGTATGCCGGGTGGACGCGCTCAGCGTCTCGGTGTCCTGGGCCGATGTGGGCGAGCCCGCGCAGGTTGGGCCGGCGCTCTTGCAGATGCGCGAGTCGCTGCTCGGCAAGCTTCAGGCGCGGTCAGAGGGCAGCCGCTCCGTGGCCGTGATGGGCATGACGCCGAATGATCAGTCGCTGCAGCAGGGCTTCATGGCTCCGGCGGGCGCGGCGCCAGCGAGTCAAGGGGCGATCGCCGTCTTTGCGCGCGGCTTGCGGGTCTACCAGCTGGTGATGCTGGGCGCGCGCCCCGGCGCCGAGGCGAGCCAGACCTGGGAGGCGCTGCTGGGTTCCATCAAGCTCGAACCATGAGCGCTGGCCTGGGCTCCCGCGCTGCGCTGCTGATCTTCGCCAGCTTTGCATTTGCCTACTTCTTTTCGGCACTGCTCAGAGCGGTGACCGCGACGCTGGCGCCCGTCTTCAGCGCCGAGCTTGATCTGGCTGCATCTGATCTGGGGCTGCTGGCGGGCGCCTACTTCTTGGGGTTCT
>NZ_JBILQK010000121.1:0-8772 GCF_044373315.1 Roseateles sp. | reverse complement strand
GGCTGGAGCTCGGCCATGGCCTGCAGCTGCAGCTCGGTATTGCCGACGCCGCCCGGAAACACCGTGCAGCCGATCGCATGCGCGCCGGTTTCCATCATCGAGCCGGCCGGCGTCAGGTGGTAGGAGAAGCTGTTGTGGATCAGCTCACCGGGAGCGAAGCCGGCGGCGTGCATCGCACGCGCCACGCGCCAGTAGTCCGGCGCACGCCCCTCGGGTTCGTAGATCGTGCCGGGCGACTGGAACACGCGCCGCGCCGCGCCCCAGCCGATGGCCGAGAAGCCGCCGAAGGGATTGATGGCGCGCTGCTGTTGTTGACGCTCTAGCAACTCGCTCTTGCGCGTCACGGGCAGGCGGGCCAGCACTTCGCGCGAAGTCACGCTGCCAGCATCAACGCCGGCCAGCAGTTCGGCAAAGGCCGGCGCATGCTGCTGCGCATGCGCGATCTGGCCCGGCAGCGCCTGCATCAGCGCGTGCTCGCGCTCGGCCGGATCCCGGGTCTCCAGGGCGTCGTAGAAAGCAGCGCTCATGTCATCAGTCTTCCGTCGTCCAGCGCGCCAGGCGCTTCTTGATCTCGTCCTGCAGCCGTCGCACGTCGGCGCTGCTCTTGCAGGTCCAGCTGTCCCATTCCGGCCGCTGCGCCGGGCGCTTGGCGAGCTTGGCGTTCAACTGCGCGCCATCGATAGCGAGCTCCAGCACGTCCTGCCCTTTCAGCGCAAAGCTGCTGCCGCCGTCACGTTCGGCCAGCTGGCGCAAGTCGCGCAGATCGCGTTTCAGCTTCAGCAGTGCTTCTCCCGGCTTGAAGGCGGGCAAGGCAAAGAAGTCGTTGGCATCACTCATCGCTGGGCATGGACATGAACGGAACGATCGGCCGAAGGGCTCAGGCCAACCAGCGCTTGCGGCGCTTGTAGCTCTTCACATCCTTGAAACTCTTGCGGTCGCCGCCTCCCATGCCGAGGTAGAACTCCTTGACGTCCTCGTTCTCGCGCAAGGACTTGGCCTCGCCGTCCATCACGACACGGCCGTTCTCCAGGATGTAGCCGTAGTCGGCGTAGCGCAGCGCCATATTGGTGTTCTGCTCGGCCAGCAGAAAGGTCGTGCCTTCCTTGGCGTTCAGGTCTTTGACGATCTCAAACACCTCTTCGACGATCTGCGGCGCCAGGCCCATCGAGGGCTCGTCCAGCAGCACCATCTTCGGATTGGCCATCAGTGCGCGGCCGATCGCGCACATCTGCTGCTCGCCGCCCGAGGTGTAGGCAGCCTGCGAAGTGCGGCGCGTCTTCAGGCGCGGAAAGTAGTTGTAGACCTTCTCCAGCGTCTCGGCCACCGCCGCCTTGCCGTCCTTGCGGGTGTAGGCGCCGGTCATGAGGTTGTCTTCGATGCTGAGGTGGGCGAAGCAGTGCCGGCCCTCCATCACCTGGATCACGCCGCGATTGACCATCTCCGAGGTGCTCAGCTGCTCGATGCGCTCGCCGCGCAGCTCGATCGAGCCCTTGGTGACCTCGCCCCGCTCACCCGCCAGCAGATTGCTGACCGCGCGCAGCGTGGTGGTCTTGCCGGCACCGTTGCCGCCAAGCAGCGCGACGATGCCGCCCTCCTTGACCTGCAGCGACACGCCCTTGAGCACCAGGATCACGTGGTTGTAGATGACCTCGATGCCGTTGACGTTCAGAAGGATGTTGTTGGCATTGCTCATAGTTACCTCTTGGCTCTTCAAAGCGCCGCACGCGGTGCTTTGAAGAAGGCTCCGCAAGGAGCCCCCTCGCCTCGGGCGAGGGTAGGGAGTGGTGTCACCCCCCTCCCTCTCGGAGGGAGGGGATGGGGAGGAAGCAGCTCAAACAGGACTCGGCACCGCCGGTCCCGAGACGCTGCGCGCCTCAGGACTGACAGTCAGCCGGCGTGCGACGGGTGAGCTTCTTCTCGGTGGCGTACTTCTCGGCTGAAGCCTTGACCATCGGCTTGATGATCTGCTCATCAGCCTGCAGCCAATCGGAAGCCCAGACGAACTTGCTGCCGTCCCAGGTGTGCACGCGGGCCCAGTTGGCACCCAGGTGGTCGGCACAGCTGGTGGAGACTGGACGCATCACGCCCTTGAAGCCCAGCGCATCGAGTTTGGCCTGGGTGAGGTTGAGATTCTCGTAACCCCAGCGCGCCTGCTCGCCGCTCATGACCTTGCCCTTGCCGAAACGTTCCTGCGCTGCGCGCACGCCCTCGACCGCCAGCATCGCGCCGACCACACCGCGCATGTAGAGCACGCTGCCGACATCGTCCTTCGGACCAGCGCCCTCGCCCTTCGCATAGATCTTGTCGAGGATCTCCTTGACGACTGCAGAGCCCGGCTCGGCACCGTGCTGCATCATCACCGCGCTATAGCCCTTGGCGGCCGCGCCGACGTCCTTCAGGTCCGGCTCGGCGCCCGACCACCAGGTGCCGAACATCTTCTCGCGCGGGTAGCCGGTGGCGATGGCCTCCTTGATGGCGGTCGGCGTCATCACGCCCCAGGTCTGCATCACGACAAAGTCCGGGCGCTGCTGGCGCACCTGCAGCCAGATCGCCTTCTGCTCGACGCCAGGCGCCGGCACCGGCAGCAGTTGCAGCTCGAAGCCGTGCATCTTGGAGCGCTCCTGCACGATGGGCAGCAGCTCCTTGCCGAAGGCGCTGTCGTGATAGACGACGGCGATCTTTTTGCCCTTGAGCTTGTCCCAGCCGCCTTCCTTCTTGGCGATGTGCTGCAGCACCACATCACCGGCCACCCAGTAGTGGCCGATCAGCGGGAAGTTCCAGCGGAAGATGCCGCCGTCAGCGGTGTCGCTGCGGCCATAGCCCGAAGTGATCAGCGGAATCTTGTCGCCCGGCACCTTGTCGGTCAGCGCGAAGGTAATGCCGGTGGAAAGGGGTTGGAACACGGTGGCGCCGCCATGCTTGCCCTTCAGGCGCTCATAGCACTCCACGCCGCGGTCGGTCGCGTACGCGGTTTCGCACTCTTCCACCAGCGTCTTGACGCCGTTGATGCCGCCGCGGGCATTCACCAGCTTCATGTAGTCGTTGTGGCCATTGGCCCAGGGCGTCGCGTTCGGCGCCACCGGACCGGTGCGGCCGGACAGCACCGGGAAGAACTGCACCTTGTCCTGTGCGGCTGCCGGCATTGCCACCAGCGAGGCCAGTCCGGCTGCGGCCATCGAGACGGCCATCGCGAGCTGCTTGAGTTTCATGCGTGTCTCCTGGGAAATGTGCACTCTGCGGTGCGGGGGTTGAATGGTGTTTCGACGTGAAAGACTTCAGTGCGGGAAGGGCCACAGGCGCAGCTTTTCCTTGCCGATGGACCACAGGCGCGCCAGGCCGTGTGGCTCAACGATCAGGAAGAACACGATCAGGCCGCCGAAGATCATCAGCTCAGTGTGGGCGATCAGCGCAGTGCCGATGCTGACGCCGATCAGATCGCCCAGCAGCGGCAGGGCCTGGTTCAGGAAAATCGGCAGCACCACGATGAAGGCCGCGCCGAAGAAGCTGCCCATGATGGAACCCAGGCCGCCGATGATGACCATGAACAGCAGCTGGAAGCTGCGGTCGATCGAGAAGGCCGCCGGCTCCCACGAGCCCAGGTGCACAAAGCCCCACAGCGCGCCGGCCACGCCGACGATGAAGCTGCTCACCGCGAAGGCGGTCAGTTTGGCGTAGACCGGGCGGATGCCGATCACCGAAGCCGCCACGTCCATATCGCGCATCGCCATCCACTCGCGGCCGATATGGCTGCGCACCAGATTCTTGGCCAGCCAGGCGAACACCACCACGAAGCCAAGGCAGAACAGGTACTTGGCCACCGGGCTGTCGATCGGATAGCCGGCCAGCTTCAGGTCGGCCACGCTGACCGTGCCCGAGGTGGAATAGTTGGTAAACCACTGCACACGCAGAAAGGCCCAGTCGACGAAGAACTGAGCCGCCAGCGTGGCCACCGCCAGATACAGGCCCTTGATTCGCAGCGAGGGAATGCCGAAGAAGATGCCCACCACCGTGGCACACACGCCGCCCAGCAGGATGGCCGCGATCACCGGCATGCCGTCGACCCGCACCAGGAAGTTGTAGGCCGCATAGGCGCCCACAGCCATGAAGGCGCCAGTGCCCAGCGAGATCTGGCCGCAGTAGCCCACCAGGATGTTCAGGCCCAGCGCCGCCAGCGCCAGGATCAGGAAGGGAATCAGGATGGCGCGGAAGGCGTATTCATCCGCCAGCAGCGGCACGCCGACCACCGCGAACAGCAGCAGCAGCGCGATGCCGATGCGGTCCTGCGCGATGGGGAAGATCTGCTGGTCCGCGGGGTAGGAGGTCTTGAATTGACCGTTTTCTCTATAAAGCATGGATTACTTTCCAGATGATCTTTTGACTCCGGCCGCTCGCTTTGCTCGCTTAACTTCGTTGCGCGAAGTGAGCCTGCATCGAAGGATCATTGCCCGCGTCATACGCGGTCAATGATCTTTTCCCCGAACAGGCCCTGCGGGCGCACCAGCAGCACGAACAGCACCAGCACATAGCCGAACCAGATCTCGATGCCGCCACCCAGCATCGGACCGATGTAGACCTCGGACAGCTTCTCGCCGACACCGATCACCAACCCGCCGATGATGGCGCCTGGCACCGAGGTCAGGCCGCCCAGGATCACCACCGGCAGCGCCTTCAGCGCCACCAGCGACAGCGAGAACTGCACGCCCAGCTTCGAGCCCCAGATCACGCCGGCCACCAGCGCCACGAAGCCGGCCACCGACCACACGATCACCCAGATGCGGCTGAGCGGAATGCCGATCGACTGCGCGGCTTGGTGGTCATCGGCCACCGCACGCAGCGCCCGCCCGGTAGCGGTGTACTGGAAGAAGGCCGACAGGCCAGCCACCAGCGCCGCCGCAATGCCGGCTGCATAGAGGTCTTCCTTGTTGACCAGGATGCCGCCCTGGAAGGTGCTCTCCAGCAGGAACATCGGGTCCTTGGGCAGGCCCACGTCGATCTTGTAGATCTCGCTGCCGAACAGGGTCTGGCCGAAGCCGTCGAGGAAATAGGTGATGCCCAACGTCGCCATCAGCAGCGTGATGCCCTCCTGGTTCACCAGCTTGCCCAACACCAGGCGCTCGATGGCCCAGGCAACGATCACCATCACCACCATCGCGGCGGCAAAGGCCAGCAGATTGGCCAGCAGCTTGCTGTCGAAGCCCAGCAGCGCCGGGAACCACTCGGAGAAGCGCGCCATCGCCAGCGCCGCGAACAGCACCATCGCGCCCTGCGCGAAGTTGAAGACGCCCGAGGCCTTGAAGATCAGCACGAAGCCCAGCGCCACCAGCGAATACAGCATGCCCGACATCAGGCCGCCGATCAGTGTTTCTATAAAGAATCCCATCGCGCCGCCCTCAGTGAGATGTGCCCAGATAGGCGTTGATCACATCGGGGTTGGCACGCACCTCGTCAGGCATGCCGTCACCGATCTTCTTGCCGTAGTCCAGCACCACGACGCGATCCGAGATGTCCATCACCACGCCCATGTCGTGCTCGATCAGCACGATGGTGGTGCCGAACTCGTCGTTGACGTCCAGGATGAAGCGGCACATGTCCTGCTTCTCCTCCACGTTCATGCCGGCCATCGGCTCGTCCAGCAGCAGCACCTGCGGCTCCATCGCCAGCGCACGGCCCAGGTCCACGCGCTTTTGCAGGCCGTAGGGCAGGCGCCCCACCGGCGTCTTGCGCCAGGCCTGGATTTCGAGGAAGTCGATGATGCGCTCGACAAAGGCGCGGTTCTCGCATTCCTCGCGCTCGGCCGCACCCCAGCGGATCGCCTGCTGGAAGATGTTGGTCTTCATCTTCAGGTTGCGGCCGGTCATGATGTTGTCGATCACGCTCATGCCCTTGAACAACGCCAGGTTCTGGAAGGTGCGCGCGACACCCATCTCGGCCACCTGACGCGAGTTCATATGGCTGAAGGTCTGGCCCCGGAAGGTGATCTTGCCTTCCTGCGGCGTGTAGACGCCGTTGATGCAGTTCAGCATCGAGCTCTTGCCCGCGCCGTTCGGCCCGATGATGGCGCGGATTTCATGCTCGCGCACGTTGAAGCTGATGTCGGTCAGCGCCTTCACGCCGCCGAATCGCAGGCTGATGTTCTGGACGTCCAGGATGACGTCGCCAATCTTTTTCTCGGCCATGCTTATGCTGCCTTTCGGGCAGGTGAGAAAGTCTTCACATCACCGATCTTCAGATCGGCCGACACCTTGCCGCTGCGGCCGTCCTCGAACTTCACCGCGGTCTCGATGAACTGCGAGGTCTTGCCGCCATACAGCGCATCGATCAGCACCGCATACTTCTCGGCGATGGCGCCGCGCCTGACCTTTCGGGTGCGCGTCAGCTCGCCGTCGTCGGCATCCAGCTCCTTGTGCAGCACCAGGAAGCGGGTGATCTGGCTGCCGGCCAGCAGCTCGTCCTGCGCCAGGTCAGCATTGACCTTCTCCACGCAGTCGCGGATCAGCTCGTAGACCTCGGGCTTCTGCGCCAGATCGGTGTAGCCGGCATAAGGCAGGTTGCGGCGCTCGGCCCAGTTGCCCACGGCCTCGAAGTCGATGTTGACGAAGGCGCAAACCTTCTCGCGCTTGTCGCCAAAGGCCACCGCTTCCTTGATGTGCGGGAAGAACTTGAGCTTGTTCTCCACATACTTGGGTGCGAACATTGCGCCGTCGTTGGGCCCGCCCATCAGGCGGCCGACATCCTTGGCGCGGTCGATGATCTTCAGGTGGCCGTGCGCGTCGATGAAGCCCGCATCGCCGGTGTGATACCAGCCTTCGGGCGTCAGCACCTCGTCGGTGGCGGCTTGGTTCTTGTAGTAGCCCTTCAGCAGCCCGGGCGACTTGACCAGGATCTCGCCACTCTCGGCCAGCTTGATCTCCACGCCATCGATCGGCACGCCCACCGTGTCGGCACGCGCCTCATGGTCGGGCTGCAGGCAGACGAACACCGCCGTCTCGGTCGAGCCGTAGAGCTGCTTCAGATTGATGCCGATCGAGCGATAGAAGGTGAACAGGTCAGGCCCGATCGCCTCGCCCGCCGTGTAGGCCACCCGCACGCGGGAGAGGCCCAGCGTGTTGCGCAGCGGGCCGTAGATCAGGAAGTTGCCGAGCGCGTACTTGAGCTTGTCCAGCGCGCCCACCGGCTTGCCATCCATCAGCGGCGGGCCGACGCGGCGGGCCAGCTGCATGCACTGATCGAACAGCCATCGCTTGATGGCGCTGGCGTCTTCCATGCGGATGGTCACGCTGGTCAGCAGGCCTTCGAACACGCGCGGCGGCGCGAAGTAATAGGTCGGGCCGATCTCCTTCAGATCGATGCTCACGGTGCTGACCGACTCGGGGCAGTTCACCACATAGCCGCAGACCAGCCACTGCGCATAGCTGAATATGTTCTGGCCGATCCAAGCCGGCGGCAGATAGGCCAGCACTTCCTCGTTGCTCGTCAGCTTGTCGAAGCGCGCACCGGCGGCAGCGCGGTCGATCAGCGTGGCATGGGTGTGCACCACGCCCTTCGGGTTTCCGGTCGTGCCCGAGGTGAAGAACATCGCCGCCACATCGTCAGGCTCGCCGGCGGCCAGCTGGGCGTCGAAGAAGTTCGGGTGCGCATTGGCATGCTGGCGGCCGCGGGCGCGCAGATCGTCCAGCGAGGCCAGGCCCGGCTCGTTGTAGTTGCGCAAGCCGCGCGAGTCATCGAACCAGATGTGGGCCAGCTGCGGGCACTGCTCGCGCAGCTCCAGCATCTTGTCGACCTGCTCCTGATCTTCCACCACCGCGAAAGCGATCTCAGCGTTGTTGATCGGAAAGACAAACTCGGCTGCCACCGCGTCCTGGTACAGCGGCACGGGAATGGCCCCCAGCGATTGCGCCGCCAGCATGCAGGCACTCAGGCGCGGCCGGTTCTCACCCACCACCACGATGTGCTGGCCGCGCTGCAGGCCGGCCGCAGCCAGACCATGCGCCAGCTCGCGCACCAGCACTGCCAGCTCCGCCCAGCTGAGCGTCTGCCAGATGCCGTATTCCTTTTCACGCAGCGCCGGCGCATCAGGGCGCTGCGCCGCATGCTCGATCAAGAGCCTGGGGAAAGTCTTGGCCACCGTTGTCTCCTGTCCCTCGCTGCGGGCTCGGCCTGACGGCCTCACCTACGCACGGGTCTGTGTGTTGTTGGAGCGGATACTAGGCCTCACTTTGACGCTATGTTGTCGTTGCAACGACATTCCTAGGGTCTGCACGGGGGCTGGATTTCCCTGACATGCAAAACCCGCAGACGTAAGCCCCGCGTCATGCTGGAGCCTCCAGACTCCAGCATGGACTCTTTGACGCCCGCCGCTGGGCCACGCACCCACCCACCGCTGCGCCAGCGCGCACGCCGCGCCACCCGCGAAGAGCTGGACGCGATTCCCTGGCTGCAGGTGCTGGACGCACCCCAGCGCCAGCGCGCCATCGATGAGCTGCAACTGGCCGATGCCGAAGTCGGCGAACGCCTGTGCCGCATCGGCAAGCCCGCCAGCTTCTGGTTTGGCGTGGTCGACGGCCTCTTGAAGATGAGCAACGACGACGCCTCGGGCCAGGCCATCACCTTCACCGGCGTGCCGCCCGGCGGCTGGTTCGGTGAAGGCACGCTGCTCAAGCGCGAGGTCTACCGCTACAACATCCAGGCCCTGCGCAAGAGCGTGGTGGCCGGCCTGCCGCTGGACACCTTCCACGAACTGCTGGAGCACAGCATCGGCTTCAACCGCTTCGT
>NZ_JBILQK010000004.1:0-102180 GCF_044373315.1 Roseateles sp. | reverse complement strand
TTGGCGGTGATGCGCAGGCGGCCCAGGTTGGAGTCCAGGATCAGGTTCGCGGCGTCCGGGAACACGCTGGGGTCCAGGCCGGCGCTGCAATGGCTGCGCACGCGCGTCTCATCGCTGTAGCCGGGCCAGTCGGCGCGCGCCTCGCCCTCGTTGGCGGTGATCAGGTAGCGCTTGCCATTGACGCTGAACTGCGCAATCGCATCCGGCTGGTACATGCCCTTGACCGGGTAGTTGGCAATCTTGATCGCCGGCGTGCCGCTGTTGGTGTTGTTGCCGCCATCCTCGTCGCTGGCATCCAGGCCCATGCCGGTCAGGCTGTGGTCCTTGAAGCCCAGGGCCTTGATGGCGGTGACCTTGGCCGCGGCGATGTCGACGATGGCGATGGCGTTGTTCTCCTGCAGCGTCACGTAGGCCGTCTTGCCGTCGTCGCTGATGGCGATGTATTCGGGCTCCATATCCTGCGCGGCGTTGGCGCCGGGGCCGAAGATGCGCACGCCCTGGGCGCGCAGCGCGGCTTCCTGGCCGATGAAGGCCTTGAAGTCGGCCGTTACCGCCGTTGGGTTGTTGCCGCCGTTGACGGTGATGATGCTGATCGAGCCTTCCGGATCGACCGAGTCGGCCTGGCCATAGCTGTTGGGCTCGCCCTCATTGGCTACCAGCACCATCTTCCCGTCGGGCGTGAAGGTCAGCATGTCGGGCTGGGCGCCGACCTTGACGCTGCCCAGCAGGCGCAGGTCGGCGGCGTTGTAGAAGGCCACCGTGCCGGGGCTGGTCTTGGGCTGGGCCTCGATGGCCACCGCCACCAGGCCGTCATGCACCGCCACGCTGTTGACTGCCCCGCCCAATGCTGAGACGTTGATCGTGCTGATGCGCTTGGGCTGGGCCGGGTCGGACAGGTCCACCACGTCCAGCGTGCCGTTGGCGCCGTTGACGATGAACAGGCGCTTGCTGCTGGCGTCGTAGGCTGTGATCTCGGCCGCGCCCGCAGCGCCGCCGTCGAAGCCGCCGATCTTGGCCAGGCTGAGGCTGACCGGCGTCGCTTCTTCAATCTCGTCGTCGCCGCCGCCACAGGCGCTCAGCAGGGCTGCGCTGCCGAGCAGGGCGGCGCTGAGCAGGTGCAGCGGGCGGGGGAGCATCGGGCGGCGTGTCGATTGGGTAGGCATGGCGAGGTCGCGGTACGGCAGAGTTGAAGCAACCCGCGATGGTCAACGCCCGCCGTGACGGCGCTGTGACAAGACCTGCCAGCGGCCCTGCCGGCTGCTGTGCTCAGCCCTGGCTGCGCAACAGGGCGATGGCGTCCTCGATGCGCTCGACCGCATGCACGGTCAGTCCTTCGATGGCCTTCTTCGGCACATTGGCCTTGGGCACCACCGCCACGCTGAAGCCCAGCTTGGCGGCTTCCTTCAGCCGCTCCTGCCCGCGCGGCGCGGGCCGCACCTCGCCCGCCAGACCCACCTCGCCGAAGGCGATGAAGCCCTTGGGCAGTGCCTTGCCGCGCAGCGAGCTCTGGATCGCCAGCATCACTGCCAGGTCAGCCGCCGGCTCGCTGATGCGCACGCCGCCCACAGCGTTGACGAATACATCCTGATCATTGGTCTGCACGCCGGCATGGCGGTGCAGCACCGCCAGCAGCATGGCCAGGCGGTCGCGCTCCAGGCCCACCGACAGGCGCCGCGGGCTCGGCCCGCCGGCATCCACCAGCGCCTGCAGCTCCACCAGCAGCGGCCGCGTGCCTTCCAGCGTCACCAGCACGCAAGAGCCCGGCACCGGATCGCCGTGGGTGGAGAGAAAGATCGCGCTCGGGTTGGCCACGCCTTTCAAGCCCTTGTCGGTCATCGCGAACACGCCGATCTCGTTGACCGCGCCGAAGCGGTTCTTGATCGCTCGCACCAGCCGAAAGCTGCTGTGGGTGTCGCCCTCGAAATACAGCACCGTGTCGACGATGTGCTCCAGCACGCGCGGGCCGGCAATCGCGCCTTCCTTGGTCACATGGCCCACCAGAACCATCGCGCAGCCGGTGGCCTTGGCGGTTCGGGTCAGCTGCGCCGCGCATTCACGCACCTGCGCCACCGAGCCGGGCGCGGAGCTGAGCTGTTCGGAGTAGACGGTCTGGATCGAATCGATCACGCAGAAGGCCGGTGCCTCCGCTTCAATGGTGGCGAGGATCTTCTCCAGGCTGATCTCGGCCAGCACCCTCACCTGGCTGCCTGTCAGTCCCAGCCGGCGTGCCCGCATCGCCACCTGCGCACCGCTTTCCTCGCCGGTGACATACAAGACCTTCAGCCCTTGCGACAGCGCATCCACCGCCTGCAGCAGCAGCGTCGATTTGCCGATGCCCGGGTCACCGCCGATCAGCACCACGCCACCGGCGACGATGCCGCCACCGAGCACGCGGTCCAGCTCTTCCAACCCGGTGGGTGTGCGCTCGAAATCGCTCGCCTCGATCTCGCTGAGCGTCGCCACCGGCTGGCTCTTGGCCAGCGCCTGGTAGCGGTTCTTGCCCGCGCCGCCGCTCTCGGCCGGGCCTTCGATCAGCGTGTTCCAGGCGCCGCAGGCCGGGCATTTGCCCAGCCACTTGGCGCTGGTGCCGCCGCATTCGCTGCAGGTGAAGAGTGTTTTTTCCTTGGCCATGGGGGCGAATTGTGAGGCCGCGCGAACACCGGCAGCTGAGCCGGCCAGCGCTCAGCGATGCAGATGCGCCACTCCAAGGTGGGATGGCCCGACGAAGGCGATTTGAGCTAACGTCAATCCAGCATTCCCTCACTCAATCCCCTGATTCTTCTCTTGCGTATGCGTCTGCGTTCTTGGCTGGCAGTGAGCTCCGTGCTGATCCTTGTCCTGTTCGGGGCCATGCTGCTTTCTTACTTCCGCCCGGGCGTGGAGCTACGGTTCAGGGCGCCGGGCGACGCTGCAAAACCGGTCATGGCGCCCTCCGTGCTGCGGGCACCTTCGCCCGAGGCTCAGCAGGCGAGCAAGCCGCTCGAATCCAGTGCCCCGCTGGTCGATGCGGCCCCTGCTAGGGACTCGGAATTCGTGGCGGGAGAGGCCTTCACGATCGGCTCCGAGGGCTATGGGCCTCATATTGAGCGCGCTTGGCGGGACGGGGGTGCGCGCCAGGCGGCGGAGGCGGCAGAAATGCTGAGCACCTGCGGGAACAGTGCGAACACCCTGAAGGCAGCCTATAGCCTCCCGGATAGCTCCGGAAAGAGCGGCTTCGTCGAGCTCATGGAGGCCGAAGCGCGCCGCTGCCAGACGGTCACTGCAGCCATGCAACAACTGGAACAGCCGCTGTGGGCGCGTGCAGCTCAGGGGCGGCAGGCTGCGGCGGCTGCACGCAATTGGACCTGTTTGGTTCATCCGAAGAACCCTTGCAGCCTTGGCGATCCTGTCGCACCGGAAGTCAAATCTCAGGCCGTGACTCTGATGCAGCAAGCCTTGGATTTCGGCGACCGGAAAGCCTTGGAAACAGCAGCCTCTCACTCAGGCAAGGCCTTGTTCGCTGATCCGGTTCTATGGCGCGCTCACCAATTGGCTGTTGCAGAACTCGACCGTCGTGAAGGACGCAAGCCGACTCAGTCGATCGAATTTGAGTATGGCGGCATGCGTATGCGCACTGCGACGGCGCACGAGTTTCTCCTGCACAAGAACCTGGGGTTTTCTGCGGACGATGAAGCCAGGGCGGCTGCCTTGTCCAAAGCCATTGTTGACCGGTTTCCGCCTGCCAAGCGGCCGTGAGCTGCGGCACGTTCAAGCGGGGCTTCGGTTGATACGGGCTCTGGAAGACGATTCAGCAAAGTGCTACCTGGGCTGTGGGCGCCCAGGGGTAACCCTTCCTTCCTCAGCGGGGTGGTTGCGCGCAAGTCAGTTGGATAAGCTGACTGAGCCGTTGCGCGCCTGCGCTGCCAGCGACGTGCCGACGGGAATTTGCGACCTCATGAGAATGAAGAATACCTTTCGCGGTGCGACCTACCTGGGCCTGGCCTTGCTGCTCGCGGCGACAGTGATCGCCAAAGTGGCGGTTGAGCTTCTCAGCGCTGACGAGATTCGAGCGCCGACCGCTTCTGGTGCGGAGCGCGTCGTGTTGGCAGGCGTTGTGCCAGCGGGGGGCTCCTCGCCTATGCCGCTGAAGGCGCCGAGCACGGTTGAGACCCACTCGGTGCAAGGCAAGTCGCCCGCGGCACGCCCTGTCTCAGCTGCGGAACAGGCGGAACTCACCGCATGGCTTTCTTCGCTGACCAGTCTGGGGAAGGATGGCATCGGAGCTGAAGGCGTTGGGCCTCACATCGAACGTGCGTGGAGCGAAGGCGGAGGCAAAGAGGCCCTGCAGGCTGCGACGATGGTGCGGGCCTGTGGCCACATCGAGAGCTCGGTTGATTCCCTCTATCGGGAGTCTGATTCTTCACAGCCGCACTGGCGGGGGTACTTGGAGTCAAAGCTGGCTGACAGTCGGCGCTGCCAAACCTTGACTGATGAGCTGCGTCGGCTTGAAACCCAGTTGTGGGAGCGCGCGGCCAGGGACCGGCAGTCAGGGGCAGCGTCCTCACTGTGGTACTGCGTCCAGTCGGACGAGAGCAAGTGCGGCAAGCAGGAGCCGCCCACGCCGCAGCAGCGAGCGCAAGCCAAAGAATTGCTGCTGCAGGCGCTGGAATTCGGTGACCGGCATGCCTTGAACATGGTGGCATCGCACGCTGGCAAGAGCTTGTTCGTCGACGCGGTGCAGTGGCGCGCCCACCAGATCGCCGTTGCTGAGCTGGACCGTCGCGCCGGACGTGTGCCTGACCCACAGCTGCAGGGCGTGAATGATGGCGTGAGTTGGCGACTGCCCACGGCCAAGGAGTACCTCCTGCGCCTCAATCCAGGATTCTCGGAGGCGGATGAAAGCAAGGCCTCCGCCTTGGCCAAGGGAATCGTTGACCGGTTCCTGCCTGCCAAGCGGCCTTGAGCTGAAGCCTGGTCCGGCAGATTCTTCGCTCAAGAGGCTTCTTGATAGCGAAGGAGCAACGCGCCGAGGAACGGGGTGGCGTCACGGGACAGCTGCCACCCAGGGGCAACCCTTCCTTCCTCAGCGGGGTGGTTGCGCGGAGCTCGAATGGATAAGCTGACGGTGAAGTTGCGCGCCTGGGACTGTCACCTTGAATGACTAGGCTCAGCTTCGGATCTTTCCTGCTCAGAAATGTTGAACAAGGAATCCTTCAGGCTTTTCAGATGAACATGAACCAGCGCTTGGAGGAAACACTCCGTCGCCTGCGGGAGGCGCGAGAGCGTCAGAGGGCAGAGTGCGAGCAGGAGGCCGCGGTCTGTCGGGGAGTTGTCGATGGGCAGAACAGCGGTGCAGTCTCGAACTGTGCCCAGGTGAGTATCACAGTCGGGGTACCCTCCGCTTCGACTACGTTTACGCTCCCCGCGCCAGCCCCTATTGAGTCAATGTGTGTTTCTGGCGCAACGGCGGTGAAGAATTCCGGCTTGAACCAATGCGCCTCAGCTTACGGAAGCTGCTTGGCCCGAATCCGGCCGTGATGCCCATGCAAGCCGTTCGAAAAGTGGCGCAAGGGGCGGGGTTGTTCCTCGCGCTCATCGGCATGCTCTGGCTCTTCGACGGGCTCAAGGTCGAGGTATCGGGTCTCGGGGTGGCGGGTCAGGCACCAGCGGCGCCCTTGGATCGCGGCTTGCCTAACGTCGATGCTGCAGCGGGGCGGGATTCGCCTGAAGCTGAGAAGGCCGGGCCAGTCGCTGCGGGCGGTTCGTCTGCCCGGCCATTGCCGCCGAGCAACGATGAATTGGAATCCACGCGGGGCGAAGTCGTCACGATCGGCTCCGAGGGCTATGGGCCGCATATTGAACGCGCTTGGCGGGAGGGGGGCGCCAAGGAAGCTGCGAAGGCTGCTGAAATGCTGCGGACTTGCCAGTCAAGTGGCGATGCAGTGAAGCATTCCTACGCGCTGGAGACCAGCAAGACCAGTGGCGTTAGTGCCCAGGACAAGGTCGCATGGATTGAGTTCATGGAAAAAACAGCGCGTCGCTGCCAGACGGTCACCGAAGAGCTTCGGATGCTGGAGCAGGCGCTGTGGGTGCGCGCAGCGCAGGGCAAGCAGCCCTCTGCCGCTGCTTGGAATTGGCGGTGCTTGAGCAATCCCTTGTTTCGGTGCGGAATGTCCGGCCCGGCTACCGCGGAGAGGCTGGAGCAATCGAAAGGCTTGGTGCAGATCGCCATCGCCGATGGCGATATCGAAGCACTCAGGCTGGCAGACTTCGCGTCGCAACAGCCGCTGTTTGATGATCCTGTTCAGTGGCGGGCTCATCAGATCGCCATTGCTGAACTGGACCGCCGTGCAGGACGTGCGCCCAGCCCGCCGCTGCAGGGCGAACATGAAGGCGTGCGCTGGCGCACGCTGACGGCGCACGAACGGCTGCTGCAGAAGCACCCGGGGTTTTCTGCGGACGATGAAGCCAAGGCAGCCGCCTTGTCCAAGGCCATTGTTGACCGCTTCCCGCCTGCCAAGCGGCCTTGAGCTCGTGAAGCGTTCGATGCAGACCGCTGCCGCTGCCCTGCTGCTCATCGCAGCGGGGGTCCTTGCCTGGCGCAGCACGCTTGAACACCCGATGCCGCCAGGGCTGGCCGCGCGCTCGTCCGGTCTGCCACCAGCAGCGGCGGCTGCCAGCCAGGCAGCCGGGCATGAAGTCGACACCTCAGCACGGGCCTCCGTGGCGCGCGAGGCGAGCCCGGCACCGCCGGACCCGGCTGCAAGCCCGGCTCAGGCGGTGCGAAGCGGGCCGCTGGAAACATGGCCCATGGGTCGCCGGATGGTGGGCACCGAGGGTTTCGGGCCTCACCTTCGCGAGGTCTGGGAGCAGGGGGATCCAAGCGAGGCCAAGTACGCTGCAATCACCCTCCACATGTGCCGCGGTTTCGAGGCCAGTGCCGGCCGCCTCCATCAGCAGGCGCCTGTTGGGTCGGATGTTCTCGCCGGCTTCCTGCAGCGCTGCCAGAGTCTGACGGTGCAAGACCGGGCCTTGGAGGGCGCGCTGCTGGAGCGTGCCGCGCGCGCCCAGGCTCCCGGCGGCGCCGCTGGATTCTACGACTGCGTCCATGTGATTGAGGTGTGCGCCATGACGGTGCGGTCGCCCAACAAGGAAAAGCTGGCGGATGAGCTGCTGATGGCCGCGGTGGGTTTGGGGGATCGACAAGCGCTGGATGCGGTTGCGCTGTTTGCCGGTGAGCGGCTCTACGCCGATGCGGTGCAGTGGCGCGCCCACCAAATCGCTGTGGCAGAACTGGACCGCCGCGCAGGGCGTGTGTCAGCGCCGCCGTTTGGATGGGACAGCGAAGGCGTGCGCTGGCGCACGCTGACGGCGCACGAGCAGCTGCTGCACAAGCATCCGGGGTTTTCTGCGGAGGATGAGGCCAAGGCGGCCGCCTTGTCCAAGGCCATTGCGGAGCGCTTCCAGGCCGCCCGGCGGCCCTGATGAGGCCGCGCCAGCTGTAGCGGCCGGCGCCCGGCCCTGCTCAGCGCGCTGGCCGTGCCTCTTGCATGCGCACCCAGCGCAGCTCGATCGAGTCACTGGGCCATTGCACCGCGCTAACTTTTTTGCTCATCGCCCAGTTCAGTGTGCGGCGGTACAGCGGGATGTAGGGCAGGTCCTCGGCAGCCAGGCGTAGCACGGTGCTGACCATCGCGCGGCGGCGGGTCAGGTCGGGCTCGGTGCGGATCTGGTCGATCAGCACGTCCAGCTTCGGGTTGCTGTAGCGCCCGGCGTTGAAGGTGCCCAGGCCGCTGCGGTCATGGCTGCGCAGCAGCGCGTTCAGTGAAGCCCAGGCGTCGGGTATGGGCGTCCAGCCGTACTCGACAAAGCTGGCCGTGCCCTGGCTGAGCTTGGGGAAGAACTGGTTGGTGGGGCTGCTGCGCAGCGTGGTCTTGATGCCGACCTGGGTCAGCATGGCGCTCATGGCCTGGCAGGTGTTCTCGCGCCAGGCCACGTTGACGCAGTCCAGCGTCACGCTGAAGCCGTTCGGATAACCGGCCTCGGCCAGCAGCGCGCGCGCCCTGGCCGGGTCGTAGGGCAGGCGCCGGTCCAGCTCGGCCGGGCTGCCGTCCACCAGGGTCGACAGGAAGGCGCCGGTGGGCGTGCCCTGGCCGCGCAGCACCTTGTCGATGATCAGCGGCATATTGATGGCGTGATAGACGGCGCGGCGCACGCGCAGGTCCTTGAAGGGGTTCTTGCCCTTCACATCGCTGAACTCCAGCTCCTCGCGCGCGTGGTCGAAGGTCAGGTATTGCTGGCCGATGTCGGGCATCTGCAGCAGCGTGATGCGCGGGTCGGCCTTGAGCCGGTTGACATCCTGGAAGGGCGGGTCCAGCACCAGGTCCACCTCGCCCGAGGCCAGCGCGGCCAGACGGGTCGCATCGCTCTTGATCGGCACGAAGCGCACCTCTTGCAGATTGCCGTGGCGCTTGGCATCGGCCCAGCCCCACCAGCTGGCATGGCGCTTGAGCTGCAGCGCCACGTCGGGCTGGTAGCTGTCCAGCCGGAACGGGCCGGTGCCCATGGCATTGCGCACGGTGTAGGTTTCCTGCTTGCCGTTGAAGTCCTGCGCGCGCATCACGCCATGGCGCTCGCTCCAGGCCTTGCTCATCATGCCGATGAAGGGCAGCTTCTCGGGCAGCACCGCATCGGGCGCTTCCAGCTGGATTTCGATCGTGCGTTCATCGATCTTCTTGACCGCCTTCACGCCCTTGAGCTGGAAGGCGCGTTGCGAGGGCGGGGCCAGCGTGCGCTCCAGCGAGAACACCGCATCGTCGGCGGTGAAGGGGCTGCCGTCATGGAACTTGACGCCCTGGCGCAGCGTGAAACGCCAGCTGGTGGGGCTGTTCATCTGCCAGGCGGTGGCCAGTGCGGGCTCCAGCTGGTACTTCTCGTCGCGGCCCACCAGGGATTCATAGACCTGGAACGCCACCCGCGTGTGATACAGCAGGGCCAGCGCATGCGGGTCCATCGTCTGCGGGTCGAAGGCGCTGGCGATGCGCAGGGTCTGGGCCTGGGCCGTGGGCAGGGCCAGCAGCGCAGCAGCCAGCAGGGTGCCGCTCAGGCGGCGCAGGGTGCGGGTGCACAGGGCATGGACAACAGCAGCGGTCATGAGGGCTGACTCCGGGCAGCAGCGGTGGGCGCAGTGTAGGGAGGCGCCGCCGTCGCGGGCTCGGGTCTTGCCCGGGGGCGCAGGCCGGTCAGCGGCCCTGCGGCATCAGCCGCCACGCAGCAGCTTCAGCGCATGCGGCAGCGACTGCGCCTGCGGCACCCAGTGGTCCAGTGTTGCGCCCAGCAGCACACCGCACAGCAGCATCGCCAGCGCGGCCTTCCAGGTGTGGCTGAAGGCGTGCCTGAGCCAGCCTTCGCGGCGGCGGCGCCAGGCAAAGCCGCCGGCCAGGCCGGCCAGCGCCACCTCCAGCACCACCGCCATCAGCACATCCACGCCGAACAAGGCGAACACGCCCAGGCCCAGCATTGTCATCATTAGCGCGCCGATGGCCAGCACCACCAGCAGCGGCACGATCACCACCGCGCCTTCGTCGGCGCCGTCCAGCGCCTTGGCGCCGATCTTCAGCGTGTGGCTGGCTACTTCGGTGGCGATCTCGCCTGCGCCTTCGCCGGCATCGGCAAAGCTGGCGGTGGCGCCGCCGCCGCCGAAGTCGCCGCCACCGCCGGCCTCGAAGCGCGGCAATGGGGCGCTGCTGCCTCCGCCGCGCGGCAGCGGCAGATCCGGCAGCAGATCCAGCGCATCCGCGGCATCAGGGCCGGCGTCTTCATTGCTCAGCAAATAGCCGGCCCACAGGCGCAGCAGGCCCAGGTAGATCAGATAGGCCAGCGGCAGCGCCATTGCATAGCGCAGCGCCAGCGACTCGATGCCGGCTAGGCGCAGCAGCAGGCCGGTGCCCATCAGGCCAGCCAGCGTCAGCAAGGCGATCAGCGAGACATGCAGGCGCAGCCAGCGCTGCTGCTTCAGACGGGCGCGGGTCTGTTCGACGAAGGTACGCTCGCGGCGCGCCAGCGCGGACGGAGTGGATGGGTTCATGGCTGAAGGCTCCCTGGCTGGCGCATCGTGGGCTGCGCCTTGCGCACGACTGTAATGCCGGCGTGCGCCTGTCCGGGCATGGGCGTGCTACAACCCCCGCTCGCGCCGCCGCTGTCGGGCGGGCGCCTGGAGTGCATATCTCATGGAATTCTCTGTCTGGCTGGCGTTCTTCGCGGCGTCCTGGGCCATCAGCCTCTCACCCGGCGCTGGCGCCATCGCGGCGATGAGCTCGGGCCTGAACCACGGCTTCCGCCGCGGCTACTTCACCACCTTCGGCCTGGTGCTGGGCATCCTGACCCAGATCCTGCTGGTCGGCCTGGGCCTGGGCGCGCTGATCGCCACCTCTTCGCTGGGCTTTGCAATCATCAAGTGGGCCGGCGTGGCCTATCTGGTGTGGCTGGGCGTGCAGCAGTGGCGCGCGCCGGCCAAGCCCATGGTGGCCTCCAATCTGGATGCCAGCGTGGTGACGCGGCGCCAGCTGGTGTTGCGCGGCTGGGTGATCAATGCGCTGAATCCCAAGGGCACGGTCTTCATCCTGGCCGTGGTGCCGCAGTTTCTGGACCTCAAGCAGAGCCTGCTGACGCAATACCTGGTGATCGGCGCCACGCTGTGCTTCACCGATCTGGTGGTGATGGCTGGCTACACCGCGCTGGCCGCGCGCGTGCTGAGCGCGCTGCGCTCCGAGCGCCAGATCCGCCTGCTGAACCGCAGCTTCGGCTCGCTGTTTGTCGCCGCCGGCCTGCTGCTGGCCACGTTCAAGCGCGCGGCCTGAGCCCGCTGTCTTTACTGATAGGCGGGCCGCCTGCGGGCGGCCCGATTCTTTGATGCCTTCTGCTTCCCAACAACGCTGGCTGTTCTGGCTGCCCACTCTGATCTGGGCCAGCACCTGGCACGTCATCCTCTACCAGCTCGACAGCGCGGTGCCGGTGCTCAATTCGGTGGCCTGGCGTTTTGCGCTGGCGGCCTTGATGCTGGCCGCCCTGGCGCGCTGGCGCGGCGAGGCGCTGCTGGCGCTGCCGCGCTCGGCCCATGTGCTGATGCTGGCCACCGGCATCGTGCAGTACAGCGGCAACTACTGGTCGGTCTACGAGGCCGAGCGTCACATTCCCAGCGGCCTGGTGGCTGTGCTCTTCTCGCTGATGGTGTTCGGCAATGCGCTGTCGGGCCGGCTGTTCTTCGGCCAGTCGGTGACGCGGCGCTTTCTGCTGGCCTCGGCCGGCGCGGTGGCCGGCGTGGCGATGATCTTCTGGCCCGAGATCGCCGCCACCGGCGCGCGGCCGAACGCGCTGCTGGGCCTGGGCTTGGGCCTGCTGGCGGTGCTGTGCGCCTGCATCGGCAATGTGCTGACTTTGACGCTGACCCGGCGCAATCTTGCACTGGTGCCAGTGCTGGCCTGGAGCATGGGCTATGGCGCGCTCTTCCTCACGCTGGCCTCGCTCGCCAGCGGCGCCGGGCTGCACTTCGACGCGCGGCCCAGCTATCTGCTCTCGCTGCTCTACCTGTCGGTGTTCGGCTCGGTGGTGGCCTTCGTGCTGTATTTCAAGCTGGCCCAGGCGCAAGGCGC
The DNA here is from genome assembly GCF_044373315.1 of Roseateles sp. Lineage (GTDB taxonomy): Bacteria > Pseudomonadota > Gammaproteobacteria > Burkholderiales > Burkholderiaceae_C > JACDQM01. The sequence goes on along the minus strand of NZ_JBILQK010000004.1, from coordinate 90,550 downwards.
GGCGCGTGCGGCGCTCACCGGTGTGGTGATCCCGGTCATCGCGCTGCTGATCTCGGCGCTGTTCGAGGGCTGGCAGCCCACAGCGCTGTCGCTCAGCGGCATGGGCCTGAGCCTGATCAGCCTGTTTGTCGCTACTCGCCCGAGCGCACCCGCCCCCGCCCGGCCTTGACGCCGCTGCGCAGCGACTTGCCTTGCAAGCGGCGCTGCTGCGAGCCATAGGTCGGCTTGGTCGCCTTGCGGGGTTTGGGCGTGTGGGCCACGCTCTGCACCAGCTCGACCAGGCGCGCGATGGCGTCGGCGCGGTTGCGCTCCTGGCTTCGGTGCTCCTGGGCCTTGATGACGACAACGCCATCGCTGCTGATGCGCTGGTCGGAGAGCTGCAGCAGGCGCTGCTGGATCACCTCGGGCAGGCTGGACGCACGGATGTCGAAGCGCAGATGCGCGGCGGTCGAGACCTTGTTGACGTTCTGGCCGCCGGCACCCTGGGCGCGCACGAAGCTGAAGTCCAGCTCCGCCTCGCTGGGCAGCCAGTCCAGCCGCATCAGGATGACGACGGCGACGCGGCTTCGGGCGCGCGCAGCTGGCGGTGGCGCTGCTCCAGCTCCTGGCGCAGCTCGCGCCGCACCTTGGCGGCCGCCCAGCGGCGCTGCTCGTCGGGCGTGGCGGGCTTGAGCGGCGGCACGGCCACAGGCTTGCCGGCGTCGTCCACCGCCACCATGGTGAAGAAGCAGCTGTTGGCATGCCGCACGACTTGGCTGCGGATGTTCTCGGCCACCACCTTGATGCCGATCTCCATCGAGCTGCTGCCGGTGAAGTTGACCGAGGCCAGCAAGCTGACCAGCTCGCCCACATGGATGGGCTGGCGGAACATCACCTGGTCGACCGACAGCGTCACCACATAGCGCCCGGCATAGCGGCTGGCGCAGGCATAGGCGGCCTGGTCGAGCAGCTTCAGTATGGTGCCGCCGTGCACATTGCCGGAGAAGTTGGCCATGTCGGGCGTCATCAGCACCGTCATGCTGAGCTGGTGGGCGGGCAGGTCCATGGCGTGCTCTGGTTTTCCGTGTGTGATCAGTCGACCGTGCTGACCGGCACGCGCCGCGCCAGCGCGCACATCAGCTCATAGCCGATGGTGCCGGCCGAGCGCGCCACCGCGTCGATGGGCAGATGGCGGCCGCGCGGCCCCTGGCCCCACAGCGTCACTTCGCTGCCGAAGCGGACCTCGGGCAGATCGGTCAGGTCGACGCTCAGCATGTCCATCGAGACGCGGCCCACCGTCGTGGTCGCCAGGCCGTCCACCAGCACCGGCGTGCCGGTGGGGGCGTGGCGCGGATAGCCGTCGGCATAGCCGCAGGCGACGATGCCGATGCGCATCGGCTTGTCGGCGGTAAAGCTGGAGCCATAGCCGACGGTGTCGCCCGGCTGCAGGTTCTGCGTGGCGATGATCCTGGAGCGCAGCGTCATCGCCGGGCGCAGATCCCAGTGGGCGTCGTCGTGTTCAGGGAAGTCGGGCACGCCGCCGTAGCTCATGATGCCGGCGCGCACCCAGTCGCTGCGCACGCGGGTCGCATGGCGCAGCGTGGCGGCGCTGTTGGCCAGGCTGCGCTCGCCGGGCAGGTCGGCGGTGAGCTCGTCGAACAGCGCCAGCTGATGGGCGATGCCGTCCTGGCCGAAGCGCTGCGCGTCGGCGTCGGAGAAATGCGTCATCAGCGAAATCTCGTCCACCTGGGGCAGGGCGTTGAGGCGGTTCCAGGCGCCGCGGAAGGCAGCCGGCGCAAAGCCCAGGCGGTTCATGCCGCTGTTGAGCTTCAGAAAGACACGGTGCGGCTCGTGCGTCTTGTGCATCGCCAGCCAGTCGATCTGCTGCTCGCAGTGCACCGCATGCCAGAGCTTGAGGCGTGAGCAGAGTTCCAGATCACGAGCCTCGAAGCAGCCTTCCAGCAGCAGGATAGGGCCGCGCCAGTCGAGCTTGCGCAGGCGCTGCGCCTCGTCCAGGTCCAGCAGCGCGAAGCCGTCGGCGGCACGCAGGCCTTCAAAGGCGCGCTCGATGCCATGGCCGTAGGCGTCGGCCTTGACGACGGCCCAGACCTTGGCGTCCGGGGCACTTTCGCGCGCGCGCGCCAGGTTGTGGGCCAGGGCAGTGGTGTGGATCAGGGCTTCAATCGGACGTGGCATGGCATGGATTGTGTCATCCGCCCCAGGCGCGGGCGGCCATGAAAGCACTGCATGCTATAAACCCGCCGCAGCTCGTGCCCGCTCCGGGCGCCGGTCCTGATCCTTTTCCGCCAACCCGCCGCCGATGAGCCGCAGTACCCCGCAGGGCAGATGAAAAAAGGTTTCTACACCATCATGGCGGCGCAGTTCTTCAGCTCGCTGGCTGATAACGCGCTGTTCGTCGCTGCGGTCGAATTGCTGCGCACCTCGGGTGAACCGGAATGGCAGCGCGCCGCCCTGGTGCCGATGTTCGCGCTGTTCTATGTGCTGCTCGCGCCCTTCGTCGGCGCCTTCGCGGATGCGGTGCCCAAAGGGCGGGTGATGTTCGTCTCCAACAGCATCAAGGTGGTGGGCTGCCTGCTGATGCTGTTCGGCAGCCATCCCTTGCTGGCCTATGCCATCGTCGGCCTCGGCGCCGCGGCCTACTCGCCGGCCAAGTACGGCATCCTCACCGAGCTGCTGCCGCCTTCGCAGCTGGTCAAGGCGAATGGCTGGATCGAAGGCCTGACCATTGGTTCCATCATTCTGGGCGTGCTCTTGGGCGGACAGCTGGTGGGTGCGCATGTCGCGCCCTTCCTGCTGGGCCTGGACCTGCCGATGATCGACACCGGCATCGATACCGCACCCGAGGCGGCGATCGCCAGCCTGGTCGGCTTGTATGTGGTGGCGGCGCTGTTCAATCTGCGCATTCCGCGCACCGATGCGGCGCTGCAGCCGCTGGACGGCGGCGTGGTCGGCCTGGTGCGCGATTTCATGTCCTGCAATTCGCGCCTGTGGCAGGACAAGCTGGGCCAGATCTCGCTGGCCACCACCACGCTGTTCTGGGGTGTTTCGGGCAATCTGCGCTACATCGTGCTGGCCTGGGCCGCTGCGGCGCTGGGCTATGGCACCACCCAGGCCTCCAGCCTGGTCGGCGTGGTGGCCATCGGCACCGCGGTCGGCGCGGTGGTGGCCTCGATGTACATGCGGCTGGACAAAGCCACCAGCGTGATCCCGCTGGGCATCGCGATGGGCCTGTTGGTGATCCTGATGAACGTGATCAGCAATGTCTGGGTCGCCGCGCCCTTCCTGATCATGCTGGGGGCCATCGGCGGCTTCCTGGTGGTGCCGATGAATGCACTGCTGCAGCACCGCGGTCACAACCTGATGGGCGCGGGCCGCTCCATCGCCGTGCAGAACTTCAACGAGCAGGCCTGCATCCTGGGCTTGGGCGCGCTCTACGCCGGCCTGACCAAGTTCGGCATGTCGGCCTTTGGCGCGATCAGCATCTTCGGCGTGGTGGTGGCGGGCACGATGTGGCTGATCCAGCGCTGGCACCGCAATAACTGCGTGCGGCACCCCGAAGAGTTGGGGCGCCTGCTGAAACTGGCGCGCTCCGACCACCACTGAGGCGGCTGGTGAAGGCCAAGGCCGCTGGCCTTGGCACTGTGCTCGGTCCGGCCTCAGCCGCTGCGCTTGCAGGCGCAGCGTCCTTCGGCAGGCGTCGCACAGTGCGTCTGCACTGTGCTCGGTCCGGCCTCAGTTCTTCTTCTTGCCGGCGCCGGGCACCGGGCCGCGCAGCACCGCCTCGATATGCTCGCTCCAGGCCCGGCCGATCTTCAGCGAGCCGCTGTGGTTGAGGTGGATTTCGTTGTGCCAGTCGCCACTGATGCCGGTACTGCCGGGTGTGGCCAGCGCCAGTGGCACGGCGGTTGAGTCGAACACCTTCAGGCCGGGGAAGTTGACCGGGTCGGCCGCCAGGCTCTTCAGCAACTGGGCCAGGTGCACCACCATCAGCCGGCTGACGGCGGCCCAGTCGGCGGCGGGAATCGCATAGGCCTTGAAGGCCGGATACAGCCAGGGGCCGGATTCCGGTGCGCCGGCCGGGCGCGGCATCGGCACCGCATAGCAGTGCATGAAGACCGGCTTGCCGCGTGAAGGCCCCTGGTCGCGCAGGCTCAGCAGATGGCTGATGTTGCTGCGCAGATAGGCGGCATAGGTCTGCCAGCCTGGCTCCGAGAAGTAGCGCGCCACACCGGCGGAGGGCGGCCCCCATTCAGTCTGGTGGCGCAGCAGGCGCAGGTGCAGCGGGGTCAGGTCTTGCTGATTGGGCGCGGGCGGATGGGCAGGCACCTTGGCAGCGTCGATCAGGTCGTTGCCGCCGACCGACAGCAGCACACCGTCCCAGACTGGGGCGTCGTCAGCGCTGAGCAGCCTGACGAAATCTGGCGCGGCTTCCAGGTCGACCATATGCTCCAGCGCGTCGCCCTGGCCGGCGCAGTTGACCGCCATGACGGGCTGCGCGAACACCAGTTCCTGCAGCAGGTTGGCGTGTGCACTGAGCTTAGCCGCGGCGGTGGAGAACCACGAATCGCCTTGTGCCAGCAGGCGCCAGCGGTAGGTCTCCAGGGAAGGCGCCGAGGCTGACTGCAAGTCTTGCGGCGTGTAGCAGACCAAGTGATTCAAGAGAGAGCCCCCATCGGTGATGCGTGGTTCGATCAAGACTGCTGCAGTCCAGCAGCGCGCGGCAGGCCGATTGGAATGCCAAGTCCGGCCGTTTCGCCATGCTATAAACCCTGGGCATTGTGAGCCGGCAATGTCACAGGTCCGCGTCAGTTTCTGACACCTTGTTGCGGCCGGCCAACCACCCCCATCGATCCCTCTTGCAGGCCTGTTTGGCCGGTCTTTTTACGCGCCCGCCGGCCGTGCCAGGGCGCTGCCGCAGCCCATGGCCTATCTCGCGCTTGCCTTCAACGCCCTGGTCTGGGGACTGTCCTGGTGGCCGTTCCGGCAGTTTCATGCCGCGGGCCTGCACCCCTTGTGGACCACGGCACTGCTGTACAGCCTGTCCTTGCTGGTGATCGCCGTGAGCTCGCGCGGCGCGCTGGCCGAGCTGCGCCGCAGCCCTGCGCTGTGGGTGGTGATGCTGGCGGCCGGCACCAGCAACACCTGCTTCAACTGGGGCGTGGCCACCGGTGATGTGGTGCGGGTGGTGCTGCTGTTCTATCTGATGCCGCTGTGGGCGGTGCTGCTGGCCCGGCTGATTCTGGGCGAGCAGCTCACCGCGCTGGCCCTGGGGCGCATGGCCTTGGCGCTGGCCGGGGCGGCCACCGTGCTGTGGCCCGAAGGCGGCGGCGTGCCGCTGCCGAGCAGCCTGCCGGACTGGCTGGGCGTGGCGGGCGGGTTTGCCTTTGCGCTCAACAACGTGATGCTGCGGCGCGAGGCCGCGCGCGATGCACGCGCCCGGGCGCTGGCCATGTTCAGCGGCGGCGCCATCGTGGCTGGCCTGGCTGCGCTAGCGCTGTCGTCCAGCGGCCTGAGTGCCTGGCCCAGCCTGCCGGGCTGGCTCTGGGCCATTCCGGTGGCTGCTGTGGCACTGCTGTTCTTCCTCTCCAATCTGTCCCTGCAATATGGGGCAGCGCGTCTGCCGGCCAATGTGACTGCGGTGATCATGCTGATCGAGGTGCCGGCCGCGGCGATCTCGGCGCTGTGGCTGGGCGGTGGCAGCCTGGACGGCAAGACCGCCATCGGTGGCCTGTGCATTCTGGCTGCCGCGTTGCTGGCAACCCTTGAGCGACGTCCGAGCGGCCATTGAGCTAGCATCCGGCGCCTGACAAGGACGGACACCATGAGCCAAAGCATCTACGATTTCAGCGCCATCTCCATCGACGGCAAGCCCGCTGATCTGGCGGCACAGCGTGGCAAGGTCATGCTGATCGTCAACACCGCCAGCGCCTGCGGCTTCACGCCGCAGTTCAAGGGCCTGGAGCAGCTCTGGCAGGACTACCGCGAGCAGGGCCTGGTGGTGATCGGCTTCCCCAGCAACGAATTCGGCGGCCAGGACCCGGGCAGCAACGAGGAGATCGCCTCCTTCTGCGAGATGAACTACGGCGTCAGCTTCCCGATGATGGCCAAGGTCAAGGTCAACGGTGCCGAGGCGCACCCGCTGTGGCAGTGGCTCAAGTCCGAAAAGTCGGGCTTCCTCGGCACCGAGGGCATCAAGTGGAACTTCAGCAAGTTCCTGGTGGGCCGCGACGGCCAGGTGCTCAAGCGCTACGCGCCGACCGATGCGCCCGAGAAGCTGCGCAAGGACATCGAGGCGGCGCTCAAGGCCTGATCCATCCGCAGCACCTCTCAGGCGCGCACCCACAGCCGCCCGTAGCTATGCCGCAGGCGGCCTTCGCCCACCGCCTGGCGCAGCAGCTGGTTGATGGTCTGGCGCGAGACATTGGCCAGCGCCGCCAGTTCCGCCTGCGTGGCGGCCAGGGCCAGCCACCCCTCTGCATCCGGCTCGCCCTCGGCACGCTCGCGGCGCAACTGGGCGAGCGCCAGCTGCATGCGCTCGGCCGCGCCGCTGTGGCGCGAGGCCTCCAGCAGATGCAAGGTGCCGTCATAACGCCGTGACAACTCGGCCAGCATAGCGCGGGCGAAGCCCGGCACCTCGTCCATCAGGTAGCGATAGGCCTCGGGGCCGAACACCCACAGCCGGCTGGCCTTGCTGGCCAGCGCCTCGTAGCGCGAAGGCAGGCCGGCGGCGAAGGCCGAGAGGCCGAAGAAGCTCGGCGGCTGCACATACTCCAGCACCGACACGCTGCCGTCCGGCGCGCCGAAGCGGGTCTCGATCTCGCCGCGTTGCACCGCATAGAAGGCCTGCACCGGCTGGCCTTGGGCAAACAGCACGCCGCCGCGTCGCAGCGAGCGCTGGGCCACCAGCGCAGCCAGCGCCTGCAGCGCGGCGGGCTTGAGCGCCAGCTGCGCGAAATTGGCCTGCAGCAGCCGCTGCAGCTCGGCCGCTTTGCTGTCGTCGCCCATGCGCGTCGCTCTGTCAATGTCGTGTGCCTGACATTCTGCCCGGCGCTTCGCCCTTAGGCTGGCGCCATGCAGATCAATCACGCAAGCCTTCCGGGCGCGGCCGACAGCGCAGCGCTGCGGACCTGGGCCGCCCAGTACCGCCGCTTTGCCGAGCAGGAATGCACCGACGATCCGCTCTACGTGGCGATCTGCCGGGCCATCGCCGACACGCCTGAACTGCTGGCGCTGATGCAGCATGCGCCCGGCCAGCAGGCGCGGCCCAATCTGCTGCTGGCGGCGCTGCATGAGCGGCTGCTGGTGGGTGTGCCGCATGCGCTGGCGAGCTACTACCCCAGCTGCGGCGGCAGCCGCGCGCCGGATGCCGAGTTGCCGGCCCTGCTGCTGGACTTTGCGAGCCAGGAGCAGCCAGCGCTGATCGCGCATCTGCGCGGGCGCGCCACCCAGACCAATGAGGTCGGGCGCTGTGTCGTGCTTTGGCCGGCGCTGAATCACATCGCCCGCTGGCGCGACGCCGACCGTCTGGCGCTGTTCGACTTCGGCTGCAGCGCAGGCTTGAACCTGGGTGTGGAGGAATATCGTTATGACTACGGCGTCTTCCAGCACGGCGCGCCAACGCCTGCACCCCTTTTGATCGCGTGCGAGTGGCGCGGCGATGCGCCAGCGCCCAGGGCAGCACCCTGGCGCCTCGTGGCGCGCCAGGGCGTGGATCTGGCGCCAGTCGATGTGCAGGACCCGGCGGCGGTGCGCTGGTTGCAGGCCTGCCTGTGGCCGCATGACCGCGTGCGCGCCGAGCGGTTGGCGCAGGCCGTGAGCTTGGCGCGCAAAGCCGCGTATCCACTGCGCCAGGCGGCGGATGGCCTGGCCGTGCTCGAGCAGTGGCTGGCTGAGTTGCCGGCAGGCGTCCAGCCAGTGTTGCTCAACTCCTGGGTGCTGGCCTATTTCGACGCGCCGACGCTGGCTCTGCACCGCGAGCGCGTGGCCGGCTTGATGCGCCGGCATGGTTTGCTGTGGCTCAGCGCCGAGGCCCTGGCTCTGCGGCCGCCAGCCTTGGCCCAGCCGCCGTTGCCGCAGGACTACCAGCCGGGATCAAGCAGCCTGTGGACCCTGCAATGGGCCGATGCCGGTGGCGCGCTGCAGCAGCAGGCGCTGGCCTGGTCGCATCCGCACGGCCGCTGGCTGCAGTGGCTGGCGCTGCCGCCCTGATCGTCCGTAGCGGTGGGCGCTGTGCGTTCGAACCTGGGTCAATCCAGGGTGGTCGGCCCGCCGCTGCCGGCTAGCATCGAGGCGTCACCATCATCGATGCGAGGCTTGTCGCCATGTCCCACCTTTCGTTTCATCGGCCGCGCCGTCTGGCGCTCGGGCTGCTGTCGGCCTTTGCCCTGACGCTGCCGCTGCTGGCCCAGGCCCAGGCGCCGAGCCTGGAGACCTTGCGCGGCCTGGCCGCACAGGAGAAGCCGGCCCTGTTGAAGACCATGAAGGAGCTGGTGGAGATCGAGTCCGGCAGTTCGGACCGCGAGGGCCTGGACCGCATCGCCGCCTATATCAGCGCGCGGCTGCAGTCCTTGGGCGGCAAGGTCGAGCTGATCGAGCCGCCGGCGGCCGATCACTACAAGATGTTCGACACGCCCGAGAAGCCGGGGCGCATCGTCAGGGCCAGTTTTACGGGCCGCGGGAGCAAGAAGATCCTGTTGCTGGCGCATATGGACACGGTCTATCCGCGCGGCATGCTGGCGCAGCAGCCCTTCCGCGTTGAGGGCGATAAGGCCTATGGTCTGGGCATCGCCGACGACAAGCAGGGCGTGGCCGTGATCCTGCATACCGTGGCCCTGCTGCGTACGCTCAATGTGCAGGACTACGGCCTGCTGACGGTGCTGATCAATGGCGACGAGGAGATCAGTTCGCCGGCCTCGCGCAACACGATCACTCGCCTGGGCGGCGAACATGATGTGGTGCTGTCCTACGAGGGCGGCGGCGGTCCGGCCGGGCCCGACAGCCTGCGCCTGGCCACCAGCGGCATTGCCGCGGCCAACCTGCTGGTGAAGGGCCGCGCCTCGCATGCTGGCGCAGCGCCGGAGCGCGGCGTCAACTCGCTGTACGAGCTGGCGCACCAGGTTCTGCAGGCGCGCGACCTGTCCGACCGCAGCGTCGGCCGCCAGGTGCACTGGACGCTGGCACGCGCCGGCATCGTGCGAAACATGATCCCGCCGGCGGCCGAGGCTTCGGCCGACATCCGCGTCGACCGGGTGGCCGACTTCGACGGCATCGAGGCCACGCTGCGCGAGCGCATCAAGAACCGTCTGCTGCCAGAGTCCGAGGTGACGCTCAACTTCGAGCGCCGCCGTCCGCCGCTGCAGGCCACCGATGCCTCGCGCGCGCTGGGGGCGCATGTCAGCGCGCTGGCCCGGGAGCAGGGCATGAACCTGGTGGTGCGCGACACGCCCAGTGGCGGCGGCACCGACGCCGCCTTTGCCGCACTGGCCACCAAGGCGCCGGTGCTGGAAGGCCTGGGCCTGCGCGGCTTTGGTGCCCACACCACCGATGCCGAGTTCGTGCAGATCGACTCCATCGAGCCCAAGCTGGTGCTCAATCTGCGTCTGATCCTGGACATCGCACAGGGGCGTGCCCGCTGGTGATCCTGGGCAGCTGGAATGGGGCGTCGCGAGCGTGGCGCGGATAATGGGCGCCAACACTTGTTCAGCCCCGGAGACACCCCCATGTTCCAGCATGTTGACGCCTATGCCGGCGACCCGATCCTGAGCCTCAACGAGGCTTTCCAAAAGGACCCGCGGCCCGGCAAGATCAATCTCTCGATCGGCATCTACTTCGATGACGATGGCCGTATCCCGATGCTGGATTCGGTCCGCCAGGCGGAGCTGCAGGTGGTCGCCCAAGCCGGTGCGCGGCCCTATCTGCCGATGGAGGGCGCGGCCAACTTCCGCAGCGCGGTGCAGGGCCTGCTGTTCGGCGCCGAGCATCCGGCGCTGAAGGAAGGCCGGATCGCCACCATCCAGGGCGTGGGCTCCAGTGGCGGCCTCAAGGTTGGCGCCGACTTCCTGAAGCGCTACTTCCCCGACAGCGCCATCTATGTGTCCGACCCGACCTGGGACAACCACCGCGCGGTGTTTGAAGGTTCGGGCATCGAGGTCAAGACCTATCCCTATTACGACCCCAAGACCGGCGGCCTGCGCTTTGCCGAGATGCTGGCCTTCATGCGCAGCCTGCCCAGCAAGAGCGTGGTGCTGCTGCATGCCTGCTGCCACAACCCCACCGGCGTCGACCTGACCCCGATGCAGTGGGATGAGCTGATCCCGGTGCTGCAGGAACGCGAGCTGCTGCCCTTCCTGGATCTGGCCTACCAGGGCTATGGCGATGGCATCGAGGCCGACGCCTTCGCGGTGCGCGCGTTGCTGGACGCGGGCCTGTCCTTCTTCATCGCCAACAGCTTCTCCAAGAGCATGAGCTTGTACGGCGAGCGCTGCGGCGCGTTGTCGGTCGTGTGCCCGGATGCCGCGCAGGCGGCCAATGTGCTGGGCCAGCTGAAGTTCGTGATCCGCCGCAACTACAGCAACCCGCCGATGCATGGTGGCCAGATCGTTGCGCGCGTGCTGAGCGATCCGCAGCTGCGCATGCTGTGGGAAGGCGAAGTGGAAGAAATGCGCGAGCGCATCCTGTCCATGCGCAACACGCTGTTCGACGTGCTGTCGGCCAAGCTGCCGGGGCGCGACTTCCGCTACTTCCTGACCCAGCGCGGCATGTTCAGCTACACCGGCCTGACGCCGGCCCAGGTCGACCGGCTCAAGGACGAGTTCGGTGTCTATCTGGTGCGCTCGGGCCGCATGTGCGTGGCCGGGCTGAACAGCAAGAACGTCGAGGCCACGGCCAGCGCGATGGCGGCGGTTCTCGCCTAAGGCATAGGGCTCCTTTGGCCGGCCGTCGGCGAGACACCGCCGGCGCCCGTGCCGTCCAATCCAGCGCAGGCGGGATTGGAGCCACGGCACTCTCTCCCCCGGGGGGACCGGCTTGGGGCGGCCCGGCGCTCGGCCCGTGAGCTTCCCGCCGCATGTGCCAAAGTTATACGAAGCGCCTTTGCATTCATTGGCTCAAGGGTGCGCCAGTCCGTACCCTGCCGGAACTTTGGAAGTCCATGAGTCTGGATGAAGCACATTGTTGTCATTGGTGCGGGCGTCGTCGGCCTGACTACCGCCTGGGCCCTGCTTGAGAGAGGCCATCGCGTCACCCTGCTGGAGCGCGAAAGCGCCATCGCGGGCGGCGCCAGCCGTGCCAACGGTGGCCAGCTGAGCTATCGCTATGTCTCGCCGCTGGCGGATGCCGGCGTGCCCGTGAAGGCGCTGCGCTGGCTGCTCGATCCTGATGGGCCGCTGCGCTTCAAGCCCGAGGCGCGCTGGCATCAATGGCGCTGGATGCTCGACTTTCTGCGCGCCTGCCGCGCCCCGGTCAATGCCCGCACCACGGCCCGCCTGCTGGAGCTGGGGGCGCTGAGCCAGTCGGCCTTCGCCGAGCTGTGCCGCAGTGCCGGCATCGATGCTGGCGCCAGCGCTTTGCGTGCGCCCGGCAAGCTGGTGGTCTACCGCAAGCCGGCCGAGTTTGCGCGTGTGGCAGCACGGACCCGCGCCCTGGGCACCGACTCGCCCGAGCAGGCATTGAGCCATCAGGAATGTGTGGCGCTGGAACCGGCCTTGGCGCACAGCGACGCTCAGCTGGCCGGCGGCATCTTCACCGCGGGTGAGGCGGTGGCCGATTGCCACGCGGTGTGCCTGCAGCTGGCCGAGCGCCTGCGCAGCCATGGCGGCCTGGCCGGCATCGTGCAGAGCGAGGCACGCGGCTTCGTGCTCTCGCAGGGCCAGGCCGTCGCGCTGAAGACCGATCAGGCAGAGATCGCTGCCGATGGCTTCGTGCTCGCCGCCGGCCTGCAGAGCCGCGGCCTGGGCAAGAGCGTGGGCCTGAACCTGCCGATCTATCCGCTCAAGGGCTACAGCCTGACGGCGCCGATCAGCGCGCAGCACCGACCGCCCGAGGTCAGCGTGACCGACTTCGAGCGCAAGGTGCTGTATGCTCGCATCGGCGATCAGCTGCGCGTGGCCGCGATGGTGGATCTTGTGGGCGACGACCCTTGTATCGATCCGCGCCGCATTGCCTCGCTGCAGCGCGCGGTGCGGGCCATGTTCCCCCAGGCTGCCGACTATGACCACGCAGCCAACTGGGCCGGCCTGCGACCGGCCACGCCCAGCGGTGCGCCGCTGCTGGGTGCCACGCCGGTGGGCAATCTGTGGCTCAACGTCGGCCATGGCGCGCTCGGCTTCACCTTCTCCTTCGCCTCGGCCCGCATCGTGGCCGAGCTGATCTCGGGCCGTGCCAGCCCGATGAAGCTGGAAGGCCTGCAGCTGGCCGCGGCCTGAGCCATGAGCTTCGATGCGCAGACTCTGGCCCAGGCGCTGCGGCACGCCGTGCTGGCCCAGCGCTTCGAGCAGACCGAGGACAGCCTGTGCGGCGGCACTGCCATCGAGCACTTCCCCAGCATCGATCTGGCGGTGGCCGCCTTCCCGGAGGGCGCTGCGCCCGTGTTCGCCAATGTGCTGTTCTCGCGCGAGCACCCGCAGGGCCTGGTGGCTCAACTGGGGGCCGATGCCGGCTCTCCCCGCAATCTGAGCTATCTGGCCGATCAGCAGGATGCCCAGGGCCGCTCCATCGCCTGGCTGCCGGGTGCTGACTGGTCGCAGCTGAAGTGGCAGCCGCTGTGCGGGCAGGGCGGGCATCAGTTTGTGTCGCCTTATCCCGCCTCGCTGATCAAGCTGATGGTGCTGGTGGGCGTGGCGCGCCTGGTCGACGCCGGCCGCAGCGACTGGGGCAAGGCCGTGGCGTTTGAAGGCCGTCGGCGCGCGCTGCGCGACTGGGCCTTCGACATGACCGTGATCAGCTGCAACCGCTCGACCTCCGCCCTGGTGGCCCTGCTGCACAGCTGCGGCGCCATCCGGCGCGAAGGGCAGCTGGAACTGCACAACGAACTGCACGACTGTTTCCGCGCCTATGGGCTGCCGGGCCTGCGACTGGCCCACACCCGCCCCGATGGCGGCTGGGGCAATGCGGCGGGTGCCGGTGTCGGCTGTTTGCACATGACTGCGTGGGACGCGCTACGCCTGCTGTGGCTGCTGGACCGCGCCGCGCCGCCGCCGCCCTGGCTGCCTGCGGGCACACCGCCGCTGTTGTCGGCCGCCAGCCAGAGCGAGCTGCTGTATTGCCTGCAGGAGCAGGGCCTGCATGAAATCCTCTCCAGCAGCGTGCTGGCCGGTCTGCCAAACTGGGTGCCGGGCCTGCCGGCGCGGCTGCCGCTGCGCTGGCTCGGGCGGGATGGCGGCGCGCAGGTCGGGCCGCACCGCTTCCCGGGCGATCTCTCGGCACAGACCGGGCTGGAACTGGCGTTTGCCCACAAGACCGGCAACACCGAGAACTACGGCGCCGATGCCGGCATCGTGCGCGGCATCACGCCGCTGAACCGGCACTACCTGATTGCCTTTACCAGCAATCTGGGCCGCCGCTATGTGACGCAGCCGGGCTGCGTCAGCAACTGGCGGCTGCCGGCGCTGGGTGCGGCCATCGATGCGCATCTCTGTCGACTGATGCCCCCCTGATCCTCCTCCTGATGCCCTGATGTCGCGCTGAGCGGGTTCGGCCGCAGCGCCTGGGCAGCGCATGCGGCCTGCCAGGCGGCGATGCGAGCCTGTCCGGGCCTGTGGCGTGTCCGCCCCGGTCCCCGGCCGGACGCCCGGGTCGGGGACGGGAAGGGTTATGCTGAGCCAAGCCCTAGCAGGCTGGGATGGACACCCGACCCGCGCACTGGGGAGCGTGAATGCCCGTTTTCGCGAGTTCCCTGCGTCAACTGCTTGTGCGGCACAGTGGGCAGCTGCGCCGACCGACCGTGGCGCTGATCAGCAGCATGGCCTGCCTCGTGGTGATGATCGCGCTGTTTGCCGCGTTCACGCTCAGCAACTCGCATCAGCAGAACCTGCAAGAAAACGCAGACGCGACGCGGAATCTGGCGACCTTGGTCTACACCGATGTGCAGCAGTCCATCGGCGGGGTGGACCGGGTCGTTCAGGTCAGCGCCAGGCTGCTGGAGGGTGAGCCGGAGCTGATCACTGCCAGCGGGCGCTTTCTCGAGGATTTCGTCGAGCGTCAGAAGCATCTGCGTCCGGAGATCGCCGGGATCTATCTGACGGACCCTCGTGGCCTCATCGTGTTTCCGCGCCAGCCGCCGGCGGCCAGCCCTTGGAGCGTCGCCGATCAGCCCTACTTCCAGCATCTGCGATCAGTGCCGGACACTGGCGTGGCCATTGCCGCGCCGGCCGACGCGCGTTTCGGCAGTGAGCCGATGATTGTGTTGGCCCGAGCCTTCAAGGACCGGCACGGCAGCCTTGCAGGAACCGTCATTGCGACCTTGCCAACCAGTCGATACCACCGGCAGATGGCCGGTTTGCGACTGCGCTCCGGCGATGTGTTTGCCTTGTTTGACAAGGACCGGCAGTTGGTCTTCCGATTCCCGCTGCCGAACCCAAGCGAGTCGCTCGTGGGCGGCGTCTGGAGCGCGCCCACACCCTTGGGCCAGATGCTGGACCAGGGCCTGCGCCAAGGCATGTTTCGCGCTTTGTCGCCATCGGAGGGTGTCGACCGCATGTCGGCGTTCCAGCTCTTTGACCACTTGCCGCTGGGCTTGCTGGTGCAGGTCAGCACCACGGAGCAGATGCAGGCCTGGCGCAGCGAGCTGAACCGGACAGCCGTTCTGGTGCTCGCTTTCGTGGCCTTTGTTGCGCTGCTGACCGGGATGATTCTGAAGTCATGGAAGCGTCAGACCGAGGAACGCAGGCTGACCGACATCATCATCGACTCATCGCCGGTCGCCATCTACACCCGCGACCCGCAGGGCCGTGTCACCCAGTGGAACGCGGCCAGCGAAGCGCTGTTCGGCTGGTCTGCTGCAGAGTCGCTGGCCAGGCCCTTGCGCGGCTTCTCTGAGCAGCAGCAGCAGGAGTCGCGAGCATTGCAGCAACGCGTCCTCGCCGGCGAAACGATCCATGGGCTGGAGTTGACGCGCTTGAGGAAGGACGGCGCCCTGGTGGAGCTCAGCGCCACGATGGCGCCGCTGCAGGACAGCGAGGGGCGCGTGATGGGCGTGGTCTCCATCGCAACCGACATTTCAGAGCGGCGTCGCGCGGAGTCGCGCGTCGAGCACCTGGCCTATCACGATGTGCTCACCGGTCTGCCCAACCGTGCCCTGCTGAAGGACCGCTTCGCGCAAGCCGCCGATCTGGCGAGTCGCAGCCAGACCATGCTGGCCCTGGTCTTCATGGACCTGGACAACTTCAAGACGATCAACGACTCGCTCGGCCATGCGGTCGGCGATCAGCTGCTGCTGCAGCTGAGTGAGCGTCTGATCGGCTGTGTCCGCAGCAGCGACACCGTCTGTCGCCACGGCGGAGACGAGTTCCTGATGCTGCTGCAGAACCTGGCTGACGTCGAAGCGGTCTCAGCCACGATCGAGAAGGTTCAGGCGCAGGTGCGGAGGCCCTTTGTGGTGGACGGACATGAGCTGAGCTGCTCGCTGTCCATGGGCGTTGCGATGTTCCCGGCGGATGGCACGGACTTCGAAGCCTTGCTCAGGGAAGCGGACATCGCGATGTACCAGGCCAAGGATGGCGGCAAGGACATGGCGCGCTTCTTCGACCCGACTATGGACGTGCAGGCGCATGACCATCTGCTGATCCGCAACGGCTTGCGCACGGCGCTGGAGCAGCAGCACTTTGAGCTGCACTACCAGCCGCAGTTCGACCTGGACAATGGGCAGCTGACAGGCGTCGAGGCCTTGATCCGCTGGCGCCACCCCGAGCAGGGCCTGATCGCGCCGGGCCGCTTCATCCCGGTGGCGGAAGACAGTGGCTTGATCGTGCCCATCGGCGCCTGGGTCTTGCGTGAGGCCTGCCGACAAGCTGTCGCCTGGCGCGATGCGGGGCTCCCACCCATGACGGTTGCCGTCAACCTGTCGGCCATCCAATTCAAGCGTGGCCAGGTGGAGTGCGCGGTCAACGAGGCACTTCAGGCCAGCGGACTGGCGCCCGGCTGGCTGGAGCTGGAGCTCACCGAGTCCACCTTGATCCAGGATTCGGAGACCGTGCTGGCGTCGGTGATGCGGCTGAAGGCCATGGGCGTGCAGATTTCCATCGATGACTTCGGCACCGGCTACTCAAGCTTTGCATACCTGAAGCGTTTTGCGGTCGACAAGCTGAAGATCGATCAGAGCTTTGTCCGCAGCATCATGAGCGACAAGGATGACGCAGCCATCGTGCAGGCCATCATCAGCATGGCCAGGAGCCTGGGCGTCAAGTCGATCGCCGAGGGCATCGAAACCGGTGCTGTGGCGGACTGCCTGAAGGCGATGGGCTGCGACGAAGCACAGGGCTACTTCTTCGCCCGTCCGATGCCGGCGGCAGCCTTCGAGGCCTTCGCCAGCCACTACAGCAGCGGCCGGCCTGCTGCAGACCCGGACGCAGACCCGCACAGCAAGAAGCCCCGCCAGCTTGCGCCGGGCGGGGCTTGATCAGCCCGTTGGGCTGAGGGCTTGAGCGCGCTTACTTGAAGCTGTAGCTCAGCGAAGCGGTGTACGAGCGGCCGCGCGGGTCGGCCACACGCGGATCCCACGAGCTGCCGGCACCGGTGTCGGAGTCATAGGCGGCCGAGAACGGCGGATCCTGATTGAAGATGTTCTTCACGCCGAAGGTCATCGTCAGGTTCTTGATGCCGCGGTAGGTGGCCGAGACGTGGTGCAGCACATAAGGCTTCACATTCGGGTTCCACTCCGCCGGCTTGATCAGACCAGCAGCCACGCCTGGCAGCGCATAGTCCTTGTAGCCGGAGCGGTAGACCTGGGTCAGCCGGCCGGTCCAGTCGCCCTGGCTGACTTCCATGAAGGCGGTGTGCTTCCAGCGCAGACCCAGATCATTGGAGCGGCTGAACACGCCGATTTCGCTGCTGCCGAAGGGCTGGTTGGCGATCAGGCGCGACTTTTTCTTCAGCAGGTAGGCCACGTCGGCGCCCAGCGTCAGCTTCTTGCCATCGGCGGTCGTGTTGTAGCGGGTGCCGAACTCCAGGCCCGAGGTCTGGGTTTCGCCGGCATTGATCCAGCGCTGATCAATGGTCACCAAATTGCCCGCGCCATCGCGGATGAAGCGGTCGCTGAACAGTGCGTAGTTGTTGACCAAGCTGGTCAAGGTGAGTGCCTGGATGGTGCCGTCGCGCTGCACTGTCCACCAGTCGAGGTTGGCGATCAGGTTGGGCATGGGCTGCCAGACGATGCCCAGCGTGGCCTGCTTGGACTCCTCGGGGCCGAGATTGGACTTGCCGCCGAACAGCGTAGTCGGGGTGATCGACTCGCAGCCAGGCTTGGTCGGATCGACCTTAAGCGTTGGGCACTTGGCCGGATCGACCAGGTCCTTGCCGCTGTAGGCTGACTCGCTGACGCCGAAGAACACCTGGTTGAAGGTCGGCACGCGGAAGCCGGTGCTGTAGGAGCCGCGCAGCAGCACATCCTTGCTTGCCGTGAAGCGCGCCGAGACCTTGGGGTTCACGGTGCTGCCGAAGCCGGTGTAGTCGTCGCGGCGCAGCGCGCCGGTCAGCTCCAGGCTCTTGGTGACGGGTACCAGCAACTCGCCGTACACCGCTTTCACATCACGGCTGACAGGCTTGGGCAGCAGATTGGTGTTGTCGAAAGGCGCCAGGAAGATCGGCGTCTGCGTGGTGCGCTCGTCGCCACGGAACTGGAAGGTCTCGCGGCGCAGGTCCAAACCGACGGCGGCCATCACATCACCGGCTGGCAGCTTGTAGACCGGGCCGGAGGCCGAGGCATCGGCCTGCTTGAGCGTGAACTTGCCGCCATACAGCGTGGTGCCGGCAGCCGACTGCGCGGCCAGCGCGGCCAGTGCGGCGTCGGTCTGCTTCTGGCCCGGCAGTACGAAGGGGTTGAGCGTGCCGGCCTTGATCAGATCCATCAGGCCGGTGGTGTAGTAGTAGCCGCCGCCCAGCTCGCTCTGGGACTCGCTGTAGGCGCTCGACACGCCGGCCTTGTAGTCCCAGCTGCCCCAGCTGCCCTCCAGGCCCAGCATCGCGCGGCCGGTGTCCGAGGTGGTCGAGATCTCGCGGTTGCCACAATCAATGCAGCGCCAGCGGAAGGCGATCGGCGCGCCATAGTTGCCTGCGATGCTGGGGAAAACCTTGGCGATCTCGTTGAAGACGGAGTCGTAGGAGCTGCCCGTCCGCGGGTACAACACGTTGAACGTGGCGCTGGTGCTCAGGGCGCTGGTCGAAATCTGGTAGTGCGAGAAGCGCTTCTCCGACTCGGAGCGGCCGCGGATGAACTCACCGATCAGCAGGTTGTTGTCCCCCAGCTTCATCGTGCCGCGCAGCACCAGATTGGTGTTCTTCACCGGCTGCTGCAGCACCGCAGCACGGCCGGTGTCGTAGGCGCAGGCCCATTTGGCCGAGGCGACGTTCCACAGCACCTCGTCATAAGCACCGCCGCCATCCATGGCGCCGCATCCAGCCTGGCCGGGCAGGTCGAGCACGTTGATGCCGCCGCCCATCTGCTGCGTCGTGCCCGGTTGGATCGGGCCGGCGCTGGAACCCACCCGGTTCAGGATGGTGTTGAAGCCACTCACCGGGAAGACCGTCGCGTAGGGCGTGCCACGGGTATCGACCGACAGGCCGCGGTTGGGCTGGAAGGTGTTGACGAAACCGCGCTGGTCGCCACGCAGGGCCTTGGAGTCGCTGAGCATCAAGGTGCCCAGCAGGTTGAAGCCGTTGGTCTCCAGATTGCCCAGGCCGCCCACCAGCGAGGTGCGCGAGATATTGCCGCCGCCGCCTTCAGTGGCGTCGACAAAGGTGCTGACCTGCAGGCCGGTGTAATCGCGGCGCAGGATGAAGTTGATCACGCCGCCGATGGCGTCGGTGCCGTAGATGGCCGAGGCGCCGTCCTTCAGCACTTCAACCCGCTCGACGGCTGCGAACGGAATCTGGTTCAGGTCGACCGAGCCGCCATTCAGGCCGTGCGAGGCGATGCGGCGGCCGTTCAGCAGCACCAGCGTCGAGCTTGAACCCTGGCCGCGCAGATTGGCCGAGGAGCTGCCGTTGTTGCCGCGGGCCGAGCCGGCCGCCACGTCGGCGTTGGAGGCCAGGTTGTCCATGCCGTTGCCGTTGATGTTCAGGTCGGCGATCAACTGCTCGACCGTGACGATGCCCGACTTCTCCATCTCGGCACGGGAGATGACCTGCACCGGCAGCGCACCCTCGGCGGCGATGCGCTTGATGCTCGAGCCCGTGATCTCGACACGCTCGACCTTCTGTGTCGGTGTAGTGCTCTGCTGTGCCAGCGCGACGCCTGCAAGTTGGGTGCTCAGGCCGATGAGGGCCAGGCTGCGGGCAAGGGTGGTGAGTTTCACGGTGCTTCTCCTGCGGTAGGTCGGGTGTGGCGCGGCTGGCGCCCCAACGATTGGATGATCTGAATCGGCTTTTCTGTTGCCGTTCATCATCCAGCACGTGGCGTGCCGAACGGGATAGGGCGGTCACCCATTTGTTGCGTCGGGCACGATGAATGCTTGTCGCGTCCGTATAACCTGGCGGAATGTGAAGGGCCTGCCGCCCGATCGGCTCGCATAAAGTCACGGCCTCAATCGCGGAGAAAGCTTGATGGAGACTCATCGTCGCGTCGGCCAGTGGGCCTGCTTGCTGGCCCTCGGCCTGGCGCTGAGCGGCTGCGCCAGCTGGCGTGCGATACCCGCACTTCCGCTGCCGGTGCAGCAGGCCTTGGCCAAGGCCGACATGCCGGAAAGCGCCTTGGGCATCGTGGCCTATCCGCTGGATGACCCGGCCCAGCGCCTGCAGCGCCGTGCGGACGATTCGATGCAACCGGGATCCACCATGAAGCTGGTCACCGCCGTGGTGGCGCTGGACACGCTGGGTGCCACGCATCGCGGCCGCACCGACTTGCTGGTGGACGCGCCGATTCGCGATGGCGTGCTGGACGGCCCGCTGTACCTGCGCGGCGGTGCCGATGCCGAACTGGACTGGGGCGCACTGGCGACCCTGCTGCGCCGGCTGCGCGATCAGCATGGCCTGCGCGAGATCCGCGGCGGCCTGGTGGTGGACCGCGGCCTGTTCAACCCAAGCCGGCTGGACATCGGGCAGCCGCCTTTCGACGAGACGCCCGAGTTTCCCTACAACGTCATTCCGGACGCGCTGCTGCTGAACGGCAATCTGCTGCAGATCCAGCTGCAGGCGGACGCAGCACGCATCGAGGCGCGCAGCTTCCCGGCGCTGCCGGGCCTGCGCGTCGACGCCAGTGCCATGCGCCTGAACGAGCGCCCCTGCCGCGACTGGGAAGCCGAGTGGCAGCTTCCGCGCGTCACGCAGGACGCCAGCGGCGTCACCGTGGCGCTGCAGGGCGGCTTTCCACGCCAGTGCCGCATCGAGCAGGCGCTGAACCTGGTCGATCGGCAGTGGCTCACGGCGGCCGCGCTGCGCCAGATCTGGAGCGAACTGGGCGGCACGCTCAGCGGCCCCGAGCTCGAAGGCCGCACACCGGCCGGCGCGCGGGTGCTGGCGACGCATCTGGACCGGCCGCTGGGCGAGCTGATCAATGGCGTGATGAAGCGTTCGGACAACCCGCTCACCCGCCTGATCTATCTGCGCCTCGGTGCCGCCAGCGCCCAGCCCGGAGAGGACAGCGCCGCCGCCGCCGAGCGCCGCGTCAAGGCCTGGTTCCAGGCTCAGGCGATCCCGGTCGAGGGCCTGGTGATGGACAACGGCTCGGGCCTGTCGCGCGCCGAGCGCGTCACGCCCAGGCAGATGGAGGCGCTGCTGCTGGCGCTGCGCAGCAGCCGCTACGCCCCCGAGTTGATGGCCAGCCTGCCGCTGGCCGGCGTCGATGGCACGCTGAGCCGGCGCCTCAAGGGTACGGCCGCCGAAGGCCGGGCGCGGCTGAAGACCGGCACGCTGCGCAATGTGGTGGGCCTGGCCGGCTTCGTCACCGATGCGGGCGGGCGCAGCTGGCTGCTGGTGGCTCTGCTGAATCACGAGCAGGCCTCGGCCAAGGGACGCCCGGTGCTGGACGCGCTGGCCGAGTGGGTGGCCTCGCAGCGCTGAGGCCGGGCGCCGGCCTAGGCCCTTGCTATGCTCCGACGCCAAGTGGCAGGCAGGGAGCATCGATGCGCAAGGGTGTTGCGAGTCTTGTGTTCGGGGTCGTTTTTTTCGGCAAGGCGGTGGCCGCAGGGGCCGCAGCGCCGCTGAATTTCGTCACCGAGCCCTTCCCGCCCTACACCTATGCCAGCCAGGGCCAGGCGGCGGGGCCGATGGTGGACGTGCTGCGGGCCGTCTGTGCGCAGCTCAAGCGTGCCTGCCAGATCGAGGTGCTGCCCTGGCGCCGCGCGCTGGCGATGGCCGAGCGCGGCGAGGTCCACGGCATCTTCACCGTCAGCAGCACGGCTGAGCGCCGGCAGCACTTCCATGTCTCAGCGCCCGTCATCGATGCGCGCTACACCTTGTTTGCCCAGGCGGGCGATGACTTTCGCCTGGGCGCGGATCGCCGGCAACTCAAGGGTCGGACGATCGGCGTCTACGGCCCCTCGGGCTCAGCCCTTGCGCTGGATGAACTGATGGCCGGCGTGCCGCAGGTGAACAAGTCCGTCGAGCCCGACAACACCACGGTGCTGCGCAAACTGGCGGCCGGGCGCTACGGGCGCGAGGGTCTGGCGCTGGTCAATGAGGCCGTGGCGCTGGAACTGATTCGCGACGAGAGCATTGCAGGCCTCCAGGCAGCGGGCACGGTCAAGCAGTTCTCGTACAGCTTCGGGCTGGGCCGCAGCCGCTTTACGGCCGAAGAAGCGCGGCGCTTCGACGCCGAGTTGGGCGCCTTGTGCCGCAGCGGCCGCACCGCGGCCTTGCTCAAGCCCTACGCGCTGCCCGCCTCGGCCTGCAGCCGCCATTGATCTGCCTGCCCGGGCTGGGCTTCAGCGCACCACGGGCTGCAGGATCTGCAGCGTGCCGGCGTCGGCGTCGATCTCGGCCAGGGCGCCCACCGGAATGGTGAACTTGCGGCGGATATGGCCGATCATCGCGCCGCGGTAGACGGGCACATTCAGCGGCAGGAAGTAGTCGTCGAACACCTCGTCCAGTGTGTGGCTGGCAAAGCCGTCGCCGGGTTCGCATTTGGTGAACTTGCCGATCACCACGCCGCTGAGCTGGCCCAGCGCGCCGCACAGGCGCAGCGTCGACAGCATGCGCTCGACGCGGTAGATGTACTCGTTGATCTCTTCGAGAAAGAGGATGGCGCCGCGGCAGTCGGGGAAATAGGGCGTGCCGGCCAGCGAGCTCAGCACCGCCAGATTGCCGCCCACCAGGATGCCGCGCGCGCGGCCGCCGCGCAGCGTCGTGATGCGGTCGTCCTTCTGCACCAGGTTGTCGCCGCGCTCGCCCGTGGGGTTCTTCAGCAGCGGCGCCTGGCCCTGCATCACCAGCGCGCGCCAGTGCGCCACCGAGAAGGCGTTCCACTCCGATTCAGCCACCGGCGCATGAAAGGTCACCAGGCCGGTCTGGCGCTGCATCGCATTGATCAGGCAGGTGATGTCGGAGAAGCCGCCAAAGTACTTGGGCTTGGCGGCGATCAGGCGGTAGTCCAGCTTGTCGACGATGCGGTTGCAGCCCGAGCCGCCCGTCATCGCCACGATGCCGTCGACCGAGTCGTCGGCGAACATGGCATTGAGGTCAGCGGCGCGCTGCTCATCGGTGCCGCCGAACTTGCCCCAGCGTGCGCGCAGATTCGGCGCCTCGCGCACCTTGAAGCCCAGGGCTTGCAGCGCCTCGGTGGCGATGGCATAGGGCTCGCGCTCGAAGGTGGCCTTGGCCGGACTGACCAGGGCCAGCGTGTCGCCGGGCTGCAGGCGGCGCGGCAGCAGCATGGGCGTGCGCGCAGCCACAGCCGGTGTGTTGGCAAGGCCCATGACCGTGCCCAGGCCCATGGCCTGGGCGAGTTGGCGGCGATTCAGCTTCATTGGTGACAGTCCCTTTTTTGCGGCAGGGTGCAGCTTGTGAGCACGAGGCACTTTCGTGCAGACTTGCAGGCATGCCCAGCCCCGCTGTGAGAAGTCTCGTTCTTCCTCTCGCTCTTCCACTGCTCCTGACACTGCACACGCCGCTGGCGGGTGCGCAGCCGGAATGTCCCGAGCGCATCCGCGTGGTCTACATCGACGCGGCGGCCGAGCCATTTTTCCGCGGTGTCGGTCAAGCCATCCCGGAGCCGCCCGGCTTGTTCGTCGAGTGGACGCGCAATGCTTTGCAGCGGCTGGAGTGCACGTCTCGAGCCAGCTTCGAGCGCCTGCCTCCAGGGCGGATTGCGCATCTGGCGCCGAACGAGGGCCAGGGTTTCGATCTGTTGCTGGGCGTTGCCCAGAGCTCGCCGCTGGCCGAGCTTTTGCGCATGCCGGCGGCCCCGTCGAGCCCGCAGGCCGACTTGAGCGTCGCCTGGCAGGAGTTGTTCCTCTATGCACGTGCCGATGACCCACCCGAATGGGATGGCAACCGGCTCAAGCTGAAGGCCGGCCAGTCGATAGGTGGAGCGGCGAACACGGTGATGGCTGCCGTTGTCGCCTCGCGAGGCTGGCCCCTGGAACCGGCGGCCAACCACGAGACGGCGCTGCGAAAGGCCCTGGCTCGACGAAGCGCGGCGGTGCTGCTGCCCACAGCCTATGTCGACCAGCGCATCGCGCGCCAGGACCCGAGCGTGGCCGGCCTGGTCAAGCTGACGCCGGCCGTGCTCAGCGAGCGTTACTACGCGGCGGCCACTGCTCACTTCCATCGCCGGCACCGCGACTTCGTGCATCGCTTCTGGGTGGAAATGTGCAAGCAGGGCAACGCGCTGCGGGCCAAGCCGCTGAGCTGCCCCCTGTCCGCCCTGCAGGACAGCTGATTGCGTCACAGCACTCGCGGCAGATCGCGCCGCACCGCTACACGGTCGCCGAAGTCAAAGTGCCACCACTCGGTCTTGATGCCGTCGAATCCGGCCTGGCGCATCGCCGCGCGCAGCCAGCCGCGCTCCCGCAGATGCTCGGCCGTCAGCAGGCCCAGGGCCAGATGCTCGGCCTCGTGGTCGGGGTGCGAGGGCAGGCTCATCTCGTCAAAGCCGGTGCCCATGTCCACCTCGTGCCCGGCCGCGTTGAGCAGCGTCACATCCACCGCCATGCCGAAGCTGTGGATGGAGCCGCGCTCGGGGTGGGCCAGATACAGCGTCAGCGGCGTGCCCTGCAGCTCGTCCCACAAGAGTTCCTGCACGCGCTGCGGGCGCAAGGCATCCAGCACCAGCAGGCGGTAACCCTGGCGGTGTGAGGCCAGCCAGGCGGCGGCATTCTCCAGCGCATCGGCCGCTTCACGGCGCAGGTAGCTGCAGTCCAGGCCACCGTAGATGGCACGGCCGACGAAGTTGTCGCGCGTGGCGTAGCGCAGATCCACCTCGACGCCGACCAGGCCGCCCAGCGCGCGGAAGTCGGGGTGGCGAGGCACGTCCTCGCAGTCAATCATCACGTCAGGCTCTCCAGGTTCTTCTTGGCGGCTTCGCTCAGATAGCGCACCAGGCGGCGCGCTGTCTGCGCCAGCGGCGCATTAGCGGCGGTCAGCAGATACAGCTGCACCGGAATCATCGGCGCCAGCGGGCGCAGGCGCACGCGGCTGCGGTCGGCGCTGGCGGCGGTGAAGGGGTCGACCACCGTCATGCCCACGCCGGCTTCCACCAGGGTGCGCGCCAGCTGGTAGGTCTGCACGGTGATGCGGCTCGCCGGCTTGGCGCCCTGCGCCTCGGCGGCATTGGCCACCATATTGCCGAGCGGATCGTCCGCAGCCATCGCCACCAGCTCGGTTTCGATCTGATCCAGCGGCAGAGGCCCTTCGCCGCGCGCCTCGGGGCTGCCCAGCGGGCACAGCGCCATCATCGGGCCGCTGGCCAGGGTCTCGACCTTGATGCCGGGGTGGCGCGGGTCCTGCAGCGACAACGCCAGATCGGCTTCGCCCAGCAGCAGGGCCGAGACGATCTCGCGCGTGTGGTTGGTGGACAGCTGGCAGTGGCTGTTCGGGAAGGCACGGGTCCAGGGCGTCATCGCGGCCGGAATCACGGCCGTGCCCAGCGTCGGCGTGGCCATCAGGCGCAGCTGCTCGCTCTCGCCGCTGCGCAGGCTGGCGGCCAGGCGGCGTATCGACACCAGATCTCGGTTGAGCTTGTCGATCTCGACGAAAAGGCGCTCGGCCTCAGGTGTGGGATAGAGCTTGCCGCGCACGCGGTCGAACAGCGGCATGCCCAGCTGCAGCTCGCAGTGCTGCAGCACCTTGGTGACGGCCGGCTGCGAGATGTGCAGCAGCTGCGCGGCACCGCTGATGGTGCCGGCCTGCATGACCGCATGGAAGACTTCGATATGACGCAGGCGCATGGTGTCGGACAGGGGGACTAGGCCCCACGAGCGCTGGTGCGGCGGAGGGCCGATTGTTCAGAGCGCGGGGCCTGGCCCGCAACTGAGAAGTCCTGACCCACGCATAACCTTGCCTTATGGCCTGGCCAGTATGCCGCAGCGAGAACGGGCCCTAGTCGCGAAAGCCCGGGTCCAGCCGGTCCAGCTTGCGCAGCAGGGCCGGCCAGGCGAAGGCGCCGCCCATGCCGCCGGTCTGCACCTTCATCGCCTGCGCGGTGCCGGTGACGATGGCCGGGTTCACCGCGATCAGCTCTGCCCCGCCAGCCTGTGCCGCCACCTGGATCTGGCAGGCGCCCTCGAACACGTACATGGACAGGAAGGCATCGGCGATGCTGTGCCCCACGGTCAGCAGGCCGTGGTTGCGCAGGCACAGGAAATTCTTGTCGCCCAGATCCGCCTGCAGGCTGGGCTTCTCCTCGGGGCGGAAGGCCACGCCCTGGTAGTCGTGATAGGCCAGTGAGGCCAGCACAAAGGTGCTCTGCTGCGAGATCGGCAGCACGCCGCCGCGCTGCGCCGCCACCGCCACGCCGGCGCGGGTGTGCGTGTGCAGCACGCAGCCGGCGTCCTCTCGCGCTTCATGGATGGCCGAATGGATCACGAAGCCGGCCGGGTTCACCGGGTACGGGCTGTCATGCAGCTTGTTGCAGCCCTGGTCGACGCGGATCAGGCTGGATGCAGTGATCTCGTCGAACATCAGCCCGTAGGGGTTGATCAGGAAATGGTGCTCAGGCCCCGGGATGCGCGCGCTGATGTGCGTGAAGATCAGATCGCTCCAGCCATACAGCGCCACCAGGCGGTAGGCCGCGGCCAGGTCGACGCGCAGCTGCCATTCCTCGGGGGAGACCTGGTTTTTCAGGGTCGGACTGTTCATCGGCGGGCTCCTGTCGAATGGGATGGATCAGCCGAATGTAGGCGTGCTCTGCCGGCGGGGCTGCAATTTTGGCGACAGCCCGGTAGGTTGGAGTGAGCCCCGCGAACTCCAACAATCTTTGTGCCGCAAGGCGACGCTTGATGCGGGCGGGAATGTTGGCGAATGAATGATTGAATGCCTGGGCGCGGCATTGGGGGAGCGTTGGAGTTCGCGGGGCTCACTCCAACCTACGAGCTGAAGCTGGATCGTCCGGCGCGCCCTGGTAGGTGGCCCATTTTCAAAGCCGCTGCCATTGCGAGACCTTGGGGTTGAAGAAGCCCGACTGGGTATAGGCCTTGCGGATTCGGCCTTGCTGGCGCAGCAACTGCAGGCCGGCATCCAGCGCTGTTTTCAGCTCTTGCTGGCGCGGATCCTGGCGCGAGATCAGGTAGTGCCGCGTGCCTTGCATGCCAATCTTGATGCCTGGAATCGGAACCATGCTCACCTCGCCTACTTTCAAAGACAAGTCGGCCGTGGGCTGGAAGGGGGCCAGCAAACAGTCGGCCCGTCCAGCCGCCAGCATTTTGGGCATCAGCTCCCAATTGGTGACGTGCTGCCTTCGCTCGAAACCCAGGCGGTCGAGGGTGCGCCAATCCACCACCCAGTTGCGATTGGACAGCACGCGCAGGCCTTGCAAGTCCTCCAGGTTCTTGGCGGCCAGAGCCTGCCGATTGGAGGGTAGGGTGTAGAGACCCACCTCAAACTCTCCCTGGTTCAGCACGGGTGAACTCAAGCTCAGGTTGGATTCCGCGCCGATGATGTCTTCACTCCAGTAACTGGTCGCGCTGCAGATGGCACGCCCCGAGCCGATCTCGCGCAGCAGGCGTTCGCCGGTGGGCATGTTCAGGAAGTGCAGGCTCTGAGTCCACCCCCCGGCATGCAAGGCCTGATGCAAGAGCAGGACTTCTGCCACATCGCGGCGTGAATGAGGCCCGCCGAAATCCGTGATGCTCAGCGGATCACGCGAGCCCAGAAAGCGCTGAAAGTCGGCGAGCACATCGGCTGGCCCGGCGGAAAACAGCGTCTCCCGTTCGGGCTCGGCGCCCACAGGCGCGGCGCTGTAGAGCGCAGGCAGGCATGCCGCTTGTAGCAGGCGCCGCAAACTCTGTCGGCGATTCAATGGCGCTGTGAAATGCGAGCGTGCCCCTTGGGGTCCTGGAAAGCTGTCCACAGAATTTGGCGAATAAGGTGTTGGCGTTGTACCCCGAGAGATTCCGAGTTCAGCATCTAAGACTGACGCCTCGCCTACGGATTGTGGCGGAATGTGCATCGGTGGGCGTGCCGTGGTTCGGCGTGCTGTAGACCCACCTCAGAATGAGGACAAGTACCGTGGCCAGCGATAAAGCCCAGTAGGTTGGAGTGAGCCCCGCGAACTCCAACGGTCTTTGTGCGGCAAGGCGATGCTGGATGCGGGCGGGAATGTTGGCGAATGAATGATTGAATGCAGGGGCGCGGCATTGCGTCGCGTTGGAGTTCGCGGGGCTCACTCCAACCTACCAGCTGATGACGCGACCTTGTGCGGGCTTGGCAGCCTCAGGCCCTGCCTGCGCGGCCGGTGGCCTGCGCCACCATCCGCCCGCACAGATACGTCCACACAAACTGGGCGGCCGCATAACTCGTCAGTTCCGCGTGGTCATAAGGCGGTGCCACCTCCACGCAGTCCATGCCGACGAAGTTCAGCGCGGGCGAGAGTTCTTCCAGAATGCTCAGCACCTGGTTGGTGCTCATGCCGCCGGGCTCGGGCGTGCCAGTGCCGGGGGCGAAGGCCGGGTCCAGGCAGTCGATGTCCAGGCTCAGGTACAGCGGCGGGTGGCCATGCGCGGCCATGCGCGCTTGTATCTCGTCCAGCACCGGTGCCAGCTGCGCGGCGCTCTCCAGGCCGCGCAGGCTGCGGGCGTCGAAGATCAGCCCGCCCTGGTCGCGCACATAGTCGCGCGCGGCGCGCTCGCCGGCCGAGCGGATGCCCAGCTGCACAAAGCATTCCTTGATGACCAGGCCTTCCTGGATCGCCTCATAGACCCAGGTGCCGTGGCCGCTTTCCTCGCCGAAGTGGTCCACCCAGGTGTCGCAGTGCGCGTCGAAATGGATCACCGCCAGCGGCTGGCCGAAGTGCGCCTTGTAGGCGCGCAGCAGCGGCAGCGTGATCGAGTGGTCACCGCCCAGCCAGGCCATGTGCTGGCGGGCGATCAGCGGGGCGATCAGCGGCGCCATCGCGGCGCGCATGTCCTTCAGGCTGGTGTTGGGCAGCGGCAGGTCGCCGTGATCGGACAGCAGCTCCTCGGGCGTGCAGTCGAACAGCGGATGCGTGCCGTCGCACAGCATGTGGCTGGCTTCGCGGATTGCGCGCGGGCCGAAACGCGCGCCGGGCCGGTTGGTGACGCAGCCGTCCCAGGCGATGCCGGCCACGCCATAGGGGCGAGGTGCGGCGTCGGTGGCGGCGCCGGCAGCCGGCACCTTCATGAACTGGCTGTTGCTGAGGAAGGCGAAACTGCTCATGGCTGGGGCTGCTCTCGAAGCGCGGGTGTTGCTGTGGCTTACCAGCGCGAGGTGTACGGCCGCACCGGCGTGGTGGGTGCATTCTTGCTCATCACCATGCCGCCTTGGGTGGTGGCCACGTCCAGCAGCGCGGCGGTTTCGGCGTCGAGCTTGCCGTCGATATTGCTGGGCCGGTACTTCATCTGGAAGGTGCTGATCACCTCGCGGGTCAGCGCGTCCAGTTCGCCATGGCGCGGCACGTTGTAGCCCACCTGCGAGAGCCGGGCCTGCACCCAGGCGGTGTCGGGCAGCGGGCCGGTTTCGTAGATGGCGCGGCGCACGGCCACCTGGGTGGCTTCGGGCCAGGCGATCAGGCCGGCCTCGTGAAACTGGCGCCAGGGGAAGTTGGGGCCGGGGTCCTGCTTGCGGCCGGGTGCGATGTCGGCATGGCCGACGATGCGCTCAGGCTTGATCTGGTGCCGCGCCACGATGTCGCGGCTGAGCTTGATCACCTCGTCGATCTGCGCCTGCGGGAAGGGCGCGTAGACGCGGCCGTTCGGCGTGTCCACAAACCCGGCGTTGACGATCTCGATGCCGATCGAGGCGGCATTGAGGTTGCTGTGCCCGGCCCAGAAGCTGGGGCCGGCATGCCAGGCGCGGCGATTCTCGTCCACCAGCAAATAGGTCTCCACCGGCTGGTCGCGCACCAGATAGTGGCTGCTGACGCGGCCGCCGGTGGTCAGCACCTTGAGCGACTTTTCATGGTCCAGCACCGTGTAGTGCAGCACCAGGAACTGCGCACGGCTGTCCTGGTTCTCCGAGGTGTAGCGGGTGTTGATGCGCAGCACATCAGGGCCGGTGGCGCAGCCGCTGAGCGCCAGCAGGCCAGCCAGCACGGCGGTGAGGGAGAGGCGTGTCTGGGTCATGGTCGTCGTCATGGTGATGAGCGTCGCGCTGCCAGCTGGGCGGCGGTCTTGTGGGGTTCCAGTTGTTGCAGGCGCAACTCTATGCCCAGCGGGGCCAGCGCCGCGGCCAAGCCCTCATGGATCAAGGGGTGCAGCAGCAGCGCGCGGCCGGCGGCCACCACCGGGCGCGGGCCGAAGCGCCGCGCCAGCGCCAGCGGCAGCCGTGCCAATTCCTGGCCGGCGCGCCGCAGCAGGGCCTGGGCCTGGGCATCGCCCTCATGCGCCGCCGCGGCCACCGCCAGCGCCAGCTGGCCGATGGCGCCACGCTCGCCGCCATAGACGAAGGCGCGGCTGCTGGCCCAGTCGCTGCCGCCCAGGGCTGCAAACAGGTGGCGGGCCAGGGCCGACTGCGGCCAGCTGTCCGGCGCTTCGTCCTCGGCCCGCCACACGGCAGCCAGCGCCTCGCGCGCGATCCAGTAGCCGCTGCCCTCGTCGCCCAGGATGGGGCCGCGTCCGCCGGCGCGCTGCATGTCGCCCTGCGCATCGATGAAGGCAGCAATCGCGCCGGTGCCGGCATAGACCAGATAGCCCTCGCCCGGCTCGAAAGCGGCGCGGTAGGCAATGTCCATATCGCTGCCGCAATGCGCCAGCCGCGGCGCGATGCCCAGCGCGTTGGCCAGCTGCTCGGCCATCGCCAGGCCCGCGCTGGCTTCGCCCAGGCCGGTGATGCCGCCATACAGCGCGCCAGGCCGGCCATGGGGCAGCACGGCTTCAGCCAGCAGCTGGCTGGTCTGCGCCAACTGCACACGGCCGGCTCCGCTGGCCAGTTGCAGGCCGCTGATGCCGGGCACCGAGCCCTCGGCGACCAACTGCCCGTCGGCGTCGCTGAGCGCCCAGCGGGTTTGCGTGCCGCCGGCGTCCAGGCCCAGGCCTGGCCGATGGGGCCGAGGCAGGCGTGAGTCCGGGCGAGCAGCGGTCAGCATGATGGGGCGGCCGGGCGTGCCGTGCTCAGGTTGGCAGGAGATAGGCCGTGCGTGGCCCTTCGTTGCCGACGCGGTCCAGCGCGCTGACGAGCACCGCATCCACGCCTTCGCTCGCCACGCGCAGCTCTTCGCCCGCTGGCGCATGGAACTGCCAGGCGCCGCCGCGGCGCAGCCACAGCGCATAGCGGGTCACCGGCTTGCTGCCGGCACCGGGCTGCAGCGTGAGGCGCAAGACCTGACCCTCACGGGCCACGGCCAGCTGCGCGGCGGCGGGCGCATCGGCTTCCAGCCACGGTGTGGCCGGCACCAGGGCAGGCTCGGCGTAGGCCTTGGCTTTCAGCGCGTCCGCGATGCCACGGCGGTTCTGCGTCAGCGCCACCATGCTGAAGTGCAGATGGCCGCTGCCGGGCGCCTTCTCGCGCACCAGTGCGATCTGCGCCTCGATCTCCTCGATCGGCCAGCTCTCCGGCTTGTCGGTGATGCGGCTGGTGAACAGGCCCGCCCAGACATGGCGGCCCTGAGGGTTCTGCGCGCGCCAATAGTCCAGCAGCGGCGCAAAGGCCTGCGGCGTCTGCGCGCGCGGCCAGTAGAGCTGGGGCGCCAGATAGTCCATCCAGCCTTCGCTGAGCCAGCGCTCGACGTCGGCATAGAGCTTGTCGTACTGGCTGAAGCCGGCAATGCCGGGCGGCCGCAGCGCCGGCTTGCCCAGGCCGAAGGGGCTGATGCCGAAGCGCACCCAGGGCTTGATCTGGCGGATCTGCGCGTGCAGGCGGCGCACCAGCTCATCGACATTGCGGCGCCGCCAGTCGGCGCGGCCGAGCGTGCCGCCGCCCTGCAGATAGCGCTGCCAAGCAGGATCGTCGGGGAAGTCGATCTCGGCCTTGCTGGCCGGGTCCTGCACCGGGTAGGGGTAGAAGTAGTCGTCGATGTGAATGCCGTCCACGTCATAGCGGCGCAGCACATCGGCGAACACCGCCAGCGTGTGCGTGGCGGCATCGGCTTCGCCGGGGTCGATCCACAGCTGGTCGCCATAGCGCTTGACCCAGGCGGGCTGGGTCTGGCTCAGGTGGCTGGGCGCCGGGCCCGACTTGGCGGCGCTGGGGCGGGCGCGGAAGGGGTTGAACCAGGCATGCAGCTCCAGGCCGCGCGCATGCGCCTCGCTGATCCACAGGGCCAGCGGGTCGTAGCCGGGCGACTGCCCCTGCACGCCGCTGAGAAATTCGCTCCAGGGCTCCAGCGCCGACTCATACAGCGCATCGGCGCTGGTGCGGATCTGCAGCACGATGGCGTTGAGCTTGAGCGCCACCGCTTGGTCCAGCATCGCGCGCATCTCGGCCTGCTGCTGTTCGGCCGGCAGGCCCGGTTTGCTGGGCCAGTCGATATTGGCCACCGTGGCCACCCAGGCGGCGCGGAACTCGCGCGGCGCGGCCGGCACGCCGTCCAGCAGCTCGGGCGCTGGCCGCAGCGCGGGCGCCGCTTCCGGCAGCAGCGTCAGGCTGCTGCAGGCCGACAGCGCGGCGCCCGCACCACCGGCCAGCAGCAGGCGGCGCCGGCGCGCATTCAGACTTTGATGAACCATTGCTTCTTCCACATCACCCAGGCCACGACATACATGGCAGACAAGAATCCCAGCGCATACAGCAGCGAGGCGTTCACCGGCGCCAGACCCAGCTGCTGGATTGGCGCATAGAGCAGGGCCTTCAGCGAGTGCTGGCCGTCGGGCTTGACGCTGCCCAGCAGCTTGGCCACCAGGCCCGAGAGCGCAAAGATGAACAGCGCGTTCATGCCGAACACCAGAAGCGGCTTGGCCAGCTGCGCCATGCGGGCACGCGCCAGCGGAAGCGGCATCGCATCCAGCAGCCAGTAGCAGCAGGCGAACACCAGCTGCGCCCAGCCTGCCATCGCGAACACATAGGACGGCGTCCACAGGTTCTTGTTGATCGGCATCAGCCAGGCATCCAGCAACTGGCCGATCCACAGGCAGGCAAGACCTGACACCATGAACCACATCGCCTTCTCGCCTGGCTCGCGGCGGCTCAGCAGCCACTGGCCGGCCAGCACGCCGAAGAGCTGGGTGGCGACGGCCGGCACGGTGGACAGCAGGCCCTCGGGGTCCCAGGTCTTGGCCTGTTTCCACAGATGGGCTTCGCCCAGCAGCGCGCGGTCGATGAAGGCGCCCAGGTCCTGGCCCGGCAGCAGCGCGCCCGTGCGCACGATGCCATCCGCACCCGGCACCGGGATCAGCAGCATGGCCGCTGCATAGGCGGCGAGAAGGCCCAGCGCCCAGACTAGCTGGCCGCGCCAGCCCCACCACAGCACGATGGGGGCGGCCAGTAGCGTGCACAGGCCCAGGCGTTGCAGCACGCCGGGAATGCGCAGCTCGGCCAGGTCGAAGGCCGGAATCCAGTTCAGCAGCAGGCCGATCGCGATGATGGTGGCGGCGCGGCGGGCGGTCTGCGCCAGCAGCCTCAGCTTGTCGTCGCCCATCGCCGCGCGGCGGCCCAGGCTGATGGGCATAGCCATGCCGCTGATGAAGACGAAGAAGGGAAAGATCCAGTCGGTGAAGGTCCAGCCATGCCAGGGCGCATGGGCCAACGGGCCATACATGTGGCTCCAGCTGCCCGGGTTGTTGACCAGCAGCATGGCCGCGATCGTGAAACCGCGGAAGGCATCCAGTGACAGCACGCGGGCGTTCATCGGGCCTCGGCCTCCTCATCGGTCTTCTTGCCGAACTCGGCCGGCACCTTGATCAGCGCGGCCACGGCAAACGAGGGCACCGTGGCGATCAGCACCCAGATGAAGAAGTTCAGATAGCCCAGCTGCTCCTGCAGCCAGCCGCTCCACATGCCGGGCAGCATCATGCCCAGCGCCATGAAGCCGGTGCAGATCGCGTAGTGCGCCGTCTTGTGCTCACCTTCAGCGACGTAGATCATCACCAGCAGGTAGGCGGCGAAGCCCAGGCCGTAGCCAAACTGCTCGAACGCGATGGCTGCGCTGATCAGCCACAGGTTGTCGGTCGGCCATGCCGCCATCATCACGTAGACGATATTGGGGACATTGATGGCCAGCACCATGGGCCACAGCGCCCTGCCCAGGCCGATGCGCGAGATGACCCAGCCGCCCAGCAGCCCGCCCAGGGTCAGCGCGCTCAGCCCCACCGTGCCGTAGGCGATGCCCAGCTGCTTGGTCGTCAGTGCCAGGCCGCCGGCCTCAAGCTTGTCCAGCAGAAAGGGCGTGGCCAGCTTCAGCAGCTGCGCTTCCGGGAAGCGGTACAGCAGCAGAAAAGCCAGGAACACCATGATGCCCGGCTTGCGGAAGAAGGCCGCGAACACGGCCAGGAACTCAGCCAGCCAGTGCTGCCCGGTCGGGCTAGGCGGCGTGTCCGCTGCGGGCCTGGGCAGGGCCCACTGGTGATAGGCCGCCATCGCGACGAAGAAGCCGGCCAGGATGAAGAACACGATGCTCCAGGCCGTCGTCATGCTGCCGGTGCGTTCCTGCAGCTCGCCAGCCAGATAGACCAGGCCGCCCTGGCCGCCGATATTGGCCAGGCGGTAGAAGGTGGAGCGCACGCCGACGAAGGCCGCCTGCTGGTGCGTCTTGAGCGCCAGCATGTAGAAGCCGTCTGCCGCGATGTCATGCGAGGCCGAGGCAAAGGCCATCAGCCAGAACATCGCCAGCGTCAGCTGGAAGAACTTGGGCGCCGGCACCGACAAGGCCACCAGCGCCAGGCTGGCACCCACCAGGAACTGCAGCACGGTGATCCAGCGCCGCTTGGTGCCGAAGATCTCGATCAGCGGCGACCAAAGCGGCTTGATCACCCAGGGCAGGTAGAGCCAGCTGGTGTAGAGCGCGATCTCGGTGTTGGAGACCTCGAGGTTCTTGTACATGATCACCGACAGCGTCATGACGACCAGGTACGGCATGGCCTGGCCGAAATAGAGGCTGGGAATCCAGGCCCAGGGGTTGCGGGTCTGCGGTGTCGGGAGGTGCTCGCTCATGCGGGTGTGGGCCTGCTGCTCGGAGGTTGGGCGGTGGGCGCCTGGCCGGTGGCCGGTGCGCTCACGGATGTTGGGTGTGTGGCGCGCATTCTCGGCCCCTTGTCAGGCCCGGCGAGCGCGCAGCCGGGCCGGGTTTTCACTCGGCCCGCGCCGCCAGTGCGGCGCGCACCCGGCCGCCGGCCAGCGTCAGGGCTTGCGTGGCGCTGGCCACATCCACGCCCAGGCGCAGCGCGACCACCGCGGTCTTGACGTGATAGCCGCACTGCTCCAGCACCGCGCGGGCCTGCGCCTCGTCCACTTCGGCGGCGCGCATGGTCAGCGCCACCGCACGCCGCACCAGCTTGGCGTTGGTGGCCTTCAGGTCGACCATCAGATTGCCGTAGACCTTGCCCAGCCGCACCATCAGCGCGCTGGAAAAGCTGTTCAGCGCCATCTTCTGCGCGCTGCCGGCCTTCAGCCGCGTGCTGCCCGAGATCACCTCGGCCCCGGTGTCCAGGAGCACACCGATCTCGGCCGCGGCCAGCACCGGCGCGTCGGCGTTGTTGGCAAAGCCGATGGCCAGCGCACCGGCGGTGCGGGCCGCGTGCAAGGCGCCCAGCACATAGGGCGTGCCGCCCGAAGCGGCCAGCGCCAAAAGCACATCGCTCGGGCCGGGCTGCAGCGCCTGCACATCGGCCGCGCCCTGGGTCTCGTCGTCTTCGGCACCTTCGACCGCCACGAACATCGCCGATTCACCGCCGGCCAGCACCGCCACCGCGCGCTCGCGTGGCCAGGAGAAGGTGGGATGCAGCTCGACGCTGTCCAGCACGCCCAGCCGGCCCGAGGTGCCGGCGCCGGCATACAGCAGGCGCCCGCCGGCCTCGATGCGCGGCAGTGCCGCATCCACCGCCTTTGTCAGCGCGGGCAGCGCGCGGCGCACTGCCGCCACCGCACCCAGCTGATCGTCGATCAGCACGCTCAGCAGCCGGGCGCTGTCGTACTGGTCGAGTTCGGTATCGCGCTCGCTGGGGGTTTCGGTCTTCAGCATGGGAGGCTAGGTAGCAGTCACAGTGAGGATACAGGCGGGGCCGCCGGGCATGGGCGGCTCCGCTTCGGGGCCTTGGCGAATCAGAACTTCGCGCGCAGGTTCAGGTAGTACTGGCGGCCGGACATGAAGTAGCCCTGGGGCAGCTGCTCCAGCCCGTCGTGGTAGTACTTGCGGCGCGGGTTGTTCAGGTTGTTGCCGTCCAGGCTCAGGCTCAGCGTGTCAGTGAGCTTGAAGTTCACCGAGGCCGACAGCGTGCCGACCGAATCTGCCCAGCGCTGCACATTGAACGGCGCCGCGGCCACCTGCACCCACTGGAAGGGCGAGCGGTGGTTCCAGGCCAGGCGCACCGAGTAACGCTGCGTCTCGTAGAAGCCCACCAGGTTGTAGGTGTGCTTGGAGCTGCCGACCATGGGCTGGGCGGGCGTGAAGCTGTCGTCCTCGGCGTCTACATAGGTGTAGTTGGCGCCGATGCCGAAGCCCGCACCGACCGGCAGTTCGCCCGCGATCTCGAAGCCCTTGACGCGGGCATCCACGCCGACCCGGGTCGAGGTGTCGAAGCTCTCCACTTTGTTGGTCAGCGGGTTGAACAGCGGCAGATTGGCGCGGCCGCGGCCAGCGTAGTCCTTCATGTTTTGCTGGAACAGGCCGCCCGACACGAAGGCGCGCGGAGCGAAGTACCAGCCCAGCGACACGTCGATGTTGTTGGACACGGTCGGCTTGAGCGCCGGGTTGCCGGTGGCGGTGGCGGTCAGCGGGCCCTTGCTGATGTCCTCGTTGGTCAGGCTGACGGCGCCGGCCAGCTCGCCGTAGTTGGGACGGCCCATGGTGCGGTTGATGCTGAAGCGGCCGATCAGGTCGCGGCTGAACTGGTAGCGCGCATTCAAGCTGGGCAGGAAGACGCGGTGCGTGGTCTCCACCACCTGGGGCAGGAACACGCCGTTGACCTGGGCATTGGTGGTGAAGGCGCCATCAACGCGGCAGCGCGGTGTGGTGGCTTCGCAGCCGAAGGCGCCCAGGCGCTGGTAGCTGATCGAGGTGACCTTGGTGCTGACACCGCGCACGCCCAGATTGCCGCTCCACTTGCCGGTCTCGAACTCGCTCATCAGATAGGCCGCCTGGTTGGCCTCCTTGATCGTGTAGGCGCCAGTCCAGTTGATGTTGGCAGGGTCCTGGTAGAGGAACTGTGCGTTGAAGGCGCGAATCTGCTCGGCCGAGAAGAAGGGGTAGGCGGTCGGGTAGTTGCCACCAAGGCCGTTGCCCTGTCCGGACGGGAAGCTGCCGGCCGGTGTGGGCAGCGTGGGCGCCACACCGTTGATCAGCGGCAGGCTGTTGCCCGAGCTCAGGCCGATCTGGCTGAAGCCACCATCGCGCTCGGCCTTCCAATAGATCAGGTTCTGCGAGAAGTCGCGCTGGTGCTGGGTGGCGCGCAGGCCGAACTTCAACAGGTTCAGCGGGCCCCAGTCGACGCGCTGCTCGCCGTCCAGGTGCAGATAGTCTTCCTTGTCCAGCGACTTGGGCGCATTGGTGCGTTCCTGCACCAGCTGGTAGTTCTTGATGTCCGAGAGGTCGATCTGCTTGCCCGCGGCGTCGTAGAAGGCGTACTCGGGCGCTTTGTCCGGGAAGATCTTGTACTTGAACTGATGCGGGTTGATCAGGCCCAGCTTGATATAGGGCTGGGCTTCGGTGACGCCGTCGCCGCGCGTGGTGCCGATGCGGCCCTTGATCTTGAAGCTGTCCGAGAAACGGTGCTCGCCTTCCAGGTCGAGGAACTGGCTGGTGGAGTGCGCGCCATCGCGCAGCAGCTGGTCCACCATCAGGCCCTGGGTCTGGGTGGTGCTGCCGGTCGGGCGGGTCAGCGTGGCTTCGGTCAGCACGCCGTCCACCACCTTGGCATCGCTGACCCGGTAGGCGCCGGTGCCCAGCGTGCCGATCATGCCGCTGACGGTGACATAGGGCGCCTTGTTGAAGTTCTCGGCGTCCAGGCGCGCGCTGAAGGCGCTCAGGTGTAGGTCGGTGTTCTTGGTGGGGCGCAGCTGCACGCCCAGGTAAGCGCCCTTGCGCTCGCGCACGCCCTGGAAGCTGGCGGCATTGAAGTTGGCCGGGAAGCGTACATTCAGCAGCGCCGGGTCGCCGGACGCGGTGGCGCCGGCCTGGCTGAAGAAGCCGCGCGAGAAGGTCTCGGCCGCATCACGCTGGATGTGGCGCTTTTCGGAGAAGCCCTGCACCAGCACGCCCAGATTGCGCTCCTGGTTCTGCCAGGAGATCAGGCCGCTGAGCTGCGGGTCCAGCTTGCCGGCGCGATCCGAATAGACCGCGCCCAGCGAGGCCTCGCCCACCAGCGGCTTGCGGAAATCCAGCGGCTTGCGCAGCTTCATGTCCACGCTGCCGGAGATGCCGCCTTCGATGGCATCGGCCTGGCCGTTCTTGAACACCGTCACCTGCCCGATCAGCTGCGAGGGCAGCAAGGCGAAGCTGACGCTGCGGGTGGAGGAGGCCTGGTCCGAGATGTGCCAGTCGCCCGAGCTGATCGCGTGGCCGTTCACTGTGAACAGGTTCAGGCTGGGCGGCACGCTGCGGATCGCCACGCGCTCGGCCTCGTCCATCGCCAGCGCATTGCCGGCCTGCACATTGACGCCCGGCACGCGGCTCAGCGCATCGCCCACGTTCTTGTCCGGCATCTTGCCCACGTCCTCGGCGCTGATCACCTCGACGTTGGTGTCGGCCTGCTTCTTGGCATCGATCGAGCGCTGCAGCGAGGCCCGGATGCCGGTGACTTCCACCGTGTCGAGCTGCTGCTTGGGCTTGGCCGGCGCGGCCGTCTGCGCCAGCACGGCCGGGTGGACGGACAGGAGTGCCAGGGCGCTGGCCAGGGCTACGGGATGGATCTTGAAGCGAGCTTGCATGGGGTCTCCGGGTATGGGTCTTGTTGCTGCGCCAGCCGGGCAGGCGGTATGCAGGTGGTACTGTCCCGCCAATCGGCCTGATCCGTGCATTGCGGTATGGTCATCAACCATGCCTGGGGGTTATGCGCCGGGCTTCGGGCGCATCGGCGGCACGCCGCATCGCGCGGCGGCTTTCGGCCTCGCCTCAGGCCAGACGCAGCTCGACCGCGAAACCCTGTTCGACCTCGGGAAGATCCAGCCCGCCGCCATGCGCGCGGGCCACCAGATCGGCCAGCAGCAGGCCCAATCCGCTCAGGCCCTGGGCCGGATCCACCGGCTCGCTGCCGCCCTGGCGCTGTGCCAGCAAGCCGCGACGCAAGGCCTCGCGCTGCTCCTGGCTGCAGCCGCGGCCATCGTCAAGCAGGCGCAGGGTCTGGGGCGCTGGCAGGCTGATGTGCACCTGCCGGGCGCCATGGCGCAGCGCGTTGTCCAGCAGGTTCAGCAAGGCCGCCGCCAGCAGATCGGGATCAGCCCGCAGCAGCGCCCCGGCTTCGACCTGCAGCTGCAGGCCTTCCACATGCAGACGGCTGCACAAGGCGGCCAGCGCCAGTGTCTGGGGCTTTGGCTCATCGCTGCTGCGGAACAGGCTCAGCAGCGCCGACACCACGCGTTGCAGCCGGTGGGCGGCTTCACGAACGCGCTGAAGACGCGGTTGCAGCGACGCGGGGGCCTCGCGCAAGGCCACGGCCAGCTGCACATCGATGCCGGCCAGCGGTGTGCGCAGGGCATGCGCCGCATGAGCCGAGAAGGCACGCTCGCTGCCCAGGCGCCGGGCCAGGCGCCGGCCGAGCGCATCGATGGCCTCGTGCATGGGCTGCAACTCCAGGCGCGCCGCCGGCCCGAGGCTGGCGCCTTGCTGCAAGGGATCGTGGCTGGCCAGGCGTTCCGACAAGGCCTGCAGCGGCGCCAGCTCATGGTTGACCTTGGCGCGCAGCCACACATGGCCCAGCAGCGCCACTGCCAGCGCGGCCAGCACCGTGCTGAGTGTCACTTCCATCGCGGCCTCGTCGCGCTCGTCACGGGATTGCGCCACATAGAGCATGCGTCCCGCCGGGCCTAGCGGCGTGGCGTGCACATGCCAGCCGGGCGGATCGCTGAAGCCGTTCTCAGGGGTCACGCGCCAGGCCAGGTCGGGCGCGCCGGCCGAGCGCAGCAGCACCCGCGCATCGGTGTCCACCAGTTGCCAGGCGAAGCGGTGTCCGCCATTGGTTTGCATCGCCGCCAGCGGCGCTTCCAGCTGTTGCGGCACCGGGGCTTCCGCCAGCGGACGCAGCACGCTGCTCAGCACCTCGGCCGAGGCCAGCAGGCTGTCGTCCAGCAGCTCGTCCGCTTCATGCCGCGCCGCCAGCCAGACCGCCAGCGCAATGCTCAAGCTGAACAGCAGCGACCAGCCCAGCAGTGCATGGGCCAGGCGGGTGCGGATGGAGGGCAGGGCTTGCATGTGGGTGGGCAGGGTGAGGCACGCTTGGGCAGCACCATAGCGCAAACCTGCAGCCCATTCTTAAGCCCGGCTTCAGTCTGCCGCTGCAAGATGCCATGGATGCAATTCCTGTCCCGTCGCTCTTCATCTGAAGCGCGCGCTCCCGCAGAGGAGCGGTTCACCATCACCGCGACCGTCGAGCAGGTGCTGCTGCTGGCCAGCCTGTTCTGGCTGCTCGCGGCCAACCGGCTGTTCTTTAGTGCGGCGCTGCGCGAGCGCAGTCTGACCGACCCCAGCGCCTGGGGCTTTGCCGCGGCGCTGGCGCTGCTGCTGCTGGCGCTGCATTTCCTGCTGCTGGGGCTGGTCGTGAACCGCTGGACGGTCAAGCCGGTGCTGGCGCTGCTGATCGTCGGCACCGCGTTCGCGAGCTTCTACATGCAGTCCTTCGGCGTCTATCTGGACCCGAGCATGCTGCGCAATGTGCTGAAGAGCGATGTGGCCGAGGCGCGCGAGTTGCTGTCCTGGCCGCTGGCCTTGCACCTGCTGCTGTATGCCGGCCTGCCGCTGCTGCTGCTGAGCCGGCTGCGCATCCGCACCCGGCCGCTGATCAAGTCGGCGCTGTGGCGCCTCGGCTGGATGGCGCTGGCGGCGGCGGTGGCCGTGGGCG
Organism: Roseateles sp.; assembly: GCF_044373315.1. Classification (GTDB taxonomy): domain Bacteria; phylum Pseudomonadota; class Gammaproteobacteria; order Burkholderiales; family Burkholderiaceae_C; genus JACDQM01. Next base: position 49,652 of record NZ_JBILQK010000004.1, on the reverse strand, counting down.
CCATGCTGTCGGTGTTCCAGCCCTTCGCGTCCATGATGCGCAACCACAAGGAAGTGCGCTACCTCATGACGCCGGCCAACTACCTGTGGTCGCTGGCCGCGGTGGGCGCCGCCGAGGCCAAAGGCGCTGCGGCACCACGCCAGCCGCTGGGCCTGGACGCGCAGCCCGGCGCCAGCTGGGTCACGCATAGCAAACCGCGCCTGGTGGTGCTGGTGGTTGGCGAAACCGCACGCGCCGCCAACTGGGGCTTGAACGGCTATGCACGCCAGACCACGCCTGAGTTGGCGGCACTGCCCGCGGTGATCAACTTCCCGCAGGTCACCAGCTGTGGCACCAATACCGAGACCTCGCTGCCCTGCATGTTTGCGCCCATCGGCCGGCGCGACTATGACGAGGCCCGCATCCGCGGCAGCGAGTCGCTGCTGCATCTGCTGACGCGTGCCGGGGTCGGCGTGCACTGGCGCGACAACCAGTCGGGCTGCAAAGGCGTTTGCGATGGTCTGTCGCAAGACAATGTGATCGAGCTGAATCCGCCGGGCCTGTGCGCCGACGGTCGCTGCATGGATGAGGGCCTGCTGCTGGGCCTGGAGCAACGCCTGGCCGAGGCCAAGGGCACGCAGCTGCTGGTGCTGCATCAGCTGGGCAACCACGGGCCGTCCTACTTTCGCCGTTACCCGCCGGCGTTTGCGCGCTTCCAGCCGGCCTGCCAGAGCGATGAGTTGCGCAACTGCAGCCGCGAGGAAGTCGTCAATGCTTACGACAACGCGCTGCTCTACACCGATCATCTGCTGGCCCAGCTGATCCAGCGCCTGCAGGCCAAGGCCACTGAGGTGGACACGGCCGTGGTCTATGTCTCGGACCATGGCGAATCGCTGGGCGAGGCGAACCTCTTCCTGCACGGCATGCCTTACGCGATTGCGCCGGCGGTGCAGACCCAGGTGCCGATGGTGATGTGGTTCTCGCCCGGTTGGCAGCTTGCCGGTGGCCTGGATGCCGACTGCCTGCGAAAGCGCGCGGCCCAGCCGTTGACGCATGACCACCTGTTCCACAGCCTGATGGGCCTGCTGGATGTGCGCAGTGCGGTCTATGCCCCGGACTACGACCTGACGCGCGGCTGCCTGAGGCAGCCTTCATGAGTCGTGCTGCGCCGATGTTGCGGCGCGATCTGGGCTGGACCTTGGCGGCCCTGCTGCTGATCCTGTTGTGGGAGTGGAGCGGCCTGGACCTGGCCGCGGTGCGCCTGTGGGGAGGCGCCAGCGGTTTCGCCTGGCGCGAGGCCTGGCTGACCAGCAAGCTGCTGCACGAAGGCGGGCGCATGCTGGCCTGGGTCATCCTGGCGCTGATGGTGCTGGATGCCTGGCGTCTGTGGCTGGACGGCCCGAGCCGGCACGAGCGCGTGCAGGCCATTGCCGCTTCGCTGCTGGCGGTGCTGCTGGTGCCGGCGATCAAGCGCGTCAGCAGCACCAGCTGCCCCTGGGATCTAGCCGAGTTCGGGGGCGTGGCGCGTTATGTGCCGCACTGGCAGCTCGGTGTGCTGGACGGCGGCGCGGGCCACTGTTTTCCGTCTGGCCATGCGGCGGCGGGCTTTGCCTTTTTCAGCCTCTACCTGCTGTGGCGCGGCCACCGCCCGCGCCTGGCCCGCTGGATGCTGCTGGCGGTGCTGGGCCTGGGTGCCATCTTCGGCATGGCCCAGATGGCGCGCGGCGCCCACTACCCCAGCCACAGCATGTGGTCGGCCTGGCTGTGCTGGGTGCTGGTGTGGCTGGTGCAGAGTGCGCCGGGCTGGCGCTTCAATCCCGCGCGGGCCCGCCCTCGGCCTGAAGCGACTTGAGGGCCGTACCGAGCCGAGTGGCCAGCGCCGGCGGTGCCCTCTTGGCAACAAGCAGCAGCGCCGGGCGCTGGCTCAGCACTGCTACTGGGCCGAAGCGATCAGGCGGTAAAGCCGTCAGGGCCTGGTAATGCTGCAGCACCTCGCGCGTGGCACACAGCGCGTCCAGGCGCTGCAGATTCAGCATGCGCAGGCCGCTCTCGAAGCTGCTCAGGTCCTGCAGGCTGAAGTCGGGCTGCGGCAGCGAGGCCAGGTCCTGGCAGCCGCCGCGTGCGCGGCCGATGCGAAAACCGGCCAAGTCCTCGACCCGCCGGGCAGAGCGGCTGCGGCTGTTCAGCAGCACCGAGTCCACCATCAGCATGGTGCCCAGGGGTCTTGATACCTGATTCAGCGCGTCAGTCGCAAAGCTGATGCTCAGCAAGGCCTCACCGTTACCCAGGCTGGGCGCAACCCGGGCGAAGGGCACGAGGCGGATGCGCGGTTCCAGGCCGGCTTGCTTCGCGACGCGCGTGGCCAGGTCGACATACAGGCCCTTCGGCCTGCCATCGGCTCCGGCGCTCGCATAGGGCGCGATGTCGAACAGCGCGATGTCGATAGGCTCGGCGCTGGAAGACGCCAGCAGCACGAAGCCGGTCAGCAGGGCGGTGGCGAGACGCTTCAGCATGGAGATATGTGGTGGGGGTCTGATGCGATCGCCTGCAACTTTACGTCAGCGGCCTGCGGCGGCCCGCCCTTGGCTTGTCCGCTGCGTGAGGTGCGAGCCGAATGCCGGACTTCGGCCCGGCGCGCCGCGCAGCCCTTATGCTGCGCGCCGATGTCTGCCTCGTCCGCCCCGTCCGCGTCGCCGCGCGCCAGCCTGTTCAGCCTGTCCTGGCCGCTGTTCATCGAACTGCTGCTGGGCATTGCGGTGGGCCTGGTCGGTACGCTGCTGGCCGCGCGGGTGTCGGACAACGCCGGCGGCGCCTTTGCGCTGGCCAACCATGTGTCGGCCACGCTCTTCATCCTGTTTCGCATCATCGGTGCCGGCGTCAGCGTGGTGCTGACGCAGAGCCTGGGCGCCGGCCGGCGTGATCGTGCCGATGCGCTGGCGCGCGCCGCTTTAGGTGCCAGCAGCTGGATCGGCGGCATCACCGCGCTGGCGGCGCTGCTGCTGGCCGAGCCGCTGCTGCGCCTGATGAACGCGCCGGCCGAGGTGCTGCCGCTGGCCGCACCGTTGCTGATCGCGCTGGCGCCGGCCATGCTGCTGGACGCCTGGAATGCGTCGATGGCCAGCGTGATGCGTGCCCATCTGCGCACCCGCGACACGCTGGCCGTGCTGATCGCGATGCAGGTCTGTCTGCTGGGCCTGGCCGTGCCTGCGATGGCGAACCTGGGCCTGCCGGGCTTTGCGCTGGCGCTGGCTGTCAGCCGTGCGCTGGGCCTGGTGCTGCACCTGTGGCTGTGGGGCGCACGGCTGAACCTGCGGCCGCAGCGCAGCGACTGGTGGCGCCTGCCGCGTGCCGAGCTGGCGGCCATCCTGCACATCGGCTTGCCTGGTGCGGCCGAGAACATCGCCTATCGGCTGGCCTTCATGGTCAGCGTGGCAGTGGTCGGCACGCTGGGCGCACAGGCCCTGGCCACGCAGGCCTATGCGCAGCAGCTGATGCATTTCGTGCTGCTGTTCGGCCTGGCCACCGGCTTCGCGGCCGAGATCCTGGTCGGCCATCTGATCGGTGCCGGCCAGCTGCATGAGGCGCATCGCCTGGTGCGGCGTGCGCTGGCGCGCGGCCTGATCGTCAGCGTGGTGGTGGCCACCGCGGCGGCGCTGGCCTCGCCCTGGCTGATGCAGCTGTTCAGCCGCGATCCGGCGGTGATCGCGGCCGGTGTCACGCTGATGTGGCTGACCGTGCTGCTGGAGCCGGGCCGCACCTTCAATCTGGTGGTGATCAATGCCTTGCGGGCGACCGGCGATGCGCGGTATCCGGTGATGGTGGGTGCGGTCTCGATGCTGCTGGTGCTGGCGGGCGGCAGCTGGCTGCTGGGCATCAAGCTGGGGCTGGGCCTGCCGGGCGTGTGGATTGCCTACGCGGCCGACGAATGGATACGCGGCCTGCTGATGTGGCGGCGCTGGGCCCGGCACGACTGGGTGCCGCAGGCCCGCGCAACTCACCGGCGGCTGCGGGCGGCGCGCCTGGGCTGAGAGGCGGTGCTGGCCAGTTCGGACTGCAGCCAGTCGCGCAGCGCCAGCAGCGGCGGCCAGTCGGCCAGGCTGGGTGGGTAGACCAGGTGATAGGCCTGCGCCGCCGCGTGGCTGATGGCCAGCGGCGTCAGCTGCACCAGCCTACCTTCGCGCAGCGCGTCGGCAGCCAGGATCTCGCGCGCCAGCGCCAGGCCCAGGTCCTGCTCGGCGGCCTGCAGCATCAGCCCGGCATCGTTGAACAGTGCCACCGGCGTGACCTTGCGTGGCGCGCCAGCCAGCGCGAACCATTGCTCCCACAGCTCGGCGCTGCCCAGCAGCGGCTCGTCGCCGAAGCAGCAGGCGTCGACGCCGGCCTCAGGCAACTTCCGGCCGCGGCCTGCGGGGCTGATCCCCAGCCGGCGCGCAGCCGCCGGCGAGCCCACCACCACCAGCGGCACGGCGGTGCCGATCAACACCTCGGCCTGCAAGCCCGGCCAATGGCCGGCGCCCTGGCGGATCGCGGCATGCAGGCCTTCGCGTTGCAGGTCAGCCAGTTGCGCCGAGGCCTGGATCTCCAGCGCCAGCTCGGGGTGCAGGCCGCGCCAGCGCGCCATGCGCGGCAGCAGCCAGCGCTGCGCGAAGCTGGGCAGCACCGACAGGCGCAGGCTTTCGGGTGTCAGCCCGGCGGCATTGGCGGCGGCGGCCACGCCGCGGTCGAGCTGCTGCAGCGCCTGCTCGACGCCTTCGAGCAGGGCCTGGCCGGCGGCATTGAGCACCAGCCGGCGCCCGCGGCGCTCGAACAGCGTGTGGCCCAGCTGGGTCTCCAGTGCCTTCAGCTGGTGGCTCACCGCACTGTGGGTCAGATGCAGCTGTTCGGCTGCGGCGCGCAGGTTCTGCAACTGGGCGATGACGCGGAAGGTCGGCAGCGTGTGCAAGGGCAGGCGTGACATGGCGGGATGGTTTGGCTGGTTAGTATTTTCGACCAAGTTGGCACAAAACAATCAATTCCATTGTCCAGCAAGCCCGCCTAATCTGAGCGCACCTGCCTGAAGAGCAAGACCATTCAAGGAGCGCCGCCATGAGTACCGCCATAAGTACCGATACCTTTGCCAGCTACTGCTGCTGCTGCCCCAGCCATTGCCCCAGCCTGATCGCCACCTGCCGGCCCTGGCTGCAGCGTCTGCGCGAAGGCCTGGCGGCCATTGCGGGTCGCCTGCTCGCAGCGGGGCGGCCAGAGCCGGAACCCGTCACGGCATTGGACGCCCGGATGCGGCGCGACATTGGCTGGTGCAGCGAAGTGCCGCCGGTGCGCCGCCACCCTCGCGAGCTGTGGTGAGCGCCACAGCCGGGGCGGCACAAGCCGCCGCCATCGCGCTCGTGCAGCGCCAGCTTGATGCCTACAACGCACGCGACCTGATCGCCTTGCTGGACTGCTATGACGTCGATGCCTGCCAGTACGCACTGCCGGCAACGCTGCTGGCACGCGGCCGCGCAGAGATCGCTGCGCGCATGGCGCAGCGCCTTGAGGACCCGGCGCTTCAGGCGCGGCTGCTGCAGCGCCAGGTGCTGGGCAATTGCGTGGTCGACATCGAGCAGGTGACGCAGCGCTTCGACGACGGCCTGGGCTGGATCGAGCTGCTGTGCATCTACCAACTGCGCGAGGGACGCATTGCCAGCGCCAGCTTCGCCTTCGGCAGCCGGGTGTCGTAGCGCGCCGACGAGCCCTTCCTGAAAAGCGCAGAGAATCGCGCCGGGCACTGCAGGGCGAGCATGGACAGGCGAATCGACACAGCGGCGCGGGGACGCAAGGCATGAGCGCCTTTCTGCTCAGGCGCGCGCTCACCCTGCTGCTGACGCTGCTGGCCACCTCTGCCCTGGTGTTTCTGGTGCTGGAGATCCTGCCCGGCAATGCGGCCGAGTTGCTGCTGGGTCCCGATGCCGCGCCCGAGGCGGTGGCCGCGCTGGCTGACAAGCTGGGCCTGAACCAGAGCGCCTGGACCCGCTATCTGCAGTGGCTGTGGGGCCTGCTGCGCTTCGAGCTGGGGGATTCCTATGCCTATGGCTCGCCGGTGGCCGAGCTGATCGCCGAGCGCCTGGCGCTGACCGTGCCGCTGGCGCTGCTGGCGATGGTGCTGACCACCGTGCTGGCGTTGAGCATGGGCGTCTATGCCGCCGCGCGCCACCGCCGCGCCGGCGATATCGGCATGATGGTGTTCAGCCAGCTGGGCATCGCGATTCCGAATTTCTGGTTTGCCATTCTGCTGATCCTGCTGTTCGCGGTGAAGCTGCAGTGGTTCTCGGCAGGCGGCTTTCCGGGCTGGAGCGAGGCGCAGGGCGGTGGCTTTCTGCAGGCGCTGCAGGCTCTGCTGCTGCCCGCCGTGGCGCTGGCGGTGGTGCAGGCGGCCATCCTGTCGCGCATCACGCGCTCGGCCATGCTGGAGGTGCTGCGCGAGGACTTCATGCGCACCGCGCGCGCCAAGGGCCTGAGCGCGCGCCAGGCGCTGTGGGGCCATGGCCTGCGCAACGCGATGATTCCGGTGCTGACGGTGATGGGCCTGCAGTTCGCCAACCTGCTGGCCGGCACCATCGTGGTGGAGAACGTGTTCACGCTGCCGGGGCTGGGTCGCCTGATCTTCCAGGCGATTGCCAACCGCGATCTGGTGGTGGTGCGCAACTGCGTGATGCTGCTGGCGGCGCTGGTGGTGATCGTCAACTTCGTGGTCGATGTGCTGTATGCGCTGATCGACCCGCGCATCAAGACGGCGGCGCTGTGAGAAGGGCGCTGCGTCATCCCAGCTTCGTGGCCGGCGCGCTGCTGAGCCTCGCGCTGCTGGTTGCGGCCGCCTTGTCGCTGCTGTGGACGCCCTGGCCCACTGACGAGATCAATATGGCCGCCAAGCTGCAAGGCCCCAGCGCGGCGCATTGGCTGGGCACCGATGTGCTGGGGCGCGACATCGCCAGCCTGCTGCTGGCCGGCGCGCGCAGCTCACTCCTGGTGGGCCTGATCGCGGTGGGCATCGGCCTGACGGTGGGAACGCTGCTGGGCCTGTGGGCGGCAGCGCGGCGCGGCTGGGTCGAAGAAGCGCTGATGCGCCTCACCGACTTCGGCTTTGCCTTCCCGGCCATCCTGCTGGCCATCATGCTGACGGCGGTCTGGGGGCCAGGCATGGTCAACGCCATCATTGCCATCGGCCTGCACAACATCCCCACCTTCGCCCGCATCACCCGTGCCAGCGCCCGCCAGCAATGGGCGCGCGACTATGTGCTGGCCGCGCGCGCCTGCGGCAAGGGAGCCTGGCGTATCAGCGTCGAGCATGTGCTGCCGAATATCGCCGCGGTGCTGATCGTGCAGGCCACCATCCAGTTCGCGCTCGCCATCCTGGCCGAGGCGGCGCTGTCCTATCTGGGCCTGGGCACGCAGCCGCCGCAGCCCAGCTGGGGCCGCATGCTGGCTGAGGCGCAGAGCCTGATCTTCCAGGCGCCGATGCTGGCGGTCTATCCGGGCCTGGCCATCGTGCTGGCGGTGCTGGGCCTGAACCTGCTGGGCGACGGCCTGCGCGATCTGTTCGACCCCCGGCTGGCGAGGGCGCGGCGATGAGTGCGCTGCTCGATGTGCGCGATCTGCGCGTGCAGGTGTCGGCCGATGCTGGCCCGCTGGATGCCGTGCGCGGCCTGTCCTTCACGCTGGCACGCGGCGAGACGCTGGGCCTGGTGGGCGAGTCGGGCTGCGGCAAGTCGCTCACCGCGCTGGCGCTGATGGGCCTGCTGCCGGAAGGCGCCAGCGCCAGCGGCCAGCTTCGCTTTGCCGGTCAGGATGTGTTGGCCATGCCCGAGCATGAACGCTGCGCCTGGCGCGGCCGCCGCATGGCGATGATCTTCCAGGAGCCGATGACGGCGTTGAATCCGCTGCATCCGGTGGGCCGCCAGGTGGCAGAGCCGCTGCGCCTGCATCTGGGCCTGAGCCGTGCGGCTGCCGAGGCCGAGGTGCTGCGCCTGCTGGAGCGCGTCGGCCTGCCCGATGTGAGGCGCTGCGCGCAGGCCTATCCGCATGAGCTGTCCGGCGGCCAGCGCCAACGCGTGCTGATCGCGATGGCGCTGGCCTGCGGCCCCGAACTGCTGATTGCCGACGAGCCCACCACCGCGCTGGACGTCAGCGTGCAGGGCCAGATCCTGGACTTGCTGGCCGATCTGGTGGCTGAGCGCGGCATGGGCCTGATCCTGATCTCGCACGACCTGGGCGTGATCGCCGAGAACGTGCGGCGCCTGATCGTCATGTACGCCGGCATTGCGGTCGAGAGCGGGCCGACCGCGGCTGTGTTCGCGCGCATGGGCCATCCCTACACGCAGGGCCTGTTCGCCGCGCGTCCGCGCCTGGGCGGGCCGCGCCGCCATCTGCCGACGATTCCCGGCAGCGTGCCGGCGCTTTCCGCCATGCCGGCCGGCTGCCCCTTCGCGCCACGCTGCGCGCTGGCCACGCTGGGCTGCGGCCTCGGGATGCCGCCACTGCACGCGCTGGATGACACGCATGCGGTGCGCTGTCTGCATCTGGAGCAGTCCCTCGGCCGTGCGGAGTTGCAGCGATGAGCAGCGGCGGCAACACCACCATGCCTTTGCTTGAAGTGCGGGCCTTGAGCCGCCACTACCGCCTGCCGCGGCCCTCGCTGTGGCAGCCGGCGCCGCGCCTGCAGGCTCTCAGCGACATCGGCTTCGTGCTGCCGGCCGGGCGGTCATTGGGCGTGGTGGGCGAATCGGGTTCGGGCAAGAGCACACTGGCGCGCGCGGTGATGGCGCTGGACGAGCCGCAGACGCATGGCGGGGGGCAGGTCTTGCTGGACGGGCAGAAGCTGCATGCGCTGTCGCCCGAGGCGCTGCGCCAGGCACGCCGCCAGTTCCAGATGGTGTTCCAGGACCCCTATGGCTCGCTCGACCCGCGCCGCCGCGTCGGCGCCATCGTGGCCGAGCCACTGGCCGCGTTGCTGCGTCTACCCGCCGCCGAGCAGGCCGCGCGTGCGCTCGACAGCCTGCAGGCGGTGGGCCTTTCCGCGGCCGATCTGCACAAGTATCCGCATGAGTTTTCCGGCGGCCAGCGCCAGCGCATCGCGATTGCCCGCGCGCTGGCGACACGCCCGCGCCTGATCGTGGCCGATGAGCCGGTCAGCGCGCTGGACGTGTCGGTGCAGGCCCAGGTTCTGAATCTGCTGCTGGACCTGCGCCAGCGCCTGGGCCTGAGCTTTCTGCTGATCAGCCACGATCTGGCTGTGGTTGACCATGTCTGCGACGAGGTGCTGGTGCTCTACCAGGGCCGCGTTGTGGAGCAGGGCACGCCGGCGCAGCTGTTCCGCGCAGGCGCCCACCCCTACACACGCCTGCTGGTGGACGCGGTGCCGCGCGTCGCGGTGCCCAAGCCGAGCCAGCCGCGGCGGCGCCATGTCGCGCTGGCGCAGGACCCTGCAAGACCTGATCCCCAAGTTGGCGGCTGCGCCTTTGCCGCGCGTTGCCCTCGTGCCAGCGCGCGCTGCACGGCGGAGCGGCCGGTGCTGGCCCCGTTGCAGCCCGGCCATCAGGTGGCATGCCATCATCCGCACTGATCGCAACAGCCTGGCGCGCCCGCGCCAACCCGGAGGACCCCCGCATGTCATCGCCCTTGACCAAGAGAGCCCTGCTGCTGGGCACCGCCACCGCCCTGTTGCTCAGCGTCGCCCATCTGCCGGCTCAGGCCCAGGGCCGCGCCAAGGACACGCTGGTGATCGGCATGACGCTGGAGCCGCCGGGCCTGGACCCGACCGCCGGCGCGGCTTCGGCCATCGCCGAGGTGGTGCTCTACAACGTCTTCGAGACGCTCACCAAGATCGGCGCTGACGGCCGCCCGCAGCCGCTGCTGGCCGAGCGCTGGGAGGTCTCGCCGGACCTGAAGACCTTTACCTTCAAGCTGCGCCGCGGCGTCAAATTCCACAACGGCGAGCCGCTGGACGCGGCCGCGGTGAAGTTCTCCTTCGAGCGCGCTGCTGGCGAGAAGAGCACCAACAAGGACAAGCGCCTGTTCAGCAATATCGCCTTCATCGGCACGCCGGAAGCGGATACGGTGGTGATCGGGCTGAAGACCATCGAGCCCGATTTCCTGTTCCTGATCGGCCAGGCCACGGCCATCATCGTCGAGCCCAAGAGCGCCGCCAGCAATGCCACCCAGCCGGTGGGCAGCGGCCCTTACCGGCTGGAGCACTGGGCCAAGGGCGCCAGCATCACGCTCGCACGCTGGGACGGCCATCGCAACGCGGCGGCCGTCAAGACGCGGCGCGTCAGCTTCCGCTTCATCAGCGAACCGGCGGCCCAGGTGGCGGCCCTGCTGGCGGGCGATGTGGATGCCTTCCCGCGCGTGGCGGCGGCGCGCAGCCTGGCGCAGTTCAAGGCCGACAAGCGCTTCCAGGTCATCGTGGCCGGTTCGCGCGCCAAGACCATCCTGGCGATCAACAACAAGAAGGCGCCGCTGAATGATGTGCGTGTGCGCCGCGCCATTGCCGCGGCGATCGACCGCAAGGCCATCATCGAGGCCGCGGCGGACGGCTTCGGCGTGCCGATCGGCAGCCACTATGTGCCGGGCGCGCTGGGCTATGTGGACACCACCGGCCTCAATCCCTACAACCCCGACAAGGCGCGCGCACTGCTGAAGGAAGCTGGCGTGGCGCTGCCGCTGGAGCTGACGCTGAAGCTGCCGCCGCCGCCCTATGCGCGCCAGGGCGGCGAGGCCATCGTGGCCCAGCTGGCCCAGGTGGGCATCCGCGCCAAGATCGAGAACATCGAGTGGGCGCAGTGGCTGTCGGGCGTCTATGGCAGCAAGGCCTACGACCTGACGCTGATCTCGCATGTCGAGCCTTTCGACCTGGGCAACTTCACCAAGCCCGGCTACTACTGGGGCTACGAGAGCGCCGAGTTCAATAAGCTGTTCGATCAGATCAGCAACGCGCCGCGCGAGAGCGAGCGTGCCCGCCTGCTGGGCGATGCGCAGCGCCTGATTGCGCGCGATGCGGTGGCCGCATGGCTGTACCAGCCGCAATGGATCACCGTCGCCAAGCGCCAGGTCAAGGGCTTGTGGACGGACATGCCGATCTTCGTCAACGATGTGGCGGGTTTGAGTGTCGAGTGAGGCGCCGATGAGCGCCGCTCTGCACGAACTATCCGCACAAGCGCTGCTGGCCGGCTACCGCAGCCACGCCTTCTCGCCGCTGGAGGTGGCGCACAGCGTGCTGGCCCATGTCGAGCGCTGGGAGCCGCATCTGCGTGCGCTCTATGCCTTCGATGCCGATGCGGTGCTGGCGCAGGCGCGTGCCAGCGAGACGCGCTGGATGAAGGGCGCGCCGCTGACCGCGGGCGGGCTGACGCTGGACGGCGTGCCGGCCACGCTGAAGGAAAACATCGCCAGCCGTGGCACGCCGGTGCCGCTGGGCACGGCCGCCACCGAGCTGGCGCCGGCGCTGGAAGATGCGCCGCCGGCCGCGCGCCTGCGCGAAGTGGGCGCGCTGCTGCTGGCCAAGACCACCATGCCCGACTACGGCATGCTCAGCTCGGGCCTGTCCAGCTTCCACCCGCTGACGCGCAACCCCTGGGACCTGAGAAAGAACCCGGGCGGCTCCAGCGCCGGGGCCGGCGCTGCTGCGGCGGCCGGCTACGGCCCGCTGCACGTGGGCACCGATATCGGCGGCTCGGTGCGCCTGCCGGCAGCCTGGTGCGGCATCTTCACGCTCAAGCCCAGCCTGGGGCGGATTCCAATCAAGCCGGCCTTTGCCGGCCGCGTGGCCGGGCCGATGACGCGCACCGTCAGCGATGCCGCCCTGCTGATGGCCGTGCTGAGCCGCCCCGACTGGCGCGATGCGATGAGCCTGCCCGCGCAGGAGCTGCCTTGGCTGGATCTGGACGTCGAGCCGCAGGCGCTGCTGCGCGGCAAGCGCATCGGCCTGCTGATGGATGCCGGCTGGGGCCTGCCCGTGCAGGCCGAGACTGCTGCTGCGGTGCAGGCCGCCGCGCGCCTGTTCGAGCAGGCCGGCGCCTGCGTGCAGCCGCTGCCGGCGTTTTCGACCCGCGCGATGATCGACGGCCTGGACCGCTTCTGGCGCCTGCGCTCCTGGCTGGACATCTCGGCTCTGCCGCCTGAGCGCCAGGCGCGGGTGCTGCCCTATATCCGAGAGTGGGCGGCTGGCGGCGCGGGCTTGAGCGCGGCCGATCTCTACCAGGGCTACAGCCAGATGGCGGCGCTGCGCGACGCGGCGGTGGCGGCCTGCCAGCCCTTTGACTACGTGCTCTCGCCGGTCAGCCCGGTGGCCAGCTTCCCGGCCGAATGGGCCGGCCCCACCAACGACCCGGCACGGCCGCTGGAGCACATCGCCTTCACGCTGCCCTACAACATGAGCGAGCAGCCGGCCGCATCGATCAACTGCGGCTGGGGCGCGACGGACGGCCTGCCCATCGGCCTGCAGATCGCCGGGCGGCGCTTTGACGATGTGGGCGTGCTGCGCATGGCGCGCGCCTTCGAGCAACTGCGCGGGCCGCAGCGCGATTGGCCGCAGGCGCCGCAGGCGCTTGGGGACGTGGTGGTGGATGACGAGGACGACGTGCCACTGATCCGCCGCTCAAAGCCGATGGCAAATCGCGGTCGGCTGGGCTATTGATGAGGCGCGGCACTGCCGCTTGACTGGGTTCAAAGAGGGCGTTTGCAACTCAAGGGTCTGCGTGTCGTGGTTGAGGGCGGCTCCTCGGGCATCGGCGCAGCCATCGTGCGTGCTTTAGCGACCGAAGCCTGTGATGTGGCGTTATGCGCGCGTGACCCGGGTCGCGTTGAGGCGGCACGGCGGGATTCGATCATTGCATTTTTTGTTCACGCTGCGCGGCAAGGACCAAGTGAACACAAAGTGGCAGCTGTTCTGCCTGGTGCACAACATCGAGAAGCTGGCCAGAAGCGGGTGGAGACGGTGATGAGGGCGGCGCTGGGACGCGGGCCAGGCGCTCACGGAGCCCTCGAATGCGGGTTCGGCCGGGCTCAAGGTCACACGAAGACGCGCACAATGCCTGCTATGGAATCAACCCGCCCAAATCACCTCACGTCAGCCGCATGGACCACGCCTGCGGCTGCTCGAGGGATTTCAGGACAGCTTCGTTGAGGCGTCACAGTGAAGTTTGTGCCTTCCGCTGCGGCTCTATTCTTGGCGTTTGGAGCTGGCGTTGCCGCAGCAATCGCGCCCAAGGGTGATTTCTTCATGCCGAACTTCCTGACATTCTGGGGATCGCAACTTGTCGTACTTGCGTGCCTTGCAGTGTGTCGGCCTCGTGCTGAGGTGGTTGCTGGCGTTTCGGTAGCACTGACAATCTACCTCGCTGCATTCAACTACTGGAACATGTCCCGCGCGCATCCGGAATCAATGGCTTGGCTGGGCTACTTCTTTTCGCTTCCCGGCGCTGTCATTGGTGCGGTGGCTGCGAGGTACCTTTCGCCTGGCTTCTCTCGCCCGCTTCTTGTCGGGTTGGTTTCGTCAGCGATGGTTCTTGGCGGCATTGCCATCAACCAAGCCTTGGTATGCAGTAGCTTGATGTACTGCGGAGCAACGTAAATGGTGCAGCCGCCCGACCAGGCTACAGGGACTTCCCACCGTTTCAAGCTCCAATAGCAAGCCCTGACCCTTCGGAGTTCTTTCCATTTCTAGGCCTGTGTTCTGAACAGCGGCAACGCGACGAGGAACAGACGGAACATCTACAAACGGACTTGCTGTGGACCGAGCCGTCGCCCCAGATGCGAACCGTTCAGCAAGCCCCTGTTCGTTCGTCGTTGTTGGCTAAGAGTGCTGGGTGTTCAACGGAAGTGTTATCGGGTTCACCTGCTGCCGCGCCGCCTTGCGTTTGCGTTCAAGCGGACGCGTACGTCTAGCGTCATCCCTCAGAAAGAGCGATGGCTCGCTTTGGAAACGCTCGGAGCAGCTTCTTGTCCATGGTGACCAGCTTGGTATCGAGCTTCATCGCAAGCGCAATGAACTCGCAGTCGTATGCGGAGCAATCGCTATCCCGCACCAGTTCGAATACAGCCGAGTACTCGACTTCGAACTCCGCACCTTCAAGCAAGCTTTCTGCCTCTCGCTGCAGGATGATTGCTTGCTCAAAGGAGATCGCCTTGCGTCGCATGTACCCGGCCAAGATGTTGCGGAACTCGCTGCGCCAGAGGATAGGCGATGCCCAATCGGGGTCTTGCTCAAGCAATGCTTCAGCTGCAGCTGTGTATTCGCCGGGCAAATACAAGTACGCGAGCACGTTCGAGTCAACCACGATCATGGCCTGTCCTCGCGCTTTGCCGCATCAATGTCACGTGCGCGAAATTTCCCGGCCGGCAGGGCTGCCCGCAACTCGCGAGCCCGAGCAATGCGCTCGCTCGGCATCATCTTGGTTGGTAGCAATACCGACTCAAGGCACACGATAGCCTCGCTGTTCAAGCTTCGGCGGTGCATTTCTGCAGCAAGCTTCAACCGGTCGTACAAGGCGTCGGGGATATTCTTCAATGTCAGGGTCGTGGGCATGTTGCTCTCCATTCGTCCATCCAATTTGGAACCATTATGGTTTCTGTTGAGTGGCCCGGTCAAGGCGCTGCGGGCTCAGCTGTCTACGAAGCGTTCCCACCGTATCAAGCGCCAATTGCAAGACCTGACGCCGTAAGTGCGGTGCTGTCGAGCGGGTGGGCCTGGTGAACGCAGCGCTTGCCCGAACCCACCCCGACTCGGGTATCTTCTCGATGGACGACTTCCCTTTCTAGATGGCAGCTGAATGATGACTTCGAGAACCACCAGTCTTGGCGCACTGCCGCCCTTTGCCCGAATGTGGGAAGTCGCTTCGTATTCCTTCGTTCGTTCGCAACGCTGAGCAAGATTGATGTGGAAGTTTCTGGCCGGCCTGGCTTGTGGCGCTCTGCTTGGCGCGCTGCTGACTGTCTACCTGAGGCCAGCCGCGCAGGAGGGTGGCGGTGTCAACCTGATCGCGGCGCCAGCCGCCCTGCCGGTGCAGGCGGGTGGTGCCACAGCCGCATCGGCGCCCTGGGTGCCCGGTACGGCGATGCCTCCCCCGTCAGCTGCGCCACGGGCGGCCAGCGGGGCCGAGCCCAGGCCCAAGCCTGCGGTGGCCGCCGCGGCGGTGCTGGCGCGTCCGGCTGATGGCGTCAGCCAGGAACACGCCGATCTGCTTCGCGATGCGCCTTCGGTGGACTCCGTTCTGAAGTCCATGACCGAGCTCCACCAGCAACTGGGCGCCGAGGCCCGCGACCACAGCTGGGCGCATGAGCTTGAGACTCAGCTGCGCCAGTACCTGCAGCGCAAGGCGCCGGCGCCGGAGTTCGAGATCATGACGGTCGAATGCCGTCAGACGCTGTGCCAGCTGCAGGTGTTCGGCAACGGGCCGGAAAGCCGTGACCGCTGGGATGCGCTGTTCCGCGCCATGCAGCAGGAGACCTGGTACGCGGCTTTCGGAGGCAGCCAGACCTCCAGCGCCACCGTCAACGGCCGCAGCGTCATCTTTGTTTTCCTGAAACGCAAGAAACCCTGAGTCCGGTTGGGAGACTTGCCACAAACAGGGTCTTGATCACGCATTTCCTCGATTGCGGCCCGGTCTGTGGTGGTAGATTGGCTCGCCTCGGCCAGGCGGCCGATGTGCTGAGGACGATGCCATGCCCTTCGAATTGCCCGAGATGCTGAACCACTACCTGCTGCCGCTGCTGATTGCAGTGCCGCTGGCCATCGTCGTGCTCTTCATCAGCAGCCGTCGCGGCGACGAGGCCGATCGCCTGTCGCAGCCGCCTGCCGATTCCGATCTGCCCAGCCAGCCACCGGTGGCGCTGCAACGTGCGGCCAGCACGCCTGTGCCGGCCAGCCCGGCACAGCCCACCCAGCCCACCCAGCCCGCCGCTCCTGCTTCGGTGCTGCTGGTGGACGACTCCGCCGTGGCTCGTGCCAAGCTGGGCAAGTTGTTTGCAGGCGCCGGCTACCGTGTCACGCTGGCCAAGGACGGCGTCGAGGCGCTGGAGCAGCTGGCCCAGGCGCGCTTCGATGTGCTGGTCACGGATCTGGAGATGCCCAACAAGGACGGTTTCGAGCTGATCGCCGCCGTGCAGGGCAGCCTGGAAACCGAAGACCTGCCCATCATCGCGATCACCGGCCACGACGAGTTGCATGCCCGCGTGCATGAGATCCAGGGCCTGTACGGCCTGTTCAAGAAGCCCTGGAACGACCGCGAGCTGCTCAAGCGCGTCGAAGCCCTAGCCATGCTGCACCAGGCAACGGCTACGGCCAAGGCCTGAAAGCCCGCCGGGCTTCGGTTTTCTTTCAGCGGCTCGCCAACCACAGCGCCGGCACGGCCAGCACCAGGGCCAAGGCCAGGCCAGCCGTCAGCAGGCGGCTGCGCAGCTTCAGCGTTTGCACGGCTTCCACCAGACGCGCCTGCTGCTCGGCTAGCGATTCCAGCAGCGCTGCGCTCTCGGCCTGGGCCTGCGTCAGCTGGGCCAGCTCCGACTCCAGGTGCTGCACGCGCGTCAGCGCCTCAGGCAGGGAGGAGGGGGGCGCTGCGGGTTCGGCCGCTTCAGCCGCTTCCTTCTGGGTGCGCTTGAGAAGGCTGCGTGCGCCCTTGACAAGGGCTGGCGTTGCCTCGATCACGTCCGCCCAGGGGATCAGTTTCAGCGCGGTCATCCATGAGATGGCCATAGGTCAGGCAGCTCCTGCTTTGGTTGAATACTCAACGGTGCGCTGATTGTCAGCGCATTGCTCAAGGCCTGGCTCTCTGCGGGCCAATACCGGCTGGCAGAGCGGCGCCGCTGTGCTGCAATCAGCGCATAGAACGGAGACAAGCGCTGATGAAGAAAAATAAGAAGATCTGGAAGACCACGGGCTGGGCGCTGCTGGCATTGCTCCTTGTCGGCCTGGCTGGCGCCACCTGGCATCTGCGCGCCAAGCTGCCGCAGCGCAGCGGCGAGCTGCAGCTGACGGGCCTTAGCGCGCCGGCGACGCTGCGCTACGACGAGTTCGGCGTGCCCCATATCACGGCCGCCAATGAGGGCGACCTGTACCGGGCGCTCGGCTATGCCCATGCGCAGGACCGGCTGTTCCAAATGGAGATGGTGCGCCGGCTTTCGCGCGGCGAGCTGGCAGAGGTGCTGGGCGAGAAGCTGGTCGAGACCGACCAGCTGTTCCGCACGCTGGGCATCCGCGCGCATGCGGATGCCTATGCGGCGCGCGAGTTCGCCCGCGTCGACACGCCGGCCAAGAAGGCCTTGATGGCCTATCTGGACGGCATCAACCAGTACCAGGCCAGCCGCCCGGCGCCGCTGGAGTTCGAGCTGTTGGGCATCCCGAAGCGCCCCTTCACGCCGGCCGACACAGTCAGTGTGGCCGGCTACCTGGCCTACAGCTTTGCCGCCGCCTTCCGCACCGAACCCGTGCTGAGCCAGGTGCGCGATCAGCTGGGCGCGGACTATCTGAAGATCTTCGACCTGGACTGGCGGCCTGAAGGTGCGGTGCGCCAGGCCCCGCAACTGGCCGCTGCTGAATGGCAGGAACTGGGCCGCGTGGCGCGGCTCAGCCAGCAGGCGCTGGAGGCCGCCGGCGTTCCGGCCTATGAGGGCAGCAATGCCTGGCTGATCTCGGGCGCGCGCAGCGCCTCGGGCAAGCCACTGCTGGCCGGCGATCCGCATATCGCCTTTTCCCTGCCAGCGGTCTGGTGGGAGGCGCATCTGAAGGCGCCGGGCTTCGAGCTTTATGGCCACCACCAGGCGCTCAACCCCACCGCGCTGCTGGGCCACAACGCCAGCTTCGGCTGGAGCCTGACGATGTTCCAGAACGACGACATCGATCTGGTGGTCGAGACGGTGAACCCCGCCAACCCGGACGAGGTGATGCACAAAGGCCAGTGGGTGAAGCTGCAGACGCGTGAGGAGCTCATTGCGGTCAAGGGCAAGCCGGCCGTGACGCTGAAGCTGCAGCGCTCGCCGCATGGCCCCATCATCAACCGCATGCTCAAGGACAGCGCCGGCCAGCGGCCAGTCGCCTTGTGGTGGGCCTTCCTGGAAACCGAGAACCCGGTGCTGGAGGCCTTCTACGAGCTCAACCGCGCCGACACACTGGCCAAGGCCCGCACGGCGGCCAGCAAAATCCACTCACCCGGCCTGAACGTGATGTGGGCCAGCGCGGCCGGCGATATCGGCTGGTGGGCGGCGGCCAAGCTGCCCCAGCGGCCGGCGGGCGTGAATCCGAGCTTCATGCTCGATGGTGCCAAAGGTGAGGGTGATAAGCCGGGCTTCCTGCCGTTTGAGGCCAATCCGCAGGAAGAGAACCCGGCGCGCGGCTACATCATGTCGGCCAACCACCAGCCTGCTGGCGTCAGCGACATCCCGGGCTACTACAACCTGTGGGACCGGGCGCAGCGGCTGGACGAGTTGCTGCGCGATCCTGCCAAGCGCTGGACCCAGGCCGACAACCAGGCCGTGCAGCTGGATGTGCAGACCGGCTACGGCCCGCGCGTGCTGGCGCCGCTGCTGCCGGCTCTGCGTGCGTCGGCCGGCAGCGATGCCGAGCAGAAGAGCCTGGTCGAGTTGCTGGCCAGCTGGCGCGGTGATCACCCGCTGGATTCGGTCGCCGCCACGCTGTTCAACCAGCTGCGCTGGGAGCTGGTGCGTGCTGCCATGGCGGATGAGTTGGGCGAGACCCATTTCGAGAACTTGCGCCGCACCCGCGTGCTGGACCATGCCCTGCCGCGCCTGATGGCCGATGCCGGCTCACCGTGGTGGGATGACCGCCGCACGCCGGAGCGCGAGAGTCGCGACGACATCGTCAAGGCGGCCTGGGGCGCCACGCTGGCCCATCTGCGTCAGCTGCTGGGCGCGGACAGCCAGAGCTGGGCTTGGGCGCGCGCGCACACGCTGACGCATCAGCATCCGCTCGGCAGGCAGGCGCCGCTGGACAAGCTGTTCAACGTGGGGCCATTGCCGGTGCCCGGCAGCCATGAGGTGCCGAACAATATGGCCCAGATGCCAGGTCCGGCGCCCTGGACCGTGGTGTACGGGCCGTCGACGCGCCGCGTGATCGATTTCTCTGACCCCGCTCGCGCCCTGGGCAGCAACCCGGTAGGCCAGAGCGGCGTCTGGGGCGACGCGCACTACCGCGACCAGGCAGAGGCGCACGCCGAAGGCCGCTACCGCCGTCAGTACCTGTCCGAGCCGGATGTGGCGGCGGCGACCCGCAGCACGCTGCAGCTGCGGCCCTGAAGACCCCGGCGCTCCTCGGCGCCAACCCTGAAGCGGAATCGCAGGTCTGAGCCTGAAGTCCGGTGCAGTTGCCGCTTTACCTAGGCTCGACTAGCGAATAGAGTCCGTGCACATCGCCGGATCCAACAGCATCGCAGATGTGCTGCCGGCCAGGCTCTTCAGGGGAGTGTTGTCATGGTGATCGATGCAGTTCTTGCGCGCGTTCCCACCGTTCGTGCACGCCTGATCCTTCTGGCGCTTCTGCAATGCGCGCTGATGGCGCTGTTGGCCATCTCCGGCATGCGGATGCTTGAGAAGGCCAATGAGTCCTTGAGAACGGTCTACGACGACCGTGTCGTGCCGCTGCAGCAACTCAAGCAGGTGGCTGACATGTATGCAGTCAATCTGGTGGACACCACGCACAAGCTGCGCATGGGCAGCATGGATGCCGCTACGGCGCGCCGATTGGTCGATGAATCCGCCTCGGTGGTGGCGCGGGAGTGGGGCGCCTACCTGCAGACAGTGCTGGTCGATGAAGAGCGTCGGCTGGTCGCTGAGATCCAGCCGCTGATGGCGCGCGTGGACCGTTTGCGAAACCAGCTGCGCGATACCATCGCGACTCAGGATGAAGCGGCACTCGACCGCGTGGCCAGGGACGAGCTTTACCAGGCAGTGGACCCGCTGAGCGACAAGCTCAATGCCCTGGTGGCGGTACAGCTCGAGGTGGCAGCCAAGGAGTACCAGCAAAGCCAGCGGCGGCATGCCCAAGCCAGCGGCCTGGCCTGGCTGGGCCTTGCGGTGGCCTGCCTGATCGGCTGCCTATTCGCGGCCGTGATTAGCAGCCGCATCATGCGTTCCCTGGGGGCTGAGCCCGGCGCGGTGCGCGAGGTGGTGCAAGGCATCGCCCGCGGTGCGTTGAACCGACCGGTGGCCGTCGCAAGCGGCGATCAGATGAGCGTCATGGCCTTCATGCAGACCATGCAGCAGGGGCTGGCCGGCATGGTGCGGGAAGTGCGCTGCAATGTGGACGAGCTGCATGCCGCCTCAGGGCAGATCGCCCAAGGCAATCTCGATCTGTCCAGCCGCACTGAGGAAACCGCAGCGACCACCCAGCGTGCAACGGCGCGCCTGTCCGAGGTGATGGGGCGTCTTCAGCAGCGCATCGTCCATGCTGGCGAGGCGCGCGAGCTGGCGCAGGGCACGTATGTGGTGGCCGAGAAGGTGGGCGCCCAGATGGCCCGGACTGTCGAAGCGATGCAAGGCATCAACGTCGCGACGCGACGCATTGCCGACATCACCGGCGCGATCGACGGCATTGCCTTCCAGACCAATATCCTGGCCCTCAATGCGGCCGTCGAGGCGGCCAGGGCTGGCGAGGCGGGCCGTGGCTTTGCCGTGGTGGCGGCCGAAGTCCGCGTGCTGGCCCAGCGTGCGGCGGATGCCGCGCGTGAGATCAAGTCCCTGATTGCCGAGACCACCGGTCGCACCGAGTCGGGCACAGCCCAGGTTGAAGCCACCGGCCTGACCTTGCAGCAGATGGTGGCCGAGATCGAGCAACTCAGCAGTCTGATGCTCAGGCTCGATAGCAGCGCCGGCCAGGATGGGCACGACATCGATGAGCTGCAGCTGCAGCTGCAGGAGATGGACCGCGTGGCCCAGCAGAATGCGGCCTTGGTGGAGGAGATGGCGGCCTCCAGCGAGCAGCTCAAGGACCAGGCTGGCCGCCTGGCCCTGGCGGTGCACGTCTTCAAGGTCTGAGGGCCGGGCGTCTGCGCCGCGGCAGGCATGTGTGAGGTTCTCGGCGCAGGGACAAGGAGTCCATCATGGCCACGATCAAGTACATTGCCACTGACACCGCGCCGCTGTATGCGGCCGACACCGGCAGCAAGCTGCGCCTCGAACTGCTGTGGGGCGATCAGGCCCAGCTGCTGGAGCCCGGCGCGG
The DNA here is from genome assembly GCF_044373315.1 of Roseateles sp. Lineage (GTDB taxonomy): Bacteria > Pseudomonadota > Gammaproteobacteria > Burkholderiales > Burkholderiaceae_C > JACDQM01. The sequence goes on along the minus strand of NZ_JBILQK010000004.1, from coordinate 28,472 downwards.
CGCGCTCCAAGGTGCGGGCGCGTGGCAAGACAGGCTGGGTGGACAACAAGGCGTTGGGCGACACCTCGCTACTCGAGGTCTACATCATCGATGTCGGCCAGGGCGATGGCATCCTGGTTCGCACGCCCGATAGGCGCCATCTGATGATCGACGGCGGCTACAAGCGCTCGGCCCAGCCCAGCGGCAAGAACGCCGCCGACTTCGTGGACTGGAAGTTCGTCAAGGACTATGGGCTGGAGACGATCAAGCTGGACGCGATGATCGCCTCGCACTGCGATGCTGACCATTACGGCGGCCTGGCTGATCTTCTGGACGTGGCGCAGACCGATGAGCTGGATGCCAAGGCGGTGCAGGTCGAGGCCTTCTATCACGCAGGTGTGGGCTGGTGGGTCAACCCTGCCACCAAGCAGCGCTGGCTTGGCAGCACCTCGACCGACAAGAAATGGCTGACCCAGCTGATGGGTGCACGGACCGCCATCATGGCGTCGCTCAAGCCCGAAGCCCAGCCGCGCCTGCAGGGCGAGTGGGCCGATTTCATGGGCCATGCGTGCAAGGCCCGGACCGCGGCCGGCACGCCAACGCCGCTGCGCCGGCTCAGCCATAAGGACCAGTTCCTGCCCGGCTTCGACGGTGCTGATGGCGGCGTGGCGGTGCGCGTGCTGGCGCCGGTGGAGCGGCAGGTCGAAGGCAAGCCGGCCTTGCGCAGCTTCGGCAGCGCGGCCAGCAAGAACACCAATGGCAACAGCGTGCTGCTGCGTCTGGACTACGGCCGCTCACGCATCCTGCTGACCGGCGATCTGAACACCGAGAGCCAGCGCGCGCTGCTGGACGACTATGTGGGCGCACGCATGGAATTCCAGTGCGATGTGGCCAAGGCCTGCCACCACGGCAGCGACGATGTCAGCTATGAGTTCCTGGCGGCGATGCGGCCGGCGGTGACAGTGATCTCCTCGGGCGACAGCGAGGGGCACGACCATCCACGGCCCGCCATCGTGGCCGCCAGCGCCACCACCGGCCATCTGCAGGTCGAGGGCGACAAGCTGCTGACGCCGCTGATCTACTCGACCGAGATCGCCCGCAGTATCCAGCTCGGCCGGCCGCTGCGCCTGCGCGCGCCCGATGGCCATGTGCACGAAGGCGCCGACCTGGCTGCGCTGCGCGTCGAGGCTTCGGTCACCAAGCCTGGCGACCTGAACCCCAGCAAGGTGGAGCGTTCGATGGGATCTACGCTGGTGGTGGCGGGCCTGATCTACGGCCTGGTAAACATCCGCACCGATGGCGAGACCATTCTGTGCGCGACGCTCAATGAGGCCGACCACAGTTGGCAGCTGCGCAAGCTGAAGTCGCGCTTCTGAGCGCTGGCGCCTTTGTGCCTTGTCGGCGCAGCGGCGCACGCAGATTGGTCGCTGGTGCACCAGCCTGAGGCAATTCAGCCGCGCAGCGGGGGGCAAAAGCTGGCACGAAAGCTGCTCATACAAGAGCATTGTTGGACCAGTTGTCTCCTCCACTGCCCAAAAGAGTGGATTCAGCCCGGGGCTTTGAAACCCCCGGGCTTTTTTTGTTCGCGGCCCGACCCTGCAGGGCTGCGTCTTGGCGCCGCGCTCAGGCCTTGGCAGCGGGCCCCGTCATCATTGCCCGCCGCGCCACGGCAACTGGTTGGTGCGTTAATGCGGGTACGGGTGCGCAAGGCGCAGCAATTGGTTTCCTGACTGTGGGCGCAGGCTTGTGGCTGGCGGCGGGTATGGTGAGGCAGCCAGCTGGCAGCTAACTTGTTTTTGGAGCGGGTTAGGCGACTGCGATCGGCGTGCGCTCGGCGGTGGCCGGCTGCAGGCGCTGCGGGCGCGAATGGCCGCTGCTGCGTGCGAGCTTGAAGAAGGCCACGGTGTCGACCAGCTGTTGGGCCTGCGTTTTCAGGCTTTCGGCGGCGGCGGCGCTTTGCTCCACCAGCGCTGCGTTCTGCTGCGTGGTGCGTTCCATCGTGGTGACCGCCTCGCTGACCTGGGTCACGCCGGAGGCCTGCTCGTCGCTGGCGGTGCTGATTTCACCCATGATGTCGGTGACGCGCTGGATCGCAGTGACGATCTCCTGCATCGTCACGCCGGCTTGGTCGACTAGGCCCGTGCCCCACTCAACGCGTTCGACGCTGACGCTGATCAGGCTCTTGATCTCGCGCGCCGCCTCGGCGCTGCGGCTGGCCAGGCTGCGCACTTCCGACGCGACGACCGCGAAGCCGCGGCCATGCTCGCCGGCCCGCGCCGCCTCCACCGCCGCGTTCAGCGCCAGGATGTTGGTCTGGAAGGCGATGCCGTCGATCACACCGATGATGTCGCCAATGCGGCGCGAGCTTTCGCTGATACCTTGCATGGTCTGCACCACCTGGCTGACCGTGTCGCCGCCGCGCGCGGCCACGCTGCTGGCGCCTTGGGCCAGTTGATTGGCCTGGCGGGCGTTGTCGGCGTTCTGGCGCACGGTGGAGCTGAGTTCTTCCATCGACGCGGCTGTTTCTTCGAGCGTGCTGGCCTGTTCCTCAGTGCGGGCTGAAAGGTCGTTGTTACCCATCGCGATCTGGGCCGATGCGGTGGCCACGCTTTCCGAGCCGGAGCGCACCTCGCCAACGATGCGGATCAGCGTCTGCTGCATGGTCGCCAGCGCCTGAACCAGGCGGGCCACTTCGTCTTTGCCCTTGCTTGTGAGCGTGCGGTCGAGCGAGCCCCGGCTGATCGCCTCCGCCACCTGCACCGCCTCGTCCAGCGGACGGCTGATCGAGCGGGTGATGAGCCAGGCCAAAGTCACGCCGATCGACGCGGCCAGCAAGGTGCCGATACCTAGACTCCATTCCGCCCGGCGGGCCTGGGCCACGAGTTCATCTTGCTCAATGGCGGCGATGTCGTGGTTGTGCTCGATCACCTTTGCCAGCGAGGCCAGATAGACATTGGCCTTCGGGCGCAGCTGTTCGTTGAGCTCTTGCGTCACCTCCTCACCCGCTTGCTTGCGCGCCAAGAGTGCGCTGCGGCTCTCGGTGTAGGCCTTGCGGGCTTTGGCGACGTCGGCGAGCAACTGGCGGCCCTTGTCGTCCTGTAGCGACTCCAGCAGCTTGAGCGTTTCGTTGATCTGCTTGGAGGTCTCGGTCATGTCCTTTTGCAAGGCCGCCTGATAGGCCGCGTCCTCAGCATAGAGGCTGGCCTCGGTGCGGATCCAGTTGATGCGGATGCCTGCGCTCCACTGCTGCGCGAGATCGGCGCGTTTGGCTTCGGTCTCGGCCGCTTCACGGCCTTCAGTCTCAAGGTGCCGCAATGTCACGATGCCGAAGCTGCTGACGACGATCATGATCAGCAGCGTCAAACCGAAAGCCAGTCCCAGCCGTGGCCCGATGCGAATGTTTTGCAGGTTCACGATGCAGCCCTCCAAAATGCTCACTCCTCAATCTGACTTTATCAAATTGATGATTAAGAGCACTAAAACAGCTGGATTGCCCTGATTTGTGATAAATAGTTCACTCTGATTGGCTTTTGTTATCAGTTATCAAAGCGCCAGCAAGGCGCGCAGTGGATCAGGGTGTGTGTGGCGCTCTCAGGTGCGCATCGTCGGCCCAGACCAGCAGCTCCAGCGTCAGCGCTTGCTGCATCTCATCCGGCCCGGTCAGCCGCACGCGGTTGATGCCCGTGTTGGGAATCGCGCATTCGCGCGGGCCGTGCAGCGACAGGCTCATGGCGCTGCGCCACACCATGTCCAGCACGCCGCCATGGGTGACCACAGCCACGCGCTGGCCGAGGTGGCGCTCAGCCACCTCATGCAGGGCGCGGGTCACGCGCGCATGGAAGATATGCCGGCTCTCAGCCCCGCCGGGCAGCGCGTAGCTCGGGTCATGCTGGACCCACAGCGCAAACTCGGCCGGATGCTTGACGCGAATCTCGTCAAAGCTCAGGCCTTCAAGAATGCCGAAGGCCTGCTCGCGCAGCGCGGGCATCAGATGGGGCTCCAGGCCATGCCGCTGCGCCAGTGGCGCCACCGTCTGCCGCGCGCGCAGCAGGTCGCTGACGATCAGCGCGTCGATCGGCTCGGTCGCGAGGCGATCACCCAGGCGCTGCGCCTGTTCAAGGCCGAGCGCGTTCAGCGGTACATCGATCTGGCCCTGGAAGCACTGTCGGCGGTTCCAGTCGGTTTCGCCATGGCGGATCAGGATGAGTTCGGTCATGCCGACATTGTGCCGGCGGGCCGTGACCCGGGCGTGTCGGCACCGCGGCCAAGGTTTCAACAGGGCTGGGCTTGCAGCCAGGCCAGCAGTTCCGGGCCCAGCACGCGCCGTCTGGCGGTTTCCACCTGGCGCTGCTTGTAAGCCTCATGGCTGGCGGCGCCTTGCTGGCTTTTCTCGAAGCTGGCGGCGTCCAGCAACTGGATCTCGTAGGCAAAGAAGAAGCTGATGTCGCCGCTGCTGGCGATCAGGCCCTCATTCAGGCCTTCGAGCTGGCCCTCGGCATTGGCATTGCGCTCATGCGTGCTGCCCAGCTCGGCGGCAGGCAGATGGATCATCTTGCGCACCGTGAGTTGCAGGCTCTGGAAATCGGCCGCGCTGTGGGGGTTGTCGCGCTGGGCCTGGGCTTGCGAGATGGTCGCCAGTTCCTGATCCATCTGTTGCAGCAGGGCCTGGGGATAGTCCTGGCTGCGATCGATCTCGGCCCGGTGGCGGGTGAACACCTCTTTGGCAGCCAGCAGGTCCACCAGCGTGTTGCGGGTGCGGCTGATCTCCAGATTGGTCAAGGTCACCAGATGGGCGCGGCGCAGCAGGTCCAGTGCCAGCAGGCATTCGATGCGCGTGTTGAGTGTCAGCCGCACACCCAGGTGGTCGTGGATGTCCGCCGCCACATACTCGGGCTTCTGCAGCAGCTTCAACAGGATGCTGTGGCGGCCCTTGTTGCGCTTGCGGTCCACGTGGACGAGCGGCAGGCAGATGCTGCCGTCGCTCAGGTACTGGTGCTCGCCTTCGACCCTGATCACCTCATCCAGACCCGCGAACACCTGCTGTCGTATGGCGGCAAAGTGGCGCAGCTTGAGGCTGTTGTCGATGTAGAACAGGCCGTGCATCACCTTGAGCACGGCGCAGGCCCACAGCCGGCTCGGTTCGAAGCGGTGGCTGCGCTGCGAGGCCAGCACCAGCAGCTGCAGCGGCTGGCTGTCGTCGTCAAGCTCGGGCGGCAGCAAGGGCTGCTGGGCCGGGCTGAGGAACTGCTCGCGGACAAAGGCCAGCGCCTCGCGCTGGATGCGGCGCAGATAGTCCAGCACGCCGGGCTGCTCGATGTCGTAGCCATACTCGCGGGCAAACTGGCGCGCATCGACCAGATTGCGCAAAGCCAGAGCGCCCAGGTCGATCACCGAAACGCCGCGCGCGATCGCGTTCAGGTAGGTCCAGTTCAGCGAAAAGCGCTGTGCGGTTTTCAGCGAGGCCTGCAGATCGTGCATGGGGCGTGTCCGGCTTGCGGTGCGTGCCCAGCATAGCGCGGGGCGGGCTCAGCTGCTCGGGTGGTATCGCCGTGCGGCCACGCGGCACTTAGATTCGCGTCGGGATGTCCGCAGGGGTCATCCCTTGGTCGGATCTCAGACCCAAGGCTGGGGCAGACCTTCGGCGGCGAGCATGCGCTGCACGGCCGGGCGCTCCAGCATGCGCTGCAGGTAGGCGCCAAGCTGCGGCAGGCCGCGCGCCGGGCGCTCGAAGCCACGGGTCCAGCGGCACAGCATGAAGACCATCGCGTCGGCGATGCTGTAATCCTCGCCCAGCAGCCAGGTGCCCTGGTGGCGAGCCAGCTGCGTCTCGATCTGATCCAGCAGCTCACCCACCTTGGCCACCGCGCGTGCCTTCACCTCGGCCGCACCGGCGTCGTTACCTTCGGCCACCCAGCGCTCAGGGTAGAAGTAGTTGATCAGCGCTGGCTGCAGCGTGTTGGTCAGCCATACCAGCCACTTGTAGAGATGCGCGCGCTCGGCCGTGCCGAGCGCAGGAATCAGCCGGCCCGCCGGATGGCTGTCGGCCAGGTGCAGCAGGATGGCCGCACTCTCGTACAGCACCAGATCGCCGTCCACCAGCACCGGGATCAGGCCGTTGGGGTTGAGCTTCAGATACTCGGCCGATTTGTGTGCGTTGTTGGCGCGGTCCACCTGGACCAGCTCGAAGGGAACGCCGAGCTCCTGCAGCGCGATATGGGGAGCCATATTGGCGTTGCCGGGGCCGTAGTGCAGTTGGATCATGGGAATGCTCAGAAAGTGTTCGGGGTGGCGGGATCAGAGACTGCAGCCGGCGTCGACACCGGGAAGCGATTCACGCTGGGCGCTGACGCTGACGCCATAGCGTTCGGCTGTCATGTGCGCCAGGATGGCCAGCGCGATCTCGGGCGGCGTGCGCGCGCCGATATGCAGGCCCACCGGCCCGTGCAGACGCGCCAGCTGCGCGTTCGTCATGTCGAAATGCTCGGCCAGCCGCGCCTTGCGCTTGGCCTGGTTGACGCGCGAGCCGATGGCGCCCACATAGAAAGCCGGGCCCTTCAGCGCCTCCATCAGCGCCAGGTCATCGAGCTTGGGGTCGTGGGTCAGCGCCACCACGGCCGTGTGGCCATCGGGCGCGAAGGCCTGCACTACGTCGTCGGGCATGTCGCGGCTCAGCGTGGCGCCGGGGATTGCGGGCTGGTACTCGTCGCGCGGATCGCAGACCAGCACCTGGTAGTCCAGCGCCAGCGCCATGCTGGCCAGGTACTCGGTAAGCTGGCCGGCGCCAATGATCAGCAGCCGCCATTGCGGGCCGTGGTGGGTGGTCAATGCCGCATCGGACAGCTGCACCACATCGGCACCGGCTTGCGGGGCGGAGAGCGTCACCGCGCCGCTTTGCATGTCCAGCCGGCGTTGCACGCGCTCGCCGCGCGACAGGCGCGCGAGCAGTTCGTCCAGCAGCGAATCCTTGTGCAGGGGTTCCAGTACCAACTCCAGCGTACCGCCGCAGGGCAGGCCGAAGCGCTGTGCGGCTTCTGCGCCGACGCCATAGCGGATCAGCTCGGGTTTGCTCAGCTTCAACGCGCCTTCGCGCAGCTTGGCGACCAGATCGTCTTCGATGCAGCCGCCCGAGACCGAGCCGGCGATCAGCCCGTCATCGCGCACCGCCACCACCGCGCCCACAGGCCGCGGAGCCGAACCCCAGGTGCGCACGATGGTGCCCAGCACCACGCCGCGCCCCTCGGCCAGCCAGGCCGAGACCTGGCGCATCACCTGCAGATCGACGTTGTCCATATGGGCGGACTTTAGCGAGTTCAAGCATTGAAGGCGCAGAAGATACCCGATGCGCCACTGCTTCGCTGCGGTGCACAAGAACCCGGGTCAACCCGAAGGGGAAGCGCCGCCTTGCACCGCATGGCCACGCTCAGCCACCAACCCGGTGCCGGTTTGCCCCATGTATGGGCATACAGGCGGGTAAACGGTAGATGGCGCACAAGCGGCACAGCGTGGAACATCGGCGTCCGGTCGTTGATCGATTGACACCTATCAGGAGACAAGCGCATGAGCCACAAGATAACGCTCAAGATCAACGGCAAGACGGTCACGCGCGAAGTCGCGGCCGACCGCTTGCTGGTGCAGTTGCTGCGGGAGGACCTCGCTCTCACCGGAACCCATGTGGGTTGCGACACCGGGCAGTGCGGCGCCTGCACCGTGCACCTAAACGGCCGTGCGGTGAAGGCCTGCACGATGCTGGCGCTGCAGGCTGAGGGCGGCGAGATCACGACCATCGAAGGCCTGGCGGCACCCAACGGCGAGATGCACCCGATGCAGGCTGCCTTCAAGGAATGCCACGGCCTGCAGTGCGGTTTCTGCACGCCCGGCATGGTGATGAGTGCGGTCGACCTGGTGCAGCACCACAGCTGCGGCAGCGAGCACGAGATCCGCGCCGGGCTGGAAGGCAATATGTGCCGCTGCACCGGCTATCAGAACATCGTGCGCGCCGTGCAGCTCGGCGCGCAGGGCATGAAGTGAGGAGGGCGCTGACATGAACGCACCGCAAGCAGGCCTGATCGGCCAAAGCGTCAAGCGCCGCGAGGACGCGCGCTTCCTCACCGGCCGGGGCCAGTACACCGACGACATCGTGCTGCCGCGCCAGACTTTTGCCTACTTCCTGCGCTCGCCTTATGCCAATGCGCGCATCAAGGGCATCAGCACCGAAGCCGCGGCTGCCGCTGAAGGCGTGCTGGGCGTCTTCACCGGCGAGCATTTCCGCGCGGTCGGAGGCTTGCCCTGCGGCTGGCTGATCAACAGCCTGGACGGCAGCCCGATGAAGGAGCCCAAGCATCCGATCCTGGCTGACGGCAAGGCGCGCTATGTGGGCGACCAGGTGGCGCTGGTGGTGGCCGAGACCTACGCGCAGGCCAAGGCCGCGGCGCAGCTGATCGAGGTCGACTACGAGGAACTGTCGCCGGTGGTCGATTGCGCCGACGCGCGCCTCGTGCCCGGTACCGTGCATGACGAAGTGCCTGACAACATCTGCTACACCTGGGGCTGCGGCGACAAGGCCGCCACCGATGCTGCCATGGCGGGGGCCGCGCACATCACGCGGCTGGAGTTCCGCAACAACCGCCTGATCCCCAATGCCATCGAGCCGCGCGCGGCCAATGCGTCCTACAACCCCTCGGACGAGAGCTACACGCTCTATGTGGCGAACCAGAACCCGCATGTGGAGCGCCTCCTGATGTGCGCCTTCGTGCTGGGCATCCCCGAGCACAAGGTGCGCGTGGTGGCGCCGGATGTGGGCGGCGGCTTCGGTTCCAAGATCTTTCTCTATGCCGAGGAGACCGCGCTGGTCTGGGCCTCGAAGCAGATCGGCCGGCCCATCAAGTGGACGGCCGACCGCAGCGAGGCCTTCCTGTCCGACGCCCATGGCCGCGATCACGCCACCGTGGCCGAGCTGGGCCTGGACGCGAAAGGCAAGTTCCTGGCGATGCGCGTGCACACCACGGCAAATCTGGGCGCCTACCTGTCCACCTTTGCGTCCAGCGTGCCGACCATCCTCTACGCCACGCTGCTGGCCGGCCAGTACACCACGCCCAAGATCTATGCCGAAGTGACAGGCGTGTTCACCAACACCGCGCCGGTCGATGCCTACCGCGGCGCCGGCCGGCCCGAGGCCACCTATGTGGTCGAGCGCCTGGTGGAGACCGCCGCGCATGAGTTGAAGATCGACCCCGCCGAGCTGCGCCGCCGCAACTTCATCACGACCTTCCCCTACGCGACACCGGTGGGCCTGACCTATGACGTGGGCGACTACGACGCCACGCTGCGCGAGGTGATCGAACTGGCCGACGTGGCGGGCTTCGAGGCGCGCCGCGCGGCGAGCGCGGCCAAGGGGCTGAAGCGCGGTATGGGCTATTCCACCTATATCGAGGCCTGTGGTCTGGCGCCCAGCAATATTGCTGGCGCCCTGGGTGCGCGCGCCGGCCTGTTCGAGGCGGGCGAGGTGCGCGTCCATCCCACCGGCAAGGTGACGGTGTTCACCGGCAGCCATTCGCATGGCCAGGGCCACGAGACCACCTTCGCGCAGGTGGTGGCCGACAAGCTGGGCATTCCTATCGACGATGTTTCCATCGAGCATGGCGATACCGGCAAGGTGCTGTTCGGCATGGGCACGTATGGCAGCCGCTCGCTGTCGGTGGGCGGAACGGCCATCGTCAAGGCGGTCGACAAGGTGATCGCCAAGGGCAAGAAGATAGCTGCCCATCTGCTGGAAGCAGCGGACACCGATATCGAGTTTCAGAACGGCGTTTTCAAGGTGGCGGGCACCGACAAGAGCGTGCCTTTCGCCTCGGTGTCGCTGACCGCATATGTGCCGCACAACTACCCGCTGGACAAGCTGGAGCCCGGCCTCAACGAAAACGCCTTCTACGACCCGACCAACTTCACCTACCCGGCAGGAAGCTATGTCTGCGAGGTCGAGATCGACCCCGATACCGGCGTGGTGCGGGTGGACCGTTTCACTGCGGTGGACGACTTCGGCAATGTGGTCAACCCGATGATCGTCGAGGGCCAGGTGCATGGCGGCATCGCGCAGGGCATCGGCCAGGCGCTGCTGGAACACGGCATCTACGACACGCACAGCGGCCAGCTGCTGACCGGCAGCTATATGGACTATGCGATGCCGCGTGCCGACGACCTGCCCAGCTTCACCGTCAAGACTTCCAAGGGGACGCCCTGCAGCCACAACCCGCTGGGGGTGAAGGGCTGCGGCGAGGCCGGCGCCATCGGCTCACCGCCGGCGGTGATCAACGCCATCTGCCATGCGCTGGGCATCAAGGACCTGCCGATGCCGGCGAGCCCGCACACAGTCTGGCAAGCCATCCAGGCCAATCGCTGATCAGCAAGGGAGAAGCACCATCATGAGTTTCACCTACCAACGTGCGGCCACGCTGGCCGATGCGGCGCGCAGCGCCGCGGCGTCTGCCGATGCCAAGCTGCTGGCCGGCGGCCAGAGCCTGATGGGCGCCGTCAAGCTGGGCCTGGCGGCACCTGAGGCACTGATCGATCTGGGCGGCCTGGCCGAGTTGCGCGGCGTGCGCGTCGACAAGGGCCATGTGGTGATCGGCGCGATGACCACGCATGCGACGGTGGCCGCCTCGCGCGAGGTGCAGCAGGCCATCCCGGCTCTGGCCGATCTGGCCGGCAATATCGGCGATCGCCAGGTGCGCAATGTCGGCACGCTGGGCGGTAGCCTGGCCAACAACGATCCGGCCGCCTGCTATCCGGCGGCAGTGCTGGGCCTGGGGGCCACCATTCACACCGACCGGCGCAGCATCGCAGCCGATGACTTCTTCAAGGGCCTGTATGAGACGGCGCTGCAGTACGGCGAGATCATCACCTCGGTGAGCTTCCCGGTGCCGCAGCAGGCGGCTTGGCAGAAGTTCAAGCAGCCGGCCTCGCGCTTCTCGCTCGTCGGCGTGTTCGTGGCCAGGTCGGCGGCGGGCGTGCGGGTGGCGGTGACGGGGGCCGGTGCCGGCGTGTTCCGCGTGGCGGCGCTTGAAGCGGCGCTGGCCAAGGATTGGAGCGAGGCGGCGGCGCGGGCCGTGAGCGTCTCCGATGACGGGCTGAACACCGATCTGCATGCATCTGCAGCGTATCGGGCGGCCTTGATTCCGGTGTTGGCGGGGCGCGCTGTTGCTGGGTCTTGAGGCTTCGGTGAGAGCCCGCCGGGATGTCGCCCCGGCAGGCGACTCACTTTCTTCTGCTGGCCCAGAAGAAAGTAAACAAAGAAGAGGGCCTGGACTGCGGTTGAGCAGTGCACATCGCTCGCGGAGCTCGACGCGCGCTTGTGAGCGAATCCAAACTGTAAACGCTCGATGGCCGACTTGTATGCCTGTGCGCCTGGGTACAGGCGCAGCTCAACAGCGGGCCTCTTGCCGACAGCGCAGCGTTGGTCCGCGCCTGGTGCTGCATCATCCGCCATTGCCATGAACGAACTCCCCGTCTCGATAGACGCCACCCTCGACCAGCTCCGCGCGCAGGGCTATATCGCCTCGCGCGACCTGGCGACCACGGTGTTCCTGGCGTTGCGCCTGCAGCGCCCGCTGTTCCTCGAAGGCGAGCCCGGCACCGGCAAGACCGAAGTGGCCAAGGCGCTGGCCGCGATGCTGGGCCGGCCGCTGATCCGGCTGCAGTGCTACGAAGGACTGGACCTGGCGGCGGCGGCCTATGAATGGAACTACGCGCGCCAGATGCTGGAGATCCGGCTGATGGAGGTGGGCAGCGCCGCCGGCGCCAGCCGCGAGGCGCTGGCGCATGAGCTGTTCAGCCGCCGCTTCCTGATCAGCCGGCCTCTGCTGCAGGCCATCGACCCGCTGCGCGAAGGGCCGGCGCCGGTGTTGTTGATCGACGAGCTGGATCGCGCCGACGAGCCGTTTGAAGCCTTCTTGCTCGAAGTGCTGTCCGACTTCCAGATCAGCATCCCCGAGCTGGGCGTCGTCAAGGCCAGCGAGCCGCCCATCGTGGTGCTGACCAGCAACCGCACGCGCGAGATCCACGATGCTGTCAAGCGCCGCTGCCTCTACCACTGGGTGGACTTTCCCAGTGCAGCGCGCGAGCTGGAGATCCTGCGCCTGAAGCTGCCCGGCATAGACGCGCAACTGGCGCGTCAGATTGTCGCCTTCATCCAGGGCCTGCGCACGCTGGACCTCTACAAGCTGCCCGGCCTGACCGAGACGCTGGAGTGGTCGCGCGCGCTGCTGGAGCTGGACGCGCTGGTGCTGGACCCCGAGACCGTGCGCTCCACGCTCGGCGTGCTGTTGAAGTACCAGGACGATATTGCCAAGCTGCAGGGCTCAGAGGCGGCGCGGCTGCTGGCGCAGCTGAAGGCCGAGACGGGGCATGATGGTTAGCGGACACGAGCCCGCCGCCAGCGGCAGCCCAGGGGTCGGACACCTTGCCGAGAACCTCGTCCACTTCGCCCGTGTGCTGCGCCAGGCGGGGTTGCCGCTGGGCAGTGATCGCGTGCAGCTGAGCCTGCAGGCGCTGCAGGTGGCGGGGCTGGCATCGCGCGCCGATTTCAAGGCCACGCTGGCGGCCTGTCTGGTGGACCGGGCCGAGCACCGAGCGCTGTTCGAGCAGGCGTTTCACATCTTCTGGCGCGACCCCGATCTGCTGGCGCGAGTAATGGCCATGCTGCTTCCGCAGGCCCAGGCCCAGTCTGGCATGCCACCGCCGCCCGAGAACCGGCGCCTGGCCGATGCGCTGTTCCCGCATGCGCCGGAGCCGTCGCCTCAGGACCGCCCGCCGGAGCAGCAGATTGAGGTCGATGCGCGCCTGAGCTGGAGCGAGCGCGAGCTGCTGCAGCACAAGGATTTCGAGACCATGACGGCCGAGGAATGGGCGCAGGCGCGGCGGCTGCTGGCGCGTCTGCAGCCCTTCTTCGAGACCCGACCGACGCGCCGCCATGCCCCCGCCACCAAGGGCCGTATGGACTGGCGCGCCAGCTTGCGTGCGATGGGCCGCAACGATGCACTGGCGCCGCCCCGCTTCACACGGCCGCGCGAGCGTGTCGCGCCGCTGCTGCTGCTGGCCGACATCTCGGGCTCGATGAGCCGCTACTCGCGCATGCTGCTGCACTTGGCCCATGGCCTGGCCAATCCGGCCGAGCGCCGCCACGCGCCGCGCGTGCACAGCTTCGTGTTCGGCACGCGGCTCACACCGATCAGCCGGCTGATGGCGCAACGGGATCCGGATCTGGCCGTGGCGGCGGTCAGCCAGCGCGTGGCCGATTGGTCGGGCGGCACCCGCATCAGCGAATGCCTGCACGAGTTCAACCGCCACTGGGCGCGCCGCGTGCTGAGCAGCGACACCACGGTGCTGCTGATCACCGACGGCCTGGAGCAGGGTGCCAGCGCCGAAGCCTTGGCCTTCGAGGCACGGCGCCTGCGCCTGTCCTGCAGGCGCCTTGTCTGGCTGAACCCCTTGCTGCGTTTCGAGGGTTTCGAACCCAAGGCCGCCGGCATCCGCGCGCTACTGCCCGAGGTCAGCCTGCATCTGCCGACCCACAACCTTGCCAGCCTGCAGGCGCTGGCTCAGCTACTCTCCACACCATGCAACTGAGCGGACAAGAAACCCTGCCCGTCACCCAGGCCCAGGCCTGGGAGGCGCTCAACGACACCGAAATGCTGAAGGCGGCGATCACCGGCTGCGAGTCGCTCACGCCCATCGGCGAGCATGAATACGAAGCGCTGCTGGCGGTGGCGGTCGGTCCGCTGAAGGCCAAGTTCAAGGGCCGGCTCAAGCTCTCCGAGCTGAACCCGCCGCGCAGCTACCAGATCGCCTTCGAGGGGCAGGGCGGGACCGCCGGCCATGGCAAGGGCGAAGCCAAGGTCTGGCTGGAAGTGCTGGGGCCGCAACAGACGCAGCTGCACTACTCGGTGGTGGCCAGCGTCGGCGGCAAGCTGGCGCAGGTGGGCTCGCGTCTGGTGGACATGGCGGCGCAGAAGATGGCCGGCGACTTCTTCGCCGCCTTCAACGCGGCCTTGCAGCAGCGCTATGCGGTGCAGCAGCTGCCGAGCGCGCCCGCGCTGCCGCCCAAGTCGGCCTGGCAGCGCTTCCTCGACTGGTACCTTGGCTGGCTAGGCCGCATCTTCACCGGCAAGGTCTGAGGCTGCGCGCCCTGGGCGCCTACCTACAATCGCGGCATCGCTGCTTTTTAGTCCTGCCCTGGCGGCAGTGCCTGCCGCTCATGCGCCCCCCTGTTTCCCAACGTCTGCTGCATGTCGACGCGCTGAAAGCCTTGGCTGCGCAGCTGATCGTGCTGCATCACCTGGCCGCCTATGGCCCAGTGGCGGATGCGGTGCAGTCGCTGTGGCCGGCCTTGATCGGCTTTCTGTACGACGAGGGCCGCATGGCCGTGCAGGTCTTCTTGGTGGTGGGCGGGTTTCTGAGCGCGCGCGGCCTGCTGCCTGACGGGCAGACGCTGCGTGGCGAGCCGCCGGACTTGCTGTGGCGCCGCTACCTGCGCCTGATGCTGCCCTTCATGGGTGCGGTGCTGCTGACGCTGTTCTGCTCGCTGCTGGTGGCGCGCTGGCTGCCCGAGCTGCTGCCGTCCTCGATCAGCGTTGCTCAGCTGGCGGCCCATGCCTTGCTGCTGCACGGTGTGACGGGTGTCGAATCGCTGACCGTCGGCGCCTGGTATGTGGCTATTGACCTGCAGCTGTTTGCGCTGATGCTAGGCCTGCTGTGGCTCGCCCGGGGCCGGCCAGCGGCGCCGGTGCTCGGCCCGCTGCTGCTGCTGGCCTTGCTGCTGGCCTCGCTGTTCTGGTTCAACCTCGATGCTGGGCACGACAACTGGGGCTGGTACTTCTTCGGCGCCTACGGGCTGGGCGCGCTGGTGCACATCATCGGCAAGCATCCCGGCCTGCGCGGCCGTCGTCTGCCAGTCGGGCTGGCATTGGGCCTGCTGGCGGGCGGCGCGCTGCTGCTTGAGTTCCGTGGCCGCATCGCGCTGGCGCTGCTGACGGCATTGATGCTGGCCGCGCTGCAGTGGCGTGCTGATCGGGGGGGCGCGTTGTTCGGCCCGGGTTGGCTGGCGCAACGCGCAGGCGCGTTGATAAACCATCTGGGCACGCACTCCTACGCGCTGTTCCTGGTGCATTTCGCGGTGCTGCTGCTGGTCAACGCGCTGTTCGAGCACCTGGCCCCGGAGCAGCCGTTCGCAGGCCTTTGGGCCATGCTGGCCGCCTGGGGCCTGAGCAATCTGGCGGCGCTGTTGTTCTACCGCTGGGTGGAGCTGCCCGCCTGCCGCGTCAACTGGCTGCCGCCCGGCTTTCGCCGCGCCTGAAGAGTTCGCGGCGCGCTTGCTCAGTGGTCGATCAACGCTCCGTCAGCGGGCGGCTCTGCGGCGTGCGCTGAAAGGCCGCCTTGTCGAAGCCCAGGCTGCCGGCCTTGTCCAGCAGGCGCTGCAGCTGCTCTTCGCTCATCGAGGGTTCGCGCGACAACACCCAGGCAAACTTGCGTCCCGGCTCGCCGATCAGCACCTGGCGGTAGTCACGGTCAAGATCCAGCACCCAGTAGTCGCCGTAGAAGGGCCAGAAGAAGGTCACGCGCAGCTTGGCGTTGGCGCTGCCCGCCACCACCTTGGCGTGGCCCTTCACATCGTCGATCTCACCCTTGGCGGTGCGGCAGCGGTTGATCACCTCCACCCGCTCGCCGTCCAGGCGGTAGCGCGCCTGGGTGTCGGCCACGCACTGCTTCTGGAAGCGGTTGGGCAGCAGCGCAATCTCGTACCAGGTGCCGGCATATCGGCCGAGGTCCACCGACTCAACGGTGGGCAGCAAGGCCGGCTGAGCCGCAAGGGCCGGACTGCCCGGCAGCGCCAGCGCGGCACCTAGCAGCAGCAGGGGCAGCCCGAGCCGCCGGGCCGTGGCAGGCAGCGAGGAAACAGGACGGGAAGAACTGACAGAGGCTTGCATGGTGCAGTGCTGCGGCAAAACGCCGTGTTGCGCGGGATCAATGCCCGCCAGTGCCGCACCATAGCAAGCCCGGCAATCACCTGTCCTTCATGGGGCAGGTGTTCATGCCCAGCAGCGGGTAGACCGGGCAGAAGCGGAACAGGCCGGTCAGCACCGGCACGATGCCGATATAGCCCCACAGGCCGATGGCGCCGGTGGTGGCGGCCACGATCAGGGCGGCGCCCACGGTCACGCGCAGGATGCGGTCGATGCCGCCAACATTGGTCTTCATGAGAGAGCTCCTTGTTCCATCGCTGGATGCCGCCCCGGCGGGGCGATGTCTGCACTGTCGCAGCGGCGCCCCTGCGGGTCTGTGACCTGGGTCACACAGGGCTGAATGCGCGCCCTCAGCCGCCGCCGGCCAGCGCGCGCAGCGCGGCCGGGTCGCGCAGCTCGATGCGCTCACGCCCGAGGCTCAGCCAGCCCTCGCGCTCGAAACGCTTCAGCAGGCGTGTGACGATCTCGCGCACCGTGCCCAGTTCGTCGGCCAGCTGCTGGTGTGTGGTCTGCAGCACGGCGCCATGGCCCAGCAGCGCGCCGGCCAGGCGCTGGTCGAGGCGCTGGAAGGCCACCGCCTCAGCCAGCGCCATCAGATCGGCGATGCGGTCGGCGAAGATGCCGAACACATAACGCCTGAAACCCTCGTGCTCCGTCCACAGCGCGAAGCCCAGCGGGTCCAGCAGCACCAGCTCGCAGGGCTCGGTGGTGATGCCATGCGCGGCCAGCGCCACCTGGCCGAACAGGCAGGAGGTGGACGCCACGCAGAGCTCGCCGCACTGCACGCGGTACAGCTCCAGCGAACGGCCGTTGGGCGCGCCGCGCGCCACGCGCACCTCGCCCGCCAGCACCAGCGGGAAGCCCTGGCAGGCCTGGCCCTCGTCAAACAGCAGGGTGCCTGGCGGCACCGTCATGGCCTGCGCATGGCTGGCCAGCACCGGCTCGCGCAAGGCCGCGGGCAGGGCGGCGACGGCCGGGTACTGCGCCATCAGGCGCTGGATCTGATCGGGGCTGGCGGCGGCAGGACTCATCAGCACTCCTGCGCACTGCGGCGCTGCATATCGACCAGGGTCTTGCCGGGCTCGTCGCGAAAGCGCTCGTCCAGCAGTTCCAGCGCCTGGATGCGGTCGACGCGGAAGCTGCGGAAATCCTGCCGCAGCTCGCACCAGGCGGCGAAGGTCCATACCGGGCCCCAGAAGAAGCAACCCAGCGGCCGCACGCGGCGCTCAGTCGGCGCATCGCTCAGATCCAGGTACTGCAGGCGCAGCAGGCACCGGCTCTCGGTGGCTTCGCGCAGCTGCATCAGGCGCTCGCTCATCGCCGCGTCCATGCCTGAGAGCGGCGCGTAAACCGCCAGGCTCTCGGCTGCTGCGCGGGCCGCTGGCGGCAACACCGCCATGATTTTGGACAGCGCCGCTTCAGCCGGCTCGCCCAGGCCGCGGTCCAGCTGCGGCCGGGCCAGCCGCACCACGGCCACCAGGGCCTGGGCCTCTTCCTTGCTGAACATCAGTGGCGGCAGGTCGAAGCCGGCGCGCATGCGATAGCCCACGCCGGCCTCGCCCTCGATGGGCACTCCCTGCTGTTGCAGCGCGGCCACGTCGCGGTAGACGGTGCGCGGCGAGACCTCCAGCCGCGCGGCCAGGAAGTCGGCGGTGGAAAGACGGCGTCCACGGATCAGCTGGACGATTTGGAACAGGCGGTCGGCACGGCGCATGGACCGCATTGTGGTGCAGCGCTGGCCCCGGCCGCGCGCCGCTAGGATGGCCGCATGCCGCCACGATTCCGCTCTGCGAGCCTTGACGACGCCGCCTGCCTGTCCGCGCTGGGCACCCAGGTCTTTCTGGAGGCCTACGCCAGCCAGGGCGTCACGCAGGCGTTGGCACGCGAGGTGCAAACCCTGTTGTCGGTGGAGGCCATCCAGGCGCAACTGAGCGAAGCCGGGCGCCTGTATGTGCTGGCCGAATCCGCTGAGCCCGATGGCGGTCTCGTCGGGTTCGCTCAACTCTGCCTGGGCCGGCGCCACGCGCTGCTGGGCGCTGCATCCGGTCTGCCGGTGATGGAGCTGGAGCGCCTGTACCTGCAGCAGCGCTTCACCGGGCGCGGCTGGGGCCGGCTGCTGCTGCAACAGGCCGAGCAGCAGGCTCGCATGCAGGGCGCCGGCCGCCTGTGGCTGAGCGCCTGGACGGGCAATCATCGGGCGCTGGGCTTCTATGCCCGCTGCGGCTATCAGCTGCTCGGGGAGGCCGTCTATCGCTTCGAGGACGCGGCCTATCCGAACAAGATCCTGGCCCGCACGCTGCAGGATCTTTCGGCGCCGTGAGTCCGCGCCGGCCTGTGCGCATCAGCCTTTCAGCTGGCGCCAAAGCCTCAGCCCTTGCCGCTGCCATCAAGGCCGCTTCGCTTGACCTGGCTCAGAGGCTGCCTGCGACCTGGCGCCAGCCCCATATCGTCCAGGCGCATGAGCGCTTCGCTGCGGCGCTCGCGTGCGATGTCGCGCCAATCGCGGTCTTCCTGCGCGCCCATCAGCGCATAGAGCAGGTTCAAGCCCGCCACCGGCCATTGGGCCTTCAGCTGCCGATAGAGTGCATAGGGCTCGGCCTGGCGCAGCTGCTCAGGCGACAAGATGCCGACTGCCGCCAGCTGCTCGCGACTGCGCGGCCCGAGTCCACGCCAGCCTGGCTCGGTGCGCGCCGTCATGCCATCGGCGTGCACAGCTCGACCAGGCTGCCGTCCGGGCAGCGCACATAGGCCACCGTCTGGCCCCAGGGCTTGGTGAGTGGCGCGGCCACCGCCTCGGCCCCGGCGCTCACCGCGCGCTCGAAGGCGGCCTGGACATCGGCAGTAGCCAGGCCGATTTCTATGCCCAGCGGGCGCGGGCTGGCGTCGGCCGCCAGATAGTCACAGCCCAGGCTGTCGCGCGCGGTCTCGTGCTGGCAGAAGGCCAGCGCCGTGGCGCCCGTCTCCAGCTCGCCGTAGGCGCCGGATTCATGCAGGAAGCGGCGCTTCAGCCCAAAGGCGCGCTCGAAGAAATCCAGCGAGGCGGCGACGTCGGCCACGTACACAATCGTGTAGGAAAATTTCATGACAACTCCAGGCACTGCACTCAATGGGCAACAGTGTGCCGCATGAGCCCCGTCCGGCGGCCGGATCGGCAGGCTGAGGCGCTTATGCTTGCGGGCATGACACGCACTCTCGGTCGGCGCCACTTCTGCCTTGCGGGCGCTTCGCTCATGGGGTCAGGTCTTGCGGTAGCGGCGCCGAAGCCGCTGCCGCAGGAAGCCTTGCTGCCGGCGCTGGTGTCGCGCCAACGCCAACTGGCCAATGGCCTGACGCTGCTCAGCCTGCCTGAATTTCAGCAGCCGGGCGGCAGCAGCGTCAGCGTGCAGCTCTGGTACCGGGTCGGCGGCAAGCATGACCCGCAGGGCCGCGCCGGTTTCGCGCATCTGTTCGAACATCTGATGTTCAAGAACACGCGCTTCATGGCGGCCGAGCAGTTCGACCGCATGACCGAGGATGTGGGCGGCAGCAACAACGCCTTCACCACGCCCGATGTCACGGTTTTTCACTGCCAGGTGCCGGCCAACCATCTGGAGGCGGTGCTGTGGGCCGAGGCCGAGCGCATGGCCAATCTGAATGTGGACCAGGCCAACTTCGACAGCGAGCGCGAGGTGGTCAAGGAAGAGCTGCGCCAGCGCGTGTTCGGCGATCCCTATGGCCCCCTGTTCCATGCCATTCCCGGGTTCGGCTACCAGAGGCATCCCTACCGGCGGCCGGTGGTCGGCGAGCTGGCCGAGCTTGAGGCGGCCACGCTGGACGAGGTGCGTGCCTTCCATGCCCGCCACTACCGTCCCGACAACGCCGTGCTGATCGTCAGCGGCCGCTTCGATGTCAGCCGTCTGGATGCGGCGGTTGATCACTTCTTCGGCAGCATCCGCGCGCCGGCTGCGCCGCTGCCGCGGCTGGACATCACCGAGCCGGCCCGCGAGCGCGACAGCGTGCACCGTGTCGCTGCGCTGCAAGCCCCCCAGCCTGCCGCAGCCCTGATCTGGCAGGGGCCGCCGCTGGCGCATGCCGATGGGGCAGCGCTGCGTGTGGCGGCAGCGCTGCTCGGCCAGGGCGAGTCGGGACGTTTCAATGAGGGCCTGATCTACCGTCGCCGTCTGGCCCAGAGCACCGGCTTCGAGCTGATGCTGAATGCCGACGCTGGCCTGATCGTGGCCCATGCCATTGCCGCCGGCCAGGCTCGGGTGACGGCGGAAAGCCTGGCCGGCGCGCTGCATCGCGAGGTGCAGCGCCTGGCCCAGGAGCCGCTGTTGGCTGAAGAGCTGGCCAAGGCCAAGGCGCAGCTGCTGACCCAGGCCTTGCTGGCCCGCGAGACGGCCGAGGGACGGGCGCTGGTGCTGGGCGAATCGCTGCTGCTGCGCGGCGACGTGCAGGCGGCCGAGCGCGAGTTGGCCGCCACCCAGATGGTCGGCGTCGTTGCGCTCCAGCAGGTGATGCAGCGCTGGCTGCTGCAGGCGCCGCGCCAGACCCTGCTGTACGAAAGCCGCAAGCCCGGGGTGATGACATGAGCGACGCCAATCTGCGTCGACGCAGCGCGCTGCTGGCGGGCCTGACGCTGCCACTGAGCGCACTGGCCCAAGGCTCTTTTGATCGCCCGCCGCCGCCCGGTCCTGCGCTGCCCTTGCCCCGACCCAAGCTGGCCGAGGCGCGCTTGCCCAACGGCCTGCGTCTGCTGGTGGCCGAACGGCGCGGCCTGCCGCTGGTCAGCCTGCGTCTGCTGCTGCCGGACCTGGGCAGCCTGGGCGACCCGGCGCCCAAGGCCGGGCTGGCGCAGATGCATCTGCAGCTGCTGGGCCGCGGCGCGGCGCGCGATGGCGAACCGCAGAACGCGGATGAGCTGGCCTTTGCGGCCGAAAGCCTGGGCGCCAGCCTGGAGCTGGACAGCGGGCTGCGCGCCGGCAGCCTGGGCCTGACGGTCGTTCGCAAGCATCTCGAGCCCGCGCTGGAGCTGCTGGCCGACCTGGTGCTGAATCCGCTGTTGACCGCCGATGATCTGGACCGTGTGCGCGAGGAACTGCTGGATGCCCGCGAGCAGCAGCTGGCGGATCCAGCCCAGCTGGCCAGCCTGCTGGCGCGGCGCCTGCACTGGGGCCAGAGTGCGGCCGGCCAGTTGCCCACGCCAGCCAGCCTGGGCCGCATTCAGCGCCGTGACCTGCTGGAGCAGCAGCGCCGCCTGCGGCCCGAGGCCAGCTGTCTGCTGCTGGCGGGCGACATCGACATCGAAGAAGTCCTGGCCCTGGCGCGCCAGCAGTTCGGCGATTGGCGCAGTGCTGCCGGCCTGCAGCCGGCTCGGCCGCCTGTGCTTCCCTCGCCGCTGCCGGCCCGCACGCTGCT
Source organism: Roseateles sp. (assembly GCF_044373315.1). GTDB lineage: Bacteria > Pseudomonadota > Gammaproteobacteria > Burkholderiales > Burkholderiaceae_C > JACDQM01. Next base: position 7,083 of record NZ_JBILQK010000004.1, on the reverse strand, counting down.
GGTGGATTGGCCTGGTGCGGCACAGGCCGCCCTGGTGCTGGCGGCGCCGCATGCCGGCGCGGGCGAATTCGAAGCCGAGGCCCGGTTGGCACTGGCCGTGCTGGGCCAGGGCTATTCCTCGCGCCTGAACCAGGAGCTGCGCATCCGCCGCGGCCTGTCCTACGGAGTCAGCTGTGAGGCCGAATCGCTGGCTGGCGCCGGCCTCGTGCTGGCCGGTCTCCAGACGCGGCCAGCGCAGGCGGCCGAGGCGGTGGCGCTGCTGGGTGCCGAGCTGCTGCGCATGGGCCAGGAACCGGTGGCCGCTCCCGAATTGCAGGCCCGCCGCAGTGCCCTGCTGGGCGAGCATGGACGGCAGATGGAGACCACCGCCGGCCTGGCCGGCCTGCTGGCGCGCCTGGCGCTCGACGCTGCCGCGCCGGCGACGCTGGAGTCCTGGCCCGAGGCCTTGCAGGCGGTGCCGCCCGAGGCCTTGCAGGCCTACGCCAGCCGCCATTGGCGCGCCGACGCCTTTCGCCGCGTCATCGTGGCCGACCTTGCTGCGACCGGTGCCGGCCTGCGCCGCCTCGATCCCGACGCCTGGGTGATTCCGCGCCAGCGCCTGGACCCGGCCAGCCCCAAGCTTCGGCTCGGCTAGAATCGCGCTCGTCATTGGGGAGTAGTCGCGGCATTCGTACATGCCGGCCCGCGTCAACAGACTTGCTTCAGTTCCCGAAGCATGGCGCGCGCAGTGTCCGCACCTGGCAAGACCATTGACCATGCACTCGGGCAGCGGCCGCGGGGGCATGGTCGATGCTGGATCTTGCATTCAGGCCGCGGAGTGAACTCATCCCATGGAAGCCTTCCTCGTCTCCACCGGCCTCGTGGCCCTGGCCGAAATCGGCGACAAGACCCAGTTGCTGGCCTTCTTGCTGGCTGCGCGCTTTCGCAAGCCGCTGCCAATCTGCCTGGGCATCCTGATCGCCACCGCCGTCAACCACGCCGGCGCCGGCGCCCTGGGCGCCTGGATCACCACCCTGCTGTCACCACAGGCGTTGCGCTGGATTCTTGGCGTGGGCTTCGTCGCGATGGCCATCTGGACCCTGATCCCCGACAAGATCGACGAAGAACTCGAGGGCGGCGGCAAGTTCAAGCTGGGCGTGCTGGGCACCACCATCGTGGCCTTCTTCCTGGCAGAGATGGGCGACAAGACCCAGATCGCCACGGTGGCGATGGCGGCACGCTTCAACGATTTCTGGGCTGTGGTGGCCGGCACCACGCTGGGCATGATGATCGCCAACGTCCCGGCCGTTTTGCTGGGCGACCGCATCGCGCACAAGATTCCGGTGCGTCTGGTGCATGGCGTGGCCGCGGCGATCTTTGCAGTGCTGGGTGTGGCCACCTTGCTGGGCGCGGGGGAAGGGCTGGGGTTCTGAGCGGCGCCCAAGAGTCCGCTGCGCCGGCACCCGCCGGCCGCTGTGCATCGAGCGGATGAACGAGCCTAGCTGTGGCTCGGAAGTTCCTGCGCTGTCGAGCGCGGCCCGCGCCGCCTCAGTCGGCCACCGTCTGCCGCACGGCGCGTTCCCATCGGTCCATCAATTCAAGCGCTCGCTCGCGTGGCATCGTGGGATGAAAGACCCGCTCGGCCTGCCATTTGGACGACAGCTCATCGAGGCCGCCATACACGCCGCAGCTCAGGCCGGCTAGGTAGGCGGCACCCAGCGCGGTGGTTTCGGTCACCTTGGGACGCAGCACCGGGATGCCCAGCAGGTCGGCCTGGAACTGCATCAGCAGGTTGTTGACGCAGGCGCCGCCATCCACCCGCAGTTCGGTGATGCCTCCTACGGCGGCCGACGTGGCGGGCCGAGTGCCCGGCCGCTCCGAAGTAGGCCCGCGTCCCCCTGGGGGACCGTCTGGCATATCCGCTGGCCTAGCGGCCGACAGGTCTCGGCTCATCGCCTGCAGCAAGGCGGCACTCTGGAAAGCAATGCTCTCCAGCGCGGCACGCGCGATGTGCGCCACGGTGCTGCCGCGTGACAGGCCGACGATGGCGCCGCGCGCGTCGGCATTCCAGTATGGCGCACCCAGGCCGGTGAAGGCCGGCACGAACATCACGCCGCCGGAATCAGGCACGCTCTCGGCCAGGCTCTGCACCTCGGTGCTGGACTTGATCGCATGCAGGCCATCGCGCAGCCACTGCACCACCGCGCCACCGATGAAGACACTGCCTTCCAGCGCATAGGCAGGCCGGCTGTCATGCTGCGCGGCGGCTGTGGTGATCAGGCCATTGGCCGAAGTCTGGAAACGTTCCCCGGTGTGCATCAGCATGAAGCAACCGGTGCCGTAGGTGTTTTTGGCCATGCCGGCCTTGAAGCAGGCTTGGCCGAACAGCGCCGCCTGCTGGTCGCCGGCGATGCCGCCAATCAGTATCTCGCCGCCCAGATGCGCGGCTTGCGCGTTGCCGAAGCGGTGCGCAGAGGGGAACACCTCGGGCAGCACCGCGCGCGGGATGTCCAGCGCGGCCAGCATCGCATCGCTCCACTCATTGCGCCGCACATCGAACAGCATGGTGCGCGCGGCATTGCTGACATCGGTGGCGTGCACCTTGCCGCCGCTCAGTTGCCACAGCAGCCAGCTGTCCACCGTGCCGAAGGCCAGTTCGCCGGCTTCGGCCTGCGCACGTGCGCCGGGCACATGGTCGAGGATCCACTTCAGCTTGGTGCCGGAGAAATACGGGTCGATCACCAGGCCGGTGGTCTCGCGCACGCGCTCGGCCAGGCCGGGCTGCTCGCGCAGGCGCACGCAGGTCGGCTCGGTGCGGCGGTCCTGCCAAACGATGGCGTGGTGGATGGGCGCACCGGTCTTGCGGTTCCACACCACCGTGGTCTCGCGCTGGTTGGTGATGCCGATGGCGCGGATGTCGGCGGCGCGAAGTCCGGCCTTGCTCAACGCATCGCGGGCGCAGGCCAGCTGGGTCTGCCAGATCTCTATCGCGTCATGCTCGACCCAGCCGGGCTGCGGAAAGATCTGGCGGAACTCCTGCTGCGCCATCGCGACGACAGCGCCTTCGGCGCTGAACACGACGGCGCGTGAACTGGAGGTTCCCTGGTCGAGGGCAAGCAGATAGGTCATCGGGTGTCTCTTCAGCGAGGGGTCGATCAGGCAGGGGGTGGCCACTGCGCCAGGAGTTTATGAGCGGCGCCACACTCTGGGCGCGATTTCGGGCAGAGAATGCAAGCACTCTCCACCACGCCCCGCCCTCAGGATGCCTCTCTCGAATTTTGGCCCTGTTTCCGAGCAGCTGCGGTGCGGGTGGCCGGAGCGCTGGTCATGAGCGCCGAGCTGGCGCCAGCGACGGCGCTGTGGATCAGGCAGCCCGAGAGCCTGCAGCTCAAGCTCAGCGGCGACTGGCGCGGGCGGGCGCAGCTGCCCCCACCGCCGGAAGATCTGCCGACCGGACAGTTGCTGATGATAGAGACCAGCCAGCTAACGGAGTACGACAGTGGCCTTGCCGCCGCGTTGTGGGCCCTGGCCGCCGACCGGGGCCTGCGGCTGGATGTCGCCGGCCTGCCTGAGGGACTGCGCGAGGTGCTGCAGCTGGCGGGCGAGGGCGCGCCGCTGCGCCTGGTGCCGCCCGAAGGCCTGCTGTTGCAGATCGGCCGCCCGGTGGGCCTGCGGCTGCGGCGCGCGCGCACCACGCTGGTCTTCATCGGCGAGGTTCTGCAGGCCGCCGGGCGGGCCTTGCGCGGGCGCAGCGCGATGCGCCGCTCCGACCTGATGGTCCAGTTGCAGGCCACCGGCCCGGCCAGCCTGGGCATCGTGTCCCTGGTCTGCGGCCTGGTCGGGCTGATCATTGCCTATATGGGCGCGGCCCAGCTGCAGCGCTTCGGCGCGCACATCTACATGGCCGATCTGGTGACGGTGGGCGTGGTGCGCGAGGTGGCGGCGCTAATGACGGGGGTGATCCTGGCCGGCCGCGTCGGTGCGGCCTTCGCGGCGCAGCTGGGCAGCATGCAGGCCAACGAGGAAGTGGATGCGCTGCGCTCGATGGGCCTGAACCCGGTCGAGCATCTGGTGCTGCCGCGCGTGCTGGCGATGACGCTGATGGCGCCGCTGCTGACCGCTTATGCGGCGCTGGTGGGCTGTGCCGCCGGCCTGGCGGTGGCGGTGGGCATCTTCGATCTGGAGCCTTTTGAATACCTGAGCCGCTCGCGCGAGTCGCTGACCTTCGCGCACCTGGGCATCGGCCTGTTCAAGGGCACGGTCTACGCGCTGCTGGTCGCGCTGGCCGGCTGCCGCCAAGGCATGTACGCGGGCCGCAGCGCGCAGGCCGTGGGTGACGCCACCACCGCCGCGGTGGTGCAGGCCATCGTGTGGATCACGGTCGCCGCCTCGGCGCTGACCATCATGTTCCAGCAGCTGGACTGGTGATGGACAGCCAGACCACCCCGCCGCTGATCGAGGTGCGCGACCTGACGCTCGCCTATGGCGACAAGCTGGTGATGCGCGGTCTGAACTTTTATGTGCGGCGCGGCGAGATCCTGGTGCTGATGGGCGGCAGCGGCTGCGGCAAGAGCACGCTGCTGCGCGCGCTTATCGGCTTGCAGCCGGCGGCGCAGGGCAGCGTCAGCCATGCGGGCCTCGATCTGGCGCTGGCCGATGAGCGCGAGCTGGAGCGCCTGCAGCGCGGCTTCGGCGTGATGTTCCAGGCTGGCGCGCTGTGGAGCTCGATGAGCGTGGGCGAGAACGTGATGCTGCCGCTGCGCGAGTTCACCGCCTTGAGCGAGGCCGAGATCGAGACGGTGGCCCGTTTCAAGCTGGCGCTGGTGGGGCTGGACGGCAGCTTTGATCTGTCGCCGGCGGCGCTTAGCGGTGGCATGCGAAAGCGTGCCGCGATTGCCCGCGCCATGGCGCTCGATCCGCCGCTGCTGTTTTTGGATGAACCCTCGGCCGGCCTCGATCCGCTCAGCGCGGCGCGGCTGGACGAGCTGATCCTCAACCTGCGCGATCATCTGGGCACGACGGTGGTGCTGGTCAGCCATGAGCTGCACAGCATCTTCGCGGTGGCCGACCGCGCGCTGTTCCTCGATGCCAAGGAGAAGACCATGTCTGCGCTGGACAGTCCCCAGGCCCTGCTCGACCACGGGCCTCCGGGCGTGCGTGAGTTCCTGCGACGCGGAGTTCCGGCATGAGCGCGCCGGCGCGCAGGCGCAAAGGCAATCCGGCCCTGCTGGGCCTGTTCGTGGTCGGCGCGCTGGTGCTGCTATTCCTGGCCGTGGTGTTGCTGGCCGGCGGCCAGCTGTGGACGCGCAAGCAGGTGGTGGTGATGCACTTCGGCGGCTCGATCTACGGTCTGCAGGTCGGCGCGCCGGTGGTGTTCCGCGGCGTGCGCCTGGGCAGCGTGTCGGAGATCGGCCTGGCCTACGACAAGTCGGGCGACCGCGTGCTGATCCCGGTGCGCGCCGAGCTGGAGCGCCAGATGCTGCGCAATGTGGTGGGCGAGGGCGCTGACAGCGATCTGGCTGAGGCAATTCCTGCCCTGGTGCAGCGCGGCCTGCGCGCCCAGCTGGCCACGCAAAGCTTGCTGACAGGCCAGCTCTACATCGACCTGGACTTCCATCCCGAGAAGCGCTCGCTGCGTGTCGATGCCGGCCTGGCAAACGAAGTGCCGACCATCTCTACTGCCTTCCAGGAGCTGCGCAGCCAGGTGGAGGAGCTGGACATCAAGCGCCTGGTGGCCGACATCTCGGCCATCGCTGGCTCGACCCGCGCGCTGCTGGCCAACCCCGAGTTGCACCAGACCCTGCGCGATGTGGCCCAGGCCACCGCGCAGATGCGCGGCCTGATGGACAAGCTCAACCGCCAGGCCGATCCGGTGCTGAACAGTGCTCAGGGCGCGGCCGAAGCCACGCGTGTGGCGATGCTCGATGTCAGCCGCGCGGCGGCTCGGGTGGATGAGACCTTCAAGCGCATCGACACCGCTACCGAGGGCGTGGCCGCCACGATGGCACCCGACGCGCCTCTGGTGATGAGCCTGCGCCGCTCGGCCGATGAGCTGGCCGCCACCGCCGTTGCGCTGCGCGGCATGACGGCGGAGGATGCTCCTCTCAGCCAGAACCTGCAGCGCAGCCTGCAGGACATGGCCCGCGCGGCGCGCGCCTTGCGCGAGCTGTCGGAGACGCTCGATCAGCAGCCCGAGTCCATGCTCAAGGGCCGACGTTGAAGCAAAAGAAACCGGAGGAAGACATGATGTCCGATCCAGTCAAGTGCCGACTGAAGAGAGGCGGCTTCGCGATGTCGATGCTGCTGGCGCTGACGGCCTGCGGCAGCTCGCCGCCGGTGCAGCTCTACCAGCTGCGCGCCGATCCGCCGGCCGGCAGCGTCACCGCACCCGGCGTGAAAGCCGGCGAGCGCTGGGCGCTGGCCACGGTGCAGCTGCCCGACTACCTGGACCGCGATGCGCTGGTGATCCCCAGCGGCCGTGCCGGCTTGCAGGCCTTGCAAGGCCACCGCTGGGCCGAGCCGCTGCGCGACGCCGTGCCGCGCCTGCTGCTGGCCGATCTGGCGCGCCTGCGCGGCACCGAACAGGTCTGGCGCGCACCGGCGCCGCCTGGCGTCACAGTGGACCGCCAGCTTCGCATCGAGCTGCGCCAGTTCGAGGCGGCGGGCGAGCAGGCGCCGCGCCAGGTGGTGCTGTCAGCCCGCTGGGTGCTGGTCGATCCGGCCGGCCGGCTGGCGGCCCGCGTCGGCGAGACGCGGCTGGCAGTGGACACCGCCGATGCCAGCCCGGACGCGCTGGCCGCCGCGCATCGGCTGGCCCTGTGGCAACTGGCGCAGGCGATCGACAGCTGGGCTGGCCAGGCGCGCTGAATGAGCGCAGCAAACAGAAGCCAGCGAAGCGGTTCTGGCTAGGCGTCCTGGCGGAGACAGTACATGCAGGTACGGCAAGCCAGGGCAACGACGCCAGATGGCTTTTTTTGGGTTCATCGAGGATTTCCGGGGAAGGCGGCTCGGATTTTGAGGAAGAAGTACTCCTCGTCGCGGTAGCCATAGGCTCGTCGCTTGATGACCTTGATCGTGTTGTTGATGCCTTCGACGACGCTGGTG
>NZ_JBILQK010000038.1:0-34969 GCF_044373315.1 Roseateles sp. | reverse complement strand
AGGCACCTGGCGGCCGACGACCCGTTGCAACTGCTTGAGCACCTCATCCGCCTGCGCGTTGTGCCGGCCCAGCGGAGCCGATTGCGTCGGCGTGATCTGGCGCGGCATGAAACGGGTTTCATCCTGCAAGCCCTCGGCCTCTGCGCGAGTCAGGCCGGCCGTATGGCCGCTCGCACCCACCGGCGCGCGGCGAATGAAGGGACGCAGATCCACCTCAGGCATCACGCCCTGCTGAACCAGCCAGTGATTGGTCTCGTGGTAAGCCTCGCCCAGCAACAGCGCGAACTCGGCATGCAGCGCCTGCTGCAGCATCTGCCACTCGGGGGCGTGCAGGCCGCTGCGGTACCAGGCATCAAGTGCCAGCTTGGCCACCACGGGTGCCCGCATCAAGTCATCAGCGGGCAGCTCATCACGCTGCTCCAGCAGATGCATGCGGGTGCGCAGATCGGTGAACTCCCAGCTGGCCTTATCCATCATCGCCAGCGCAAGGCGCGAGCTGGTGATCTCGCGCTCGATGGTGTCATCGTCGACCAGACTCAGCGGCGCGCGCTCCTGCGCGCGGCGCTCTGCCCGCTCAGCCGCCGTTGGCGGCACCTGGCGCGCCAGTTCAATGCCATGCTCAGCCGCGTGCCGCAGCGCGCTGATCAGCGACGCCTGCCATGCCGGGCCATGCCGATTCCAGGTGTTCACGCCATCGCGTCGCGCCACCATCACCGGATACTCCGCCGGCAGCACAAGCAGCTGCCGCGCAGCCTCTCCGACCGACATGCCGAGCGAAGCCAGGCCGCGCACCAGGGCCTCGAGGTAGACCCGCCGCGCGCGCGAGGCCAAGGCCTTGTTGCGATCAGCAGTCATGGAATCGACGGGTCAAATGAGCATCCTGGCGACGTGTCAAAAATGACTCTACACCAGTGCCCCGGCATTGGGATCGTCGGGATCTTCCTTGTTGACGGACTGCTTCACCAGGTCTTCGCGCTTGACGCCCAGCCACATCGCAATGGCGGCAGCGACAAAAACCGACGAGTAGATGCCAAAGACGATGCCGATCGTGAGCGCTACCGCGAAGTAATGCAGCGTCGGGCCGCCAAAGATCAGCATGGACAACACCATCAGCTCGGTCGAGCCATGGGTGATGAAAGTACGGCTCATCGTGGACGTGATCGCGTGGTCGATCACCTCCGAGGTGCTGAGCTTGCGGTACTTGCGGAAGGCCTCGCGCACCCGGTCGAAAATCACCACCGACTCGTTGACGGAGTAGCCCAGCACAGCCAATATCGCGGCGAGCACCGCGAGCGAGAACTCCCACTGGAAGAAGGCGAAGAAGCCCAGGATGATGACCACGTCGTGCAGGTTGGCGATGATGCCTGCCACAGCGAACTTCCACTCGAAGCGGAAGGCCAGGTAGATCATGATGCCGACCACGGTGAAGGCCAGCGCCTTGGCCGCATCCTGCGCCAACTCGGCGCCCACGGCCGGGCCCACAACCTCACTGCGCGAGAGCTTGACCGGCTCCTCTTGCGAAGCGTTCAGGCAGAGCTGCTTGCTGATCGCCTCGCCCTTCTCGGTGATCACTTCGCGCGGCGTGATCGTGCCGGACTCGGCCTTGCAGAGCTCGGCAAAAACACGGCCGACCATCTCGGTCTGCTTGATGTCGCCGCGCAGCGGCATGCGGATCATCACGTCGCGCGAGGTGCCGAACTTCTGCACCTGCACTTCGCCAAAGCCCATCGCCTCGACCACATGCCGGGTCTTGTTGATGTCGGCCGGCTGCGAGTATTCGACCTCAACCACCGTGCCACCGGTGAACTCGATCGAGAAGTGCAGCCCGCGCGTCGCCAGGAAGAAGACGGCCAGTGCGAAGGTGACGAAGGAGATCGCGTTGAAGATCAACGCGTGCTTCATGAACGGGATGTCCCGTTTAATGCGGAAGAGTTCCATGGTGTCTTACTTCCTCAGGCCTTGGGCGCGTTGCTGACCGCGTCGCCCTCAGGCTTCCAGATCTGACCGATAGAGAGGGACTTGAGCTTCTTCTGGCGGCCGTACCAGAGGTTGACCAGGCCACGCGAGAACATGACCGACGAGAACATCGAGGTCAGAATGCCCAGGCAGTGCACCACGGCAAAGCCCTTCACCGGGCCAGAGCCAAACGCCAGCAGGGCCACGCCAGCGATCAGCGTGGTCACGTTGGAGTCCAGAATGGTCGCAAAAGCGCGTTCATAGCCGATCGTGATCGCGGCCTGCGGCGCCGCCCCAGCACGCAACTCCTCGCGGATACGCTCATTGATCAGCACGTTGGAGTCGATCGCCATGCCCAGCACCAGCGCGATGGCGGCCATGCCCGGCAGGCTCAAGGTGGCCTGCAGCATCGACAGCGCAGCCACCAGCAGCAACAGGTTGAAGGCCAGCGCCAGCGACGAGAAGACGCCGAACAGCATGTAGTAGACGCACATGAAACCTGCGACGGCGACGAAGCCCCAGATCACCGAAGCGAAGCCCTTGCTGATGTTTTCCGCGCCCAGGCTCGGGCCGATGGTGCGCTCCTCGATGATCTCCATCGGTGCCGCCAGCGAGCCGGCGCGCAGCAGCAGCGCGGTGTCGTTCGCCTCGGCCGTGGTCATCGCCCCGGAAATCTGGAAGCGATTGCCCAGTTCGCCGCGGATGGTCGGCGCGGTGACGACCTCGCCCTTGCCCTTCTCGAACAGGATGATGGCCATGCGCTTGCCGATGTTCTCGCGCGAGATGTCCTTCATGATGCGCGCGCCCTTGGCATCGACCACCAGGTTCACCGAAGGCTGCTGCTTGTCGTCGAAGCCGGCCTGTGCATCAATGAGGTTGTCGCCCGAAATAACGACCTGGCGCTTGACGATGATCGGGCCGAAACCGCGGTCGACATAGCGCTCGGTCCCGAAGGGCACCGGGCCTGTGCCGGCAACCGCCGCCTGAGCTTCCGTGCTCTCGTCCACCATGCGCAGTTCCAGCGTGGCGGTGCGGCCGATGATGTCTTTGGCCTTGGCGGTGTCCTGCACGCCAGGCAACTGCACGACCACGCGGTCCATGCCCTGCTGCTGGATCACCGGCTCGGCCACGCCAAGTTCGTTGACCCGGTTGTGCAGCGTGGTGATGTTCTGCTTGAGGGCCGCCTGCTGCACCTGAATCAGGGACTGCGGCTTGAGTGCGCCCACCAGGCGCAACTCGCCACCAGCGGCCAGCGTCCATTGCACATCGACGATCTGCTCCGTCAGCAGACTCTCGGCCTTGTTCAGGGACTCAGCCTCGCGGAAAGCCACGATCACATTGTTGCCATCCCGGCTGATACCGGCATGGCGGATGTTCTTGTCGCGCAGCAAGGTGCGCACATCACCGGTCAGCGATTCCACCTTCTTCGTCAATGCGGCCTTCATGTCGACCTGCATCAGGAAATGCACGCCACCGCGCAAGTCCAAGCCCAGGTACATCGGGAAGGCGTGCAAGCTGGTGAGCCACTGCGGCGAGCGCGACAGCAGGTTCAGCGCCACGATGTATGAGGGGTCAGCCGGATCGCGGTTGACCGCCTTGCTGATGGCGTCCTTGGCCTTGATCTGGGTGTCCGTATCGGAGAAGCGCGCCCGGACCGAATTGCCATCCAATTGGACAAAGTCGGGCTTGATGCCTGCGGAGCCCAGCACTTCTTCGACCCGTTGGCGCAGATCAGCGTCGACCTTGACAGTGGCCTTGGCGCTCGAGACCTGGACAGCCGGCGCTTCGCCGAAGAAGTTCGGCAGCGTGTAGATCAGGCCGATCAGCAGCGCGACCACAAGCGTCACGTACTTCCACAGCGGATATCGATTCATGATGAAGGCTTCCTTCGGGTGGCGGCCCCCGGGGCTTGCGACCCGGCAGCCAAACCCTGAAAGGCCCGGCACACGTCGAGCGCGAGCCGGGCCTGTTTTGCGTGCAGGCCCGCAAGGCCTGCCTCAGTACGAATTACTTGACTGTGCCCTTGGGCAGCACTTGCACAATGGCGCCGCGCTGCACCTGCAGTTCGACGCCGGTAGCCACTTCAAGCGTGACATAGCTGTCGCCGAGCTTGCTGACCTTGCCAAGCAGTCCGCCGCCGGTGACAACCTCATCGCCCTTGGCCAGAGCCTCGATCATGGCCTTGTGCTCCTTCTGCCGCTTCATCTGGGGCCGGATCATCACGAAGTACAGCACCACGAACATCAGCACCAGCGGCAGCATGCTCAACAGGCTGGATTCAGCACCGCCGGCAGCGGCAGGGGCAGCCTGAGCAAAAGCGTTGGAAATAAACACGTCGAATTCCCTTTGGTAAATGCCGTCCTCGGCGGACAGAAGAACGGCGGATTGTATGCGCGCGCATCGGCGCTCTTCATGCGCGCTTACACCGGGATTGACGCCAAGCGGAAATGTAAATATTCTCCAAATATATTTATAGTCATTGACTTGCCCGCACCGCCCCTGCAGCCCCCGACACGGCTTGGGCCACGCAGGCAGCCGCGACGCTGCGATGATGCCCCCATGATGACCGCAGACAACGAGAAGCAGCGCCGCGTCGCCGATCAGGCCTATGACGCGCTCGAGGCCATGATCGCCACCCTGGTACTGCAACCTGGCGCACCCATCGTCGAAGCCGATCTGATCGCGCGCACCGGCCTCGGCCGCACGCCCACCCGTGAAGCGCTGATGCGCCTGGTCTCCAACGGGCTGATCGTGCAGCAACCACGCCGCGGCCTGAGCGTCAGCGAGATCCGGCTGGCCGAGCATCTGGACCTCGTCGAGGCGCGTCGCGTGCTGGAACGCCTGATCGCTGCGCTGGCAGCCCGCCGGGCCACGCCGGCACAGCGTGCTGCCTTGCTGGAAGCCGCTGAGTCCATGACGGCAGCCGGTGAGCGCGAAGACCTCAGCGCCTATATGCAGGCCGACCAGGCGCTGGACCATGTAGTCCATGCCGCCTGCCGCAACCCCTTTGCCGTCAACGCCGTCACCCCACTGGTGATCCAGTGCCGCCGCTTCTGGTACGCGCATCAGCACCAGGGCGACATCCGCCAGGGCGCGCAATGCCATCTGAGCCTCGCCCGTGCTGTCGCCGATGGCGACCCCGAGCGCGCTGCCGTGGCCGCGGACTCGTTGATGGACTACCTGCGCCAGTTCACCCAACAGGTCATCGACCAATGACAACACCCACCCGCATCATCGACTCGCACACCGGCGGCGAGCCCACCCGCCTGGTCGTCTCAGGCGGGCCGGACCTCGGCACCGGCAGCATGGCTGACAGGCTGCAGCGTTTTCGCGAGCAACACGACCGCTGGCGCCGCGCGTTGGTCAACGAGCCGCGCGGCTCCGACGTGCTGGTCGGCGCCCTGCTGTGCGAACCCGAACTGCCGGACAGCAGCGCCGGTGTGATCTTCTTCAACAACGTCGGCTACCTGGGCATGTGCGGTCACGGCAGCATCGGCCTGATAGCCTCGCTGGCCTATCTGGGGCGCATCGCGCCAGGTCAACACCTGATCGAGACACCGGTCGGCCGCATTGCCGCGACGCTGCATGAAGATGGCAGCGTCAGCATCACCAACGTGCAGGCCTACCGCCTGACGGCCAAAGTCGCTGTCCAGGTCGAAGGGCGGACCGTGCATGGCGATGTCGCCTGGGGCGGCAACTGGTTTTTCCTCTGTGACGACCATGGCCTGGCGCTGGATGCGGCCAACATCCCCGCCCTTACCGCCTTCAGCGCCGCCCTGCGCGACGCGCTGCCACGCCAGAACATCTTCGGCGCCCAAGGTGCCGAGATCGACCACATCGAACTGGTCGGCCCGCCAGCAAATCCCGCCAACCAGGGCCGCAACTTCGTGCTATGCCCCGGCCTGGCCTACGACCGCTCGCCCTGCGGCACCGGCACCAGCGCTAAGGTCGCCTGCCTGGCGGCCGACGGCAAGCTGTCCGCCGGCCAGATCTGGCGGCAGGAAAGCGTGATCGGCAGCGTCTTCGAGGCCAGCTACCGACACGGCGCTGAGGGTCAGGTCTTGCCGACCTTGCTCGGCCGCGCCCACGTGAACATGGATGCCACCCTGGTGTTCGAGAGCGATGACCCGTTTGCCTGGGGCTTCGGAAGCGCCGCTTGAGAAGCGCCGATGTACTGATCGTTGGCGCCGGCATCGTCGGCGCCGCCTGTGCGCGTGAGTTCGCCCGGCGCGGTCTGAGCGTCGCGGTGATCGAGCCGCATGTGCCTGGCGGAGGCGCCAGCGCGGCGGCCATGGGCCATCTGCTGGTCCCTGATGCAGAAGGCGCCGCGCCGGATAGTGCCGAGCAGGCCGAGCACACGCTGGCGCGGCGCTCCATGGAGCTTTGGCACGCGTGGCTGCAGGAAAGTCGCGACAACGCTGCGCTTGCCGAGCACCAGCGCTGCGGCAGTCTCTGGCTGGCTGCCGACAACGAAGAAATGGAACTGGCCGCGCGCAAGGCCGATTGGCTGCGGGCGCATGGTCTGCAGGCCTCACTGATTGACGCCCCGGCGCTCGCGCGTGCCGAACCGATGCTGCGCCCCGGGCTGCGCGGTGCCCTGCACGTGCCAGGCGACGGCCGCGTCTATCCGCCCAAGGTGGTGGCCAGCTGGCTGGAAGCATCGCGCGCCGCGCTGATCCGCGCCGAGGTGACAGCAATCGACGAAGCCGGCGCGGTGCGCCTGGCCGACGGCCGACGTCTGTGGGCGGCCATGGTGGTACTCGCGGCTGGACTCAGCAGCCAGCGCTGGTTGCCGTCAGGGGTTTTGCTGCCCAAGAAGGGCCAGCTCGCGATCACACAGCGCTACCCAGGCCTCGTGCAGCATCAACTGATCGAGCTGGCCTATCTGAAGAACGCGCACCTTAGCGACGTGGACAGCGTCTCCTTCAATCTGCAGCCGCGCCCCGAAGGCCAGCTGCTGATCGGCTCGTCGCGCCAGCCAGGGCGCGATGACCGGGTGCTGGATCACACGTTGATGGGACGCATGCTGCAGCATGCCTGCCACTATCTGCCGGCGCTCGCCAGCCTGCAGGTCTTGCGCTGCTGGACTGGCCTGCGCCCGGCCACGGCCGATGGCTGCCCGCTGATCGGCGCGCATCCCGAACGCCGCGGCGTCTGGCTGGCCACCGGCCATGAAGGCCTGGGCATCACGACCGCGCCCGCCAGCGCCGAATTGCTGGCCGACCTGAGCCTCGGCGGCATGCCGTGCCTGGACGCACGGCCTTATGCACCCGCACGATTCTTCAACTGATGCCGATGACTCAAGAGATAGAAATCATCATTGACGGCCAGCCACAGCGCGTGCCGGCTGGCATCACGGTGGCCGCAGCGCTGGCGCGCAGCAGCTGCGCGGCCAGCCGCACGTCCCGCAGCGGCATGCCGCGGGCCGCATTCTGCGGCATGGGTGTGTGCCAGGAATGCCGCGTAGCCATCGACGGACAGGCACATCAGCGCGCCTGCATGTGCTGGGTGTCAGCCGGCATGCAGATCGTCACCCAGGTGCAGTCATGAAGACCCGACGCTTGATGGCAGATGCCATCGTGCTGGGTGCCGGCCCGGCCGGCATGGCCGCGGTCCGACTTCTGCTGGAATCGAAAGTCAGCGTCATCTGGATCGACAACCAGGCCCGGCCGGGCGGCCAGATCTGGCGCGGCGGGCCACAGACGGCGAGCGGCGCCGCGCTGCTGCGTCGCATTGACGCTGGCACCGGGCTCACCAAGCTGCACGGGCACGAGCTGATCGCGGCCGACGGCACGCAGTCCCTGTTACTCCATGATGGCCAGGGTCAGCGCGTCGAAGTCAGCGCGCCCAAGCTGTTGCTGGCGACTGGCGCCAGCGAGCGCCACCTGCCGCTGCCCGGCTGGACCCTGCCTGGCGTCCACGGCGCTGGCGGCCTGCAGGCCTTGGTCAAAGGCGGTTGGCCGATTGCCGGGCAGCAGGTTTTGCTGGCCGGCAGCGGCCCGCTCTTGCTGGCCAGCGCGGCCACGCTTCAGGCTGCCGGCGCAAGGCTGCAGCTGATTGCCGAGCAAGCCGCGCTTGCCGCGCTGATCCGCTTCACGCTGCAGCTGCCACTGCGCCAGGCCGTGCAAGCCGCGGCGCTGCGTCTGCAGCTGCGCGCCACGCCCTACCGCAGCGGCTGCTGGCCGGTGCGCGTGCTGGGCCGTGATCGCGTGCAGGCGGTGCTGCTCACGGATGGCCAGCGCGAATGGGAGCAGCCTTGCGAGGCCCTAGGCCTGGGCTTCGGATTGCGTCCGAACACCGAGGCCGCCGAGCTACTGGGCTGCCGGATCGAGGCCGGCGCGGTGGCGGTCGATGATCAGCTGCAGACCACGCAACAAGGCATCTATGCAGCGGGGGAATGCACCGGCATTGGCGGCGTCGGCAAGGCCTTGATCGAAGGCGAGATGGCGGCCGCGTCGCTGTTGGGACAGGACCTGGCCCCACTGCGTTCGCGCCATCGAACAGCCCAGAAGTTTGCGAAGCGCCTGGCGGCCGCGTTCACCTTGCGGCCGGAACTTTTCAAGCTGGCCGATGCCCAGACCCTGATCTGCCGCTGCGAGGACGTCAGCCTGGGCTCACTCAAACCCCACCCCGACTGGCGCGAGGCCAAGCTGCAGACACGCTGCGGCATGGGCGCGTGCCAGGGGCGCATCTGCGGCCCCATTAGCACTGAACTGTTGGGCTGGCAGGCGCGCGGCCTGCGTGAACCGCTGAGCCCGGCGCCCGTGTCGTGCTGGCTGCCTGACTAGGGCTGCGTCTTGGCTGGCAGACCGGCGGCGCGCCACTCTGGGAAACCGCCGCGGAACCAGTGCACCTTGGCGTAGCCGGCCTTGAGCGCCGCCCGGCTGGCCTTGAAGCTCTTCCAGCATTCGGCGCCGTTGCAGGCGAAGACCAGGGCGGCGGATTTGTCGGCCGGCAGCTTGCTCAGGTCGAACTGGTCGTCGTCCGCCTTGTAGTCAGCATCCTTGGCGCTTTTCTCGATATAGGGCACGAGCTTGGCACCCGCCACATGGCCGGACTTGAACTCGGCCTCGGTGCGTGTGTCGATGTAGTGCGCGCCGCCCTGGAGCAGTTGCTGCACGGCCGCTGCGTCGACGACGCTGGCGCCCGGCAGGCTGCGCGGTGTGAAGTAGCCAAGGGTCGCCACATAGTCAAAAGCACCGGGCGCCAAGGCAGTCAAGCGCTGACCGCCGACGCCGGCACCGCCCACCAGGGCTGAGCGCAGGCCTTCGGGGGAGAGTGTGCTGCCCGGTTTGAGGGCCACACTTAGCCCCGGCACCGCCTTGCTCTGCATCACCAGCTTCAGGGCCTCGCCTCCAGCCACCCAGCGCTCATAAACGACTCGCTCGACAGCTACGACATCGCAGCGCCGGATCTGCAGACAGACCAGCAGCGCGTCCTGATAGCGGCTCTCGAAGACGGCCGAGAAGTGGCGCTTGATGGTGCTGTTGGCGGCATTGACCTCCCCACGCACCAGGTAGGTGACGATGCTGTCCTGCATCGGCAGGCCCAGGCGCTTGCCGGCGGCATCCGCCAGACCGTTGATCGGGCTGGACTGCGGCGCCACCAGGACGGCCTGCACCGGCGGCTCGAGACCGGCCACCGGCTGATAGCCGTAGCGCACCGCGCTGCCAATCACATGGGCTGGCGCCACATACAGCTCGTGGAGGCGCGACCGCGTCGTGGCGAGATCCGCCGTCGCATCGTTGGACTGCACCAGCTTGGGCGCGGCGACGCGCTCGCGCCGCAGGGCTGATTCCAGCGCCGTCTTCCATTCACCGTAGGCTGCGTAACGCGACTGTTCGCCCTGATCGCCCGGGTTCACCAGCACGCTGGTCTGTGCATGCGACGAGGCGCTTGCGAGCAGCAAGCCGGCGGACAGCATGGCGACGCAGCGTGCGACGCCCGCGATGGAGACTGTGCTGGATGTATTCATGGCTGCCCAGTCTAGGCCCACCAGATGACCTCGGCGGTAGCGCGAAGACGCCACGTGAAATCAGTCACGAATTCAGGCGGCGGCCTTCTTGGCAGCGCCAAGATAAGTCTCGATCACACGCGGGTCCTTGGCCAGCTCGAAGGCCGGGCCTTGCAGTCCGATCTCGCCGGTCTCCAGCACATAGCCGTAGTCGGCCACCTCCAGCGCGGCGCGTGCGTTCTGCTCGATCAGCAGGATGGACACGCCGGTTTCACGCAGGCGTGCGACGATGCGGAAGATCTCCTTGACGATCAGCGGTGCCAGCCCCAGGCTGGGCTCGTCCAGCATCAGGACCTTGGGCCGGGCCATCAGCGCACGCCCTACCGCCAGCATCTGCCGCTCTCCGCCCGAAAGGGTGCCAGCCAGCTGTGTGCGACGCTCCTTCAGCCGCGGGAACAGCTCGAACACCTTCTCGAGCTCGTCACGCCAGTCGCGCTGGCCCAGGCGCATGGGCCGGAAACCGCCCAGCACCAGGTTGTCCTCAACGCTCATGGTAGTGAACAGCTCGCGCTTCTCAGGCACCAGCGCCAAACCGCGCATCACGCGCTCTTCCAGGCTCAGGCTGGCAATGTCCTCGCCATCGAACAGGATCTGACCCTTCGACGGCAGGACGCCCATCAAGGCGTTGAGCGTGGTGGACTTGCCGGCGCCGTTGGGGCCGATGACGGTAACGACACTGCCGCGCGGCAGTTCGAGGCTCAAGCCGCTGAGCACTTCGGCGCGGCCGTAGCCAGCCTGCAGGCCGCTGACTTTCAGCAATAGGTCCTTGGTACTCATCGATCAGTGCTCCGTTCCAAGATAAGCTGCCCGAACCTCGGGGCTGGACTGCACGTGTTCCGGCGAGCCCTCGATCAGCTTGGTGCCGAACTCCATGACGACGATGCGGTCGGTCAGCCCCATCACGAACTCCATGTCGTGCTCGACCAGCAGGATGCTCATGCCTTCTGCCTTCAGCTGACGCAACACGTCGGCCAGCGCCTGCTTTTCCTTGTGACGCAGGCCGGCGGCCGGCTCGTCCAGCAGCAGCAAGGCGGGATCGGTGCACAGCGCGCGGGCGATCTCCATCAGGCGTTGCGGGCCAAGTGCAAGGTTGCCGGCCAGCTCATGCATCTTGTCGGCCATGCCGATGCGCGTGAGCTGGGCCTCGGCCTCCTTGAGCAGGCGCCTTTCCTCTTCACGATCCAGACGCAGCATGGCCCTCGCCGTGCCGCTGCCGGAGCGCAAATAGCCGCCCAGCGCCACGTTTTCCAGCACCGTCATGTCGGCAATCATCTTGACATGCTGGAAGGTGCGCGACATGCCGCGGCGCGCGATCTCCCGCGAGGGCAGTCCGCCAACTGTCTGGCCACGGAAGATGACCTGGCCGCGGGTCAGAGACAGCACGCCGGTGATCAGATTGAAGGTGGTGGACTTGCCTGCTCCATTGGGGCCGATCAGGCCGACGATCTCGCCAGCGTGGATCTGAAAGCTGACGTCATTGACTGCCACCAGACCGCCGAACTGCTTACGCACTGCCTGGACGTCCAGCAGGAGCTCGCCTAAGTTGGGTTTGTCACGCGCAGGCAGCGATGCAGCAGCCTGCCAGTCTCGCCGTCGATGGGCTGCCGGCAGCCAACGCCCGAAAACCGCACTCAGATAGGGAAACAGCCCCTTCGGTGCGTACTTAAGCATCAGTACCAACACGACACCCAGCACGATGATCTCGAAGTTGCCGCTGCTGCCCAGCAAGGCCGGCAGCACTTCCTTGAGTTGATCCTCGATCACCTTCACGACTCCGGCACCGACAAAGGCGCCCCAGACCGTGCCGATGCCGCCGACCACGGCCATAAACAGGTACTCGATGCCCATCTTCAGCGCGAAGGGGCTTGGGTTGACGGTGCGCTGGAAGTGCGCAAACAACCAGCCGGAGACCGACGCCAGCATCGCCGCCAGCACGAAGATCACCACCTTGTAGCGGAAGGTTGAAACGCCCATGGCCTCGGCCATCGTGGTGGCGCCGTTGAGGGCACGGATGGCGCGTCCAGGGCGCGAATCGAGCAGATTGCGCACGCCTATGGCAGCCAACAGCGCAATCACCCAGATCAGGTAGTACAGCGCACGCCCATCCTGCAGGCTGATGCCCATGAAGCTCAGCGGCGGGATGCCCAGCAAGCCGTCGTACTTGCCCAGAAACTCCATATTCGCCATCGTGTAGTTCAGGCTCAGCGCCCAGGCGATGGTGGCCAGCGGCAGGTAATGGCCGGACATGCGCAAGGTCAGCCAGGCCAGCAGCAGGGCCACGGCGACGGTGATGAGCAGGCCCACCACCAAGCCGAACCAGGGCGAGATGCCGTAACGGGTGCTGAGCAGGGCCGTGGTGTAGGCGCCGAGCCCGACGAAGGCCGCCTGCCCGAAGGAGGTCAGGCCGCCGACACCGGTCAGCAGCACCAGGCCCAGGGAGACCAGGGCGAACATGCCGGTGTAGTTGAGCTGGGTGATCCAGAACTCGGGCACCGGCAGCAGGGGGAGTGCGAACAGCAGGACAAGGCCTGCCAGCGGAAGGATCTTGCGCGCTTGCATCGCTTCTTACTCCTCGTCTTTATGCGGATCACGCAAGGATCGCCACAGCAACACCGGCAGGATGAAGGTGAACACGATCACCTCCTTGAAGGCACTGGCCCAGAAAGAACTGAAGGACTCAAGCAAGCCGACCAGCAGCGCGCCGACGGCCGCCAGCGGATAGCTCGCCAGTCCGGCGAACACGGCGGCCACGAAGCCCTTCAGGCCGATCAGGAAGCCGCTGTCGTAGTTGATCGTCGTGGTCGTGCTGATCAGCAGGCCCGATAGCGCGCCGATGAAGGCGGCCATGGAGAAGGAGAGCTTGCCTGCGCTCGTGCTGGAGATGCCCATGAGCTGGGCGCCCAGGCGGTTGACCGCGGTGGCGCGCAGGGCCTTCCCGTACAGACTGCGCTCGAAAAACAGCCACAGCATGACGATCAAGGCCGCTGCGCTCATGAAGATGATCAGCGTCTGGCCGGACAGCATCAGCGGCCCGAGGTTGAAGCTGGCCTGCCAGAAGCTTGGATTGGTCGATCCCTCGGGCCCGAAGAACACCAGGCCCAGGCCGGTCAGCGCGAAGTGCACGCCCACCGAGACGATCAGCAGCACCAGCACCGAGGCATCCGCCAGGGACTGATACGCGAGCCGGTAGATCAGTCCACCCATCGGTGTGACGATGGCCAAGGTCAGCAAGGCCTGCAGGACCAGAGGCAGTTGCTGGGGCGCTGCCCACAGGCCCAGAAGACCGATGGCGATGGGCGGCAAGCCCCGCAGCACGACGCCGCGGACCACCCCAGGCAATGCCTTGCCGGCTCGCCAGCCAGCAAGCAGGTCCAACACCGCCACGCTGACAGCGAGAACGAGCAGGAACCAGATCGTCAGCGGCGTCTTGCCCAGCTGCAGGGTGGCCATCGTCAACGCGCCATAGGCGACAAACTCGCCCTGGGGAATGAAGATGATGCGGGTCACCGCAAAGACGAGGACAAGGCTCAAGGCCAGCAGCGCATAGATCGCGCCGTTGGTGACGCCATCGAGCATCAAGATGCTTGCAATCGTGAAATCCATGGATGCAAAACTCCTCCACCACGGGCTGGTGGACTGCGACGCCGACTCTAAACAAAAACCCTTAGCGCGCCCCTAGGAGGAGGCCGCATTGACAAAGCACAGATTCGTCCGACCGTTCGGTCGAATTTGCACCAAGAGCCTTGAGACCGTGATCGTTGGCGCTTTGCCCATGCGTTTGCTGAGGCCGGCACCCATGGGGCGCGGCGCCCGCTCGCCCTAGACTGCGAACATCTCATCCCGGGCGTTCCGCCCGCACCACCCCATGCCTGAGTTCGCCCCAAGTCTCGATATCGAAGGATCCGTTGCGCGGATCACACTGCAGCGCCCGCGCCATGCCAATCGCCTGGAGCCCGAGGATCTGGAGCTGCTGCTGCGCCACTTGGCGACGGTCGAGCAGGCCGCGGAGGTGCGCGTCCTCCTGCTCCAAGCCCGCGGCAAGCACTTCTGCAGTGGTTTCAACATCCGTGCAGTTCCCGGCCTGGATGCAGGCGCCTTGTTCGAGAAGCTCAGCAATGCCTGGGCTGAGGCCCGCCCGGTGACAGTGGCGGCCATTCAAGGCGGTGTGTACGGGGGCGCAACAGACCTGGCCCTGGCATGCGACTTCCGACTCGGCACGCACGCTTGTGAGATGTTCGTGCCTGCGGCGCGGCTGGGCCTGCACTTCTATCGCGGCGGCTTGGAGCGCTATGTCTCGCGGCTTGGGCTGTCCGCCGCCAAGCGTGTGCTGCTGGGCTGCGAGACCCTGGATGCACAGGCCATGCTGGCCTGTGGCTTCCTGGACCGTCTGCTCCCGGATGCTCAAACACTGGCGCAGGAAAGCCAGTCCCTGTGCGAGCAACTGTCCTTGCTGGCACCACTGGCCCTGCTAGGGATGAAGAAGCACCTTAACGCGATCGCGGAGGGCAAATTGGATGCCGAGGCGTTGCGCGCTGACATCGTAAGAGCCAACGCATCCGATGACCTGGCTGAGGGCGTGCGCGCCTGGGAGGAAAGGCGCCCTCCCCGTTTTGTCGGGCGCTAGGTATCTCGCCGGTTCAGCCCCTTTTGCCGCTGCTTTTGGAGGCGCAAGCCTGTCACCCACCGATTAACCCGAAGGCGGTCAGCGCCAACATGGTGGAAAATAGAGGTTTCGGGGTGTGCCAGCACAACACCAAGACTCACGGGCTCCTGCCCGGCTGGCACAAGCTTTCTCTCTTCACTACCCAGGACAAGCGTGGCCAAGGATAGTACCAAGACGACCATTGAAGCAGATGGTCTGCGTTACCGCTCAAAAGCACCGGGCTCGCCTTTCGCGGCGACGTCCTCATTCGGCGCGGCAACCATGTCGTGTTTTTTGTGCGGAAAGCATCGCCCTCGGGCTTTGCTGAAGTCCAAGAAACTGCTGGGCAAGTCCCAGCCGGTCTGCGCGCCGTCGTGCAAGGAGCTCGACGAGCAGCTCAGCAACAAGGCCTGATTCTTGGTCCCATCAGGACTCAAGCCTGACGAAAGCAACGCCCGCAGACCGCCCGGTAGCGTGCGTTGCCACCAATTTCCACCTGTTCGCCTTCTGTGACCTTTCGGTTGGCCGAGTCAACGCGCATGTTCATCGTCGCCTTGCGGCCGCAATCGCAGATGGTCTTCATCTCGTCCATCTCGTCGGCCAAGGCCAATAGCGTCGCGGCCCCCTCGAACAGCTCGCCGCGAAAATCAGTGCGCAAGCCATAGCAGATCACCGGCAGATTCCGCATGTGGGCCAGTTCATGCAGGGCCCAGACTTGTGCCTTGCTCAGGAACTGCGCCTCGTCGATCAGCACGCAGGCAACCCGGCCGGCTGCCTCAGCCGAAAAACTGAAGTCAGTTCTCGCGTCGAACAGCTCAGCGTCACGCTGCGGCCCAAGACGCGACGTCACCCGGCCTCGCCCGTAGCGATCATCAACACCCGCGGTGAAGATTCGCACCTGGTGACCCCGTTCCTCATAGTTGTGAGCGACCTGCAGCAGCGCCGTTGACTTGCCGGCGTTCATCGCTGCGTAACGGAAAAATAGTTTTGCCATACCTAGAGGGGATCAAACATCCTGGCGCACTGCCAGAGTTACGCCATTTTGCAAGCTTCCACTTGGATTGCGGCAACACACCCGGGCAAGCGAGCTATTGCTTGTCACGCGACTGGCCTAGTATCCGTTCCAGGAGTGAGACGTATCTGACCGAGCTTCCCATGTCGGGGCGCCGGCTGAACGTGGAGTCAGCACAACAATGAGCAAAGACACCTTCACCGCCGTCAGTGATGATGGCCTGCGCTACGAGTCAAAAGTGGGAGGCTCGCCATTCCTGGGGAGCGGACATACCCGCTCATGCTTCAAGTGCGGCAAACACCGCACGCCAGCCAACCTGCAGTCAAAACGTGTGCTCGGTCGCACCGAACTTGTGTGCAAGCCCGCCTGCCAGAGCAAGACATGAACTGAACCGCGCGAGGCGCATCTTGGCTCCGGCATGAAGGCGTCTTGCGCCGCATGCCTCGCTATGGGCACAATCCAGCCCTTTGCTTGCCGAGTTCACCTTCATGACTTCTCCTTCCGCGCTGCCGCCTGTCGCCAGTGAAATCACACCGGCCGCCGTGATGCAGCAGCTGAAGTCGCTGTTCCCGGCTCTTTTCAGCGCCGCAAAGCCACTGAAGCTTCGTATTCAGGCCGACATCCAGGAACGAGCGCCTGGGCAATTCACCAAGCAGCAGCTCTCTGCCGCCTTGCGCCGCCTCACTGGCAGCACGGCATACTTGATTGCCCTCAGCAAAGCCACGCATCGCTACGACCTGGAGGGAGCTGCAGCGGGAGAACTCGCTGAAGAACACCGCCAGGCAGCGCTCACGGAGCTTGCCCGCCGCCGCGCGCTGCAGCAGGAGCGCCGGGAGCAGGAGGTTCAGCAGCGCCGCGACCGGGCCGCCTTGTTGCGCGCCTTCGAGACGACCACGCTGACACGGGCCAACTTCTGCGCTCTCAAGGGTGTTGCCGAGCCGGAGTTGGACGCGCTGCTTGAACAGGCGCGCCAAGAAGCTGAGGAGGACCGTGTAGCGCGCGCAAGCCAGCCTCTCGGCCATGGCAAGCCTGACCACCGTGGCGCCCGCCGCGACGGGCCGCGAGGTGTCCGGAACGTCGGAAACAAGCCGGGATCAGGGCAAAAGCGCCAGCCCTGAGCGACTCGTCAGTCGGCCAAGGCCTCCCGCAACAAGGCCGGGCTCAGAATCTCAGGCAGCAGCTGGGGTTCGGCCACCCCAGGCTTGAGCAGCATGTAGACAGGCACGCCGCTGCGCCCCAGGCGATTCAGCTCTTGGCTGATGACTGGGTCTCGGCGGGTCCAGTCCGCGCGCATCAAAACCACACCCTTGGCCTTGAATGCGGCCACCACGCCCGCGTCTGCGAGGGCACCGCGCTTGTTGAACTGGCAAGTGACGCACCAAGCAGCCGTGAAGTCGACAAAAACCGGCCGCCCCTGAGCGGTCGCCTCCTTGACCGCCTCAGGCGACCATGTCTGCCAGTCCCCCCCTTGGCTGATTGGCCCAGAAGACGCACCCACGCTCTGCTCGCGCAGTGCAGGCGCCGCCCAGACGAGCGCCGCCACGCAGAGAAGCACACTTCCAACCCGAAAGGCCGGTCCGCTACGCGGTCCGAAGTCAGGTGTCGCCCAAACCCACGCCAGCAAGGCGATGGTGAGCAAAACGCCAAGCAGCCCTGTCACGCCGTCAATGCCGACCTGCTGACCCAGCACCCACATGAGCCAGACGACGGTCGCAAACATCGGAAATGCCATCAGCATCTTGAAGTGCCGCATCCATGCCCCGGGCCTCGGCAACAGCCGCCCCAGGCCTGGCCAGAACGTCGCAGCCAGGTAGGGTGCGGCCATTCCGAAGCCAAGGCTTGCGAACACCGCGAGAGCTTGTGCAGCGGGCTGGGTCAGCGCGACTCCCAGTGCCACCCCCATGAATGGCGCCGTGCAAGGTGAAGCCACGGCCACCGCCAGCACGCCAGTCAGCGCGCTGTCCAGCGCCGGGTTCTTGGCCCGCGCTGCGGCCAGATTGCCCGGCAGCACTGCGCTGAATTGAAGGAATCCGAGAAGATTCAATCCGATCAGCGTGAACAGCAGCGCAAGCGCGGCAACAAACTCCGGCGACTGAAGCTGAAAGCCCCAACCCAGCTGGCTACCACTAGCCCGAAGACCCAGGAGCAAGCCCGCGAGCGCCAGAAAACTAAGCACCACGCCCGCCGTGTAAGCCAGGCCGCCAATACGCAGCTGACGATTGGACTCATGTTGGCTGGCGAACCCGAGCACCTTCAAGGAAAGAACCGGAAAGACACAAGGCATCAGATTCAAGAGCAGCCCACCGCCGAAGGCCAGCAAAAGTGCGGCCCAAATGGATGTGCCTCCTGCGGACGTAGCGCCGGATGCCTTCACGGGTTCAGATGACCTGGCCGGTGCGCTTTCAACTTCCGCGTTGGCCGGCCAGGCCCCTGCGACACCGACCGACACACGCAGCCCCTCTTTACGCCCGGGATCGTCGGCGGGACTAAGAACCAGATGCACCGCCTTAGGGCTCTCAACGCGCTGCGCCGAGAGTGGAACACGGACAGTCAGCTCACTTGCATTCCAGGCGATCTGGGCAGGAGCAGCATGATCGAAAACACCAGCGTCTTCAGGAAAAACCTGAATGCTGCGCCCCGCCCACGTGGCCGGCAAGTTCTTGACGACAGTTGACAAAAAGCCCAGCGGCTCAAAGCGTCCGTCTGAGGGGCCGGCATGGTCAGCGGGGACAGAAACCTTGGCCGCGTCGAACAATCGCATGTGTGCCGACTGCGGACTCGCAGTTAGCGGAATGTTGAATCGCCCGCTTTCCGGAATGCACACTTCCTTGCACACCAGCCAATCGGCCTGCAACACGACGTCCTTGGCACCCGGCGTGAAGTCGTCCGCAATCCTCACCGGCACCGCCAGCAAGACATCCCCTTCATAGCCGTAGTTGACCATCGGCCCAATCGGGAGGCGCTGTGGCACCGGCCAAGCGATATCCCCCACTTCGATCCCACGCGGCAACTCCCAACTAAGCCGGGTCGGTAGCCCCGAATCACCGGGGTTCTTCCAGTAGCTGTGCCAATGCGGCCTATGCTTGATCAACAGACCGAACCAGACCGCCTTACCTGGGCTGACTCCCTGCGGGGCATGGACAAGCAATTCAGCCACCACCTGCTCAGTCTTGATGCGACTGCCATCCGCAAGCACAGAGCCGGGAGAAAAGAAAAGCAGGGCAAGGGAAAAGGCGAGCAGCGTTCTAAACATCCGTGCGGTTCTCTTGGTTGGCGAGGGCGAAATAACCCGCAGCCTTGGACTTTAGGGGGTTTCAACAATGCGTGCCTGCTGCAACAACACAGCCCGCCAGACAGGCTGGAACAATCGCCCGCGTGAAATGCAAAAAACCGCCAACAGCAATGAGCTACTAGCGGTTCCTCGGCATAAAACTTGGTTGCGGGGGCAGGATTTGAACCTACGACCTTTGGGTTATGAGCCCAACGAGCTACCAGACTGCTCCACCCCGCGACTGAAGCTGTGACTATAGCATGAAACTACAGGGCAAGACAATGATTCTCAAACA
Source organism: Roseateles sp. (assembly GCF_044373315.1). Taxonomy (GTDB): domain Bacteria; phylum Pseudomonadota; class Gammaproteobacteria; order Burkholderiales; family Burkholderiaceae_C; genus JACDQM01. Next base: position 15,779 of record NZ_JBILQK010000038.1, on the reverse strand, counting down.
ATCGGCCTAATTCTGGGCGTAAAAAAGCCGGCCAGCGGCCGGCTTCAGCTCACGCCTTGCCTGCAAGCTCACTCAGCGGCTGCGGCAGCTGCTTCCGGGCTGTCTTCAGCGCGGTCGACCAGCTCAACATAGGCCATCGGAGCATTGTCGCCAACGCGGAAGCCCATTTTCAAGATGCGGGTGTAACCACCAGGACGTGCCTTGAAACGCGGGCCCAGTTCGTTGAACAGCTTGGTGACGATGTCGCGGTCACGCAGGCGGTCAAAAGCCAACCGGCGATTCGCCAGTGTCGGCTCTTTGGCCAGAGTGATCAGAGGCTCGACGACGCGACGCAGTTCTTTGGCCTTGGGGACCGTAGTCTTGATGGCTTCGTGCTGCAGCAGCGAGACGCACATATTGCGCAGCATTGCCTTGCGGTGTTCGCTGGTGCGGTTGAGCTTACGGAGGCCGTTACGATGACGCATGGTGCATTTCCTTTCTAGATTAATCCCAGCAGCCGTATCAGGTACTGCCCGGGGGCACCGGGTGGCTTGACGCCACCCTCTTTCAAAAACGAGTTAACGCTTGTCCAGGCCTTGCGGCGGCCAGTTTTCCAGGCGGGCGCCCAGAGTCAGGCCGCGCGAAGCCAGCACTTCCTTGATTTCGTTGAGCGACTTGCGACCCAGATTCGGAGTCTTAAGCAGCTCGGTCTCAGTGCGCTGGATGAGGTCGCCGATGTAGTAGATGTTCTCTGCCTTCAGGCAGTTGGCCGAACGGACGGTCAACTCAAGCTCATCCACTGGGCGCAGCAGAATCGGATCGAAGCTGCTGGAACGCTGGGCCGGCTGGTCGAAGATATCGCCCACATCCGTGCCTTGGAGCTGCGCAAACACAGCCAGCTGTTCCACGAGGATCTTAGCCGAAGCGCGGATTGCCTCTTCGGGCGAGATCGCGCCGTTGGTTTCGATCTCCATCACCAACTTGTCCAAGTCAGTGCGCTGCTCAACACGCGCGTTCTCTACTGCGTAGCTGACACGACGCACAGGAGAGAACGACGCATCCAAGACAATGCGACCGATGCTCTTGGTCGGCTCGTCGCCATAACGGCGCATCGTGCCGGGCACGTAGCCGCGACCCTTCTCGACCTTGATCTGCATATCAAGCTTGCCGCCTTGAGACAGGTGGGCAATGACATGGTCGGGGTTGATGATCTCGACGTCGTGAGGGGTCTGGATATCGGCAGCCGTGACGGGGCCCTCACCTTCCTTGCGAAGGACCAGAGTGACTTCTTCACGGTTGTGCAGACGAAACACCACGCCCTTGAGGTTGAGCATGATGTGAACGACATCTTCTTGCACGCCATCAATTGCCGAGTACTCATGGAGCACACCAGCAATCGTGACTTCCGTCGGCGCATAACCCACCATCGAGGACAACAGCACACGACGCAAGGCGTTGCCCAGGGTGTGACCATAGCCGCGTTCAAACGGCTCCAGAGTAACCTTGGCACGGTGACCGCCCAGGGGCTCCACATTGATGGATTTGGGTTTGAGCAGATTGGTTTGCATGAGGTCTTTCTTTCAATACCCTCGGTTCGTTACACCGATAAGGCTGAGGGACCAACCGGAAACAGCACAAGCAACGCTGCAACCGGACGAAGAAACGGCAAAGCCGAGCAGGCCCTCCGGGGGCTGCTCGGCCAGAACGCGGCGATTAACGTGAATACAACTCAACGATCAGCGACTCGTTGATCTCTGCACCGAACTCGTCGCGATCAGGAGCCTTCTTGAAGACACCCTCCAGCTTGCCGCCATCAACCTGCACCCAGGCAGGCATGCCGATGGACTCGGCCAGCTTGAAAGCGTCGAGCACGCGCAGCTGCTTCTTGGCCTTCTCACGAACGGCCACGATGTCACCCGCCTTCACGAGATACGAGGCGATGTTCACGACTTCGCCGTTCACCGTAACACCCTTGTGCGAAACAAGCTGGCGCGCCTCAGCACGGGTGGAACCGAAGCCCATACGGTAGACGACGTTGTCCAGACGCGACTCAAGCAGCTGAAGCAGGTTCACACCGGTCGAGCCCTTGCGGCGCTCAGCTTCTGCGAAGTAACGGCGGAACTGACGCTCCAAGACGCCGTACATGCGCTTGACCTTCTGCTTCTCGCGCAGCTGCAACCCGAAGTCAGACGTACGCTGGCCGGAGGTGCGCCCATGCTGACCAGGCTTGGAATCAAACTTAGCCTTGTCGCTGATGGCGCGGCGAGCGCTCTTCAAGAACAGGTCTGTGCCTTCACGGCGGGAAAGTTTGGCCTTAGGGCCGAGGTAACGTGCCACTTGGATATTCCTTCTTTAATCTGACGCACGGCCTACCGGTCAATGCGCGAGTCTGCCCAGATCTTTGGTCGGTTCAGACGGTGGTCTTAAGAGCCGCAAGGCTTCAACAAATACGGCCAGCCTGGCACTGAAGTACCAGCTGGCTTGGAGAATGAGCGCGAGATTATCGCACTAAAGCGACCCGCCTTAGATGCGACGACGCTTCTGAGGGCGGCAGCCGTTGTGCGGCACCGGCGTCACGTCAGAAATCGACGTGATTCGAATGCCCAGCGCGGCCAGAGCACGAACCGACGACTCACGACCAGGACCGGGGCCCTTGATCTTCACGTCGAGGTTCTTGATGCCTTGCTCTTGCGCTGCACGGCCGGCAACTTCGGCCGCGACCTGAGCTGCAAAGGGAGTCGACTTGCGCGAACCCTTGAAGCCTTGGCCACCAGACGATGCCCACGAAAGTGCACCGCCTTGGCGATCGGTGATCGTAATGATCGTGTTGTTGAACGAAGCGTGAACGTGCGCAACGCCGTCAGCAACGTTCTTGCGAACCTTCTTGCGAACGCGCTGGGCAGCCGAGTTATTGGGTGCTTTTGCCATATTGACCTTCTTTCAATGCCTGCCGCGGATCACTTCTTGCCAGTAGCCGCCGACTTGCGCGGGCCTTTGCGAGTGCGCGCGTTCGTGCGGGTGCGCTGACCACGCATCGGCAGACCACGACGATGGCGGAAGCCACGGTAGCAACCGAGGTCCATCAAGCGCTTGATGTTGATGGACATCTCGCGGCGCAGGTCGCCTTCGATGGTCATGCGGCCGACTTCTTCGCGGATCTTCTCGAGATCAGCGTCAGTCAGGTCTTTGACCTTCTTGTCAAACGGAATACCGCAAGTCGTGCAGATCTTCTGAGCCGTCGTACGGCCAATGCCGTAGATCGACGTCAGACCGATCTCAGTGTGCTTTTGCGGCGGAATATTGATACCAGCAATACGTGCCATGTGCGTCCTCTAATTCGCTCAGTGTCGTGCAGCAGCAATCAGCCTTGACGCTGCTTGTGTCGCGGATCGGTACAGATCACACGCACCACACCATTGCGGCGGATGATCTTGCAATTGCGGCACATCTTCTTCACGGATGCCGAAACTTTCATGGTCTGCTCCTTGACCTACTCTTAAATACTCAAACTTCGCGTCCGGGGAACGAATACGCTCACTTCGCCCGGAACACGATGCGAGCACGACTCAAATCGTAAGGCGTGAGCTCCACAGTCACCTTATCCCCCGGAAGTATGCGGATGTAATGCATCCGCATCTTGCCGGAAATATGACCTAGAACTACATGCCCGTTTTCCAACTTCACCCGAAACGTCGCGTTAGGAAGATTCTCAAGAATCTCGCCCTGCATCTGAATGACGTCGTCTTTCGCCATGCCTGCGTTGCTCTGTCGGTTGGAAAACCTATCAATGGTTCAGCTCTCAGCTGGCCTTGAAGTTTGCCTTCTTCAGCAGCGACTCGTACTGCTGACTCATCACATAAGACTGCACCTGCGCCCAGAAGTCCATCGTCACAACAACGATGATCAACAGCGACGTGCCACCGAAATAGAACGGCACGTTGTACTTAAGAACCAGGAACTCCGGCAGCAAGCAAACCGCAGTGATGTACACAGCCCCTGCCAGCGTCAGACGTCCGAGAATCTTGTCGATGTGCTTGGCAGTCTGATCACCCGGCCGAATTCCAGGGATGAACGCGCCACTCTTCTTCAAGTTGTCTGCAGTCTCACGGCTGTTGAAAACCAACGCTGTGTAGAAGAAGCAGAAGAACACGATCGCAGCGGCGTACAGAAGGACATAGATCGGCTGACCAGGACTCAACGCCCCTGCCAGATCCTTCAGCCAACGCAGGCCATCACCGGTCGCGAACCAACTCACCAGCGTCGTCGGCAGCAAGATGATCGACGAAGCGAAGATCGGCGGGATCACGCCAGACATGTTCAGCTTCAGCGGCAAGTGGGACGATTGACCACCGTACACCTTGTTGCCGACCTGCCGTTTGGCGTAGTTCACCAAGATCTTGCGCTGACCGCGCTCGACAAAGACCACGACGTACGTAACCACGACCACCAGTGCAACGATAAAGATCGAGGCAATGATGCTCATCGCGCCGGTACGAACCAACTCCAGCAAGCCACCAATGGCGCTCGGCAAACCAGCCGCAATACCTGCAAAAATCAAGATCGAGATGCCGTTGCCGAGGCCGCGCTCAGTGATCTGCTCGCCGAGCCACATCAAGAACATCGTCCCTGCCACCAGACTGGAAACTGCAGTCAGACGGAAGCCAAATCCAGGAGCAATCACCAAGCCCGCAGAACTTTCCAGGGCAAGCGCAATACTCAGCGACTGGAAAATAGCCAGCCCCAAGGTACCGTAGCGCGTGTACTGGGTAATCTTGCGGCGACCCGCCTCGCCTTCCTTCTTCAACGCCTCCAGGCTCGGCACCACATGCGTCATCAACTGCATGACGATAGAAGCCGAGATGTAGGGCATGATGCCCAGCGCAAAGATGGTGAAACGAGACAGCGCTCCACCCGAGAACATGTTGAACAAGCTCAGGATGCCGCCTTGCTGGCCCTTGAAGAGCTGCTGCAACTGTGCAGGGTCAATACCAGGCACCGGAATATGCGCTCCGATGCGGTAAACAACCAGAGCCAGCAACAAGAACACAAGCCGACGACGCAGGTCGCCGAACTTGCCACTCTTGGCCAACTGGTTTGGGTTGGTTGCCACGCGCCGCTTCCTATGAATGCTTAAGCAACAGAGCCGCCAGCGGCTTCAATTGCCGACTTGGCACCAGCCGTAGCGCCAACACCCTTGAGCACAACCTTACGGCTGATCTCGCCAGACTTGATCACCTTGACTGACTTGGTCAGCTCGGAAACCAGGCCGACAGCCTTCAGCGTCAGCATGTCGATCTCGTCACCGGCCAGGGCTTGCAAGTCGCTCAAGGTCACTTCAGCGTTGAACGGACGGGCCAGAGACTTGAAGCCACGCTTGGGCAGACGACGCTGCAGCGGCATCTGACCGCCTTCGAAGCCCACCTTGTGGTAGCCACCAGCACGCGACTTTTGACCTTTGTGGCCACGGCCGGCAGTCTTGCCCAGGCCAGAGCCAATGCCACGGCCCACGCGACGCTTAGAGTGCTTTGCACCAGCTGCCGGCTTGATGGTATTGAGTTGCATGTTCTATTCCTCAGTTCGTCCAGGGCTTACAGCACCTGAACGAGATAGGCGATCTTGTTGATCATGCCGCGCACCGCAGGCGTGTCTTCCAACACACTGGTGCTGTTCAGCTTGCGCAGGCCCAGGCCCACCACAGTGGCACGGTGCGAAGCGCGTGTGCCAATGGGGCTGCGAACCAGCTTGACCGTCAGAGTTTTCTTTTCAGACATCAGTCTCTCCAGTGCAGCTTCAGTTGAAGATGTCTTCAACAGACTTGCCGCGCTTGGCTGCGACTTCCGCGGCCGTTGTCGAACGCTTCAGAGCGTCCAGCGTGGCGCGAACCATGTTGTAAGGGTTGGTCGAACCGTGGCTCTTGGTCACGATGTCCGTCACGCCCATCACCTCGAAGACTGCGCGCATCGGGCCGCCAGCAATCACGCCGGTACCGGCAGGTGCCGGAGCCATGATGACGTGAGCAGCTCCGTGCTCACCCACCACGTTGTGGTGAATGGTGCCGTTCTTGAGGTTCACCTTGATCATGTTACGGCGAGCAGACTCCATGGCCTTCTGCACCGCAACCGGCACTTCCTTAGCCTTGCCCTTGCCCATGCCGATGCGACCATCGCCATCGCCGACCACGGTCAGTGCCGCGAAAGACAGCGTGCGGCCACCCTTCACAACCTTCGTGACGCGGTTCACCGCGATCATCTTTTCCTTCAGGCCGTCGTCATTGCCTTCGGTCTGCGCGCGGGGTTGAAACTTTGCCATTTCGAAATCCTTTAAGCGTCAGAACTGAAGACCGGCTTCGCGCGCGGCCTCAGCCAGCGCCTTGACACGACCGTGATAGGCGAAGCCTGCACGGTCGAAAGCCACCTTCTCGACGCCAGCAGCCTTGGCCTTCTCGGCAATACGCTTGCCGATCAGTGCCGCAGCGGCCACGTTGCCACCCTTGCCTGCGGTACCCAGTTGCTCGCGGACTTCCTTTTCGGCAGTCGAAGCGCTGGCCAACACGCGTGCACCATCTTCCGAGATGACGCTGGCGTAAATGTGCAAATTGGAGCGAAACACCGTGAGGCGAGCAACACGTTGCACGGCGATACGTGCACGGGTCTGACGCGAGCGACGGATGCGCTGTTCTTTCTTCGTCAACATGGCGCTGCTCCTTACTTCTTCTTGGTCTCTTTGAGAGAGACCTTCTCATCGGAATAGCGGATGCCCTTGCCCTTGTAAGGCTCCGGGGGACGGATCGCGCGAACTTCAGCAGCGATCTGACCCACCACTTGGCGGTCCGCACCCTTGATCAAGATTTCCGTCTGGGTCGGGCACTCAACCTTGATACCAGCCGGCATGTCCTTCACCACAGGGTGAGAGAAACCGATCTGGAGGTTGAGCTTCTGACCCTGTGCCTGTGCGCGGTAACCCACGCCGACCAGGTTCAGCTTGCGCTCAAAGCCTTTGCTCACACCGCTGACCATATTGGCCACCAGGGCGCGCAACGTACCACTCATCGAATCAGCATCAGCAGATTCGTTGACCGGCACAAAGCTCAGCTTGCCGCCATCGTTCTTGATCGTGACCAGGGGGTGAACCGGACGAACCAGCGTTCCCTGAGCACCCTTGACGCTGATCTGCTCAGCAGAGATCGCCACTTCCACGCCTTGCGGGACGGCGACCGGCATTTTTCCAACGCGGGACATTGTCTGTCTCTCCTTGCGCTTAGGCGACGTAGCAGAGCACTTCGCCGCCGATGCCGGCTTGACGTGCTTTGCGGTCGGTCATCACGCCCTTGGGCGTAGTGACAATCGCCACACCCAGGCCATTCATGACCTGGGGAATATCGTGGCGGCCCTTGTAAATGCGCAGGCCAGGTCGGCTCACGCGCTCAATGCGCTCGATCACTGGACGGCCTGCGTAGTACTTCAACGCAATCTCCAGCTCCGGGCGGGCTGCTTCACCGCGAATCGCGAAACCGTCGATATAGCCCTCGTCCTTGAGGACCTTGGCGATCGCAACCTTCAGCTTCGAGGAAGGCATCACGACGCTAGCCTTCTCAACGCTTTGCGCGTTGCGAATGCGAGTCAGCATATCGGCGATAGGATCACTCATGCTCATACGAAATCTCCTAAACCTGCCGATTACCAGCTGGCCTTGACGACACCGGGGATGTCGCCCTTGAAGGCCAGCTCACGAATCTTGTTACGGGCCAGCCCGAACTTGCGGAACGTGCCGCGAGGACGACCCGTCAATTCGCAACGATTGCGAAGACGCGTCGGATAGGCGTTGCGGGGCAGCTTCTGCAGCTCCAAGCGGGCGAGGTAACGCTCCTCATCGGACTTCTTGGAGTCATCGATGATGGCCTTCAACTCGGCATACTTCTTGGCGTACTTGGCGACAAGTTGTTCGCGCTTCAGCTCACGCTGCTTAATCGAGAGTTTTGCCACAGGTCACCTCAGTTCTTGAACGGGAACTTGAATGCAGCCAACAAGGCCTTGCACTCGTCGTCCGACTTTGCAGTCGTCGTGATGCTGATGTTCAAGCCGCGGAGAGCATCGACCTTGTCGTACTCGATTTCCGGGAAGATGATCTGCTCTTTGACGCCGATGTTGTAGTTACCGCGACCGTCGAACGAACGGCCAGAGATACCACGGAAGTCACGAACGCGCGGCAGCGCGATCGTCACGAAGCGATCCAGGAATTCGTACATCTGGATGCCGCGCAGCGTGACCATGCAGCCGATAGGCACGCCGTCACGAATCTTGAAGCCGGCAATAGCCTTCTTCGACTTCGTGATCACGGGCTTCTGACCTGCAATCTTGGTCAGGTCACCAACCGCGTGGTCCATGACCTTCTTGTCTGCCACCGCCTCGCTCACACCCATGTTCAGGGTGATCTTCGTGATACGGGGCACTTCCATGACCGACTTGTAGCCAAACTTCTCAACGAGGCTGGGCACAACTTTTTCGCGATAAACCGCTTGCAAACGAGCCATGTCGAACCCCTTAAGCCTTGATCTCTTCGCCGGTCGACTTGTAGACGCGCACCTTCTTGCCGTCTGCGAGCAACTTGATGCCCACGCGATCGGCCTTGCCGGATGCAGCGTTGAAAATCGCCACGTTGGATTGATGAATGGGCATCGTCTTGTCGACCACACCACCGGTGGTGCCCTTGAGGGGATTGGGCTTGACGTGCTTCTTGACGACGTTCACACCATCAACAACGATGTGATCAACGTCAACACGCTGCGACACGGTGCCGCGCTTACCCTTGTCGCGACCGGTCAGGACAATGACCTCGTCGCCTTTACGAATCTTGTTCATGGCAGTACCTTTGACTGTGGCGATGCTTAGAGCACCTCGGGCGCCAGCGACACGATCTTCATGAAGCGCTCGGTACGCAACTCGCGCGTCACCGGGCCGAAGATACGGGTGCCGATCGGCTCCAGCTTGGCATTCAGCAGCACAGCGGCATTGCCGTCAAACTTCACCAACGAGCCGTCTTGACGACGAACACCCTTGGCGGTACGAACGACCACAGCGCTATAGACCTCGCCCTTTTTGACGCGGCCACGCGGTGCGGCTTCTTTGATGCTGACCTTGATAATGTCGCCAATGCCTGCATAACGACGCTTGGAACCACCAAGCACCTTGATGCACATGACGGACTTGGCGCCAGTGTTATCCGCGACGTCGAGTCGCGATTGCATTTGAATCATGTCTGTCCCCAACTTTTCCCGCACCAATCGTCGCAACGCTCGGGCGGTCAGTCTTGGGCCCGTAAGCCTAACGCCACGCCATAAGGCACGGCGCCCAGCGATTGAGGGCGGATCCGAGGCCACATTCAGTCACGCGACTGAACTAGCGTTCGGCGAAGCTGTGGATTATGAAGCCATCCACTTGCCAGTGTCAAGCACCGGCGGCGATAAATTCATTGCGCCCGCAAAGCACACTGCATCGGGCGCACGTGCTCAACGCAAGGCCTTGGCCTGCTCAAGCAAGGTAGAAGCATCGCTCACGGCAAAGGCACCCGGCGCCTCCACGTTGAGTGTCTTCACCTGGCCGTCTACGACCAGCATGGAATAGCGCTGAGAGCGCAGCCCCATACCACGCGACGTCAAATCCAGCGTAAGCCCAGTCGCTTTGGTGAAATCAGCACTGCCGTCAGCCATCATGCGCACCTTGCCGGCCGTTTTCTGATCGCGTCCCCAGGCACCCATCACGAATGCATCATTGACGGAGACGCACCAGATTTCGTCAACACCAGCGGCACGCAAAGCATCGGCCTGCTCGACATACCCAGGAACATGCTTGGCGGAACATGTCGGCGTATAAGCCCCAGGCAACGCAAAGACTGCGATCGTCTTGCCTGCAGCGGCTTTGCTCGTCTCGAAGGCATTGGGGCCCAAGGAGCAACCGTTCCCTTCTACCTCGATGAACTCCTGCAGCGTCGACGACGGCAATGTCTCTCCAACCTTCAACATGGTGCACTCCAATCAAGTTCTGTGTTTCCGCTGCGTGAGAACCAGCAGCCCAAAGTGAAAAACGGCCGGACGCTAGTATTCCAGCGTTCCGGCCGTTCGGGCGAGTCGAGGCAAAAGCCCCTTCCGCCTTCGGCTTATCAAGCCAAGCGCTTAAACGACCTGAGCCTTTTCAACCAAGCGGGTCACGACCCAGTTCTTGGTCTTCGACAGCGGGCGGCCTTCGGCGATTTCGACGACGTCACCCATCTTGTACTCACCCTTTTCGTCATGGGCGTGGTACTTGCGGGAACGGGCGACGATCTTGCCATACAACTCGTGCTTTGCGCGACGCTCGACCAGAACGGTGACCGTCTTGGCGCGCTTGTCGCTGACCACACGTCCCACCAGGGTGCGCGTGTTCTTTTCTTGAGCTTGCGTCATTATGCGGCTCCCTTCTTCTTCTCGGCCAAGACGGTCTTGACGCGAGCGATGTCGCGACGAGTCTTACCCAGGACCGAGTGGTTCGTGAGCTGTTGAGTCGCCTTTTGCATGCGAAGACCGAAATGGGCCTTCAGCAGATCAGTCACTTCCTTTTCCAAGGCAGCGACATCCTTGCTACGCAGTTCAGATGCTTTCATGGTGTTCTCTCCAATCAGGCGCCGACCTGGCGAGCCACGAAGGTGCAACGCAGAGGCAGCTTTGCAGCAGCCAGCGTGAACGCCTCGCGAGCCAGGGCTTCCGGCACACCGTTGATCTCGTAGAGCACCTTGCCCGGCTGAATCTCAGCGACGTAGTACTCAGGGTTGCCCTTACCGTTACCCATACGGACTTCGGCAGGCTTCTGGGAAATCGGCTTGTCAGGGAAGATGCGGATGAAGATACGACCGCCGCGCTTGATATGACGCGAGATCGCACGACGTGCAGCTTCAATCTGACGGGCCGTCAGACGACCGCGCTCGGTAGCCTTCAGGCCGAAGTCGCCGAAGGACACGGCGGCGCCACGGGTGGCGACACCCGTGTTACGTCCCTTTTGCTCTTTGCGATATTTGCGACGAGCAGGTTGCAGCATGCTTATTCTCCTTTGGCCTCGCCAGCAGCGGGGGCCTTGCGGACCACACGCTTCACGGCGGGCTTGGCTGCGTCGCCAGCGGCGGCGTCAGCGGGCTTATCTGCACCATCACGCGGACCACGGTCGCTGCCCGGACGGCCACGGCCACCAGGAGCACCCGGGCGGGCGTTGCGGCGGGGGCGACGATCATCTTCAGCGCCAGCAGGCGTGTTGATCACCGGAGCCTCGCCATTGGCCAAGCGGTCACCGCGGTAGACCCACACCTTCACGCCAATCACGCCGTAGGTCGTCTTGGCTTCGGAGAAGCCATAGTCGATGTCAGCCTTCAGAGTGTGAAGAGGCACACGGCCTTCGCGATACCACTCGGTACGAGCGATTTCGATTCCGTTCAGACGGCCTGCAGACATGATCTTGATGCCTTGGGCGCCCAGGCGCATCGCGTTCTGCATCGCGCGCTTCATGGCACGGCGGAACATGATGCGCTTTTCCAGCTGCTGGGTGATCGAGTCGGCGATCAGTTGCGCATCGATTTCAGGCTTGCGCACTTCCTCGATGTTGACTGCCACCGGCACGCCCAGACGCTTGGTCAGCTCGGCCTTCAGGTTTTCGATGTCTTCGCCCTTCTTGCCGATCACAACGCCCGGACGCGCCGAGAAGATCGTGATGCGGGCATTCTTCGCGGGGCGCTCAATCAGAATGCGCGACACGGCGGCATTCTTCAGCTTGGCCTTCAGGTATTCGCGAACACGCAGATCTTCAGCCAACATCGTGGCGAAGTTCTGATTGTTTGCATACCAGCGCGAAGCCCAGTTACGGGTGACAGGCAGGCGGAAGCCGGTCGGATGAATTTTCTGTCCCATAGTCTTCCTTCAGCCTTCAGTTGCCGACCGACACGAAGATGTGGCACGTGGGCTTGCTGATGCGGTTGCCACGGCCTTTGGCACGGGCAGAGAAACGCTTCAGCGTGGCGCCTTGCTCCACATAGATCGAGGTGACCTTCAGTTCATCGATGTCAGCGCCGTCGTTGTGCTCGGCGTTGGCGATGGCGCTTTCCAGCGCCTTCTTGATGATGAGGGCTGCCTTCTTCTGGGTGAATTCCAGGATGTTGAGCGCCTGGTCCACCTTCTTGCCGCGGATCAGGTCCGCAACAAGGCGGCCCTTGTCACAGGACAGGCGAACACCGCGAACGATTGCTTTGGTTTCCATCGTTGGCATCCTTACTTCTTCCCGGCCTTCTTGTCGGCCAGATGGCCTTTGAAGGTACGGGTCAGTGCGAATTCACCCAGCTTGTGACCAACCATCTGGTCGGACACATAGACCGGCACGTGCTGCTTGCCGTTGTGAACAGCGATCGTCAGACCGATGAACTCGGGCAAGATGGTCGAGCGACGCGACCAAGTCTTGATGGGCTTCTTGTCCTTGTTGGCAACGGCCTTGTCGACCTTCGCCATCAGGTGGTGATCCACGAAGGGACCCTTTTTGAGGGAACGAGCCATTTGGTCTACCCCTTACTTCTTGCGACGCGAGACGATGAACGTCTGCGTGCGCTTATTGTTGCGAGTGCGGTAGCCCTTCGTGAGGGTGTTCCACGGCGACACAGGCGCCTGGCCCTCACCGGTACGACCTTCACCACCACCGTGCGGGTGATCAACCGGGTTCATGGCGGTACCACGAACGGTCGGGCGGATACCCTTCCAACGGATTGCGCCGGCCTTGCCGTACTGGCGCAGGCTGTGCTCTTCGTTGCTGACTTCGCCAATGGTGGCGCGGCAGTCGATGTGGATCTTGCGGACTTCACCCGAGCGCAGGCGGACCTGAGCGTAAGTGCCTTCACGAGCCATCAGCACCACCGAAGTGCCTGCTGAACGCGCGATCTGAGCGCCCTTGCCAGGCAGCATCTCGACACAGTGAATGGTAGAACCCACCGGAATGTTGCGGATCGGCAGCGTGTTACCAGCCTTGATCGGAGCCTCAGCGCCGCTCAGGATGGTCGAACCCACTTCCAGGCCACGCGGGGCAATGATGTAGCGACGCTCGCCGTCGGCATAGCACACCAATGCGATGTGAGCCGTACGGTTGGGGTCGTACTCGATACGCTCGACCTTGGCCGGGATCGCATCCTTGTTGCGCTTGAAGTCGACGACGCGGTAGTGGTGCTTGTGACCACCGCCCTTGTGGCGCATCGTGATATGACCGTTGTTGTTACGGCCCGACTTCTGCTTCTGCGGCTCCAACAGCGACGCCTCAGGCGCGCCCTTGTGCAGGTGCTTGTGCACCACCTTCACCACGGCACGGCGGCCAGGCGAGGTCGGCTTTACTTTAACGATGGCCATTACGCAGCCTCCCCGGAGAAGTTGAGCTCCTGGCCCGCCTTCAGCGAAACATAAGCCTTCTTCACGTGATCGCGACGGCCGATCGAGCGACCAAAGCGCTTGACCTTACCCTTCACATTGACCACGGAAACCGACTCGACCTCGACCTTGAACATCAGTTCAACAGCGGCCTTGATCTCCGGCTTGGTGGCATCACGCAAGACCTTGAACAACACTTGGTTGTGCTTCTCGGCAATTGCCGTGGCCTTTTCGGACACGATAGGAGCCAGCAGCACCGAAGCCAGACGGCCTTCAGAATATTTCACGGCGCTCATGCCAGCATCTCCTTGAGTTGCTCCATTGCGGCCTTGGTCACCAGCACCTTCTTGTAGAAGACTAGCGACAGCGGATCGGCATAACGCGGCTCGACGATCAGCACATTAGCCAGATTGCGCGAAGCCAGCGCCAGGTTGTCGTCGACTTCGTCGGCGATCAACATCACGCTGTCCAGACCCATGGCCTTGAACTTGGCCGCCAGCAGCTTGGTCTTCGGCGCTTCCAGAGCGATCGAATCCACAACTGCCAAACGACCCTCGCGTGCCAGCTGCGAGAGGATGGCGGCCATACCGGCGCGATACATCTTCTTGTTCAGCTTGTGCGAGAAGTTCTCATCCGGCATGTTCGGGAAAATCCGACCGCCTCCGCGCCACAGCGGCGACGACGTCATACCAGCACGTGCACGACCCGTACCCTTCTGGCGGAACGGCTTCTTGGTCGAGTGCTTAACCTGCTCACGGTCTTTCTGGGCGCGGGTACCTTGGCGTGCATTGGCCTGATAGGCCACGACCACCTGGTGCACCAGGGCCTCGTTGTAATCACGAGCAAACACAGTGTCAGGAGCGTCCACCTTGGCGGTGGCTTGACCCTGCTCGTTCAGGAGCTCGAGCTGCATCAGTTGGCCCCTTTCTTGATCTTGACCTTGACTGCGGGGCGGACGACCACATGGCCGTTCTTTGCACCAGGCACAGCACCACGGACCAGCAGCAGTTGACGAGCTTCGTCAACGCGCACGATGTCCAGGTTCTGCACACTCACAGTCACGTCACCGCGGTGACCCGACATCTTCTTGCCCGGGAACACGCGACCCGGATCTTGCGCCATCGAGATGGAGCCGGGAACGTTGTGCGAGCGGCTGTTACCGTGCGAAGCACGCTGCGAGCCAAAGTTGTGTCGCTTGATCGTGCCGGTAAAGCCCTTACCGATCGATGTGCCTTGCACATCAACCATCTGGCCAGCCGCGAACAAAGACACCGGCACTTGCGCACCAGGCTTGTACTCGGCCGCGACATCAGCGCTGACACGGAATTCACTGAGGACTTCGCCAGCCTCAACACCCGCCTTGGCGAGGTGGCCAGCCTCAGGCTTGGTGACGCGCGAAGCCTTGCGCGCACCGAACGCCACTTGAATGGCGCTGTAGCCGTCGTTCTCTTCGGTCTTGACCTGGGTCACGCGATTGTTGGACACATCCAGCACCGTCACAGGGATGGCGTCGCCATCGTCCGTGAAGATGCGCATCATGCCCACCTTGCGGCCCAGCAATCCGAGACGATTGCTAAGACTCATGGTTTTTCTCCAGCCCTCTCGCGAGGACCATTTACACACACCCGACATCGATTGGCCGGGCTGACCAGCTACACCCCAAAAAACTTACGCCTCTTGGGGTGCGACGAACCCACGCACAGCAAAGCAATGCGCGGAAAAGCTTGCGAGTATAGCGCTGTGGCAGCGCCACCGCAAGCAGCAGGTGAAGACAAAAGAGGGGCAGCCTCTCGGATGCCCCTCTTTACGCAGAACGAAAGCTGCTCAGGTGCAGCACGCCCAGGCGCTCATTACTGCAGCTTGATTTCGACGTCGACGCCTGCCGGCAGGTCGAGCTTCATCAGTGCGTCAACCGTCTTGTCCGTCGGATCAACGATGTCCATCAGACGCTGGTGAGTGCGGATTTCGAACTGGTCGCGCGAAGTCTTGTTGACGTGCGGCGAACGCAGAATGTCGAAACGCTCCATGCGCGTCGGCAGGGGCACCGGGCCCTTGACAATCGCACCGGTACGCTTGGCAGTCTCAACGATTTCCAGAGCGGACTGGTCGATCAGCTTGTAGTCGAATGCCTTCAGGCGGATACGGATCTTTTGCTTTTGCATGACTTTTCCTTCAAAGAGCGAGCGGCCGAGGCCGCGGAGTTGGTGCGGCTTGGCGGTTGAGCGGACTCAAGCACCAAGCCGGTCACGCAAAAGACTTACTCGAGGATGGTTGCGACCACGCCGGAGCCGACAGTACGGCCGCCTTCGCGGATAGCAAAACGCAGACCTTCTTCCATGGCGATCGGAGCGATCAGCTTCACGGTGATGCCGACGTTGTCGCC
>NZ_JBILQK010000037.1:0-35211 GCF_044373315.1 Roseateles sp. | reverse complement strand
TCCCTGCCGGACCCCGTTCCGGATGAGCTGCTCCGACCGCCTCTGAGCCCCCTCGCCTGACTCGCGGCGGGGGAACAGCACTTTTCCTTTTTTCTGTTCTCGTTCTGATGCGTGACTGCGCCTGATTGGCGCCGTCGCAGCCTCTCGATATCTCCCTCGCCGCCAATGCGTTTGCGCACGGGGCTGTTCGCTGCCCGTGCGAACTGATGTCATGCGAGGTTGAAGATGCACAAGAAGAATGAAGATCCTGCGTTCCGCCCCTGGCGGGACGCCGGGCCGGCACACCCTGGCCGCGCGGCGCGCCGATCCAAGCCCGGATGGGCAGCCCACGCGGCTGCAGCGCTGTTGCTTGCCATGGCAGCGTCTGCTCAGGGCCAGGCCGCTGCGCCGGCGCTGACGCTGGAGGCAGCCGCGCAGGCCGCCATCCAGCGGCTGCCGCTGGGGCAGGCCGCCAGCCACCGAAGCGAGGCCGCCGAGGCGCTGCGCCGCGCCTCGGAGCGCTGGACGCCTGAAGCGCCGGCACTGGAAACATCGCTGAAGTCCGATCGCGTGGGCAGCAAGGCGGGCGCGCGCGAGCTCAGCATCGGCCTCGCCGTGCCGCTGTGGCTGCCGGGAGAGCGCGCGGCCAGCCGCGCCTTGGCCGAGGCCGAGCTGGCCGGCCTGGCGCCGAGCCAGCAGGCGGCGGCCTGGCTGACCGTGGCCGAGCTGCGCGCAGCCTGGTGGGCGCTGCATTCGGCCCTCAACGAGCAGGCTTTGATGCGTGCGCGTCTGGCTCATGCCGAGCAACTGGCGGCTGATGTGGCGAAGCGGGTGCGCGCGGGTGATCTGGCGCGCTCGGATCAGCATCAGGCCGACGGCGCCGTGGCGGCTGCGCAGATGGAGCTGGCGCAGGCACAGGCGGCCCAGGTCCAGGCCTCGCAGGCTTTGCAGGCCTTGATCGGGCCGCAGCCGGCGCCCGGCGCTGAAGTCCGGCTGTCGGATCAGGCTGAGTCGGCACCGGATGCGGCCGCGGCCCCGGACTTGGCCGGCGCGCTGCAGGCCCATCCGCTGCTGCTTGAGCTGGCTGCGCGGGCCGAGATTGCGCAGCGCAGTGCCGCGCTGAACCGGGTGCAAACCCGCGCCAGTCCTGAGTTGTCGCTGTCCACCGCGCGTGATCGTGGCGCCTTCGGCGAGCCCTATGGCCAGGCGCTGACGCTGGCGCTACGCCTGCCGCTCGGGGCGGGCGAGCGCCACAGTGCCCGCCAGTCGGCCGCTCTGGCTGAGTTGGCCGAGGCCCAGGCGCGCTTAAGTCTGGCGCGTGAACGCATCGCCGCGGAGGTGCAGGCGGCGCAGGGCCGGGCCCAGCTGGCCCGCGTGGCCTTGCAGGCCGCTGAGCGCCGCGCGCAACTGGCCGACGAGGCGCAGGGCTTCTTCGAGAAGTCCTTCCGCCTGGGCCAGGCCGATCTGCCGACGCGGCTGCGCGTCGCGCTCGAGGCCTTCGAGGCGCAGCGGCAGGCGCTGCGCGCGCGCATCGAGCTGGCCCAGGCCGTCTCGCAGTGGCGCCAGGCCTTGGGCCTGCTGCCGGCTGCGCCGACCGAATGACCGAACGAATGAAGCCGGGGCATCGCCTCATCGGCCTCTTCACACCATTGCTGGAAACGATATGAACCTTTTCCCTTCTCTTTCATCGGCCGCATCACCGCGTGCCGGCGCGGCGCTTGTGTTCGCGCTGGTCGCCGCTGCGACCTTGTTGGCCACCGCGCTGCCGGCCCAGGCCGGCCCTGGCCATGACCATGGCGAGGCGCCTGTCGCTGCCGCCGTTGGCGCGGCGCTGCCGCGCTTTGCCACCAGCACCGAGCTGTTCGAGCTGGTCGGCGTGCTCAAGGACCGGCAGCTGACGCTGTATCTGGATCACAGCGCCAGCAACGCGCCGGTCAAGGGCGCCACGCTGGAGCTTGAAATCGCCGGCGCCAAGCTGCCCGTGCAGGGCAGCGGCGAGGGCGAGTTCCAGGCCACGCTGGCCCAGGCCTTGCCGGAAGGCGTGAGTCCGGTGGTGGCCAGCGTCAGCACCGCCGAAGCCAGTGATCTGCTGGCGGCCGAGATCGACGTGCACACGGATGCTGCGGCCGATGCTCATGGCCATGGGCTTGACTGGCGCAAGGCCTGGCCCTGGGCGCTGGCCTTGTCGGCCGTTGCAGCCCTGTTGTGGGTGCTGGTTCGTCGTCAACGCCTGGGAGCTGCAGCATGAGCAAGAAGAAGACTTCATTCAATCGTAGCGGCCTAGCGCTGGCGGCTACTTTGTTGATGGCTCTGAGCGCGCCGCTGGTGCAGGCTGGACCGGGCCATGACCATGGCGATGCGCCGGCCGCGCCTTCGGCGAACGGCCCGCAGCGTCTGCCAGATGGCAGCGTCTTCCTGCCCAAGCCGGCGCAGCGCCAGCTGGGCCTGCGCACCTGGATGGCCGAAAGCAGCGCCTTGCCACGAACGCTGGAACTGAGCGGCACGGTGGTGATGGACCCGAATGCCGGTGGCCTGGTGCAGGCGCTGGTGGCTGGGCGCATCGAGCCGGGGCCGCGCGGTCTGCCGCAGGCGGGCCAGGCGGTGCGCAAGGGCGAGGTGCTGGCCTATGTGCGGGCCGCGGGAGCCCCTATCGAGCTGGCCAATCAGGCGGCCCAGCTGGCCGAGCTCCGTGCGGCCAGAAGCCTGGCGGACAAGCGCCTGGCGCGCCTGCGCGAGCTGGCGGACACAGTGCCGCGCCGCGAGATTGAGGCGGCCGAGAGCGAAGCGGCCAGCCTGGCCGAGCGCGCAGCCGCCGTGGCCGGCGGGCTGAGTTCGCGCGAGGCGCTGGTGGCGCCGGTGGCGGGTGTGATCGCCTCGGCCAACGTTGTCTCAGGCCAGGTGGTGGATGCGCGCGAGCGTGTGTTCGAGATCGTCGACCCGCAGCGCCTGCGCATCGAGGCGCTCGCCTATGACAGCGCCTTGGCGCTGGACGTGGGCGCGGCCGCCTTGACGGTGGGCGAGCAGCGCGTGCCCTTGAGCTTCATCGGCGCGGCGCGCAGCCTGCGCGAGCAGGCGCTGCCGCTGAGCTTCCGCGCCGAATCGGCCGCGCTTGCCGGCCTGGCCCTGGGCCAGCCGGTGCGTGTGTTCGTGCAGACGCGCACGCGCATCACCGCGCTGGCCGTGCCTGCTGCGGCACTGCTGAAGAACCCGGCCAACCAGAACATCCTGTGGGTCAAGACGGCGCCCGAGCGCTTCGAGCCCCGCGTGGTGACGGTGCAGCCGCTGGACGGCGTGCAGCTGGCGGTGACCTCTGGCCTGCAGGCCGGCGAGCGTGTCGCGGTCCAGGGTGCGACCCTGATCAACCAGATCCGCTGAGGAGCCACCCATGTTCAAGTGGTTACTCGATAACAGCCTGCGCAACCGGCTGCTGGTGCTGATCGCCAGCCTGGTGCTGATGGTGTATGGCGCGTTCACGCTGTCGCGCACGCCGGTGGATGTATTTCCTGATCTCAACAAGCCCACCGTCACCGTGATGACCGAGGCCGGCGGCATGGCCGCCGAGGAGGTGGAGCAGCTGATCACCTTCCCGCTGGAGACCAGCCTGAACGGGCTGCCCGGTGTGGAATCGGTGCGCTCGGTCTCGTCGGCCGGCCTGTCCTTTCTCTACATCACCTTCGACTGGAGCACCGACATTTATCGGGCGCGCCAGCTGGTGGCCGAGCGCCTGAGCTCGATGGAAGAGGGCTTGGGCGGTGCGGCGCAGGGCATCGTGCCACGCATGGGGCCGGTCAGCTCCATCATGGGCGAGATCATGCAGATCGCGATTCCGGTGGACGAGCGCAAGACCACCGCCATGGCGGTCCGCGAGTACGCGGACTGGGTGCTGCGGCCGCGTCTGCTGGCGGTGCCCGGCGTGGCGCAGGTGATTCCGATCGGCGGCGAGGTGCGGCAGTTCCAGGTGCAGCCCGACACCGCGCGCATGGCGGCGCTGGGCATCACGCATGATCAGCTGGCCGCGGCGCTGAAGGGCTTCTCGGCCAACACATCAGGTGGCTTTCTGGAGCTCAACGGCCGCGAGTACCTTATCCGGCATCTGGGCCGCACCTCGCGGCTGGAGGACCTGAAGGACCTGGCGCTGGGGGCGCGCCAGGGGCAGCCCATCCTGCTGCGCCAGATCGCCGAGGTCAGCTTCGCGCCCGCGCTCAAGCGCGGCGATGCCGGCTTCGAGGGTAAGCCGGCCGTGATCCTGGGCATTCAGAAGCAGCCCGGCGCCGACACGCTGGCTGTGACGCGTGCCATCGAAGAGGGCTTGAGCGGACTGCAGGCCTCGCTGCCGGCTGGCATGGAAGCGCCACGCGTGACCTTCCGCCAGGCCAGCTTCATCGAGGCCTCGATCTCGACGCTGCAGGGCAAGCTGATCGGCGCCTCGGTGCTGGTGGCGGTGATCCTGTTCTTCTTCCTCGGCACGCTGCGGCCGACGGTGATCGCGCTGACGGCGATCCCGATCTCGATCTTCATCACCGCGTTGGTGTTCCGCTACTTCGGCCTGTCGATCAACACAATGACGCTAGGCGGCCTGGCGATCGCGATCGGTGGCCTGGTGGATGACGCGGTGGTGGATGTGGAGAACATCATGCGCCGCCTCAAGCAGGACCGGGCCGAGAACCCGTGCCGGCCGCAGCCGCTGCTGGAGCTGGTGGCGCGCGCCTCGATGGAGGTGCGCTCGGGCATCCTGTATGCGACGGTGATCATCGTGCTGGTGTTCCTGCCGCTGTTCGCGTTGCCGGGCATCGAGGGCCGGCTGTTCGTACCGCTGGGCATCGCCTTCATCGTCTCGACGCTGGCTTCGCTGCTGGTGTCAGTGACGCTGACGCCGGTACTGAGCTACTACCTGCTGCCGCGCATGAAGTCGCTGGATCATGGCGACACGCGGCTGCTGGCCTGGCTGAAGGCGCGCTATCGCGGTGGGCTGCAGGCCGTGCTGCAGCGCCCGCGCGCGGCACTGGGTCTGGCGGGTGCGGCGGTGCTGGCGGCGGCCGCGACCGTGCCTTTCTTCCCCACCACCTTTTTGCCGCCCTTCAACGAGGGCACGCTGCTGGTCGGCATGCGGCTGAATCCGGGCGTCACGCTGGCCGAGTCCGCGGCGCTGGCGCGCCAGGCCGAGGTTCTGGTGCGCCAGGTGCCCGAGGTCACGCATGTGGGCCGTCGCAGCGGCCGTGCCGAGCTCGACGAGCATGCCGAGGGCGTGCATGTCAGCGAGCTGGATGTGGGCATCAAGCCCAGCGCCGAGCTGGAACGTAGCATGGCCGAGATCAGCGCCGACATCCGTTCGCGCCTGGTCAACCTGCCGGCGGCGGTGGCCATCGGCCAGCCGATCTCGCACCGCATCGACCACATGCTGTCGGGCGTGCGCTCTCAGATCGCGATCAAGATCTTCGGTGAGGATCTGGATGTGCTGCGGGCGCAGGCCGAACTGCTGCGCGCGCGCCTGGCCGGCATTCCCGGTCTGGCCGATCTGGAGGTTGAGAAGCAGGTGCTGGCACCGCAGATCAAGGTGCGGCTGGACTATGCGGCGGCTGCGCAGTACGGCGTGCCGGCGCCGCAGGTGCTGGCCACGCTGCAGGCGCTCGTGGAAGGCGAGAAGGTGACGCAGATCATCGAAGGCGGGCGCCGCTTCACGCTGATGCTGCGCCTGCCGGAGACGGCGCGCTCGGTGGAAGGCCTGGGCCGGCTGCTGATCGAGACGCCGAGCGGCGCCATTCCGCTGTCGCGCATCGCCAGCATCGAGGAAGCCGACGGCCCCAACCAGATCAGCCGCGACGACGGCAAACGTCGCATCGTGCTGTCGGCCAATGCCAATGGCCGGCCGCTGTCCGAGGTAGTGGCCGACATCCGCGCGGCGGTGGCCGAGACGAAGTTGCCGGAAGGCAACTTCATCACGCTGGGCGGCCAGTTCCAGGCGCAGGAAGAGGCCTCGCGTCTGGTGGGCCTGTTGTCCATCGTCTCGCTGACGCTGATGGCCGTGGTGCTGTACAGCCGTTACAAGTCGGCGGTGCTGGCAGCGCTGATCATGGTCAATATCCCGCTTGCCCTGGTGGGGGCGGTGCTGGGGCTGTGGCTGTCGGGCCAGCCGCTGTCCGTGGCAGCGCTGATCGGCTTCATCACCCTGGCAGGCATTTCGGTGCGCAACGGCATCCTCAAGGTCAGCCACTACATCAACCTGATGCGCCTGGAGGGCGAGGCCTTCGGCCTGCCGATGATCGTGCGCGGTTCGCTGGAGCGACTGGCTCCGGTGCTGATGACGGCGCTGGTGACGGCCTTCGCGCTGGCGCCGCTGCTGTTCGAGGCCGAGCGCCCCGGCACCGAGGTGCTGCATCCGGTAGCGGTGGTGATCTTCTCGGGCCTGATCAGCTCGACCCTGCTGGATACCTTCCTGACGCCGGCGCTGTTCTGGCTGTTCGGCCGCAAGCCCGCCGAGCGCCTGCTGCAGGAGCAGGACGCTCAGGCGCTCTGAGCTTTCCCTCAATTCCCCATTTCTGACTCTCATTCAAGGAGCACCCATGAACCTCAAGACCCTTCTGTGGATCGCCAGCTTGACGCTGGTACTGAGCGGCCTGGCAACGGCCGGCGGCAAGCATGACCATGATCACAAGCCCCTGCATGGCGGCGTGGTGGTCGAGTCCGGCGACATCGATTTCGAACTGGTGGCCAAGCCTGAGCTGATCACGCTGCATCTGCGCGATCACGGCAAGCCGCTCAGCACCCAGGGCGGCAGCGTCAAGCTGACGATGCTTGCAGGCAGCGCAAAGTCCGAGCTGGCCTTGCAGGCGGCGGGCGACAACCGCTTCGAAGCCAAGGGCAGCTTCAAGCTGGAGCCGGGCACCCGCGTGGTGGCCATCGTCACGCTCCCGGGGCGTAAGCCGGCCAGCGTGCGCTTTGCGCTGAAGTAGTCGTCGGCAGGGCGGCTCGGCTGCATACACTGCATCGCTTGCGGCCGGGTGTCAGCGCAGCAGCGCTACTGCTGCGCTGGCCCGGCCTCGTTCTCCTGCCTTCCCTGACTGCCCATGCAAGCCCTGCTCGATGCCATCGCGACGATGGCCCTGCCTCACGATGCCCAGCGCGTTTTTCACGGCCGCGGCGGGCTCCACCCCGCTTGCGAGCACCTTGCGCTGGATGCTTATCCGCCGGTGTTCGTGCTGACCAGCTTCCAGCCGCTCCCTGATGAGCAACTGGCGGCCATCGGCGCGGCGCTGGACGCGCGCTGGCAGCAGCTGGCACCGGGGCAGGCGCTGAACTGGGTGTTCCAGCAGCGCGACGAAGGCCGCAGCCACACCCGGCTGATGGCCGGCAGCGTGCCGGACCGGCATGAGGTCAGCGAGGACGGCGCGCGCTTTCGCGTGCATGTGCTAAAGGGCCAGAACCATGGCCTTTTCCTGGACATGGCCGAGGGCCGGCGCTGGCTGCGCCAGCAGGTGGCGGCGCAGCCGGGAGCCAAGGTGCTGAACCTGTTCGCCTACACCTGCGCCTTCTCGGTGGTGGCGCTGCAGGCTGGCGCCAGCCAGGTGGTCAATATCGATATGAGCGACGGAGCCTTGGCCATCGGCAAGCAGAACCATGCGCTGAACGGCATCGGCTCAGGCGCCAGCTATCTGCCGCACGACATCTTCAGCTCCTGGGGAAAGATCACGCGTGGCGGGCCCTATGAGCTGATCGTGGTCGATCCGCCCAGCCACCAGAAGGGCAGCTTCATCGCCAGCAAGGACTACGCGCGGCTGATGCGCCGCCTGCCCGATCTGCTGGCGCCCGGCGGCCAGGCCCTGCTGTGCCTGAACGCGCCTGAGCTGGGCGTGGGCTTTCTGCAAGAGCAGATGCAGCAGCTGGCACCGACGCTGCAGTTCCAGCAGCGCCTGGCCAATCCGGCCGCGTTTGCCGATGTGTCGGACGAGCGCTCGCTGAAGGTGCTGGTCTACAGGGCGCCCGACTGAAACCGCGCTGATCAGCGTTTGCGGCCGGCCTTGCGCGCGGCCTTCTTGGCTTCGGCCTCGGCTTTGGCCTTGGCTTCGGCCGCTGCGCCGGTGGCCACCCAGGCGGTGAATTCCTCGGGCGTTTCCAGTGTGATGCGGCCCAGCGTGCCTTGGCGGAATTCGTACATCAGGATCTCGGCCGCCTTCTGCAGATTGACGCGGCCGCCGCTGAGCATGGCGGCGCGCTTGCGGCCGAGCTGCTCCAGCAGTTCCTCGTCGCTGAGCTCGGGTGTGATCTCCAGCTTGTAGCGTTCCACCAGCAGAGGCGCATAGTGTTGGCGCAGGCAGGCCATCAGCTCGACCGCCACTTCTTCCTCGACGAAGGCATTGCGTCCCACCGCGCCGCTGGCCGCCAGATTGAAGCCAGCCTCGGGCACGGTGATCTTGGGCCACAGCATGCCGGGCGTGTCGAACAGGTAGAAATCGTTCTCCAGCACCAGCTTCTGCTCGACCTTGGTGATGCCGGGCTCATCGCCGGTCTTGGTGGCGCGCTTGCCCATCAAGGTGTTGATCAGCGTTGATTTGCCGACGTTGGGGATGCCGCAGATCAGTACCCGCAGCGGTTTGGCCATGCCGCCGCGGTTCGGCGCCAGCAGCCGGCATTCGCTCATCAGCGCCTTGGCGGGCGCCTTGATGCTGGCATCCAGGCCGATGGCCCGGGTCTCAGGCAGGGCGTTGTAGTGCGCCAGCCAGGCGGCTGTACGCTCAGGGTCGGCCAGATCCTGCTTGTTCAGCAGCTTCAGCGTGGGCTTGCCCTCGGTCAGCTCGGCCAGCAGCGGGTTGCGGCTGGAACCGGGCAGACGGGCGTCCAGCAGCTCGATGACCACGTCCAGCCCCGCCTTCATGCGCTCGCGGATTGCATTGCGGGTCGAGTTCATATGACCCGGGAACCATTGGATCGCCATCGATTTCAGTCTTGCTGCAGGGGGTGCTGGCAATTGTCCCCGCCTTGGCGCGTGAATTTGGCCGGTAAAGGCGATTCTTTTCTAAAGTTCCCCGCCCAGTGGTCGATAAGACGGGAACAATCCCGCTAATTCAAGGGATCCGGAGCTTGTTCGCCATGTCCTCGATCAGCATGTCCACCGCTTTGTCGGGCGTCGCAGTCGCCCAGGAGCGACTGCGCGCGTCTGCGCACAATGTGGCCAATCTGTCGACGGCCGGCTATCGCCGCGAGCAGGTCGCGCTGTCCAGCCTTCCGGCCGAGTCCGGCGTGCAGGTCAGCCGCAGCACCGCCACCCAGCCCGGCGTGTCAGCCGAGCGCGAGTTGATCGAGCAGCGCTCGGCCACCTACAGCTATGTGGCCAATCTGCGCGTCTTGGAAACCCAGATTAAGACCACCGGCGCGCTACTGGACATCCAGGCCTGAGCGTCGGCGCCAGCTGTCGCTTCAGCGCTTGAGGGCGCTGACCACCGTCTTGCCGTCCAGCATCTGCACCTGAACCTGCAGCTTGTCGCCCGGTTTGAGCGAGGCCAGCAACTCAGGCGCGGCGGCGCCGTCCTTGAGCCCGAACACCATGGTCATGCCCGGCATGTCGAGATGCTTGATCTCGGCATGCTTGAGCGTCAGCTTGCGGCCGGCCAGGTCCACGCGGCGGATCTCGGCTGCTACCCATTCTTCGGCACCCTGCCGCGCGGGCGCGGCGTGGTGGCTTTCGTGCCCAGTCGGGGCGGCCTGCGCCAGCGCGGACAGGGGCAGGCTGGCGGCGGCGCAGAGGCCGGTGATCAGTAGCGTCTTCATCATTGGTTTCCTCATCAACAGGCGATCTGGCGGTATCGGGCTTCAGCCGTATTTGGCATAGACACGCGTGCTGCCATCGTGCAGCACCAGCAGCACTTCATAGGGGTCACGCTGACCACCGTATTCGGGGCCATCCATGCCGGGCGAGCCGATCGGCATGCCGGGTACGGCCAGGCCGATGGCACGTGGTCGCTCCTTCAGCAGGCGCAGCATCTCGCGCATCGGCACATGGCCTTCGATGGCATAGCCGCCGACGACGGCGGTGTGGCAGCTGCCCAGCTTCATCGGAATGCCCAGGCGGGCACGCGCCTGGGTGTTGCCGATATCGCGCACCGTGGCCTTGAACAGGCCCTGGGCTTCGATGATGCGGATCCAGTCCTTGCAGCAGCCGCAGGTCGGGCTTTTCCAGACCTCGATGGCGATGGGTGATGGCCCCTGCGCGAAGGCGGGGCCGGCGAAGGCGGCGCCGATCAGGGCCAGCAGGCCGCGGCGTTGCTTGAGTTGTGGGTTCATGGTTTTTTGCTCCTCGGCGTGACGGTGATGCGGCCCCGCATGCCGGCCTGAAAGTGGCCGGCGACCAGGCACGCGAAGTCGAACTGTCCGGCGCGGTTGAAGCGCCAGATGATGTCGCCGCTGCCGCCCGGAGGCACGTGGGCCATATGGGCTTCTTCATGTTCCATGTCGGGGAACTTCTCCATCAACTTGGCATGGGCGTCGAGCTCCTCGGGCGTGCCGATCACCAGCTCATGCATCAGCTGGCCCTGGTTGCGGATGCGCAGGCGCAGGGTCTCGCCTTCGCGCACCTGGAGGTGATCGGGCTTGAAACGCATATCGTCACCCATCGTGACGGTCACGGTGCGGTTGACCTGGCCGGCGTCACCGGCAATGCCGAAGACCTGTTGCTCCTTCTTGAGCGGCGCGGCGCTGTGATGCGGCTGCGGCCCATGTGCCAGGGCGTGGCCGCCGGCGACCAGCAGTCCGAGTGCCAACAGCCAGGACGGGAGTGTGTGCATGCGCATGCTCAGTGGCCCTCGTGCTTGCTGGGTTTGCGGACCTTGACTTCGGTGGCTGCGGCCGCGCCGGGCTTGTGCTGCGGGTGCATCTGCTGATGCATGCCCGGCTTGTGCGCTTTCATGCCCGGTGCTGCTACAGGTGCCGGCGCCTGGCTGGCCGCCGGCGCCGCCGCGCCTGGCACTGGCGCGGCCACCGTGCCCTTGGGCGCCTGCGCGGCATACCAGCCCGGGTCGCTGTAGTCACCGGGCTTCTGCTGCTTGCGCACCTTCAGCACGCTGAACATGCCGCCCATCTCCAAACCGCCATAAGGCCCTTGGCCGGCCATCATCGGCGCGGTGTTGTCGGGCAGCGGCATCTCCATCTCGCCCATATCGGCCATGCCGCGCTCGCCCATCGCCATGTAGTCGGGGATCAAGCGGGTGATCTTGCTGGCCAGCCCGGTGTGGTCGACGCCGATCAGCGTCTCGACGTCGTGGCCCATCGCATTCATCGTGTGGTGGCTCTTGTGGCAATGGAAAGCCCAGTCGCCTTCCTCGTCGGCGAGGAACTCCATCTGTCGCATCTGTCCGACAGCGATGTCGGTGGTCACCTCGGGCCAGCGCGCGCTCTTGGGCACCGGGCCGCCATCGGTGCCGGTGACCTCGAACTCATGGCCGTGCAGATGGATCGGGTGGTTGGTCATCGTCAGGTTGCCGACACGCAGGCGCACTCGGTCGCCATAGCGCACATTGAGGCTGTCGATGCCGGGGAAGATGCGGCTGTTCCAGCTCCACAGATTGAAGTCCGTCATCGTCATGATCTTGGGCGTGTAGCTGCCGGGATCGATGTCGTAGCTGGACAGCAGGAAGCAGAAGTCGCGTTGCACCTCGCTGATCAGCGGATGGCGAGTCTTGGGGTGCGTGACCCAGAAGCCCATCATGCCCATCGCCATTTGCGTCATTTCGTCGGCATGCGGGTGGTACATGAAGGTGCCGGGCCGGCGTGCGACGAACTCGTAGACAAAGGTTTGGCCGGGCTTGATCGAGGGCTGGGTCAGGCCCGAGACGCCGTCCATGCCATTGGGCAGGCGCTGGCCGTGCCAATGCACGCTGGTGTGCTCGGGCAGGCGGTTGGTCACGTAGATGCGCACGCGGTCGCCTTCCACCACCTCGATGGTGGGGCCGGGCGACTGGCCGTTGTAGCCCCACAGATGGGCCTTGAAGCCGGGCGCCATTTCGCGCACGACGGGCTCGGCCACCAGATGGAACTCCTTAACGCCGGCCTTCATGCGCCAGGGGCATGTCCAGCCGTTCAGCGTGACCACGGGGTTGTAGAGCCGGCCGCTGTTGGGGATCAGCGGCGGTGCGGTGTCGGGGCTGGTCTGCTGCACCGCCTCGGGGATCGCGGCCAGCGCCACGCGCGAGACGCTTGCCGCACTGACGGCGGCCGCGCCCACGAAAAGATTGCGTCGGGAAAGCATGGGGAAAGGTCTCCGGATTCAGTGGCCGGCTGCCGGCGCGGCAGGGGCAGATGAGGCGCTGCTGCGGGCGCTGCCTGCAACGGGGCCGAGCAGGGCTTGCTCAAGTTCCGCCTCGGCCAGCAGGAAGTCGCGCTTGGCCTCGATGGCGGTGGCGACAGCGGCGATCTGCAGGCGCGCGTCGGCCAGCAGTTCGAGGGTGCCGATGAACATGCCGTTGTAGCGCAGCAGGTTTTCATCGGCGATGCGCTGTCGGTTGGGCACGATATCGCGCGCATGGTGCTGTGCGATCTCATGCGCGCTGCGGTAGCGCAGATAGGCCTCGCGCGCCTGTGAGCGGGCGTTGATGGCCGTCTCGGCGGTGCGCGCCAGCTGCTGCATATAGAGCGCCTCGGCACGCGCATTGCGGGCCTCGCCCCAGTCGAACAGCGGCAGCTCCAGGCTCAGCTCGATGCCGCGCTGCGTCGGTGCTTCATTGCTGCTGTTGCGGGCCAGGCCCAGCTCCAGCACGTTGATGAAGCGGGTCTGGCGCGTCAGCCCCAGCTCGGCGGCGCGCAGCGCGGCGGCCTGACGCGCGGCCTGCACGTCCAGGCGCTGAGTGATCGCCTGCTGCTCGACGCCGGGCAGCTCGCGCGCCTGCTCGGGCAGGTCCGGCAGGCGCTCGGGCAGCTTCAGCGCTGCGCGCTGCTCGCCCCACAGGCCGAGTGCGCGAGACAGCGCCTCGGTCTGCAGCGCGGCCTGTAACTCGGCGCGCGCCAGCCCCAGCGCCGCATCGGCGTAGAAGGCATGTTCACGCGCCTGTCGCAGCCGGCTGACATTGCCGACCTCGGCCATGCGGCGCGCCAGCTCGGCACTGGCTTCGCCGGCTTCCATCACCTGGCGGGCATAGTGCAGCTGCTCGCGCGCTGCGACCGCCTGGATGTGGCGCTGGCGGGCCTCGGCAGCGACGGTCAGCACCTGCAGCGCGAGATCCTGGCGGGTTTGCGACAGCCGGCGCTGCGCCACATCAGCGGCGCTGGCCAGGCTCAGCAAGCGGGCCAAGCTGAAATGCAGGCCGCGCTCGATCTCGCGCTCGTCGCCTTTGCTCATGCGCCCGACGCTGAAACCGGGGTTGGGCAGGCGCGATGCCTGTACGCGTTCGGCATCCAGCACGCCTAGTTCGAACAGCGCCGCGCGCAGGCCGCGGTGGTTGAGCAGGGCGATCTGCACGGCAGAGTCGCTGCTCAAGGGCTGCGCCAGCAGGGCCTGGACGCGCTGCTCGATCTTGGCCTGAGCAGCTTCGTCGCGGGGCCAGGCCAGGTCTTTGTCGAGCAGCTGGCGGGTCTGCTGCTGCAATGGCGCGAAGCCGGCCTCCGGCGTCAGGCTGGCGCAGCCGCCGAGGCCGAGCGCGGCCAGCAGCATCACCAGCCGCAGGCGCAATGGGGGAAGGGATCGGGTCATGACGGGCCTCAATGCTGATGGGCCGGCTTCGCAGCGGGCGCGCTCTTGCTGTCCGCTGGCAAGGGGGTAGGAGTGGGGGCAGGAGCGGCAGCGCTGGCTTGCGATTCACGCAGATAGACGCGCCAGCCGCCCGCTTCGTGAACGCGCTGGTTGGCCGCGCGCCAATCGCGCAGGCTGGTGTCCTGCAGTGGCTGATAGCGCTGCAGTGCGGAACGGTAGATCAGTGGCGTAGGGCCGGCTTTCGGATCGGCGGGGTCGGCGTGTGCCGGCAAGCTGGCTTGCGCCTGAGCCGGTGCGGCCCAGCCGAGTGCTGCGCTCATGGCGAGCGCCAGCACCCAGGAGCAGGGTGTCTTGTGCATGGAGTGGTCCTCTGGAGAGGCGAGGGAACAACAGGACGGCTTGGACCAGCGCAAGCGCTGGCCCAGGTCAGCAGGCCGAAAAAAGGCCTGCCCAGCTCAGCGGGCTGTTGTTCGTGGCGGCCGTTCGAGCCGCGAGGGGCTGCAGT
Organism: Roseateles sp.; assembly: GCF_044373315.1. Lineage (GTDB taxonomy): Bacteria > Pseudomonadota > Gammaproteobacteria > Burkholderiales > Burkholderiaceae_C > JACDQM01. The sequence continues at coordinate 21,055 of NZ_JBILQK010000037.1, read as the reverse complement.
CCAGACTGACCCACTCCGCGCCGCTGTATTGCACAGGGTGACCTGCTGCAGAGGCCAGGGCCATAGGCGTGCTCGGCAAGGCAGCACCCACGAAGCAGGCGGCACAGGCGCTGCATTGCTGATGGTTCAAGTCGGCAGCGTCATGCATGGCGTGACCGTCATGCAAAGAGGCATCGTCCGAGGCCGCATGGGCTGCCTCGTGGTGCTGCAGCGGCGTCGGCAGTTCGACGCTGCCGGCGGCCGCTGCACTCCAGCCGATGGGCACCGATCCGCAGCCACTCATGCCCACGACCGCTGCCGCTTGAAGCGGCAAGGCGAGGCACAGCACCCAGATCAGGGTGCGCAGCCAGTGTGAGGGGAGGCGGGGCAGCATGGGAGCAAGTGTAGTCCTGGGCGCCTAGTCAGGTGCGCGGCGCCTTGGCCGCACGCCGCAGGGCCACGGCATCCGACGCGCCGGCGCCGCTGTGCTCATCCACCCGAAATACGCCGACCGCGTCCGCCACTTCCTGGGCCTTGTCATTGAGCCCCATCGCCGACGCTGCCACCTCTTCGACCAGCGCGGCGTTCTGCTGGGTCAGCGAGTCCAGCTGTGCCAGCGCCTCGTTGATCTGGTCGATGCCGCGCATCTGCTCGTTCATGCCCTGGCTGATCTGCTGAATCAGCGTGAAGACCTCGTCGACCGCCTGCTGCACCTCGGCCATGGCCTGGCTGGCCTGGCCGACCTGGGTGCCGCCCTCGGCCACACGTTCGCCGGAATTCAGGATCAGGCCGCGCACCTCGCGCGCCGCTTCGGACGTGCGCTGCGACAGCATGCGCACCTCGGCGGCCACCACCGCGAAACCCCGCCCGTGCTCGCCGGCCCGTGCGGCTTCGACCGCCGCATTGAGGGCGAGGATATTGGTCTGGAATGCAATGCTGTCGACCACCTGGATGATGTCGGCGATGCGGGCCGAGGCCGCGCTGATGTTCTCCATCGAGTGCGCCGCCTGGCGCACCGCAAGCACGCTGCGTTCGCTGATGCGACGGGCAGATTCAGCTTTGCTTGCTGCCGTTTGGGCCATGTCGGTGCTGGCATGCACGGTCGCCTTGATCTGCTCCATCGACGCGGCCGTCTGCTCCAGGCTGCTGGCCTGAGATTCGGTGCGGCCCGACAGATCCTGATTGCCCTCGGCGATGGTGTGGGTGCCTTGACGCACCTGCATCACGCCGGAGCGCGCATCGCGCACGATGGACATCAGGTTGACGTTGAGCTGGGCCAGTGCGCCGGCGATGGCGCCGACCTCGTCGTCACGGTCCTTGTGCAGGCGCTGCGTCAGATCACCGGCCGCCATGCGGTTGGCGAAGCGTTCCAGTGAATGGATGGGCGCCAGAACGGCGCGCCTGATGTAGCGGCCGCCGATTGCGGCGCAGACGAGGGTGACGGCCGCTGCGCCGAGCATCGCCACCATCGAATGGTCGGCAATCATGCCAAGCGCCAATCCCAGCGCGGCGGCCAGCCACACCGCCAGAGTGATGCGCACGCCCAGTGACGGGTTGAACCAGCTCGCCAGGCGTCCGCGCCAGCTGCTGTCGATCAGCTGGCCGTGGCGGATGCGAAGCGGGCATTGGGCGCCTTCGCGACGCATTCGGGCGTAGAGCGCCTCGGCGCCTTCGACCTCGGCCCGGCCGGGCAGGATACGCACCGACATGTAGGCGACCGGTTGGCCGTGGCGATCCAGCAAGGGCGTGACATTGGCGTTGACCCAGTAGTGGTCGCCGTTCTTGCGCCGGTTCTTCACCAGCCCGGACCAGGGCATGCCGCTGGCGATGGTGTCCCACATGTCCGCAAAGGCTTCGGCAGGCATGTCCGGGTGACGGATCATGTTGTGCGGCTGGCCCAGCAACTCGTCGCGCGTGTAGCCGCTGACCGAGATGAAAGCGCTGTTGCAGTAGAGGATGCGACCCTTGAGGTCAGTGGTCGAGACCAGGGTCTCGTTGGAGGGGAAGGCGAACTCACGCTGGCTTACAGGCCCGTTGTCACGCATCGAAACCTCCGTGCTTCGCGCTCAACCGACAAAGGGCGGCGGCGCCTGGACAGCTGGGTCCGGCGCCGTTCGTGAGGCCTGGCTGCCGGGCATGTGAGTCCAATATAGGGCTCAGCCCGCTGCGTGCATAGAGCGATGGCGAGACTGTCGTGTCGCCTGAACCTGTGGCAACTGCCACCACGTGCACGCCCTGCAGGCGTTACTGCAGAAGGCGCGGCAGGCAGGGCAGGCTGCAGGCGAAGATTACTCGTCGTTGCGGAACACCAGACGCACTTCATGCGTCTGTGCCGAGCCGCTGGCTTCGAAGCGCCAGTCCATCAGGGCCCGTTGCACGGCGCGATCGAACACGCGGCGGGGCTGTGATTCGACGATGGTCACTTCGGTGACCTTGCCGTCGGCATCGATGGCCATCTTTGCCCTGACGACGCCGCTGTCCACAGACGCTTGCACCGCTTCGCGCGGAAACTCTGGCGGCACGCGCTTGATCAGCTTGGGGGTCGAGGCGTGTGCCGCGGCAATGAAGCAGGCGAGTGCGGCAGTGCCGACGATCTTGGCGAGGTGGGTGGACTTGTACTTCATCATGAGACCTTGAGTGAGTGTCAGTGTTCTGGGTGGGGACGGAAGGGGAAGGGAAGTCAGTGGCTAGTCGCCGGGGCCCGGAAGAAGCCGACCGCATCCAGCAAGCGCGACGAGCTCTGCTTCAGTTCATCGGTGCTGCGGTTGAGTTCATCGACCAGTGTGGTGTTCTGCTGAGTCGTGCGGTCGAGTTCGGACATCGCGTTGTTGACAACGCCGACGCCGCTGGCCTGCTCCTGGGCGGAGTGCGAGATTTCTTCGATCAGGTGGCCCATATTGTTGACCTCGTCGACCACTGAGCGGATGGTGGCGCCGGCATTGGCCACCAACTGGGTGCCGGTATCGACCTTCTCGGAGGATTCCTGGATCAGCTGCTTGATCTCCTTGGCAGCCTGCGCGCTGCGCGAGGCCAGTGCGCGCACTTCGGACGCGACAACGGCGAAGCCCTTGCCGTGCTCGCCCGCGCGGGCGGCCTCCACTGCGGCGTTCAACGCCAGGATGTTGGTCTGGAAGGCGATGCCATCGATCACTCCGATGATGTCGCCGATCTTCTTGGAGCTTTCGCTGATTGCCTGCATGGTGCTGACGACTTCGGTCACCACAGTGCCGCCTGCCGAGGCTGACTGGCGGGCCTTCGTGGCGATGTTGGCAGCCTTGCGGGTCAGTTCGCTGGCGCCGGTCAGGTTGGACGCGATCTGCTCGACCGATGCCGCGGTGTTCTGCAGGCTGGCTGCCGAGCGCGCGGTGCGGTCCGACAGGTCCTGGTTGCCGCCGGCAATCACGCCGGAACTGTGGGCCACCTCGCCAGCGGCGCTGCTGACGCTTTGCACAACGCCCGACAGCGCGGTCTGCATCTCGCGCATGGCGCCCAGCATCTGGCTGAGTTCATCGCTGCCGTCGACTTCGATGCGCTGGGTCAGATCGCCCTCGGCGATGGCCTGCGCGGCTTCGCGGGCGCGGCGCGCCGGCAGCACGATGGAGCGGGCGATGGTCAGGCCGCCGACTACACCGATGGTCACTGCCACGAGCACCAGCACTGCCGTGACCATCACCGACGAGCGCGCCACCTCGCCGCCGGAGACTGCCAGCTCGCGGGCGGTGTCGAACTGCAGGTCAACCAGGGTCTTCAGACCTTCCTGGTAGGCCTGCTGGGCAGGGCGCACATCCTTGATCAGGCTTTCGCGTGAATCGTCCGGGTTGCCGGCTTCGGCAACCTGGCGGAATTTGGCGACCGCGGCGATGAAGGCCAACTCCCGCTCTCGCACCTGGGCGACGAGCGTCTTTTCGTTGCCATCGCCAATGCTGGCTTCCAGGCTGGCCAGCTGCTTTTCGGTGTCGGCCAGAGCCGCGTCGATCGCGGCGTTCTGGCGCTTGATCTGGCGTGCCTCGTCCAGCAGGATCAGGTCGCGCGCCGCACGGGCGATGATGTTGACATTGCCCTCCAGGGCATTGGCCGAGGCGATCTTGACGAGGCTGGTGTTGGCCGTCTGGTCAAGGTCCTGCGCCAAGCGGTTGGCGTTGAAGGCGCCGAAGACGCCAATCGCGATCAGCAGCAGCACCAGCAAGGTGTAGCTGACGGCAAGTCGCTGGCTGATGCGCAGCTTGGAAAGAAGCTTCATTCTCGAAGATCCGTAGGAGTAGGCGTTGGTCTGGTAACGCCTGCTCGTGGCGAGGCGCCCCTCGACTATCGGTCGCTTCGGCCCCCACTTTAGGGGGGTGCGGCGCGAAGGCAAGCCCCAGCGTGAAAAAGGCCGCAGGCCTCAGTCTGGAGTCAGGGTTTTCACTGGTAAAGCAGCCCGTGGCGAACTCGTTGCGCCTTGCCCTGCATGCCTTTGTCGTCATTTGCTGCTGCAGCAGCGGCACCAATCAGCGCAATCGCTTGACGTCGACTTCGCTGACTTCACCCGCCTGATGGCCCCAGCTGCTGCGCAGGAAGCTGGCAATCGCGGCGAGCTCACGCTCATTGAGTTCGCTGGCGAAAGGCGGCATGCCGAAGGGTCGCGGCTTGTCAGCCGTGGCCGGCGCGAAGCCACCCCGCAGGATGATCTGCAACAGATTACTAGCGCTCTCCATCGTGACGACGCGACTGCCAAGCAGTGTCGGGTAGATGCCGGCCACGCCCTGGCCCTGCTCACCGTGGCAGGCTGCGCAATGCTGCTTGTAAAGCTCGGCACCCAAGTCCCGTAGGGTCGGATCCAGCGGGCGGTCTGACGGGGCTCGCGCCGAGGCCTTGGTTGGCAGCGACTGGAGATACACCCCCATGGCCGCGAGGTCGGCTTCGTCCAGATGTTGGGTGCTGCCCAGCACCACTTCGGCCATCGGCCCTTGGGCGCTGCCGTGGCGGTTGCTGCCGGTCTTCAGCCATTCACGCAATTCGCCAGCTGACCAGGCGGCCACGCCGGCCTCGCCCGGATCGTTCAAGGAGGGGGCGTACCAGCCCCGTGCGTCCAGCATGCCGCCGCGGAAGTCCGAGGCACTGCTGGTCGCGCCGAATGCGTTGCGCGGGGCATGGCAGGCGTTGCAATGGCCCAGCCCCTGGACCAGATAGGCGCCGCGGTTCCAGATTGCGTCACGTGCGGGGTCGGGCTGGAATACCGCGGGTCGGAAGAACAGCGCGCGCCAGACGGCCTGGGCCGGCTGGGTGCGATAGGGCCAGCGAAGTTCGTCGGGCCGGTTGGGCTGGGCCACGGCTGGCAGGCTCTGCAGGTAGGCGAACAGCGCGTCGCTGTCCGCGCGCTGGATCAAGGTGTAGTTGGGGTAGGGAAAGGCCGGACTGAGTAGGCGGCCATCGCGGCTGCGGCCGTTGTGGAGCGCACGCCAGAAGTCGTCAGCCGACCAGGCGCCCAGGCCATGCTGGCGGTCGGGCGTCAGATTGGAGGCGAACACGGTGCCGAAGGGCGTCGGGATCGCCCGCCCGCCGGCATAGGCCTCACCCCCGCGTTCGGTGTGGCAGCCCATGCAGTTGCCGGCGCGGGCCAGGTAGGCCCCGCGTTCGACCAGAGCCGGCGTGCTTTGCAGCGGCGAGCCGCCGGGAGGCGACTCGTCCAGCCGGTTCAGCAGCAGGACTGCGAGCGCGGCGGCGACCAGCGCCAGTAGTGCGGCGATCAAGCTGCGGTGCCACGCCCTCAGCATCATTCCAGCCCTCCGCAGCGCATCGGCATCGGCTTTGGCAAGGCGGTGGCCGGCTTGGCCGGGCTGGGTACCGTTTGGGCGGCCAGCCATTGCGAGATGGCGTTGATTTCCTCGGGCTGCAGCTGACGCGCGATCTTGGCCATGCAATCGGGCTCGACTGCGCGACGCTGCCCGCTGCGCCAGGCACCCAGCTGGCCGTTCAGATAGTCGCGCGGCAGGCCCAGCAGCCCTGGCACAAAGGGCTGCAGGCCGGTGAGCTTTTCGCCATGGCAGGCCACGCAGGCCGGAATGCCGCGCGCCGGGTCGCCCTGCTGCACCAGGCGCTGGCCGCGCTGCAGGGCTTCAGCCGGCAGCGTGGGCGCCTGCGGCGGGCCGTAGGGCAGATCCAGCTGGGCGAAGTAGCCGGCCAGTTCCAGCAAGTACGCGTCGGACAGCGGTGCGATCAGATCGCTCATCAGGCCGTACTGCCTGCGCCCGTCGCGGAAGTTCAGCAGCTGCTTGTGCAGATAACCCTGGGGCTTGCCGGCCAGGCGCGGGTGGTAGCCATCAGCCGCCGCTCGGCCCTCCTTGCCATGGCACAGGGTGCAAGCCATGGCGCGTTGCGCCAGGCTGTCTTCGGCGCGCGGCGCGGCGCTGACGGCTGTTGTGAGCAGCAGCGCGCCCAGCAGGGCAGCCTTGAGGATCGCTTGGTGCATGGGTTTCAGGCGGCTGGGCGGGCGCGGCCGCCGAAGATGGCGGTGCCGATGCGCACCACCGTCGCGCCTTCAGCAATCGCGGCTTCCAGATCGGCGCTCATGCCCATCGACAAGGTATCGAGATGCAAGTCCTGTTGCGCATTGAGCTGGGCCAGCAGCGCGGCCAGCGCATGGTGCGGCGCTCGCTGCGCCTCGAAGTCGCCGGCCGGCTCGGGGATGGCCATCAGGCCGCGCAGGCGCAGCCGCGGCAGGGCGGCGACTTCGCGCGCCAGCGCCGGCAGTTCGGCCGGCACGATGCCGCTCTTGCTGGACTCGCCGCTGATATTGACCTGCAGGCAGATCTGCAAGGGCGGCAAGGCTGCGGGCCGCTGTTCGGACAGGCGCTGCGCGACCTTCAGCCGGTCGACGCTGTGCACCCAGTCGAAGGCCTCGGCCACCGCGCGGGTCTTGTTGCTTTGCAGCGGGCCGATCAGATGCCACTCGATCTGGCTGCGCAAATCGGCCAGTGCAGCAATCTTGTCCAGGCCTTCCTGCACATAGTTCTCGCCAAAGCAACGCTCGCCGGCAGCATGCGCGGCGCGCACGGCGTCGCTTGGAAACGTCTTGCTGACACTCAGCAGCGTGACGCTTTGCACGGGCCGGCCGACAGTCCGGCAGGCTTCAGCAATGCGTCGGTGGACTTGTTGTAAGTTCTCGGAGATCGTCATAATGGCCCAAGCCACTTCGCCTTCGACATGGACATCACCCAACTGCTGGCATTCTCGGTCAAGAACAAGGCCTCAGACTTGCACCTCTCGGCCGGCTTGCCGCCGATGATCCGGGTTCACGGCGATGTGCGCCGTATCAATGTGGAGTCGCTCGACCATCGTGCGGTGCACGACATGGTGTACGACATCATGAACGACACCCAGCGCAAGATGTACGAGGAGACGCTGGAAGTCGACTTCTCCTTCGAGATCCAGGGCCTTGCGCGCTTTCGCGTCAATGCCTTCAACCAGAACCGCGGCGCGGGCGCGGTGTTCCGGACCATTCCGTCCAAGATCCTGACGCTTGAGCAGCTCAACGCGCCCAAGGTCTTTGCCGAACTGGCGCTGAAGCCGCGCGGCCTGGTTTTGGTGACGGGGCCGACGGGTTCGGGCAAGTCGACCACGCTGGCCGGCATGGTCAACCACCTCAACGAGAACGAGTACGGCCACATCCTGACGATCGAGGACCCGATCGAGTTCGTGCACGAATCGAAGAAGAGCCTGATCAATCAGCGCGAGGTCGGGCCGCACACGCTGAGTTTCTCGAACGCATTGCGTTCTGCGCTGCGCGAAGACCCGGACGCGGTGCTGGTGGGTGAAATGCGCGACCTGGAGACCATCCGCCTGGCGCTGACCGCCGCAGAAACAGGCCACCTGGTGTTCGGCACCTTGCACACCTCCAGCGCTGCAAAGACCGTGGACCGTATCGTCGACGTGTTCCCGGCGGCCGAGAAGGAGATGGTGCGCGCGATGGTGTCGGAGTCCTTGGTGGCGGTGATCTCGCAGAGCCTGTGCAAGCTCAAGGACGGCTCGGGCCGCGTGGCGGCGCACGAGATCATGCTGGGCAGCTCGGCCATCCGCAACCTGATCCGCGAGAACAAGGTCGCGCAGATGTACTCGGCCATCCAGACGGGCAACAGCCAGGGCATGCAGACGCTCGACCAGAACCTGACGGACCTGGTCCGCCGCAACATCATCTCGCCAGCCGAGGCCCGCTCTAAAGCGAAGTTCCCGGAGAACTTTCCGGGCTGAAGCCCGGAGAGTTCGACGTTACTCACATGGCGCCAGTCATGTGAGTAACGGCAAAATTTCCCGGGCTAGATGGGGCCCCCGGCCCGACGGGTAGGTCGGGCCACCCCCCGAGGGGGTGCGATAACGACGATACGGAGCACGCATGGAACGCGACCAGGCCTCGAAATTCATCAATGACCTGCTGCGCCTGATGGTGTCGCGGCGCGGCTCGGACTTGTTCCTGACCGCGGACTTCCCCCCGGCGATCAAGGTGGACGGCAAGGTCACCAAGGTTTCGCCGCAGCCGCTGACCGGCAACCACACGCTGCAGCTGGCGCGTTCGATCATGAACGACAAGCAGGCCGCCGAGTTCGAGCGCAGCAAGGAGTGCAACTTCGCGATCTCGCCGGCCGGCATCGGGCGCTTTCGAGCCAATGCCTTTTTGCAGCAGGGTCATGTGGGTCTGGTGCTGCGGACGATTCCGGCCACGCTGCCTAGCATCGCCTCGCTGGATCTGCCACCCATCCTGAATGATGTGGTGCAGGCCAAGCGCGGCCTGGTGATCGTGGTGGGCGCCACCGGCTCGGGCAAGAGCACCTCGCTGGCAGCCATGATCGACCACCGCAACGAGAGCACCTACGGCCACATCATCACCGTCGAGGATCCCATCGAGTTCGTGCATCCGCACAAGAACTGCATCGTCACGCAGCGCGAGGTGGGCATCGACACCGACGGCTGGGAGCAGGCGCTGAAGAACACGCTGCGCCAGGCGCCGGACGTGATCCTGATGGGTGAGATCCGCGACCGCGAGACCATGGAGCACGCGGTGGCCTTCGCCGAGACCGGCCACCTGTGCATGGCGACGCTGCACGCCAACAGCGCCAACCAGGCGCTGGACCGCATCATCAACTTCTTCCCCGAAGAGCGCCGCAGCCAGCTGCTGATGGATCTGTCGCTGAACCTGCGCGCGCTGGTTTCTCAGCGCCTCTTGCCGCGCGCTGAAGGCAAGGGCCGCATCGCCGCGGTGGAGATCCTGCTGAATACACCGCTGATTTCGGACCTGATCTTCAAGGGCGAGGTCGGCGAGATCAAGGAAGTGATGAAGCGCTCGCGCGAGCAGGGCATGCAAACCTTCGACCAGGCCTTGTTCGATCTCTATGAACTGGGCAAGGTCAGCTATGAGGACGCTCTGCGCAATGCCGACTCGGTGAACGATCTGCGCCTGCAGATCAAGCTCAACAGCGAGCGCGCCCGCACGGGCGACCTTTCTTCTGGAACCGAACACCTGACCATCGTCTGAGCACTTCCATGAATACCGCAACCGCACGCAGCTACGAATCCATACCTCCGCGCAAAGTGGCTTTCCTCGGCCTCGGCGTGATGGGCCATCCGATGGCCGGCCATCTGGCTCGCGCCGGCCATCAGGTGACGGTCTACAACCGCACCGCTGCCAAGGCCGAGGCCTGGGCGAAGGAGTACGGCGGCGTGGCGGCCGCAACACCGGCCGCTGCCGCAGCGGGCGCCGACATCGTGTTTGCCTGCGTCGGCAATGACGATGATCTGCGCTCGGTGGTGCTGGGTGAGCAGGGCGGCTTTGCCGGCATGAAGTCTGGTGCAGTCTTTGTCGACCACACGACGGCCTCGGCCGAGGTGGCGCGCGAGTTGCACGCCGAAGCGCTCAAGCGCGGCCTGCACTTCATCGACGCGCCGGTCTCGGGCGGCCAGGCCGGTGCGGTCAACGGCGCGCTGACCGTGATGTGCGGTGGAGACGCCGCGCCCTTTGAGCTCATCAAGCCGGTGGCGCTGGCTTTTTCCAAGGCGGTCACCCGGGTGGGTGAGTCAGGTGCAGGGCAACTGGCCAAGATGGTCAACCAGATCTGCATCGCCGGTCTGGTGCAAGGCCTGTCCGAGGCGGTGGCCTTCGGTCAGAAGGCGGGCCTGGACATGAAGCAGGTGCTGGACGTGATCGGCAAGGGCGCCGCACAAAGCTGGCAGATGGACAACCGCGGCAAGACCATGGTGGACGACCAGTTCAACTTCGGTTTCGCGGTGGACTGGATGCGCAAGGACCTGGGCCTGGTGCTGGACGAGGCGCGCCGCAACGGCGCCAAGCTGCCGGTGACGGCCCTGGTGGACCAGTTCTACGCGGACGTGCAGACCCTGGGCGGTGGCCGCTGGGATACGTCCAGCCTGATCAAGCGGCTGAAGTGATTGCCTGAAGAGATGCGCAGGCGCCGACGCGCCTGCGGCGCACTTACTTGGTCGGAGCCGGCTTTGGCGTGATGCGGGCCAGCTCTTCCTCGCTGATCACCTCGAAGGCGCGCACCACGCGTTGCACGCCGCTGATGCCGCGAATGATCTCGCTGGCGCGGCTGGCTTCACGCTCGGTGACGCGGCCCATCAGATAGACCGTGCCTCGCTCGACCACCACGTAGAAGGCGTTGGAGATCAGGTCGCGCGCATCGATCAGGCTGAGCTTGATCTTGCTGGCCAGTGCCACATCGTTGGAACGGCTGGTCAGCGAGCTGTTGCCGGCAATGGCCAATTCGTTCAGCACGCGGCTGACGTTCTCGACCTGCGCGACGGCGCGCTCCACGGCGACACGATCCGCCTCGCTGGGCACCTCGCCGGTCAGCAGCACCAGGCGGTTGTAGCTGTTGACGTTGACATGGACGCGGCTGCCGAACTGCTCGCGCACTCGCGCGCCGCCCTTGAGCTCGATGCCCTGGTCCTCGACCTGGGTGCCCGAGGTGCGTCGGTCGGTGGCCATCAAGGCGCCGCCCACCATCGCGCCGCCGACCATCAACGGAGCGCAGGCCGTGGACATCAGGGCAGCGGCCAGCACGGGCAGCAAGACAAGGGAGCGGCGGGTCGGGTTAGCAGCGGTCATGGAGGGTCCGTTGGGAAGGTAGACGTCGGTGGGCGCATTGCGCCGGTCTGGGTTCATTCGGCCGTGCCCAGCAGTTGGATGTCCAGGGCGTCACACAGGCAGTGTGCCAACAGGCGCTGGGCCTCGGCCACCCGGGCAGCGCGGGACTGAGGAACGCGCAACTGCACATCGGTCTCCAGCAGCAGGCCACGCAGGGCTTCGTCCTGGCTGCCGGTCAGCGCGATGACGCTCATGTCCTGCGCATGCGCGGCGGCAATCAACTCGCCATGGCGGCTGTCGCAGGCCTGGGCTTCGAACAGCAGCAGCAGGTCGCCCGGATGGCCCAGGGTCTGGATCTGGCGCACCAGCGAGGCCGCATCGCCGCTGCCATCGGGATGGGCCAGCGGGTCCAGCGTCCAGGCGGCCAGCCCGGGCCGGTCGCGCTCGAAGCGGCCCACCAGCAGTGCTGCCAGGTAGTGCGCGTCGAGTTGCGACAGGCCCAGCCCGCCGCACAGTACCCGGCCGCCGGCGGTGATGCCGTCCACCAGCATCTGTGCGGCCACGGCCACCGGGCGCGCCAAGCTCTCCGCCGACTGGTACTGTAGGTCGGCGCTCTCGAAAAACTGTTGTTGGATGCGTTGCTCAAGCATGAGGGCGGATCATAAGCGAGCGGGTAAACACTGAGCGGACGGTGTCAGTCTGCGTCAAATGCCGCGCGCAGCCAGCTGATCTGTTCGCCGTCCAGTGCCCGCACATCGAAGCGGCAGGGCGGCGGCTAAGCCTGCTGCAGCAGGTAATGCCGCGCGGCGTAGACCAGACAGCGCTGCTTGGCCGGCGTGACGCTGGCCGCCGCGCCGCCATGCGCGGCATCGCGGCGGGCGCGCATCTCGACGAAGACCAGGGTGCCGTCGTGCTCGCGCAGGATCAGGTCGACCTCGCCGCCACGCGCATGATGTCTGGCGGCGACCCGATAATTGCGCTCGATCAGCTGCAGGCCCTGCTGCTGCAGATAGCGTAAGGCCCGGTCTTCGGCCAGGTCGCCGCGAGACTTTGGAGAGCCCCACTTGAACATCGATGCCTCTCTGCTGGGCGCTGCCGCTGCTGCTGCGGCCGGCGGCCAGCAGTACCCCGCTTCCACGCTGTATGTGGTGGCCACGCCGATCGGCAATCTGGCGGACATCAGCTTGCGGGCGATCCATGTGCTGAATCTGGTCGACGCCGTCGCCTGCGAGGACACGCGGGTCAGCGGCGGGCTGTTGCGCCACCTGGGTTTGCACAAGCCGCTGATTGCGCTGCACCAGCACAACGAGCGCCAGGCCAGCGAGGGCGTGCTGGCGCGGCTGCGCCAGGGCGAGCGGGTGGCCTATGTCAGCGATGCCGGCACGCCGGCGGTGTCTGATCCTGGAGCAGCCTTGGTGATGGCGGTTCAGTCCGGCGGCCTGCGCGTGCTGCCCATTCCAGGGGCCAGCAGCGTGGTCACTGCGCTCAGTGCGGCCGGCGATGCGAAGGCCCAGGGCTTCGAGTTCGTCGGCTTCCTGCCGACCAAGGCTGCCGAGCGGCGCGCCGCAGCTCAGGCTCTGGCTGGCCAGCCACAGAGCATCGTGTTGTTCGAGGCGCCGCACCGGATCAAGGACCTGATCGGACTGTTGGCGGAAGTCTGTCCGACGCAAGACCTGACCCTGTGCCGCGAGCTGACCAAGCAGTTCGAGACCGTGCACACGGCCAAGGTGGCCGAGCTGCCGGCCTGGCTGGCGGCCGATGCTCAGCGCGAGCGCGGTGAATTCGTGCTGGTGCTGCATGCACATGCGGTCAGCGCGCCGGCCGACGCCGAACTCCCGCCCGAGGCCTTGCGGGTGCTGACCGCGCTGTTGGTCGAATTGCCGCTCAAGCAGGCCGTCAGCCTGGCGGCCGAGATCAGCGGCGCGCCGCGCAATGCGCTGTATGACTACGCGCTGACGCAGAAGAAGGCCAGATCCAGCTGAAGCCACCGCGTCCGTCTAGCTTGAAGCCTCCAGACGTTGCTTTGCCGTTGCCATTGAGCCCTGAGCCGCGCTTAAGCTGCCGGCGCGCCCCAGGCCAAAGGCGGGCATGTTGGTGTAAACGCTCTCGTAGCTGCCAGGGCTCGCGGCATAGGTTTCATGCCAGATGCCCACCGATCCGTCGGTGCCCACCGCTTTGTTGAAGGCCGCCCAAGCGGGCAGGTGCTGAGACTGTCGGTTCTTGGCATACGCCAGCAACTGTTCCATGGATCGCCAATACTGCACCAGGATGATGGTGCGCGAGAACCACATTTCGGCGTGGAGCAGGCCCAGATCCGGCTGCGAGTTCAGTTCGCGCAGCATGCGCGGCATGGCGCTGGCCACCGGCCACCATTTGTGGATGAGCCAAGGCTTGTTGATCCGCATGCCGATCAAGAAGACAACGAAGTCGCCATCCAAGCGGGCCGTGAGGCGCTCGCGCAGCACGGGACCGCTCATTCCAAAGCTCCGGTCGTGAGGGCCCCGGTCGGGGCCGACAGCTCCAAGGCTTCCAGGCTGCTGCGCATCGCCGCGACAAGCGGTGTGTGAGCCGGCTCGCCGATCAGTCGGCGCAGTTCGCTGTCGTCCAGCCGATGCGGTTTCTGCCACAGATAGCGCATCTCGGCGATGGCGCTCCAACTGGCGACAAATGGGGATCCGAGGCTGATCATCAGCCACGGCAAGCCGCCTGTCTTCAAAGGGCGACCCCAGGCTTGCTCCAGGGCCTGATGCAAGCCCTTGCCCTCGACTGTGTGGCCGCTGAAGTGCAAGCGTTGGTGCCCGGTGAGTTGCGAGCGGCGTTCGGCCACGCGCACAAAGCACTGAGCCAGATCAGGCAGATAGGCCCAGGCATGCTCCACATCCAGCGGCCCGGGGTAGATCAGCTTGCCTGCCTTGAGCCTGCTGGTGATGGACAGGTCAAACCAGGAGCCGCCCTGTGCACCACCAAAGAAGTCGCCGGCGCGCAACACCACGGAATTCAGGCCCTCCGCGGCGGCCGCCGCCATCCCGGCTTCGATGGCGATGCGGATGCGCGCCTTGCTCGTGTTGCCTTGCTCGGGCGTGTCGGCCCGCAAGAGCGGCGGGAGCTGCTTGCCAAAGTTGTAGACATTGCCCGGCAGCATCAGCAGCGCGCCCAGGCGTAGGGCCAGGTCCTGCGCGGCCCTGGCCAGCGGCAGGGCCAACCGGTCCCACTCTGTGTAGGGCGGGTTGAGGGCATTGATCACCACAGTGGCGCCGCGGGCGGCGCGCAGCAGCTGATCGCTGGCCAAGGCCTCGCAGTTGATGACTTCCACCCCGCTGGTGGCGAGCAGGGCTGCCGGCAGCGGCTTGCGGGTCTGCGCCAGGGTACGCCAGCCGGCATGGGCAAAGGCCAGTGTGAGTTGCTGGCCGAGCCGGCCAGCGGCACCGAGGATGAGGACGGTCTGCTCGTTCATGTCCATTCTCCTTGGATGGGTGCGGGCCGAAAGGCCATCCGCCAAGCGCCGCGCAGAACAAAACGGGGGAAGGTCAGCCATTGCTCCAAGAGGATGCGCTGCACGACGTTGAGTGGGCCGCTGAAGGGCTCGGTGGCTTCGGTTTCACCGGCATGGCCGCGGCCCTTTGCCGCCATCGCGGCCAGCATCAGTCCCGCGCCCAGCAAAGCCCACCACCAGGCCAGGGGCCCGGCCGCCAGCAACAGCCGCACATTGCCCAGCTGACACATCGGCACGGTGAGCAGGTGGATGCGTAGGTTGTGCGGCCTTTGATGGAAGCGGTGGTAGCTGGCGTTCTGGTGCGCGATCAGTTCTCGAAACGTCATGGCTTGCCTGCGGTGGTGAGAGGTGGAGTAAGCAGATGACAAGGGCTTGGTTCGAACTATCGACGAGAGCTCGGACATCCGGAACTGCGTAAACTGAAAGGCCGCTATGCACACATGAATAGGGATGACGAAAACGCTCGACTGGTCGCAGCTGCAGTCCTTTCTGGCCGTGGCCGAGGCGGGCTCGCTGAGCCGGGCCGCGCCCCTGCTGGGCCAGAGCCAGCCCAGCCTGAGCCGCCAGTTGGCAAGCCTGGAGGCCAGCGTGGGTCAGGCTCTGTTCGAGCGCCACAGCCGCGGCCTGACGCTCACAGCGGCCGGGCGTGCGCTCTTGCCGGCGGCGCGCCGCATGCGCGAGGGCGCGCAAGACCTGTCCCTGGCCGTGGCGGCCCAAGGACAGCAGTTGGCCGGCACGGTGCGCCTGACCGCCAGTGAAATCGTCAGCGCCTACTTTCTTCCCGAACTGCTGGCGGGACTGCGCCGCCAGCATCCCGAGATCCAGCTTGAGCTGGTGGCCAGCAACGAGGTGGAAAACCTTTTGGAACGCAGTGCCGACATCGCCCTGCGCATGGTCCGGCCGGCGCAGGGCATGCTGGTGGCGCGTAAGCTGGGTGATTGGCCTCTGGGCATGTTTGCGCATCGCCGCTACCTTGATCGCATGGGCATGCCCACGCGCGACACCATGGCCGATCATGAATGGCTGGGCTATGACCGCTCGGATCAGATGCTGCGCGGCTTTGCGGCAGCGGGCTTCCAGGTCGGCCCCGAGTTTTTTGGCCTGCGCTGCGATCATCAGGTCGTGTTGTGGGAGGCCGTGCGCGCCGGCATGGGCATAGGCATTGGCCTGAAGGCGCTGGCGGCACGCGATGCCGATCTGGTGCAGGTGTTGCCCGAGCTGGAGATCCCGCCGCTGCCGCTGTGGCTGACGGCGCACCGCGAGTTGCGCGACACGCCGCGCCTGCGACTGGTCTTCGATGCCATTGCCTTGGCCTGGGGTACAGCCTGACTCCTACAATCAAGCGCATGATTTCTGTCGAACCCACCCTGGCCCGTCTCGCGACGGCCCGCAGCCAGCTGCTGGAGCCCTTCGGCCTTACCGAGGCCACGCTGGCCCAGGCCCTGCGGCTGATCACCGAGCATCGCGTCGATGATGCGGACCTCTACTTCCAGACCACGCGCGCCGAGGGCTGGAGCCTGGAGGAAGGCATCGTCAAGAGCGGCAGCTTCTCGATCGACCAGGGCGTGGGTGTGCGCGCGGTGGCGGGCGAGAAGACCGCCTTTGCCTACTCGGACGACATCTCCGAGGCCGCGCTACTGGATGCGGCCCGCACCGTGCGCTCCATCGCGGCCGCTGGGCAGAGCAAGCGCGTCAAGGTGCCGGCGCAAAGCGTGGTGGCGGCCAGCCGCAGCCTCTACGGCGAGGCCGACCCGATTGCCAGCCTGGACAGCACCGAGAAGGTGGCGATGCTGGAGCGCGCCGAGCGCATGGCACGTGCCAAGGACCCGCGCGTGGCGCAGGTGATGGCCGGCCTGGCGGCTGAACATGAGGTGGTGCTGATTGCCCGCGCCGATGGCACGCTGGCAGCTGATGTGCGTCCGCTGGTGCGCCTCTCCATCACCGTGATCGCCGAGCAGAACGGCCGGCGCGAGATCGGCAGTGGCGGTGGCGGTGGCCGCTTCGGCCTGGCCTACTTCAGTGACGAGATGATTGCCAGCTATGTGGAGCAGGCGGTCTCGGCCGCGCTGACCAATCTGGAATCGCGCCCGGCCCCGGCTGGCGAGATGACCGTGGTGCTGGGCCCGGGCTGGCCCGGCGTGCTGCTGCACGAGGCTGTGGGCCACGGCCTGGAAGGCGACTTCAACCGCAAGGGGTCGTCGACCTTCGCCGGTTGCATCGGCCAGCGGGTCGCGGCCAAGGGCGTGACGGTGCTGGACGACGGCACGCTGCCCGACCGCCGTGGATCACTGAACATCGACGACGAGGGCTGCGCGTCGCAGCGCAATGTGCTGATCGAGGACGGCATCCTCAAGGGCTATATCCAGGACGCGATGAACGCGCGCTTGATGAAGACCGCTCCAACCGGCAACGGCCGGCGCGAGAGCTATGCCCATGTGCCGATGCCGCGCATGACCAACACCTACATGCTTGGCGGCGACAAGGCACCTGAGGAAATCATCGCCAGCATCAAGAAGGGGCTGTACGCCACCAACTTCGGTGGCGGGCAGGTGGATATCACATCCGGCAAGTTTGTCTTCTCCGCCAGCGAAGCCTACTGGGTTGAAGACGGCAAGATCCAGTATCCGGTCAAGGGCGCGACCCTCATCGGCAACGGCCCGGATGCGCTGACCCGCGTCTCGATGATCGGCAACGATATGCGCTTGGACACTGGGGTTGGCGTGTGTGGCAAGGAAGGTCAGAGCGTGCCGGTGGGCGTGGGACAGCCGACCTTGCGCATCGATGGCCTGACGGTCGGCGGCACTGCCTGACGCCTGGATCGCGCGGCTCCGGCGCTGACGCTGGGCCGCAACAGGCGCGTTGACGGGGGCTGCGGCCCCCGTGCTACATTCAAAACCATGCGTTCCCAAGCCAAGTCCTACTTTGCTTTCTTTTTTTGGTTCTCGCACCGCACCGGCGGAGGAGAGGCGAGCGCGTAAGCAAGAGCATCAAGCGCAACGAATCTCTAAGAACCGCCGGGTCTCCCCCGGCGGTTTTTTTTTGGCTGCGCATCCCACACCCAAGAGCAACAGAAAAGAGTCGAGCCCATGAATGCCAAGACCACCGCCCAGCACCAGGCCGAACGTTGGTACTCGCCGCAGGACAAGACCAGCGAGACCGATGACCAGCGCATCCGCGACATCACGCCCTTGCCGCCGCCTGAGCATCTGATCCGCTTCTTCCCGATCAGCGGCACGCCGATGGAGGGGCTGATCAGCAAGACCCGGAACCGCATCCGCGACATCATGCAGCGCAAGGACGACCGCCTGCTGGTGATCATCGGCCCCTGCTCGATCCATGACCCGGCGGCGGCGCTTGAGTACGCGCGCCGGCTGACGGTGCAACGCGACAAGTATGCCGACACGCTGGAGATCGTGATGCGTGTCTACTTCGAGAAGCCGCGCACCACGGTGGGGTGGAAGGGGCTGATAAACGACCCGTATCTCGATGAGAGCTACCGCATCGACGAAGGGCTGCGCATCGCGCGCCAACTGCTGCTGGAGATCAACCGGCTGGGCATGCCGGCGGGCAGCGAGTTCCTCGATGTGATCTCGCCACAGTACATCGGCGACCTGATCTCCTGGGGCGCAATCGGTGCCCGCACGACCGAGAGTCAGGTGCACCGCGAGCTAGCCTCGGGCCTGTCGGCGCCGATAGGCTTCAAGAATGGCACTGACGGCAATATCAAGATCGCCACCGACGCGATCCAAGCCGCAGCGCGCCCGCACCATTTCCTGTCGGTGCACAAGAACGGCCAGGTGGCGATCGTCGAGACCAAGGGCAACAAGGATTGCCACGTGATCCTGCGCGGCGGCAAGGCGCCCAACTACGACGCAGACAGCGTGGCCGCAGCCTGCAAGGACCTGGCGGCGGCCAAGCTGGACACCACGCTGATGGTGGACTGCTCGCATGCCAACAGCAGCAAGCAGCACCAACGCCAGCTCGACGTGGCGCGCGACATTGCCGGGCAGATCAAGGCCGGCAGCAAGAGTGTCTTCGGCGTGATGGTGGAAAGCCACCTGCACGACGGCGCGCAGAAGTTCACGCCTGGCAAAGACGATCCGGCCAAGCTGGAGTTCGGCAAGAGCATCACCGATGCCTGCCTGGGTTGGGATGATTCGCTGGAGGTGCTGGAGGAACTGAGCCAGGCTGTCCGGGCTGCGCGCGGCTGAGCCACAATCAGGCAAGCACAGAAGGAGCAAGGCATGCGCAGCGAAGTCAAAGTTGTGTTCGGTCCGGATCAGGAGTTCAATCTGGTGGTTGACGCCGCCGAGGTGCTCAGTTTCGACGCTGCCCGCCGCTGGCTGGATGAGCAGTTCGTCAAGTACGGCTGCGAGCCCCTACGAGGCTCGGGCAAGGTGCTGATTGCCGACAAGATCCTGGCGGTTGCCGCAGCGCTCGGCCCTGAAGCCTTTGCTGATGCGGCAGTTTCTCTGGACTATGCGCGGGCAGCCAGCGGTGCGCTCAGCAAGGCGCTGGTCCGGGTCGACATCCCCAAGCTCAGCCTGTCCTACTGAGCCCTCTTGAACTGCGCCGCAGCGCCCCAAAGTCCGGGGCGCTAGCGGCGCTTTGCCGCCGACTGATAAACGCAATTCGATCCGATACGCTCAAGCCATGGACAAGCAAACTCATTCCTTTCAGGC
Organism: Roseateles sp.; assembly: GCF_044373315.1. Taxonomy (GTDB): domain Bacteria; phylum Pseudomonadota; class Gammaproteobacteria; order Burkholderiales; family Burkholderiaceae_C; genus JACDQM01. The sequence goes on along the minus strand of NZ_JBILQK010000037.1, from coordinate 1,827 downwards.
CGAGGTCAAGCAGATCCTGCACCTGGTCACCCATTCCCTGTATTCCAACAAGGAGATCTTCCTGCGTGAGCTGGTCTCCAACGCTTCGGATGCTTGCGACAAGTTGCGCTTCGAGGCGCTGGACAAGGCCGAGCTGTTCGAGGATCAGCCGAACCTGGAGGTGCGGGTAAGCTTTGACGCCGAGCAGCAGACGGTCACCATCAGCGACAACGGCATCGGCATGAGCGCCGAGGAGGCGATTGCGCATCTGGGCACGATTGCCAAGAGCGGCACGCGCGAGTTCATGGCCAAGCTGGAAGGCGATCAGAAGAAGGACGCCAACCTGATCGGCCAGTTCGGCGTGGGCTTTTATTCCGGCTTCATCGTGGCTGATCGGATCACGGTCGAGACGCGTCGGGCCGGCTTGCCGGCGGAGGCGGGGGTGCGCTGGAGCTCCGAGGGCACCGGGGATTTCGAGGTCGAGACCATCAGCAAGCCAGGCCGCGGCACCGATGTGATCCTGCATCTGCGCGAGGGCGAGGACGAGTTCCTCAAGACCTGGCGCCTGAAGTCGGTGATCAGCAAGTACTCGGACCACATCTCCCTGCCCATCCTGATGCGCAAGGAGGAGTGGAATGCCGAGACCAGCGAGCAGAAGTTGACTGACGAGTGGGAGCCGGTCAACAAAGCTTCGGCGCTGTGGGCGCGCAGCAAGAGCGAGGTCACGCCGGAGGAATATGAAGCTTTCTACAAGCAGATCAGCTACGACAGCGAGGCGCCGCTGTCCTACACGCATAACCGCGTGGAAGGCCGTAGCGAGTACACCCAGCTGCTCTTCATCCCAAAGAAGGCCCCGTTCGACCTTTGGAACCGCGACAAGCGCGGCGGCGTCAAGCTGTATGTGAAGCGCGTCTTCATCATGGACGACGCCGAAGCGCTGATGCCGGTGTATCTACGCTTCGTCAAGGGCGTGATCGATTCGGCTGACCTCCCGTTGAACGTCAGTCGCGAGTTGCTGCAGGAAAGCCGTGACGTGAAGGCGATCCGGGAAGGCTCGACCAAGCGCGTGCTTTCGATGCTGGAGTCGCTGGCCGACAGCGAAGATGCAGCAGAACGCGAAAAGTACGCGTCCTTCTGGAAGGACTTCGGCTCGGTACTCAAGGAAGGTGTCGGCGAGGATCACCAGAACCAGGAGCGCCTGGCCAAGCTACTGCGCTTTGCCAGCACGGAGTCTGACGAAGGCGTGAGCTTCTCTGACTATGTGTCGCGCATGAAGGAAGGCCAGGAACCGATCTACTACATCACCGCCGATTCCCTGGCGGCCGCCAAGAACAGCCCGCAGCTGGAGATATTCCGCAAGAAGGGCATCGAGGTGCTGCTGCTGACCGACCGGGTGGACGAGTGGATGCTCTCGCACCTCTACGAGTTCGATGGCAAGCCGCTGCAGTCGGTGGCCAAGGGCGCCGTCGACCTGGGCAAGCTGCAGGACGAGGAAGAGAAGAAGAAGGCCGAGGAAGCCGCCGAGGCCTTCAAACCGGTGCTGGAGCGCCTGAAGGAAGCGCTGAAGGCGCGCGCCAAGGACGTGCGGGTGACCACGCGTCTGGTGGATTCACCGGCCTGCATCGTCGTCGAGGAAGGCGATATGAGCGGTCATCTGGCACGTCTGCTGAAGCAGGCCGGACAGGCCGCGCCGGCCTCGCTGCCGACGCTGGAGATCAACGCCGAGCATGCGCTGGTGAAGAAGCTCGAGTCCAGCGCGCATTTCGACGATCTGGCGCAGGTGCTGTTCGATCAGGCGGTGCTGGCCGAAGGCGGTAGCCTGGAGGATCCGGCGGCCTACGTGAAACG
>NZ_JBILQK010000120.1:0-8957 GCF_044373315.1 Roseateles sp. | reverse complement strand
AGAGCTACCGACTGAAGGAGGCCGCCAACCGCCTGGCCCTCAACACCGAGCCTTCATAATCCGGTCGTCCTTGCCTGGTCCAGTTTGGGGTGGCCACAGGTGGGGGAGTTTGCACTGGCCATCGGGGCCAGCTCGCGCGCAGGGGGCAGCGCTGGTAGCTGGTTGTGCGGCAGCCCAGGGCGCCAGGGGGTTTCGAGATCCGTCATGATGAACAAATTTCACTTTGGCGACACATTAGCAGCTTATGTCGCTGTGAGCGACACGCCAACCTGACATGTCGACATTTTTTTAATTCGTCAACATGACGCGGGCCACATGTTCACTGCGACAACACATGGCGGCCATCATGTCGCCGAAACATCGTCTTTAGAACACTAGGCGACACTCCAGAGAAGCACGAACAGACTCTGATTCCTTTGATCGTTGGATACGGATCGAAGGGCGAGCGCGGCTCAAGAGCATTGCGCCCGCCCGTTCTGCATTCAGTCGCCCGCGTGGGCGGGTTGACGGCCGTTGCGCAGCTTGCGGGCGGCCGCGCCATTGGCAGATCGATCCGTTGAGTCCAGCCCGCCCTCTGCGCCCAGTCCACCGTGGCGGCGCGCCTCGCTCCCAGCACGACTGTCGAGGTAGTCAATCTCCTCGGCCGTAAAAGCCAGACCGTAGACGATGTCGCCGTTCTTTTCGTAGTTGTTGTTGCGCAAGCGGCCGGTGATGTTGCCATGCGAACCCTTGCCCAGGTACTCGACCACGTTCTCGGCCTGCTTACCCCACAGCGTCCATTGAATCGCAGCGGCCCGCTCTTCGCGCTCATCTCCGCTGCCGCGTCGGACGTTGCCGATTGCGGTCAGCACGCCCTTGGCCCTTGGCGATCTTGCCTTCGCGACCGTTGACGAATTCGAGCTTGACCGGGCCAGCGAGGTGCGCGTGATGCTGGATGACTTGAAAGTTTGTCATGTTCTTTCTAAGTCCGAGATCGACCAGCCGGGCCCAGATCTGGATTCCCTGACAACTGACCCTCTCGCTCGGACTCCCTCGCTCCCGGCTGGGGCTATGAGACCCATCGAATGATCGCCAGCCTGGCCGAGCCGCAGCTCAGCCCGGAGGCAAAAGCTCAAGTGCAGCGGCTGCTGGATCTGGAACCTGGCGCCACGCTATCGTCCATTGCGACTTGGGCGGATGAGATCCGGGACCGTAAGTCCGCCGCCTGGCATTACGTCAACTTCGACGACGCGGACTGCACCTACAAGCCCGAGCGCTACTGTGCCGATGGCAACTGCGTGGTCGACGCCATCGCGGCACAGGTGAATATCCTGAAGTCTTCGGCTCCGGACGCAGAGCGGCTCACCGCGCTGAAGTTCGTGGTGCACCTCGTGGCCGACATACATCAGCCCTTACACGCCGGCTTCGGCGAAGACAAAGGAGGCAACCTGTTTCAGGTCCAGGCCTTTGGCAAGGGCAGCAATCTGCACTCGCTCTGGGATACCGGCCTGATCGTGAACCGGCCCGGCGGATCGGCCAGCGTGCGTGAGGCGCTGTCACCGACGCTGCGAACGCAGGCCAAGGCGATCGAGCCGACACCCCGGGCCTGGGCGCAGGAGTCATGCAAGGTGGTCGCGCAGCAGGACTTCTATCCCGACTCACGGATCGTTGGAGAGGTCTACCAGGCGGCGCATGATGCGACTCTCAAGGCTCGCCTGACTGCTGCCGCCAAGCGACTGGCGGGCACGCTGAACGGGGTGCTGCGCTAGCTTGCAAGCCCGATATGAGCACTGAACTGACTCACAGCTCCCTGCCGCGACTTGGCTGGGCGGGGCTTGGAGTGCTCGGCCAGCAATCGTGGACGCGCCACAAAGCCGCCGCTCGACAGGTGAGCAATTGCCTGCAAAGGTAGCTCGTGGCGGAATTCGTTGACAACACGGATGTGCTTAAGCGCTGAGATGGCCCACTGAATCCCCGGAGCCACTGACCCGCAAGCCGCCCAGGCCTTCAGCGTTCGCCAGCCTGATCGGCATCGAGCTGAAGCGGTTCATCTAGCGACCACCTCCAGATGCGACGCATCTTCGAAAATCGCCTCGCCTCGCTCAGCCTACGTGCATCGACCGCAAGGTCTGTGACGGTAGTTCATCGAACATCGATCGATACTGCCTAGTGAAGTGGCTAGCGCTGTTAAAGCCGAGTTCCGTAGCGATGAAGATGATCGAGGTATCGCGACCCGACTTCAGTTGCCGCCGGGCCGCGTTGAGACGAAGAGCCCGCAGATAGGCCTGCGGCGTTGTCTGAAGGAACTCCTCGAAGCAGTACTGAAGGCTTCGCCGACTTGCGCAGGCGGCCCTGCAGATGTCTGCTGTTCCGATGTCTTCGTGGAGGTGGGCACGAAGATAGTCGGTCGCCCGCTGAACGACACGAAGTCGACTCTCGGCGCGCCTTGGGATGCTGCTGGTCTGGTCTTCTCCGGTCATGGCCAGCAGCACAGCCTGCCCCAGCGTTGCCAACAGCATCCTGCTGTCGCCACCTTGATGCCCGACAGGTTGCTCCTCGTGCGTTGCGGCCTGCAGCACCGCCAACAAAGTCATTCTGACGGCCGCCGCCGCGTCGGGCGCAACCCGGAGGTGGCGGGCTCGCACGGCTCGACCCAACCAGTCCTGCTTGTCTGGAGCCAGGTTCGCGAGCAGATCGCGGTGGATGCTGATGCCGACCAGATCAAACGCTCCGGAGGACGTCAGTTCATGTCCCTCCCTGCCTGTCAGTACCATCAGCGAGTCTGGACTCAAGGACTTTCCGGCAAACTGCGCGGCGCCGTCCACAGCCACGGGAACAGCCAGCGCAAGATGGTCTGCTGGGGGGTGTACCTGCTGTCTGAGATGACGGTTGGTGCTCTCGCGAAAGATCACCGCCGAGGACGTCATCAGCTGCCAGAACCTTCCATGGAACCGCCCCCGTCCGAGCTGCTCATAGACCTGATCGTAGCCCGCTAGGAATTCGGCCTGCTGATCGACGTCGTCTGCTTCGTGATACTCGAACGTAGCCATGGCCGCGCGCCTCCGCCTGTGTTCAAACGCTCAACGTACGTGGCCCTGCCGTCGTACTGACAACCACACTGCCGCCTGCAGATACAACACCCGTCAGCGTCGCGCGGTCATCCTGTCGACGCAGATCGAAGCGGGTCCCCTCGCGGTCGCCCAGCACCACGGTGCCGTCGACGCCAACGAGCAAGGGACGGCCGTCGGACAGCACGGTGGCGGCGGTGAACGAGCCCGCCTGCGGCACGGGATGATGCTGCCAGGTCAGCCCGTCATCTACGGAGCGTACGACGTTGCCGCGCATTCCGCCGGCCAGCAGCGCTCCACCAGGCAGCTGCAAGCCAGTCCACAGCGACCCCTTGTACGGCGTCGACACGGAGACCCAGCTGCGCCCGTCGACACTGTTCAGGACCTGCCCACCCTCCGCAGCAATCAGCCATCTTCCGGTCTTGGTCGCGAAGATGCGGTTCATGTGCCTCTCGCCTGCCTCACCCTCGATGAGTGTCTTGCGGGCCCATGACTTGCCAGCATCTGCCGTCGACCACGCAAGGCCATAGCTGCCCACGGCAAGTCCCCGACCGTCGGCCTCAACCCGAATCGCCAGCAGAACATCGGGGCCGTCGGCAGCGCCTGCCGCGAGTGACCAGGTCTCGCCCGCATCATCCGACGTCAGGATCACCCCGCCATGCCCGGCTGCCCAGACGCGTCGACCGTCGGTGGCGTGAATGCAGGCCAGCGTCGCGCGCGTGGGCACTGCTCTGGCCTGCCGCCAACTCCGCCCCAAGTCGTCAGACAGCAGGACGTGGCCGCGCTCGCCGACGGCAACGAGCCGCTCGCCCACTTGAGCAAGGTCCAGCAGCATCGCTCTTGCTGCCCCGGCCCGCACCCGGGCGGCGCCGTCAACGCTGAACGCCGCACGTGCCGATGCAGTCATTCCAGCTGTTGCCAGGATCGCGGCCAGCGCCGAACGTCGGTTTATTGCGTGCATGTCGTTGTCTCGCCTTAGTGCACCATCAGAGGCCGCCTGACCGGACCGCGGCGCGGGATCACGGCATCCAGGGTCACGGCGAGCGCGGGCAAAACCGTGATCGCCATCAGCATGTTCAGCATGAACATGAACGCCAACAGCAAGCCCATGTCGGCCTGAAATTTCAGAGGGCTAAACAACCAAGTGGCAACGCCGACGCTGAGCGTGAGTGCGGTGAAGACGGTGGCAATGCCAGTCTCGCTCAGTGCGCGCCGGAAGCCGGACACGATGTCCATCCCGTCGGCAAGATAGATCTGCAGCCGGTTGTAGATGTAGAAGGCGTAGTCAACGCCGATGCCGACGGCCAGCACCATCACCGGCAGGGTGGCCACGGTCAGGCCGATGTCGAGCGCCTTCATGAACCAGTAGCCGATGAACGTCGCCAGTGTCAGCGGCAAGCAGCACGCGACCACCGCACGCCAGTCTCGATACGTCAGGAAGACGAGGATCACGATAGTGGCGTAGACATACAGCATCATCGGAAGCTCTGTCTCCTCGAGCACTTCGTTTGTGGCGGCCTGTACTCCTGCGCTACCGCTCGCCAATCGCACGGTCACGCCGTCCAACTGGTTCTCGTCGCGGAATCGCTTGACCGCCGAGACCACGCGCTTGATGGTCTCCGCCTTGTGGTCGGTCAGGAACACATTGATCGGCAGCACGGTGCAACGGGGATCGTACAGGCCCGATCCCTCGCCCACCAGACCGATGAAACTGGCCATCGACCGCGCGTCGCGAGGCATGTCACCCCATCGCGGGTTGCCCTCGTTGAAACCGGCTGCACCCAGCTTGACAAGCGCCGGCAGGCTGGCCGTTCCGATCACGCCCTCAACGTTTGACAACTCCCACGCCAGATCGTCAATGAAAACCATCTTGCGCCAGTCGTAGCAACTCTCGGGCGCGGTCTCGTTCACAACGGTCAGCACGTCCAGCCCGACGGAAAATTTCTCGGCAATCGCCAACGCGTCCTGGTTGTAGCGGGCGCTGTCTCTTAACTCCGGGGCACCCGGTGTGACGTATCCGATGTGACGATCGCGACTGCCCCAGACCGCAAGCCCGAAAAGGACCGCGGCGGCAACCACCACGGCGCGCGCCGGCCCTGGCTCGGCCAGGCGCGCCATCGCCAACACGGCCATCGATCGACGCTCGCGGATGACCTGCATGCGCTGCCCGTAGTTGTCAGGCAACCGAACATAGCTCGCCACCACGGGCAGCATCACCAGGTTCGTGATGATCTTGTAGGCCACCCCCAAGGATGCAGTGATCGCCAGTTCGCGGATCATCGGGATGGGAATGAGCAGCAAGGTCGCGAAGCCGACGAAGGCGGTGATCAGGGCCATCGTGCCCGGCACGAGCAATGCACCGAAGCTGTGGCGCGCCGCGTCGAACGCAGCTGTGCCAGCCCCCATCTCTCGCACGATGGTGTTGATCTGCTGCACGCCGTGGCTCACGCCGATGGCGAAGACCAGGAACGGGACAAGCACGGCGAGGGGATCAAGGCCGTAGCCCAGCAGCTGGAGCGTCGCAAACTGCCAGATCAGCGACACCAGCGAACACCCCAGCGCAGCCGCCGTGAATGCCCAGCTTCGGCAGTACCACCAAACCGCCAGTGCGGTCAGCACGAACGCAAGACCGAAGAAGACGACAACGCCCTGGGCGCCCTCGGCAATGTCGCTGATCTGCTTGGCAAACCCGATGATGCGGATCTCGTAATCCGCGTCCTCGAACTTGGCACGCAGCTCGGCCTCTAGCTTTGGACCGAGCGCGATGTAGTCGGTAGGCTCCCGGGTGCGCGGATCGGAGTCCAGGAGGTCGGCAGTCACCATCGCGCCGGAGAAGTCGTTCGCCACCAGCGATCCGACATACCCCCCCTGGATCACGTTGTCGCGAATGCGCGCGACGCTCTCCGCATCCAGCTTGTCCGGCGTGACGTCGCCGCCGATGACATCACGCGCTTCGTAGCCCTCTTCGGTGACCTGCATCACCCGCGTATTGGGCGTCCACAGCGAGCTGACCGTCCGCCGGTCGACGCCAGGCAGGTACATCAGCGCCTGGGTCACCTCGTTGAGCTTCTTCAGCGCCTGCGGATTCCAGACGTCGCCCTGGCGGGCATGAACTACCACGACCAAACGGTTGGCGCCGAAGAGAACGTCCTTGTACTTGACGAACGTTTCCGTGTACTCGTGTCCCAGCGGCAGCTGCTTTCCGAAGCCGGCCGTCATGTGCAAGCGGGCCGCGAAGACTGCGGCCACCGCAGTTACCAGCGCAAGAACCGCGAGAACGGTCGACCGGTTTCCAAAGATCAATCGCTCGCAAGCGAGCACGATGCGTGCGAGCATGGCTGAGAGACCCTTCAGAAGCTATACGACAGGCTCGCCGACACATTGTCTCGGTCGCGAATGATGTTCGACAGCCCGCCCCCGAAGAAGGCGGTGTAGCCGAACTGCGCCTTCCACGTGGCGTCCTTGTCGAAGTTCAAGCCTACGAACAGCGACTTGCGCCCCTTCACGAACGGCAGCGTGTTGGGCGAAATGCCGCCCACGTCATGGGTGAAGACAGTCACCTGCGTCAGGTTCCAGTCGCTTCCCCAGACCCGTGGATAGCTGAGGTCGAGCTCCATCGCATAGCCCCAGCTGGTCTTGGTCGGGCTCTCGTAGGACGGAAAGATCAGGTACGGCACGGTCCCGACCTTGAGGCTTGGGTAGCGCGTGATCGCCACCTCGGCCAGCAAAGTGCCTTCGGCCGCCCCCAGCGCCTTGACCAGCGCGCCGGTCCAGCTGTTGACCTCGGTGAAATACAGCGCGGTCAGATGCGCCTGGACTTTCTTCTCTTCGACGTATCCGCGGACGGTCGCTCGTCCGTTGGCATCCGCATTGGCGGAATCGAAGATGCTGTATCGGCCGGCCAGGGGCACGCTGCCGTCGATCGCCACCGAATCCCTGGGGCGGAAGCTGATCTCTCCGCCAAGGGCCACCGGGCCAACCTTGGTGTTGAATGAAGCGCCGACGAGGTCCTTGTCTTTGCCGTACTCGTTGTAGTAGCCAATGGCGGCGACGTTTGAGGCCAGGTACGCAGGGTCCGTGAAGAGCGTGGTGAACGGCAGCTTGTCATGGTAGCGCTGGTAGTAGAACGCAAACTCGGTATCCATCCCCTTGGGCTTGAAGCGAGCTGCGAGTCCGTACTGCTTGCCCTTGGGCGGCAGCTTGTCACGCTCGAAAGGCGACACGTTGACGCCATCGGCGATGGCCGACCCCGTGTCACCGAAAGTCCCCGGCTGTTCGCCGAGGACACTGCTGGGAATGTAGGCCGGGCGCTGCCCCGCTCCGACGACGTCGGCGCCACTGAAGAACGTACCCACCGGATCGAAGCGGAAGGCGTTCCACTTCCACTGGTAGTAGGCTTCGACGCTGAGGCCATCGGCCACGCCGGCGTTCAAGCTGATCATGGGCGCGGGTCGCAGGATCTCCTTGACCTGGGCGCCGGGTGTGCGCAGCTTGCGCAGGTCGAACGCATTGATCTGGTTGATGCCGCCGACGATGAAGATGTCTTCGCCCCAGCTCAGCACCTGGTTGCCCACCCGTACGGTCGCGTTGCTATCGCCCAGCTTGAGGTCCTTCGACACCCAGGCATCCAGCCAGGTCCAGTTCGTGACGGCGATGTCTTTAGCCTCTCCCGACAACGGAGTGCGACGCGTGTCACCAGCTTTGAAGTCTTTCAACCAGCTGGCGCGCACCAGCGCACGCCAGCCATCCGGTGTCTTGAGGCCGAACTCATGGTTGCCCTTCAGTGGCGCCGAGACGACGTCGCCACGGCGATAGTTCAGGTTGCCGTCGTCGCCATTGAGAAAGTTGAAGTCTGGATTGGCGGCAGCCTCGCCGCCCGGTCCGTTCAGCAGGGCACCGAGTCTGGCACTCGTGGGCACGCTGCCGCGGTTGTCGTTGCCAACGGTCTCACGCGATGGCTTCCCCAGCCGCACCTGGGCGCCAAACGAGAGCGTCGAGTTGAAGTCAATCTCGACCCCGCTCTCAGTGGTTGCGCGCACCGCGTGAGCGGGCATCAGGGCGAGGAAGGTCGAAGCGGCGACCAGGTGGCGGGTGAAGATGGTCTTCATGGCGGTCTCCTTCAGCGTGAGCCGGCGCGGCGAAGTTCGTCGGGATTGAATCGCTTCATGTCGATGCGCCCTTCCCTTCCGGCCAGCCAGTCGACCTTGCCTTGCTGCGGCATGTTGTCGGCCATGTAGCGGCCCACGTTCAAGTCATAGACGGTGTAGCCTTGATAGACGCAGGCGGGCAGTTCCCACGCGACGTAGGGATAGCTTTCCTGCACGCGCCACACCTTGCCCTGTGCGTCGTAGTTGTCCACCGCCACCATCATCCAGCTGTCCTCGTCGAGGTAGATGACGCGCTTGGGGAACTGATGCCGCTGCCCGGGCTTCACCGTGGCTTCGATCTTCCAGACGCGGTGCACCTCGTAGCGGATCAGATCGCGCTTGGGGTAGTCGGCACCGAAGACATCAGCCAGTTTCAGGTCCTGGTTGTTGAACTTGAAGGTGTTGTACGGAATGATCAGTTCCTGCTTGCCAACCAGTTTCCAGTCGTAGCGGTCCAGCCGGCCGGCGAACATCGGGTACTGGTCCACGGCAAGCAGGTTTTCGTAACCGGGCACCGGGTTGTCGTACGCAAAGGTCGGGGCGCGTCGCACGCGGCGCTGACCCGGGAAGTACAACCACGCGTCGTTGTCCTTGGCCTGTGAGTAATGAACCAGGATGATCTCGCCCGTGCGTGCAGCAGGCGTAACCACCTCATTGAGCAGCATCCATTCGATGCCATCGCCTTCGGTGGCGGACTTGCCCGCCAGGTTGCCCAGCGGCGTGGCCGTCCACTGGTCTTGCACCAGCGGCACGAACTTGCCGT
>NZ_JBILQK010000119.1:0-9009 GCF_044373315.1 Roseateles sp. | reverse complement strand
TAGCTGCCCTGCACCACCAGCTTGCCGATGGTGCCTGCATACAGCAGGTGCGCCGGTTTGCCTGGCGGGCGCTGGCCATCGAAGAACTCGCAGCTCTCAACTTCCAGCTCGACGTCGGCGAAGTTGCTGGTCAGCAAGCCGATCTCGCAGCGGCTGAAGCTGCAGTCCCTCACCTTCAGCGTGCCGGTCTCCAGCCGAATGCCGGCACCGTTCGTGTCAGGCACCTGGGCCCCGATGAAGTCAAACCCTTCGATGCTGATGCCGCGGCCGGCAGTCACGAAGATGCCCTTGCCCTGGGCATGCGCGCCGTTGGCAATCAGCCGGACCCGGCCGCCGACGGCCTTGAGGCTGAGTCCATCCTGGCGCCACACCGCCACATCGCCGACATAGTCGCCCGCCATCACCTCGATCACCATGCCCGGGCGTGCCTGGGCCGCCGCGCTGGCCAGGCTGCGCACCGCTTCCGACGGACCGACGCGCATCACTGCAGCCTGGGCCTGGGCCTGGGCTTGGGCCTGCGCCGCCCCCGCCACACCACCCAGTGCAGCGGCGCCGGCCATGCCCAGCATCAGCTGGCGACGTGCAAGCTGGGGCTTCGTGGTCAAGATTGGCGCATCGTCCGGCATGGCAGGTCCGCTTGAAGTGTCGGCGCAGTCTATCGAACGAAGCCAAGGTGACAGCGCCGACCGCCTGTCTCTTTGTATGCTGGCACCTGCATCCCTGCCAGCAAGCCTTCCGCTCCGCCATGCCCTCGCTCTTCGATCCCATCCAGCTCGGTGAGCTCTCGCTCGCCAACCGCATCGTCATGGCGCCGCTGACGCGCAGCCGCTCCAAGGGCCTGCTTCCCGGCGACATGGCGGTGGAGTACTACCGCCAGCGCGCCAGCGCCGGCCTGATCATCAGCGAAGGTGCCCAGGTCTGCGCCGAGGGCCAGGGCTATCTGGACACGCCGGGCATTCACACGCCCGAGCAGGTGCGCGCCTGGAAGCGCGTGACCGACGCGGTGCATGCCGAGGGAGGCAAGATCGCCGTGCAGCTCTGGCATGTGGGCCGCATCTCGCACACGGTGTTCCAGCCCGAGGGCCGCGCGCCGGTCTCTGCCACCGCCCGCAGCGCGCGAGGCAAGACCTTCACGCAGGAGGGCTTCGTGCCGGTGTCGGCGCCGCGCGCGCTGCAGACGGCCGAGATCCCCGCCGTGGTGGGCGCCTTCGCCCATGCCTCGCGCTGCGCGATGGAAGCCGGCTTCGACGCCGTCGAGGTGCACGGTGCCAACGGCTATCTGCTGGACCAGTTCCACCGCGACAGCATCAATGACCGGACCGATGCCTACGGTGGCCCCATCGCCAACCGCTGCCGCTTCACGGTGGAGTTGATGACGGCCATCGTGCAGGCCATCGGCGCGGGCCGCAGCGGCATCCGCATCAGCCCGGTCACGCCGGTCAATGACGCTGGGCAAGACAGCGATGCGCAGGCCCTGTTCAACCACCTGGCCGAGCAGCTGGCACCGCTGAAGCTGGCCTTTGTGCATGTGATCGAGGGCCAGACCGGCGGGCCGCGCGATATCGCGCCCTTTGACTACGCCGCACTGCGCAGCCGGCTGAACAGCGCCTACCTGGCCAACAACGGTTACACGCGAGAAACAGCGCTGGCCGCCGTGGCCGAGGGTCGCTCCGACCTGGTCTCCTTCGGGCGCGACTTCATCGCCAACCCGGACTTGGTGCGCCGCCTGCGCCTGAACGCCGCGCTGCAGCCCATCGACCGCGCCACGCTCTACGGCGGCGAGGCCAAGGGCTACATCGATTACCCGGCACTGGCCTGAGGCACGGTCGGCTCAGGCACGCCGCGCCTTGGCGCGGAACAGCTCGGTGATGCCCACCTCACGCGGCCCCGGCAGCAGCTCGAAGGCTTCGCCGGGCCGCAGGCTGCCGGGCTGGCGCACCGCCAGGTAGAAACCGCACCAGCCGTTTTGCATCATCAGCTTGGCGGCCTGGTTGAAGCCCATCACCGCATTGAACTTGAAGCAGGGAAAGCGCGGCTCGCTGACCACCAGCTCGCAATCGGCAAAGCGCAAGATGTCGCCCACCCAGACCTGGCTCTCCAGCAGGCCGGCCAGTGTCAGGTTTTCGCCCAGACTGCCGGGTGGTAAGGCAGCGCCCCAGTCCGCCGCCTTGGCCTGCGCCCGCACGGTCTGCCAGAAGGGGTAATGCTCGCTCGGGTAGGCGTACACCGCCTTGCTCAGGCCGCCGTGCACGGTGAGATCGGCCTGCTCGTCGCCCTCAAGACCGAGCGCCTGCACCGCAACCGCGTTCTCACGGGGCTGCTTGCGGATGCCGCTGCGGACGGAGCGGCCTTCATCGACCAGCAGTTCGTTGAGCTGGGCGGTGTTGATATGGAGCACTTTCATGGACGGTGCATCTGGCAGCCTGGGCCGACATTGTCGCCCCCCACAGAAAGCCGATCCCTGTGCATAAGTTCATGAGTGTTTTGCATACCCCCCTGGCCTGAGGCAGTTACAGCGCGATTACATTGGCGTGACAATGCCAGTCCCGCTCCATCGAGCAGGTGGCCCAGACCGCGCCCCATCCATCGGCCGGAACTGCCTTCAGAGGCATCTCACCGCGACAAACGGTATTGGGTCAGGCCCGGAACCCGCTCCGAGCCTGACCCAATTCCGCTTTTGTAAATTGATTGGGAACGCCATGAACCAACCTGTGATGGAAGGCCTGCGCTTGAACGTGCCGGCCTATGTGAAGCACCAGCGTCTGATCGCCTGGGTGGCCGAGATCGCCGCGCTGACCGAAGCGCGCGATGTCTACTGGTGCGACGGCAGCCAGGCCGAGTACGACCGCCTGTGCGAACAGCTCGTCGCCGCCGGCACCTTCAAGCGCCTAAACCCCGTCAAGCGCCCCAACAGCTTCCTGGCCTGCTCCGACCCCAGCGATGTGGCGCGCGTGGAAGACCGCACCTACATCTGCTCGGCCAAGAAGGAAGATGCCGGCCCGACCAACAACTGGATGGCCCCGGCCGAGATGCGCGCGCTGCTGCAGACCGGTCAGAAGGACGGAACGCCGCCCCTGTTCAAGGGCAGCATGAAGGGCCGCACGCTGTATGTGGTGCCCTTCAGCATGGGCCCGATCGGCTCGCCGATCGCCCACATCGGCGTCGAGCTGTCCGACAGCCCCTATGTGGCCGTCAACATGCGCATCATGACCCGCATGGGCCGCGCCGTGCTCGACGTGCTGGGCGCCGATGGCACCTTCGTGCCCTGCGTGCACACCGTGGGCGCACCGCTGGAAGCCGGCCAGGCCGACGTCAAGTGGCCCTGCAACAAGACCAAGTACATCGTCCACTACCCCGAGACCCGCGAGATCTGGTCCTACGGTTCGGGCTACGGCGGCAACGCGCTGCTGGGCAAGAAGTGCTTCGCGCTGCGCATCGCCTCCACCATGGGCCGCGACCAGGGCTGGCTGGCCGAGCACATGCTGATCCTGGGCCTGACCTCGCCCGAGGGCAAGAAGTACCACTTCGCCGCAGCCTTCCCCAGCGCCTGCGGCAAGACCAACTTCTCTATGCTGATCCCGCCCAAGGCTTTCGACGGCTGGAAGGTGACCACCATTGGCGACGACATCGCCTGGATCAAGCCGCATGCCGACGGCCGCCTCTATGCGATCAACCCGGAAGCCGGCTATTTCGGCGTCGCCCCGGGCACCAACACGCTGACCAACTACAACTGCATGGCCAGCCTGCACAGCAATGTGATCTTCACCAACGTTGCGCTGACCGATGACGGCGATGTGTGGTGGGAGTCGATGTCCGACACCCCGCCGGCTCACCTGATCGACTGGCAGGGCAATGACTGGACGCCCGAGATCGCCAAGCAGACCGGCGCCAAGGCCGCCCACCCGAATGCCCGCTTCACTGTCTCGGCGGTGAACAACCCCGCCCTGGATGCTGACTGGGACAACCCGGCCGGCGTGCCGATCGACGCCTTCATCTTCGGCGGCCGTCGCTCGACGACCGTGCCGCTGGTGACCGAGGCGCGCGATTGGGTGGAAGGCGTCTACATGGCTGCCACCATGGGCTCCGAGACCACCGCTGCGGCCGCCGGCCAGCAGGGCGTGGTGCGCCGCGACCCCTTCGCCATGCTGCCCTTCATGGGCTACAACATGGCCGACTACTTCCAGCACTGGCTGGACCTAGGCAAGAAGCTGGCCGATTCCGGCGCCACGTTGCCCAAGATTTATTGCGTCAACTGGTTCCGCAAGGGCGCCGATGGCAAGTTCGTCTGGCCCGGCTACGGCGAGAACATGCGCGTGCTGAAGTGGATGCTGGACCGCATCGAGAACAAGGGCCACGGCGAAGAGCATGCGTTCGGCGTCACGCCGACCTATGCGGACATCAACTGGAGCGGCCTGGACTTCTCGCAGGAGCAGTTCAATACCGCCACCGCGATCGACAAGGCCGCCTGGGCTACCGAACTGGGCCTGCACAAGGAGCTGTTCCAGCAACTGGCCTACCACCTGCCGGCCGATCTGCCGGCAACCATGAGCAAGATTGAGCAGCGTCTGGCTGCCGAGTAAGCACTAACAACTCCACACTTCGCGAATTAAAAAGCCCGCTTTCGAGCGGGCTTCTTTTTTTGTTGCGGCCGGCGCTTTAAGCGGCCGGCGCCGTGCGCAGCGTTCAGTCGCGGCGCGCGTTGGCGGCGCGCAGTTCGGCAGCAAACGAGGGCATGCTTTGCTCATAGGTCTCAGCCAGTGCCAGCAGTTCGCGCTCGGCACGACGCTCGCTGGCGGCAGCCAGATTGGCCTTGACGCGAGCGATCAGGTGCAGCCAGATGCGGGCGCCGATCGAGGTGAAGGAACCGCCGTGGCGGATGCGACGCTGCAGGGGCAGACCGAAGGTGTGGGAAGCGATGCTCATGGCGGGTGAAATCCTGTGTTTGAACTCTTTTGGAGTCGATGGGGCGAAGTATGGGGTAAACCCCAGTGTTGCCGCAAATGAAATCTTTGAATCAGAGATATAAACAGATCGCATGAATCAGCCTCGGACATCGCGATGAACTTCCGCAACCTGGACCTGAATCTCTTGAAAGTGTTCGACGCCGTGATGGCCGAGCGCAGCCTCACGCGTGCGGCCAGCCGGCTTGCCATGACGCAGCCTGCGGTCAGCCATGCACTGAAGCGCCTGCGCGAGGCCACCGGCGAGGAACTGTTCGTGCGCCAAGCCTTCGGCATGAAGCCGACGCTGCGCGCCGAGAGCCTGTGGCCCGAGGTGCGCAACGCGCTGGACCGGCTGCGCGCTGCGCTCGACCCCGGTGTCTATGAACCTACGCGCGAGGAGTTCACTTTCCGGATCGCGATGGCCGACGCTACGGCCGCTCTGATCCTGCCGCCGCTGGTCGCCCGTCTCGAAAGCGAAGGCGCGCTGGCCAATATCCATGTGCTGCCGCTGACCACCCGCGACCCGCGCGCCATGCTGGAGCAAGGCGAAGCCGATCTGGCGCTGGGCTATTTTCCGGGCGCGGTGGCCGCGCTGAAGTCGCAAGGCGATATGGCGCTGATGCGCCAGCACCGGCTGTATGAGAGCGACTACGTCTGCATCATGCGGCGCGGCCACCCGCTGGCGAGCAGCACATTTGATCTGGACACCTACTGTGCCGCGCGCCACCTGCTGGTCAGTTTTTCAGGGCGCCCGCATGGCTTCGTCGACGAGGCGCTGGCCTCGATGGGGCGCAGTCGGCGCATCGTGCTGACCGTCAATCAGTTCTTCACCGCCGGCCGCATCGTGGCGCAGTCGGACTTGCTGACGGTCTTGCCGGTTTCGTTCATCGAGGCCACCGGCTACGAGCCGCAGTTGGCGCAGAGACCACTGCCCATGCCCCTGGGCCGCGTGCATGTGGACATGCTCTGGCACCTGCGCAACGACGACCGCAGTGCCCAGCGCTGGCTGCGCGCCCGCTTGGTCGACGCGGCCAGGCAGGCCAATCTGGGCGCGAACGAGGCGACAATCGCGGCATGACTACCGCTGCCGACCTGACCGACGCCGAGTTCGCTGAACTCGACGAATTGCTTGCCACCACGCCCGAGCCGCTGGAGGCGCTGGACGCGTCGATGCTGGACGGCTATCTGTGCGGCGTGATCGTGCAGCCCCGGCTGATCGACATCGAGGAATGGCTGCCGAACATCTTCGACTACGACGGCGGCGTGCTGCCCGAGAGCACCGACCCGAAGTGGCTGGAGCGCATCCGTGAACTGGTGGAACGCCGCCATGCCGCACTGAATCGCGCGCTGGTCGAGGATGGCTGGTTCGACCCGGTCGTGCTGGATCTGGACGCCGAGCCTGCGGAAGCAGAAGAAGGCGTTGCAAGCGATGCCGAGCCCGCTGAAGATGCAGGCTACGCCGCGCTGAACCCGATCTCGCGCAGCCTGATGCCCTGGGTGGCGGGCTTCCAGCATGCCTGCCTGTGCTTCCCCGAGCTCAGCGAGATGCCGGACGATGCCGTGATGGCAGCACTGGCGCGTCTGTATCGCCACCTGCCGGCCGAGACGCCGGAGGAAATCGAGATCGTCAGCACACTGGACCGCGAGCATCCGCTCAAAGAGCTGGACGATGCGATCGAGGAAATGGTCGTCACGGTGGCCGATCTCTGCGACCTGACCGAGGCGCATCGCTACAAGGTCGACACGCTGCGCCGCGAAGGCCCCAAGGTTGGCCGCAACGACCCCTGCCCCTGCGGCTCGGGGCGCAAGTACAAGCAGTGCCATGGCGCGAATTGAGCGCTCAGCTGAACGACGCTTGAGCGCGCGCTGATGCGGCTGCAACTGCTGTCGGATCTCCACCTCGAGACCGAAGTCTACGAGGCGCGACCGGCGCCGCTGGCCGAGGCGCTGGTGCTGGCCGGCGATGTGGACAGCCACTGGCGGGGCCTGGAGCAGTTCCGCGACTGGCCGGTGCCCGTGCTCTTCGTGCCTGGCAATCACGAGTTCGATGGCCGCGACATCGACCAGGCGCGCGGCGAGTTGCATCAGTACGCCCGAGATCTGGGCTTCATCATGCTCGACGATGCCGAGCACATCCTCAGCGATGCCCAAGGACGCCGCGTGCGCTTCGTCGGCAGCACGCGCTGGAGCGACTTCGATCTCTTCGGTGCGAGTCAACGCGAGCGCGCCATGCGTGCCGCCGGCTACTTTCAACGGGTGATGGGCGCCAGCCGTCATGGCCAGCCCTTTGACGCGGCGGCCGTGCGAGAACTGGGGCTGCAGTGCCGCGATTGGCTTGAACATGCGCTGGCCAAGGGCGAGCAGGGGCCGGCGTGGGATGCCACCGTCGTGGTGACGCATTTCGGGCCGAGCATCCGCAGCGCCGACCCTCGCTACGGCGGCCAGCCGGGCACGGCCAGTTTCTGCAACAACGACGAGGCCCTGATGCCGGGCGCCCGGCTGTGGCTGCATGGGCATCTGCATTGCCGCCACGAGTATCAGCTGCAGGGCTGCCGTGTGCTCTGCAATGCGCGCGGGCATGCCCGAAAGGGCGAGGCCGATGCGCATGATGGTCTGCGAGTGATCGAGGTCTTCGACGCCGCACTTTGACACCCGTCAAGAGCTGCGTTTGCCGCTGTGTGACACTCGCGCAAGACAACAAACCACGCGAAGGAGCGAGACCATGAAGATTCTTGTGCCTGTTGACGGCAGCCCCTACACCAAGCGCATGCTGGCTTACTTGGCAGCCCACGATGAATGGCTGGGTGGCCTGCACGAGTACACCGTGTTGCACGCAGTGCCCGCCGTGCCGCCACGCGCCGCCGCCGTGCTCGACAAGGATGTGCTGAAGGGCTACTACGACGACGAGGCCGAAAAGGTGCTGAAGACCTTGCGCACCTTCTTCGGCAAGCAGAAGATCGCCGCCGAGTTCGTCGCCAAGGTCGGGCCTGCTGCCGACACCATTGCCGGCGTGCTGAAGAAGGGCAAGTACGACCTGGTCATCATGGGCTCGCACGGCCACAGCTCACTGGGCAATTTGGTCTTGGGCTCGGTGGCGACCAAGCTTATGGCCCAGAGCAATACGCCAGTGCTGCTGGTGCGCTGAAGCCGGCAATCTCCAGCAAAAAAAAAGGGCGCCTAGGCGCCCTTTTTGCGTTGTGGCCTGCAATGAACTCAGCTGCTGCGGCGGCTCAGCCACGCAAGCGGTGACTCCAGCGATTCACGTGCCGCAAGCTGAGTCGATTCAAGCACATAGGAGTCCGCCTGGCTAGGTCGGAATTCGCCGCCCTCTTGCAGACAGGCCTCCATGCCGAAAGCCGTTCCCAGGTCGGCCGGATCCGGCTCGACCACGGCTGCCGGACTCTTGCGGAAGAAGCGCAGGGCTGGAGCGAATCGCATGGCGGACCTCGTCTCTTGAAGAAGATTTGACGCGACTGATGGTTGCGTTCAAGTGTGCGCTTCGAGCGTGCAAGTTGAATCCCCAAAGTGGGTGTGAATGCCCCCATAGTTGGAAAAATCTCACGCTGCAGCCGTTGACACACTTGCTCACAGCATGAGCGCAAGGCTTGGTGCTTACTTGAGCAGTCACACCATGCCGAAAGGCATCGCTTCCTCGATCCCAGCATGAACTGCAACCATCTGACCTGGCTTGCACGCGGCATCATCGTCGCGCTGGTGTTGGCGGCACTCTGGCTCGCCCAGGCCACATCGAACAGACAGGAGCAGCGCCCACCAGCGCTGCACGCAGGGCACGCGCTCCAGGCTGCCGCCACGCCAGCCTCAGGCAACTCGCTGCATGAGTGAAACGCGCGGCTTGTTCAGACCGGGGCCGCCAGCGCGTGCCGGGCTCCTTGCGCCAACGCCTGGCCGATGCGGTCCAGCAAAGCGACCCGGCCTGGGGCTGGCGCGTGCTCGGACTGCAGCTTCCATTGATGCCAATAGAGGCTCACGTCGACGCTGATGTCCGGGCGAATGCACAGCAACTCTCCCGACTCGATCAACGGCCGCAACTGCAATTCGGGCGCCA
>NZ_JBILQK010000118.1:0-9150 GCF_044373315.1 Roseateles sp. | reverse complement strand
GGCCAGCTGCAGCCCGACGGCAGCCGCTACAAGGTGCCGCAGATGGGCTGGAACCGTGTCAGCCAGGTGCAGCCGCATCCAATCTGGGCGGGCGTGCCTGATGAGGCCTGGTTCTACTTCGTGCACAGCTATTTCGCCCGGCCGTTAGATGCGCGCCACAGCGCTGGCGAAACCGATTACGGGCAGCGCTTTACCTGTGCGGTGGCCCGGGATAACATTTTTGCCACGCAATTCCACCCCGAAAAAAGTGCCGCGCACGGGCTCGCCCTGTATCGCAACTTCCTGCATTGGAAGCCCTGAGGGACCTCGCTTCGCGCGCCCTCACGCACTTTCCATCCACTTTTCAACTCCCAAAGACAACCTCGGCCATGCTGCTGATCCCTGCGATTGACCTCAAAGACGGCAAGTGCGTTCGCCTGCAACAAGGCGATATGAATGTGTCCACCACCTTTGGCGAAGATCCTGCGGCCATGGCCAGGCGCTGGGTGGATGCCGGGGCGCGCCGCCTGCACCTGGTCGACCTGAATGGCGCCTTCGCCGGCAAGCCGGTCAATGAGGCGGCGATCCGCGCCATCCTGCGCGAAGTCGGCAGCGAGATTCCGGTGCAGCTCGGCGGCGGCATCCGCGATCTCGACACCATCGAGCGCTACCTCGACGACGGCCTCAGCTACATCATCATCGGCACCGCCGCGGTGAAGAACCCCGGCTTCCTGCAGGACGCGGCGACGGCCTTCGGCGGCCACATCATCGTGGGCCTGGACGCCAAGGACGGCAAGGTGGCCACTGATGGCTGGAGCAAGCTGACCGGCCACGAGGTGGTGGATCTGGCACGCAAGTTCCAGGACTACGGCATCGAAGGCGTGATCTACACCGACATCGGCCGCGACGGCATGCTCACCGGCATCAATATCGAGGCCACGGTGAAGCTGGCGCAAGCGCTGACGATTCCGGTGATCGCTTCGGGCGGCCTGTCCAACATCCAGGACATCGAAGCGCTGTGCGCAGTCGAAGGCGAAGGCATCGAGGGCGTGATCTGCGGCCGTGCCATCTACACGGGCGACCTGGACTTCGCTGCCGGCCAGCAGCGCGCCGACGAACTGTCGGGCGGCACATGAAGGCTAGGGCCGTTGCCCTGGCGCTGGCCGGCTGTGCGGCGCTGGTGGCGGCGGCGCCGTCTTTTGCCGAGGCCGCCTTCGAGCTTAAGCCGCTGGGGCCGGGCGTCTATGCGGCTATTGATCGCCAGGGCAAGGCCGGCGCCAATGCCGGCTTCGTGATCGGCTCGGAAGCCGTGGCGGTGGTCGACAGCTTTTTCCGGGAGGATGCAGCGCGTGCGCTGCTCGTGGAAATCCGCAAGCTGACGCCGCTGCCGATCCGCTATGTGATCAACACCCACCACCATATCGACCATGTGTCGGGGAATCGCCTGTTTGCCGAAGCCGGGGCGACGCTGGTGGCGCAGCGCCAGGTGCTGGACTGGCTGCAGCCCGAGAACCTCCGCCTGGTCGGTGGAGACAAAGCCAGCGACGCACGCAAGCGCCAGGTGGCCGGGCTGAAGGCGCCGCAGCTGGGCTACGAGCAGCAGCTGAGCCTGGACCTGGGCGGGCGCCGCATCCTGCTGCAGCATCTGGCTGGCCATACCGGCGGCGACACGGCGGTGTGGGTTGCCGATGCGCAGGTGCTGTTTCTGGGCGACCTGATGTGGCGTGCCAGCGTGCCCAACCTGATCGACGCACGCGTGCAGCGCTGGATTCCGACCTTGGATGCGCTGAACACGCTGCCGGCCGGAACCGCCGTCGTGCCAGGCCACGGCGAGATGGCCAATCTGGCGGATATGCGCACCTTCCGCGACTACCTGCGCGATCTGCAGACGCAGGTCGACGCCGCGCTGGCCCAGCCTGGCGAAGCCGAGCAGCGCCAGCAGCAGGTGCTGGACGTGCTGCGTGCGCGCTATGGCCAATGGGCCTACTTCGAGGGCCTGGCGCGTGCCAATGTGCGCGATATGTTCGCCGAGGCTGAAGGCCACAAGCGCACGCCCGAGCCGCAGCCCGCGCCCAGTCTGCCCATGCCCGCCGCTGCGCAGCGCTGACCCCTCGCTTCAGATCGACAACGGAACTCCATTTCTCTCCTGCCATGCTTGCCAAACGCATCATTCCCTGCCTTGACGTGACCGGCGGCCGCGTCGTCAAAGGCGTCAACTTCGTCGAGCTGCGCGATGCCGGCGATCCGGTGGAGATTGCCGCGCGCTATAACGAGCAGGGCGCGGACGAGCTGACCTTTCTGGACATCACCGCCACCAGCGATGGCCGCGACCTGATCCTGCACATCATCGAAGACGTGGCCTCGCAGGTCTTCATTCCGCTGACCGTGGGCGGCGGCGTTCGCAGCGTCGAGGACGTGCGGCGCCTGCTGAATGCCGGTGCCGACAAGGTCAGCTTCAACTCCGCCGCGGTGGCCAGGCCCGAGCTGATCCGCGAGGCCTCCGACAAGTACGGGGCGCAGTGCATCGTGGTGGCCATCGATGCCAAACGGCGCGTCGGCGAAGACCTGGCGGCCAAAGGGCCGGGCTGGGATGTCTACACCCATGGCGGGCGCAAAAACATGCATCTCGACGCGGTGGCCTGGGCGCGCCAGATGGCTGAGTTCGGTGCCGGCGAGATCCTGCTGACCAGCATGGACCGCGATGGCACCAAGAGCGGCTTCGACCTGGAGCTCACACGCGCGGTCAGCGACGCTGTCAGCGTGCCGGTGATCGCCTCGGGCGGTGTCGGCACACTGGATCATCTGGCCGATGGCATCCAGCTCGGCGGCGCCGATGCGGTGCTGGCCGCGAGCATCTTCCACTACGGCGAGTACACGGTCGGCCAGGCCAAGGCGCTGATGGCGCAGCGCGGCATCCCGGTGCGCCTGTGATGCCATGAGACCCGACCCGCACGAATTCAAAAAGCGCCAGGTCGCGCCGGTCGGCGCGCCCAGAGAGGTGCGCATCATCGGTGGGCAGTGGAAGCGCTCCAAGCTGCCGGTGGCCGACCGCCCCGGCCTGCGCCCCACGCCGGACCGTGTGCGCGAGACCCTATTCAACTGGCTGGGCCAGGACCTGAGCGGCTGGCGCGTGCTGGATGCCTTCGCCGGCAGCGGTGCTCTGGGTTTCGAGGCCGCCTCGCGCGGTGCTGCCGAAGTGCTGCTGCTGGAGCGTGATCCGCAGCTGGCGCGCAGCCTGGAAGCCAGCCGCGCGCGTCTCAAGGCCGATCCGGCCCAGCTGCGCATCGAGTCCTGCGATGCCATCGGCTGGATGAGCCGTTCGGCCCCGGCGCGCTTCGAGCTGCTGCTGCTGGACCCACCGTTTGATGCCGGCTTGTTCGAGCCGGCGCTGAAGGCCGCTGCGCCCTTGCTGGTGCCCGGCGGGCTGCTCTATGTCGAGTCGCCCGAGCCCTTGGCGGTGCCGGCTGAGCTGGGCCTGGAGGCCTGGAAGAACGCCCGCGCCGGTGCTGTGCACTATCAGCTGCTGCGCCGCATCGCAGGATAATCCGCCAGCCGTCGTGCTGGCGTCGATCTCAAGGAGCCGAATTTGACTTCCGTGACCGTTCTGACTGCCGTCTATCCCGGCACCTTCGACCCGATGACCCTGGGTCATGAAGACCTGATGCGCCGCGCCAGCCGCCTGTTTGAGCGGCTCATCATCGCGGTGGCGGCCGGCCATCACAAGCGCACCATGTTCTCGCTCGACGAGCGCCTGGAGACGGCGCGCCAGCTGGCGGCCAAGTACCCCAATGTCGAGGTGATCCCGTTTCGGGGCCTGCTGCGCGACTTCGTGCTGGAACACGACGGCAAGGTGGTGGTGCGCGGCCTGCGCGCGGTCAGCGACTTCGAGTACGAGTTCCAGATGGCCGGCATGAACCGCACGCTGATGCCCGATGTCGAGACCGTGTTCCTTACGCCCTCGGACCAGTACCAGTTCATTTCCAGCACCTTTGTGCGGGAGATTGCCACGCTGGGCGGCGATGTTTCCAAGTTCGTGTCACCCTTGGTGCTGCAGAAGCTGCGTGAGCGGCTGGCGAACCGCACGGAGGAGTGAAGACATGGCGCTGATGATCACGGACGAATGCATCAACTGCGATGTCTGCGAGCCCGAGTGCCCGAATGAGGCGATTTCGATGGGCGAGGAGTTCTACCAGATCGATGCCGGCAAATGCACCGAGTGCGTCGGCCACTTCGACGAGCCGCAATGCGTGCAGCTGTGCCCGGTGGCTTGCATTCCGGTGAACCCGGCACATGTCGAGAGCCGCGAGACCCTGATGCAGAAGTATGTGCGGCTGACCGGGCAGGCCGCCTGAACGAGCGCGGCTGAGCCTTGCTGCTCAAGCCAGGCGCCACACCTCACCATAGCCCGGCGCCGCCGGCCATTCCAAGGCACTTGGCCGGCGCTCGCCGTGCTCTTGCAACCAGCGCCTGGCCAGCATCCAGCCACCATGGCTGACCACGCAGCACGCACCGGGTTGCCATGCGGCCACTCGCTGCAAGAGTTGCTGCAGGGATTCACCGCCGGTGGGTGCGTGCCCCAGAAAATCCGCCACCCAGGCTTCCACCGCGGGCTGTCCGATGCGGTCCCAGGTCTGCCCATCCCAGGCGCCGAAGTCGATTTCCAGCAGGCCCGCGTCCAGCCGGTGCTGCCAGCCCCAGCGGCGCAGCCAGCGGCCGACATCGGCGCAGCGGGCCAGCGGCGAGGTCTGCACCTGATGCGGCAGTCGATAGCGGCGCGCATGGGCCTGGATGCGGCGTGCCAGACGCTTGGCGCGGCGCCAGTGCACCGGCAGATCGGTGCCGGCACCGATGCAGCGGCCGGCAGCGCTCTGCGGACGTGGATGGCGCCAGACCCAGAGTGCGGAGTGGCCCGTGGCCTCAGACATGCGCGGCCCAGGCCAGCAGCAGGCTCAGCTCCACCACCTGCTGCGTGGCGCCCAGGTTGTCGCCGGTATAGCCACCCAGCCGGCGCTTGAACCAGGCTCGCATCCACAGCGTGGCGGCCACGCCCGCGGGCAGCGCCCAGGCCAGGCGCTGCGCCGCGTCCGGCAGCAGCAGGGCCAGCGTGCTGGCCAGCAAGGCGACCCACAGCCCGACCACCAGGCAGGTTGCGACCGTCACCTGCGTGGCCAGCGGCTTTGCCTTGGCATGGTCCGGATCACCCGCATAGGGCAGGCTGCGGATCAGCCAGATCGGTGCGGCGCGCGAGGCGCCATGGGCCAGCACCAGGCCGGCCAGCGCCAGGGTCAGGTCTTGCCCCGCCACCAGGGTGTACAGACAGGCGGCCTTCAGCCCCAGCATCAGCAGCAGGCCCAGAGCGCCATAGCTGCCGATGCGCGAGTCCTTCATGATCTCCAGCGAACGGGCGCGGCTGACCGTGCCGCCCAGGCCGTCGCAGGTGTCGGCCCAGCCGTCTTCATGGAAGCCGCCGGTCAGCCAGATGCTGGCCGCCATCGCCAGCAGCACCGCGATCATCGGTGGCCACAGCTGCAGGGCGGCGGCCAGCACGGCGGCGCTGAACAGGCCCACCAGCGTGCCCACCAGCGGGAAGTGGCGGCTGCACTGCTGCAGCCAGGTCGGCTCGAAGCCCACCCAGGCCGGTACCGGCACGCGGGTCAGGAACTGCAGGGCGATGAAGAACAGGCGGAGCTCGTGGGTCGGGCGCATCGGCGGGTGGGAAAGGGTTGGCGCCCCACGGCGCGGCAGAGATCAGTGATCGGGATGACGTTCGTAAAGCGCGCGCACCAGGTCCAGCCGTTCCATCAGCAGGGCAATCAGCTGAGGGTCGAAGCGTTGCCCGGCCTGTTCGCGCATGAAGTCCAGCGCGTCGTCCATGGCCCAGGGATCCTTGTAGCAGCGCTGGCTGAGCAGGCTGTCCAGCACATCGGCCACGGCGACGATGCGGCCGGGCAGACTGATCTGCTCGCCGGCCAGGCCGCGCGGATAGCCCAGCCCGTCCCAGCGTTCATGGTGCTCATGCGCAATGGTCGCGCCCAGCTGCAGGATGCGTTTGTCGCTCTTGCTGAGCAGCTCGTAGCCCAGGCGCGCGTGGCCTTGCATCACTTCCCACTCGGCGGCGTCGAGCTTGCCGGGCTTGTTCAGCACATGGTCGGGCACGCCGATCTTGCCCACATCGTGCAGCGGCGCCGCCTGGCGCAGAAACGCCACCTCGCCAGGCGTCAGCCCGGCAGCTTCACCCATCAGCGCAGCGAGTTCGCTGACGCGCTTCACATGCTGGCTGCCGTCGCGAGCGCGCTGCTCGACCGCCTCGCCCAGGATGTGTACCGTCGCATGGTGGGTGTCCTGCACTTCCTCGCGCAGCAGCAGGCTTTCGTAGGTGAGGGCGACGTTGGCGCAGAAGATCTCCAGCAGCTCGCGCGCGTCGGCGTCCACCGGCTCGGTGAAGACCATGTAGAGCAGGCTTTCGTTGCCGGCCGTGCTGCGGTAGTAGCCGACGCAATGCCGCTCGTCGAAATGGCTGCGCTGCTCGCTCAGCGCACGATCCAGCGCTGAACGCACATCCTCCGGCAGACTGGCCACCTCCTCGTCGACCAACAGGCGCGAATACTCCGAGGTGGCGGCCAGCACTTTCAGGTGGCCCGCCATCTGGGTGGCGGCATAGGCCGAGACCCGGCTGGCACATAGGCCCTGCGCTTCATAGCCGAGCACATGCGCGACCTGTTCCAGCACGGCGGAGGCGAAGCTGCGCAGATTGTGCGAGTCGTAGACCTTGGTGATTGCGTCGATCGAGCGCCGCAGCGAACGCCGCGACTGCTCGATGATCATGATGTCGCGGTAGGAGCGCAGCGCCGAGTAGAAGACCGTGATGAGCTTGCGCTTGGTGAGCTCGGTCTTTTCTTTGTAGTCGTTGATGTCGTAGGTCTTGATGACCTGCTCTTCAGGCGCATGGCCCGGCTGGCCGGTGCGCAGCACGATGCGTGCGTTGCGGTTGCCCAGCTCCTCGCGGATATAGCGCACCAGGTCGAGGCCGGCATGCTCGGACTCCATCACCACATCCAGCAGGATCAACGCGATGTCGCTGCGCAGCGCCAGCATCTCGCGGGCCTCGCTGCCGCTGTAGGCGTCAAGGAATTCCAGGCGTCTGCCGGCAAATTCGAATCCCGACATCACCAGCTGGGTGACCTGGTGCACGGCCGAGTCGTCGTCGACGATCATCACCACCCAGGGATCCAGCGGCTTGTGCCGAATCCCCGGCCCCGGTTCAGGAAGCTCATCGGCGAACACCAGATCGGACATGACCATCCCTTGCTGTTGTGCGCCGCATTATCACCAGATCAGTCGCGTTCGCTCACGCCCGCGCTGGCGAAACTGGCCATCTCGCACAGGATCCTGCAGGCCGACACGAGCAGCGGCCAGGCCAGCGCGGCGCCTGAGCCTTCACCCAGGCGCAGGCCCAGATCCAGCAGTGCATGGGCCTGCAGGGCCTGGAGCATCAGGCGGTGGCCGGGCTCGCCGGATTGGTGGGTGAAGATGCAGCGCTCCAGCACCGCGGGCTGCAGTTGCGCAGCCACCAGCACGGCGGCGCTGGCGATGAAACCATCGACCACCACGACGCGGCGCTCCTGCGCGGCCTGCAGCACCGCGCCCACCATCATCGCGATCTCGAAGCCGCCGAATGCGGCCAGTGCCTGCAGCGGCGTCGCGGCCTGCGCATGGCGTTCCAGCACCTGGGCCAGGATCTGCGTCTTGCGCGCCAGCTGCTCGTCGTCAAGACCTGTCCCCCGACCGACGCAGCTTGCCACCGCCTGGCCTCCCAGCCGTGCCAGCAGCAGGCTGGCGGCCGAGGTGTTGCCGATGCCCATCTCGCCCAGCAGCAAGGCATTGCCGGGCAGGCGGCCGAGCAGCTTCCGCCCGGCAGTGATGGCGGCGGCGCACTGCTCGGCCGTCATGGCCGGTTCTTCCAGCGCGTCGGCGGTGCCGGCGGCGATCTTGGCGATCACCAGCCCGGGCCGCGGCGCGAATTCATGGCGCACGCCCGCATCCACCACGGTCAGCGCCAGGCCATGCTGGCGCGCCAGCACGCTGACCGCTGCGCCGCCGGCCAGGAAGTTCTCGACCATCTGCCAGGTCACATCGCTGGGGTAGGCCGAGACGCCGCGGGCCGCCAGACCGTGGTCGGCGGCGAACACCACCAGCTGTGGCTGCTGCAGCTCGGGCGTTTCGTTGCCCAGGATCAGGCCCAGGCGCAGCATCAGTTCTTCCAGCCGGCCCAGTGCGCCTAGCGGCTTGGTCTTCTGGTCGATGCGCTGGCGCAGTGCGCCGGCCAGGCCAGCGGGATTGAGCTGGGCGAGCGGGGCGATGGTCGGGATCAGGTCTTGCATAGGAAGAATGCTTGCTCTCAAGGGTTCAGCAGTCCGGCAAGGGTGCCGGGCTGGAAGTGGTGGTCGATGTAATCGGCCAAGCCGTCGAAGACGCTGTCCAGCGTGCGCACATCGGCGCCGAACAGCGCGCGCAGCAGGGGCGCTTGTTCAAACAGGCCATGGGCATAGACGCCCAGCACGCTGCCGGACTGCCAGCCCACCACGCCGCCGCTGTCGTCGTGCAAGGCCTCGGGCGCTGCCGCCATACCGGGGTGCTGAACCGTGCGGCCGTGGTGAATCTCATAACCCTCCAGCTTCAGTCCCTGCAGCGCCTGCCAGGGTGCGGCCAGCTGCGCCGCGAAGCGCAGCCGTGCCGGCCGCAGCAGCTTGTCTTTCTCGAACTGCGTCACAAGCGGCAGCAGGCCCAGGCCGGGCGCGTTGCCGTCGATGCCGTGCGGGTCGATCAGGGTTTCGCCCAGCATCTGCAGGCCGCCGCAGATGCCGATCAGCGGTTTTCCGGCGTCGGCGTGGCGCGCGATCACCGCGTCAAGCTTGTGCTCACGCAGCCAGGCCAGATCGGCGGCCACTGCCTTGGAACCGGGCAGGATGATCCAGTCGGCCGCTTCCAGCTCGGCGGCCGTGCGGGCCCAGGTCAGGCGCACGCCCGGGATGCTGCGCAGCGGCTGGAACTCGTCGAGATTGGACAGGCGGGGGTAGGCGACGATGGCAATCCGAGTGAGACGCTGGGGCAGCAAAGTGGAGGAGCCGTTCGCTGGGCCGTTCCCTAGAACGGCGCCGCCCCCACGGGGGG
>NZ_JBILQK010000036.1:0-35992 GCF_044373315.1 Roseateles sp. | reverse complement strand
TGATGGGGCCGCTGGGTTACGTCCCGCCTGCAGAGTTCGAAGCGAATTACCATCGTCAACGCGCTGGTCAGGCCGCGACCGTCTGACTTAAACCAACTGGCCTCCGCGGTACCCGGGGCGATTCACTAAGGCCTCCGGCGTGGCGCCTTCCCACTCACGCAGATCGCTCAGCATTCCCCAGCGTGCGCCGCCATGCTGCTGCCACAGCGCGCGAGCTTCTCGATGCAGATTGCGCACGGCCACCTCATTCCAGGCACCGATGTACTTGACGACCAGCAACTCACCCTGCCAATGGATGCGGTACTGACCATGTTGCGAACCGCTCATGAGGCCTGCGAAGAGAGTGGATTCAATCGCAGTCTAGGTCAAAGCTGCCTCTGGCTGGGCCGTGCCAGATAAAACCATTCCTGGCCGGGCTGGGCGCGGCTGTTCGGGAAGACGATTCGGCCTTCGGAGGGCGCCAGCACCGGCGTGCCGTCATGCCGCGTGCCAACGGTCTGGCCGGCGCTGACGGCGTCGAAGCTGGCCCATTCGCGCTCGAGGCGGTCATCCGGATGCGCGCGGTCAATCACCTCGTAGAGCTGCAGCAGCTCGATCGCGCGCTTGGGCTCAGCCGGCTCTACGGCGCCCGGGGCAATCATGCCCAGCAGCGTCAGCGTGCGCAGGATGGCCTTGTAGGCCACGTCCGGCGCCTGCGGATCGGCATGCTGGCCGCATTCCAGCGTGATGCCGTAGCCGCCCTGGCTGCGCATGTACTCGGTGGTGCCGACGCCGTAATGCGGGTCCTGCACCAGGGCCTGCTGACGTGAGCCGTCGCCGCCGCGTTCGGCACGTCGCTGCAGCCCCAGCGCATAGGTGGACAGCCAGCCTTCAACGATGCGGCCGGTGCCGACGCAGGCCGCCAGCTGGCCTTCAGCCAGCTGATGCGCAAAGGGCTCTAGCTCGCCGTCGTTGTCGCGCGGGCCCAGCATAGCGAAGGCCGGGCCGGGGTTGTTGAAGGAGTGCAGGTCCAGCAGCACATCGTGTTGGGCCAGCCAGGGGCAGAGCTGCCGCGCAATGCGGTCCTCGAAGTCCTGCGGAATCATCGCCGGGCGCAGATTGCGGTTCAGGTTGCGCTCGCCTTCGCGCTGGCCTTTCTGATGCGCCAGCGGGTTGACGATGGGGATCATGCTCAGCGTGCCGCGCAGCAGCGTCAGCGCGCCGCTGTCGAACTCAGCGAGGACGCGCTGAATGGCACTGATGCCGCACACCTCGTTGCCATGCACGGCAGCGGTGACGATCAGGCGCGGGCCGGGCTTGAGGCCGGCGAGCTGGTGGATGCGCAGATGGGTCGGTGGGGTGCTCATATCTGGGTCAGGCCTTGCGGGGTCAGAGTTCCAGCGCGGTAGCGCTGTCGCAGAACATCGGGGTCAGGTCCTTCTGCCTGGCGCCATCGGCCCAGCGGCTCAGTCCGTAGAGCGTGGCGAAGGCATAGCGGGGCGGCTCGCTGCCGGCGCCGGCGATCAGCTCGCCGCCGCGGCGCACGTTGTCTGCCATCCAGGCCGGCAGGCGCAGGTGATACGGGCTGCGAGCCACTTCGCCCACATGGCAGGCCAGCGCCTGCACCAGCCGTGCCGTGTCGGCGATGCTGGTCTGCACCATGAAGTTGGGTGCGGGCTGGGGCGCCCAGAACTCGGTCTGCGCCAGCAGCCCGGCATAGCGGGCTTGTGCCAGCGCCTGCACGATCAGCTGGTGCACGCCGATATGCGTGGCGTTGGCGTCGGCGCCATGCGGCGCCAGCACCAGCGTGGGCCTGACGCGCGTCAGCAGTTGCACCACGCGGTCGAGATGACTGCGCCACAGCGCGGGCTCGGCATCCGCGGTATCGGGGCGCACGCGCTCCAGGCCTTCGTCGCCCAGGATCAACAGCTCAAAGCCGAGGTGCGCGCAGGCCGTGCCCAACTCGGCACGGCGAGCCTCACGGCGTTCGCGTTGGCTGCCGAGCGTGACAGCCACCACCGTGACCTGCCAGCCGCTCTCCTGCTGCAGGCGCAGCGGCAACGCGCCGACGATGCATTCATCATCCGGGTGCGGGGCAAAGACCAGGCACTGGCGTTTAGCGTCGCGTGGGCGGGTGGGCGGCGCTGCGCCCTCGGGCGCGGCCTGCAGCAGTTCGGCGAAGCGGCCGACCCAGTGGTGCCAGGACGCGGCATCGGTGGGCGCGCAGCAGGCAGCGGGGAACGTGTCAGTCATTCGGGCTCGGGCGTCGGCAGGAAAGCGGCAATGATTGTCGGCGATGCGTAGGGGCTTGTTGAGCTGGTCACCATCACTTTTCATAGGGCAGTCATGCGCTGCGGCCGGGTCGGGCTGTCGGGCCAGGTGGCAAGCAGCACGCCGGCCAGCGCCAGCGCATAGGCCAGGGCCTGCAGGAGGCTGATGGACTCGCCCAGCCACAGCAGGCCCACCAGCGCCGTGGCCACCGGCAGAAACACCATGAAGACGCCGGCACGCGCGGCCGGCACATGCTGCAGGCCGTGCATCCACAGCCACACCGTCACCATGCTGGCGGCAAGCGCGTAGAACAGCAGCAGGCCCCAGCTGCCGGGCTGCACCGCGGCGAAGTCGAAGCTCATGGCCTGCCAGAGGCCCAGTGGCGTCACCAGCACCAGGCCCCACAGATTGATCAGCGCGCTGATACGCCGCGGCGGCAGGTCCTGCGTCAGGCGCTTGCCGATCACCACATAGCAGGCTTCGCAGAACACCGCGCCCAGCACCAGCAGCGCGCCCCAGGTTGAGGTGCCGGCCATCGCGTCACCGCTGCGCCCCAGCGCCACCAGCGCGATGCCAGCAACGCTCAACGCAATGCCGGCTGCCACGCGCGGCGCGATGCGTTCGCCCAGCACGATGCGGCTGAGGAGGGCGACCGCCGCCGGGATGCCCGCCAGGATGACGCCGGCCACCACGGCTGAGCTGGCGCGCAGCCCGTAGAGCAGGCAAATCGAGAACAGAAAGTTGCCGAGAAAGGATTCAAGGAACAGCAGGCCGCGCGTGCGCCCATCCAGGCGCGGCTCGTGCGGCGCACGCCGCAGCCAAGGCAGCATGAACACCGCCGCCATGCCGAAGCGCAGCCAGGCCAGCAGGAAGACGGGGAACACCAGCACCAGCAGCTTGGATAGCCCCACATAGCTGCCGACCAGGCTTGTGCTGAGGGCCAGGCTGGCATAGGCCACCCAGGGAATCACGGATGAGGGGTCAGGACGGGACATCGCAGGCCAGGCGTTGAGCAGTGCGCATCATGCCTGCTGCCCGCAACGCTTTGACCCAGCGCGTGCCGAGCGCGCGGCGCTGGCCGCACAATGAAAGCTTGGACACCTCATCGACATCATCTGTGCTGGCGCTGTTGCAGCCGGTTCCTCCGTTTCTTTTCTTCACCGGCAAGGGCGGCGTCGGCAAGACCTCGCTGTCCAGCGCCACGGCGCTGGCGCTGGCCGAGCAGGGCCTGCGGGTGCTGCTGGTGTCCACGGATGCTGCGTCTAACCTGGACGAGATGCTGGGTGTCACGCTGTCGAACCAGGCCATGCCGGTGCCGGGCGTGCCGGGCTTGGCCGTCATCAACATCGACCCCGAGGCGGCGGCCGAGGCCTACCGGCTGCGGGTCATCGCGCAGCTGGGCGAGCAAGCCGCGGACGAGGAACGCGCTACGGTGCGTGAGCAGCTCTCAGGCGCCTGCACCACCGAGATTGCCGCCTTCGACGAGTTCGCCGGCCTGCTGGCTGCTGGTGGCTCGGGCTATGACCATGTGGTGTTCGACACTGCGCCCACCGGCCACACGCTGCGCCTGCTGAGCCTGCCCAAGGCCTGGAGCGGCTTCCTGGAGGACAACGACCGTGGCGCTTCCTGCCTGGGGCCGCATTCCGGATTGAAGATGCAGGAACAGCGCTTTCGCGAGGCGCTGGCGGCGCTGACCGATGGCGCGCAGACGCGTGTGGTGCTGGTCAGCCGGCCCGAGCGCAGCGCCTTGCTGGAAGCCGACCGCGCCTGCCGCGAACTGGAGGAGCTTGGGCTCAACAGTCAGCGCCTGATCATCAACGGCGTGCTGAGCCCGCAGGCCGCCAGCGACGCAGTCTCGCGTGCCATCGCCGAGGCAGGGCGCCAGGCCTTGGCCGAGATGCCAGCGGCCCTGGCCGCTTTGCCGCGCGCCGAAGTGCCGCTGCGCGCCTTCGACACCATTGGCCTGCCGGCGCTGCGGGCCTTGCTCTCTGGCGGCGAGCCGACGGCCGCTGTGCTCACACAGCAGGCTGTGCTGACCCAGGCCGCCTTGCGCGCCCATGCAGCCGCCATGCCCGGTCTGGACCGGCTGGCCGACGAGCTGGCGGCGCCGGGGCGAGGCTTGATCATGGTGATGGGCAAGGGCGGCGTGGGCAAGACCACGGTGGCCGCCGCGCTGGCCATCGGCCTGGTGCAGCGCGGCCATTCGGTACACCTGAGCACCACCGATCCGGCTGCGCATCTGGAGCTGACACTGGCCGGCCAGTTGGAGGGCCTCAAGGTCGACCGCATCGACCCCAAGGCCGAGACGGCACGCCATATCGACAAGATCATGGCCAGCCGCCGTGCGGGTCTGGATGCGGCCTCGCGCGCATTGCTGCTGGAAGACCTGCAATCGCCCTGCACCGAGGAGGTGGCGGTCTTCCATGCCTTCTCGCGTGTGGTCAGCGAGGCGCGCAGCGCTTTTGTGGTGCTGGATACCGCGCCCACCGGCCATTCGCTACTGCTAATGGATGCGACTGGGGCCTACCACCGCCAGATGCTGCGCGAGTTCGAGGGCAAGATGGGTGGCGGCCGTGTCACGACGCCGCTGATGCGCTTACAGGACCCGGGCTACACCCGCATCGTGCTGGTGAGCTTGCCCGAGACCACGCCAGTGTCGCAGGCTGAGGCGCTGCAGGCCGATCTGCGCCGCGCCGATATTGAGCCCTATGCCTGGTTGCTGAACCGCAGCATCCTGGCCGCCGAGACCGAGGATGCGCTGCTGCTGGCACGCAAGCAGGGCGAGTGGCGCCAGTGGCAGCGGGTGCAGGGCGGCCTGGCGCAGCGCTGCTTCGTGTTGCCCTGGCAGGCTGAGTCGCCGGTGGGCGTGGCGGCGCTCGGGCGCCTGGTCAGCAAGGGTCAGAAAGCAGCAACGTAGCGCTGCATCTCCCAAGCGCTGACATGGCGGGCATAGTCCAGCCATTCCTCGCGCTTGAGGGCTAGAAACTGCTGCGTCAGCGTCTCGCCCAGAGCGTCGCAGATCATCGCGTCGGCCAGCAGCGCCTCCAGCGCTTGGTCCAGGCTTTGTGGCAGCAGCGCGATACCGCGATCAGCGATCTGCCGCAGCGACAGCGCAAACAGATCGTCCTCGCAGGCTGCCGGAGGCTGCAGCTCACGGTCGATGCCGTCGAGGCCTGCGGCGATCAGGGCGGCGCTGGCCAGATAGGGATTGGCCGCGGCATCCGGCAGGCGCCACTCAAAGCGACCGGGCAGGGTGCGGACCAGGGCTGTACGGTTGTTGGGGCCGTGGGCGATATAGGCCGGCGCCCAAGTGGTGCCTGACAGCGATTCGCCGACCGTCAGCCGCTTGTAGCTGTTGACGGTGGGCGCTGCCAGCGCGCACAGCGCCGGCGCATGCGCCAGCACGCCGGCAATGAAGTGGCCCAGCAAGACCTGACCCTCGGCGCCGTCGAACAGGCAGCGCTCAGTGGGGCCTTCGCCCGTCCACAGCGAGGCATGGAAGTGCATGCCGCTGCCCGGCTGGTCGGCAAAGGGCTTGGGCATCATCGAGAACAGCGCGCCATGCTTCTCGGCGATGGCCTGGGCCGCCAGCTTGAACAGCATGATGCGGTCGGCACTGTGCAGCGCGCGGTCGTAGGCGAAGTTGAGTTCGTACTGACCCTGTGCATCCTCATGGTCGATCTGTAGCACCCGCAGGCCGCAGCCCTGCAGCGCCAGGTGCAGCTCGCGCAGCAGTGCCGCCTGGCGCGGCAGGGCCTTGAGGTCGTAGGAGGGCTTGTCCAGCCGGTCGGCGTCGTCGATGGGCACGTAGCTGCCGCGACCATCGGCTTTCAGCAGGAAGAACTCCGGTTCGATGCCGGTGCGCAACTGCCAGCCGCGCGCGCTCAGCCGGGCCTCAGCGCGCCGCAGCACCTGGCGCGGGCAGGCATCGAAAGGCTGGCCGGCCACGAAGCCGTCGCAGACCAGACGCGCGTAACCGGGCATCCAGGGCAGGGCCTGCGCGGTGCTGGCGTCGCCCCGCCCCCAATACTCGCTGCGCGGGCCCTGCCGAGCCAGACCGGTCCCGGCGATCGACGGGCCGGAGAAGCCAGAACCTTCGCTCAGCAAGGCGTCCAGCTGCTCCAGCGGCAGGTACTTGCCCTTGGCCACGCCATGCAGATCGGTGAACTGCGCCAGCAAGGTGTGCACGCCGGCGGCGCGCAATTGGTCTTGCAGAGCTTGGCTCAGCATGGGCTCAGGCCTTGATTTTCAGCCAGGTGGTCTTCAGCTCGGTGTACTTGTCAAAGGCATGCAGCGACTTGTCGCGTCCGTTGCCGCTCTGCTTGTAGCCGCCGAAGGGTACGGTGATGTCGTCCTCGTCGTATTGGTTGACGTGCACGGTGCCGGCGCGCAGCTGGCGTGCCACGCGGTGGGCGCGGTCGATATTGGAGCTCCAGACGCTGGCCTGCAGGCCGTAGCTGGAGTCGTTGGCCTGCGCCAGCGCGTCGGCCTCGTCCTTGAAGCGCAGCAGCGACATCACCGGGCCGAAGATCTCTTCGCGGGCGATCTTCATCTGGTTGTTGACGCCAGCAAACACCGTGGGCTCGACGAAGTAGCCGCCACTCTCGCTGCGGGCCTGGCTGCCGCCGACCATCGCCGTGGCACCTTCGGCGCGACCTGCCTCGATATAGCCCATCACGGTGCGCAGCTGGCCTTCGTCGACCAGGGCGCCCATGACCGTGCGAGGGTCGAGCGGATCGCCCGGCGCGTACTTCGGCGCCTCGGCCGCGACGACGGCGGCGAACTCATCGGCGATGCTCTCGTGCACGAACACGCGCGAGGGCGCGTTGCAGCTTTCACCCTGGTTGAAGAACATCGCGCCAGCCACGGTCTTGGCCGCCAGTGCGATGTCTTCGTAGTCCGGGAACACCAGAAAGGCCGACTTTCCGCCCAGCTCGTTGTAGACGCGCTTGAGGTTGGATCGGCCTGCATACTCGAGCATCTTGCGGCCGACGCGGGTGGAACCGGTGAAGCCGATCGCATCCACATCCATGTGCAGGGCCAGCGCTTCACCGGCCTCATGGCCGAAGCCCGGGACGACGTTGAAGACGCCTTCGGGCAGGCCGGCTTCCAGCGCGATCTCCGCCAGGCGCAGCGCGGTCAGCGGCGACTTCTCGCTGGGCTTGAGCACGACCGAGTTGCCGGCCGCCAGCGCGGGGCCCAGCTTCCAGGCGGCCATGATCATCGGGTAGTTCCAGGGCACGATCACGCCGATCACGCCCATTGCCTCACGCTGGATCAAGGCAAGCGCATTGGCGCCGGTTGGCGCGATCTCGTCGTAGATCTTGTCCACCGCCTCGGCGTACCAGGCGATGCAGCGCGCTGTGGCCGGCACATCGACGCTGAGCGCGTACTGGATGGGCTTGCCCATGTCCAGCGTCTCCAGCAGCGCCAGCTCGTCCTTGGCCGCCAGGATCAGGTCGGCAAAGCGCTGCAGTACGCGCTTGCGTGCAGCTGGTGGACGCGCCGCCCAGCGGCCATCGTTGAAGGCGGAACGCGCGCATTGCACGGCCGTGTCAATGTCGGCCGCCTGTCCGCGCGACACCGATCCGAGCACGCGCCCGTCAATCGGCGAGATGCAGTCGAATTGTTCGCCGCTTTGCGTGTCGACACGGCGGCCGCCGATCAGCGGGCGTCCATCGATGCGCAGCGCCGCGGCGCGCTCATGCCAGTTGATCCTGGTGGCACTCATGCGGACCTCAGAACTTCACGACCATCGAAGCGCCGAAGACGCTGTTGCTCTTGCGGAAGCTGCCATCCTTGACGTCTTCGAACACGGCTGCGTTGGCGCGGTCCAGGCGGTATTCCAGCTTGAAGCTGGTGTTCAGGTCATAGGCGTAGCCCATGCCGAGCGACAGCGCCGTGCGGTTCACGCCCTTCTCGGTATCGCCGTACACCAAATCGCCGCTCATGGCGTCGCGACCCAGCACCTCGGGGCCGATGCCGTTGCGAACGTCGGATCCGTAGCCCAACAGCCCGCCGCCGTTCTTGTTGTTCTTGAGATAGTCCGCGCGGGCAATCAGCTCAAGCCGCGGCGTCAGCTTGTAGGCCGCCAAGGCAGACAGGCCCATCCACTTGGCCGAGCGGAGCTCGCCAGTGACCGGGTCGGGCGTGATCGAGGCCTGCTTCTGCTGGCCATAGCTGAACTGGCCCTGAACGGTCCAGTCGCCGCGGATGAAGTAGCCGTCGATCTCGAACAGATCCAGTGCGGTGTTGCGTGTGCCGCCCACCAGATTGGCTGCCTTGCCATGTACGCCGGCGAAGCCGAATCCCTTGAACTCGCCGCGCGCGTAATCGATTC
Organism: Roseateles sp.; assembly: GCF_044373315.1. Taxonomy (GTDB): domain Bacteria; phylum Pseudomonadota; class Gammaproteobacteria; order Burkholderiales; family Burkholderiaceae_C; genus JACDQM01. The sequence goes on along the minus strand of NZ_JBILQK010000036.1, from coordinate 27,402 downwards.
GGTAGGCCAGCACCGGGGCCTTTTCGCCTGCAGCGTTCTTCGAGGCGTTCATGTTCGCCAGCATGGCCTTGCTGAGCCACTTGCCGCGCGTCAGCTCGATGCCGGCGCCGGTATAGGCGGTGGGCAGCGTGAAGTCGAACAACAGGTTGTGCGTGATCAGCTTGTTGAGTGTGGGCTGCAGGAACTCATAGCCGGACCAGTCCGGGATGTGTCCGGCGATCATGCGCGTCTGCAGATTTCCGAGCGGCACCGAAATGCTGGCTTCCTGCACGAAGCCACCGTTGCCGATCACCGCATCGGTGCCGCGGTTGGGGCTCAGTGTCAGCTTGTAGCGCGTGCCGGATTCGGTTTCCTTCAGAAACTCGATGGCGGCGGTGCCGAAATAGGAGTTGTCGTAGTTGTAGCCGTCGTCGCCGACGTTGTTGATGAACTGGAAGCCGGCGCGGTTCTGCGCCTTGTTGTAGATATAGGCGGGCTCCATATAGCCGCTGATCTTCAGGCCTTTGTAGCCCTGCGCTTCCTGGGCGTCTTCAAGGGCCTCGGTCTTGACCGCGATGCGGTTGAAGTCCTGCACCTGCTGCGGTGTCATGCCCCATTGCGGCTGTCTGGGCGCGGGCTTGGATTCGGCGGCCTTCAGGCGGTTCTCAAGCTGCGTGACGCGGTCGCGCAGGGCGCGCAGTTCCTTGAGAAGCTCTTCATTGCTCTGTGCCTGGGCCGCACCGGGAAAGGCGGCGGCAAGAGCGAGGGTCAGGGCGGCGAGCTGGGGGGCTTTCATGCAGAACTCCTCTGTGTTGAATCGTTGATGTTCGAAAATCGCGTAAGGGCGCTCAAGCGCCTCGCTGCGCTGCGGCGATGTCCTGGGCCCGACGCCGCTCGGCGCGGGCAATCATGTAGCTGGCGACGATGACACCGATGGAGACGGTGACGATGATCAGCGTGGCCACGGCATTGATGCTTGGGCTCATGCTCAGGCGGGCGCGGGAGAAAATCACCAGCGGCATCGTGGTGGAGCCGGGGCCGGACAGGAAGGCTGACAGCACCACATCGTCCAGCGACAGCGTGAAGGTCAGCAGCCAGGCCGACAGCAGGGCTTGCGCGATCATCGGCAGAGTGACCAGCAGGAAGACTTGGTGCGGCCGAGCGCCCAGATCGAGCGCGGCCTCCTCAAGCTGCGGGTTCAGCTCGGACAAGCGCGCCTGCACCACCACCGTGGCATAGGCCATGCCCAGCAGCAGGTGGCCCAGCCAGATCGTCAGCACGCCGCGTTCCGGAAAGCCCAACGCGCGTTGCAAGGACACCAGCATTAGCAGCAGCGACAGGCCGACGATCACCTCAGGCATCACCAGCGGCGCGCTGATCATCCCGGCGAACAGGGTACGGCCCTTGAAGCGGCGGTATTTGACCAGCGCGAAGGCGGCCAGCGTACCCAGCACGACCGAGGCGCAGGCGGTAAAGAAGGCGATCTTCAGCGACAGCCACAAGCCCGTCAGCATCTCGCGGTCTTCGGCCAGCTTGGCATACCACTTCAGTGTGAAGCCGCCCCAGACCGAGGGTAGGGCTGAGTCGTTGAAGGAATAGATGATCAGCGCCACGATGGGCAGGTACAGGAATGCAAAGCCCAGGCCCAGCCAGCTGCGGCCGAACCAGCGTGTCAAGCGGGTGGAGGTGCTGCCGCTCATGGGCGTCCTCCCGGCCTGTCCTGCGCCTCGGCCTGGTACTTGTTGAACAGCGCCAGCGGCACGATGATCAGCAGCACCATCACCACCGCGACGGCCGAGGCCATCGGCCAGTCGTTGTTGCTGAAAAACTCATCCCACAGCACGCGGCCGATCATCAAGGTCTGCGGGCCGCCCAGCAGCTCGGGAATCACGAACTCGCCCACGCAGGGAATGAAGACCAGCATCGAGCCGGCGATGATGCCGGCCTTGGACAGCGGCACGGTGATCTTCCAGAACGCGACCCAGGGCGTGGCGCCCAGATCGGCTGCGGCTTCCAGCAGGCGCAGATCCAGCTTGGCCAGGTTGGCGTACAGCGGCAGGATCATGAAGGGCAGGTAGGTGTAGACCATGCCCAGAAGTAGCGAGAAGGGCGTGTTCATCAGCTTGCCCGGTGCACTGATCAGACCGCCAGCCAGCAGCAGCTGGTCCACGCCGAGGGCGACGATGATGTCGGCTGCCCAGCCATGGTCGGATAGCAGCCCCTTCCAGGCATAGACGCGCAGCAGGAACGAGGTCCAGAAGGGCAGCATCACCAGCATCAGCAGCACCGGTTGCACGGTGGCGCGAGCGCGGGCCATGAAGTAGGCGAAGGGATATCCGATGATCAGACAGCCCAGCGTGGTCAGGGCCGCGAATTTCAGGCTGGTGAGGTAGGCCGTGACGTAGAGCTCGTCCTCGGTGATGAAAATGTAGTTGCCCAGCTTGAGCGTGAGCTGAAGCATGCCGTCGGCATAGCGGATCAGGTCCTTGAAATGGACCGTCTCCATCTCCGAGACGCTGATCTTCAGCACGATCAGGAAGGGCAGGGCGAAGAACAGCAGCAGCCAGGCATAGGGCAGGCTGATGACGGCGGTGCGGCCACTCAGCAGGCGCTTGAGGCGCTGCTTGGCGCTGTTGAGGACGGAGGCGATGCTCATGGCTTCAGTGTGTCAACACCACATGGGCATTGCGTGACCAGTGCGCCCAGACCTCGTCGCCCCAGCTCAGCTCGTCGTCGCGATGGCGTTGCACATTGCTGACCGACACCTTGAGCATGGCGCCGCTGGCCAGCTTGATGCGGTAGACGGTAAAGCTGCCGAAATAGGCCAGATCCTGGATCACGCCGCAGGCGGTGTTGAAAGGGTCTTCGGGCTTGCTGCGCGTGAGGTGGATCTTCTCCGGCCGCAGCGCCACAGTGACGGCCATGCCCTCGGTGCCGGTGATGCCGTGGCCCACGTAGTGGCGGCAGTCGGCACTGTCGATGATGACGTGATCCGGGTTGTCGCAGGTCAGGGCGCCGTCCATCAGGTTGACGTTGCCGATGAAGTCGGCAACGAAACGATTGGCCGGGGTCTCGTAGATCTCGGCCGGTGCGCCTACCTGCAGGAAGCGTCCCTCGCTCATCACCGCGATGCGCGAAGCCATCGTCATCGCCTCTTCCTGGTCATGAGTCACCATCACGCAGGTCACGCCGACCTCCTCGATGATGTTGACCAGCTCGATCTGCGTTTCTTCACGCAGCTTCTTGTCCAGCGCGCCGAGCGGCTCGTCAAGCAGCAGCAACTGCGGCTTCTTGGCCAGGCTGCGCGCCAGCGCCACGCGCTGCTGCTGCCCGCCCGAGAGCTGGTGCGGCTTGCGCTTGGCGAACTTGGAGAGCTGCACCAGCTTGAGCATGGCCTCGACGCGCGCGGCGATCGCGTCCTTGGGCAGACCTTCGCGCCGCAGGCCGAAGGCGATGTTGTCCCAGACGCTCAGATGGGGGAATAGCGCATAGCTCTGGAACATCATATTGATCGGCCGGACATGCGGCGCCATGCCGCCGAGGTCCTGGCCGTTCAGCACGATGCGTCCGCTGGTCGGCGTCTCGAAGCCGGCCAGCATGCGCAGCAGCGTGGTCTTGCCACAGCCGGAAGATCCCAGCAGGGCGAAGATTTCGCCCTTGGCTATGTCGATCGAGACGTTGTCGACGGCCACCGCGCCGCCGCCGAAGTCTTTCACGACGTTTTGGATCTGCAAGTACGGCGATGCCGCTGCGACGCTGCTCATGCGAATGCTCCCCCTGAGATGCAGCGCATCAGATGCCGGTCTTGAACGAGGTGTACATGCGCGTCATGGTGCGCCGCACGTCGTTGTTGATGGCGTCCGGTGCCACCATCTTCTTCATGTCGGCATCGCTGAGGAAGACTGTCGGGTTGTTCGCGACCTCGGGCTTGACGAACTTCCTCGACTCCTTGTTGGGGTTGGCGTAGAAGACCTTGTTCGTCAGGCTGGCGTGAACCTCTGGGCGAAGCAGGTAGTTGATGAACTTGTGGGCGTTGCCGGGGCGCGGCGCGTCGGCCGGGATCACCATCACGTCCATGAAGATCAGCCCGCCGGTCTTGGGGATCAGAGCCTCGATCTTCTGGCCGGTCTTGCCGTCGATGGCGCGCTGGCGCGCGATATTGATGTCACCTGACCAGCCCAGCGCCAGGCAGATCGAGCCATTGGCCATGTCGTTGATGTAGCCGGAGGAGCTGAACAGGCTGACATGCGGGCGGATGCTCTTCAGCAGGGCCGGCACGCCGGCATAGTCGGCCTGGCTGCGGCTGTAGGGCGGTTTGCCGAGGTAGTGCAGGGCGGCTGGAATCACCTCGGTGGCTGAATCCAACACGCTGACGCCGCAGCTCTTGAGCTTGCTGATGTATTCCGGCTTGAAGATCAGATCCCAGGCGTTGTCGGGCATCGGCATGCTGCCCAGCGCGGCCTTGACCTTGTCGACGTTGATGCCCACGGTGGTGAAGCCCCACAGCCAGTTCACCATGAACTCATTGCCGGGGTCGAGTTTGGCCAGCTGGGCCTGCACATCGGGGTCGAGGTTCTTGTAGTTCGGCAGCAGCGACTTGTCGATCTTGCGCAGCAACCCGCCATCGGCCTGCAGCTTGGCCCAGTAGGACGAAGGGACGACGATGTCATAGCCGGTCTTGCCGGCCACCAGCTTGGCATGGACGATCTCGTTGTTGTCGAAAACGTCGTATCGCACCTTGATACCGGTTTCCTTCTCGAAGTTCCGGATCGTGTCTTCGGCGATGTAGTCGCTCCAGTTGTAGATGTTCAGCACCTTCTCCTCTTCTTGAGCCAGGGCCGAGCCGCCCAGCAAGGCGGCGCCAGCAGCGAACAGCAGGCTGAAAGAGGCAGTCAGACGACGCGATAGCTTGAGTTTCATGACAGGGCTCTCCGGGAAAGTCGAGTGCAGGATGAAGGGAAATGAAATCAGTCTAGATCGAGGGTCTGCTGCGCGCATGCCCCAAAACCCTGGGTCTGCTAAAGCCAGCCCTTGCGGTTCAACTCGTCCAGGGTCAGGTCGAGACAGCGCTTGATCAGTGTCATCATCTCGTCCACCTGGGGGCGGGTCATCACCAGCGGAGGCGCGACAATCATGCGGTCTCCGACGGCGCGCATGATCAGACCGTTGCCGAAGCAGTGGGCGCGGCACAGCATGCCGACTTCCAACTCGCTTGCAAAAGGCGTGCCCGAGCTCTTGTCCTTGACCAGCTGGACCGCCGCCATCATTCCGCAGGTCTGTGTCTCGCCCACCAGCGGATGCGCGTCGAGCTCGGCAAAGCGCTCGGCCAGATAGGGGCCGATGTTGTGCTTCACATGGCTGACCAGATTGAGCTGCTGGATCAGGCGGATATTGGCCAGCGCCACCGCACAGGCCACTGGATGGCCGGAGTAGGTGAAGCCGTGGTTGAACTCGCCGCCGTCGGCGATCAGCGCCTTGGCAATGCGCTCACCCACCATCACGCCGCCCAGCGGCACATAGCCCGAGGTGACGCCCTTGGCAAAGGTCATCAGATCGGGCTTGCTGCCCATCGTCTCGCAGCCGAACCAGTTGCCGGTGCGGCCGAAACCGCAGATCACTTCATCGCTGACCAGCAGGATGCCGTACTTGTCGCAGATACGCTGGATCTCGGGCCAGTAGCTCGAGGGCGGCACGATGACGCCGCCGGCACCCTGGACTGGCTCGCCGATGAAGGCCGCCACACGCTCGGGGCCGACGGCCAGAATCTTCTCCTCCAGCCAGCGAGCAGCCTTCAGTCCGAAGTCATCGCGGCTCAGACCCTGGCCGAGCTCGAACCAATGCGGCTGATCGATATGGGTGATGTCCGGAATCGGCAGCCCACCTTGCGCGTGCATGCCGCTCATGCCGCCCAGCGAAGCGCCCGCCATGGTGGAGCCGTGATAGCCGTTGTTGCGGCTGATGATGACCTTGCGCTCCGGCTGGCCGAGGATGTCCCAGTAGCGCCGCACCATGCGCACCACGGTGTCGTTGCCTTCGGAGCCGGAGCTTGTGTAGAACACATGCTGAAACTGCGGCGGCGAGAGCTCAGCCAGCAGTTCCGCCAGCTCGATGGCGGGCGTGGTTGAGGTCTGGAAGAAGGCGTTGTAGAAGGGCAGCTCCTTCATCTGCCGGCTGGCTGCATCCACGAGGGCCTGCTGGCCATAGCCGACATTGACGCACCACAGGCCGCTCATGCCATCGAGGATCTTATGGCCCTCGCTGTCCCAGAGGTAGATGTTGTCGGCGCGGGTGATGATGCGTGCGCCCTTCTTGGCCAGGCCGCCGTGATCAGTGAAGGGATGGATGAAATGGCTGGAGTCGGCCTGCTGCCACTCCTTCGTGCTGCGCGATTCCGCGCGCGCAGCCTGCTGGACTTGAATTGCGCTCATGGGGTTTCCTTGGCTGGAGGCTCAGACGTGCAGCAGCAGATGCTCACGTTCCCAGGGCGAGATCACTTTCATGAACTCGGCGTACTCGATTTCCTTGATCTCGGTGTAGACGGTGACGAAGGATTCGCCCAGCACGGCGGCCAGGTCCTTCTCGTTGCGCAGCAGCTCCAGCGCCTCGCCCAGGCTGCGCGGCAGCTGGTAGTCGCCCAGGTACGCGTCGCCCTTGCATTCGGGCGAGGGCTCGATGCGGTTCTTGATGCCCAAATAGCCGCACGCCAGCGTGGCCGCTAGCGCCACATAGGGGTTGGCGTCAGCGCCGATCACGCGGTTCTCCACTCGGCGCGCGGCCGGCGGGGCCACCGGTGAGCGGATGCCCACGGTGCGGTTGTCGGTGCCCCACTGGATGTTGATCGGCGCGGCGGTAAAGCGCGCCAGGCGGCGGTAGCTGTTCACATAGGGGGCAAATAGCGCCATCGCGGCGGGGATGTATTTCTGGAGGCCGCCGATGTACCAAAAGAATTCCTGGCTCGGCGAGCCGTCCTCGTTGCTGAACAGATTACGGCCGGTCTTCTTGTTGATCACGCTCTGGTGGACATGCATCGCGCTGCCTGGTTCGCCGGCGATGGGCTTGGCCATGAAAGTGGCGAACATGTCGTGGCGCAGCGCGGCCTCGCGCACCGTGCGCTTGAAGAAGAACACCTCGTCCGCCAGTCCCATCGGATGGGCGTGAAAGAAGTTGATCTCCATCTGGCCGGCGCCGATCTCGTGGATCAGCGTGTCGACGTTGAGCTCCATCTTCTCGCAGTAGGCGTAGACGTCCTCGAACAGCGGATCGAATTCGTTGACCGCGTCGATCGAATAGGCCTGGCGTGAGGTTTCGGCCCGGCCGCTGCGCCCGATCGGCGGCTTCAGCGGCATGTCGGGGTCGGTGTTGCGCGCCACCAGATAGAACTCCAGTTCTGGTGCCACCACCGGGTCCCAGCCCTCGGCGTCGAACAGGTCGCAGACACGGCGCAGCACCGAGCGCGGCGCAAAGGGGATCAGCTTGCCATCGCGGTCAAAGCAGTCGTGGATGACTTGCGCGGTCGGGTCTACGGCCCAGGGCACCAGGCGTGCCGTGGTCGGGTCGGCGCGCAGATGCATGTCGCGGTCATTCGGGCTGATGACGTCGTAGTAGGGCCCCTCTTCGGGGAACTCGCCCGTCACGCCCATCGCGACCACCGCCTCGGGAAGGCGCATGCCGCGGTCCTCGGTGAACTTCTCGCGCGGCAGGATCTTGCCGCGCGCCACACCGGTGAGGTCGGGCACCAGGCACTCGATCTCGGTGACGCGATGTTCTCGAAACCATTGTTCGAGCTCGCTAAATGTGAATTCGTTTCTGACCACCATGGTTCACCTCTGTCTTCTGGTCTTGGCCCCGGGCGACATCGCCCGGGGCTGCGGATTGCAAGAATTCGGGGATGGGGTCAGCGGCGCTAGGTCTCCGGGTCGCGCTTGTAGTCGTGGCGAGGTTCGTGGAGTTGCGCGCTGTAGTCGCGGCAGGCCTGACCAAAGGCGCTCAGCAGGGTCATCGAGACCGGGTTGCTGGCTGCCTGCCATTCGGGATGCCATTGCACGCACAGGTTGAAGCCGCGCGCGGCTTCCACTGTGAACGCTTCCACCAGGCCGTCCGGTGCCACCGCCTCGATGCGCAGGCCTGGTGCCAGGGTCTTGACGCCCTGGCCGTGGAGGGAATTGACCTGGATCTGGCGGTGGCCCAGCAAGGCCTCCATGGTGCCTCCGGGCAGCACCTGCACCGGGTGCTGCTCGGCATAGGCGACCTCAGGCGGCTGGTCTGGCGGCGCTCGATGGTCAGCCAGGCCAGCCTGCTCCTGCACCGCCTGATGCAAGGAGCCGCCCAGTGCCACATTGGCTTCCTGGAAGCCGCGGCAGATGGCGAACAGCGGCATGCCACGCTCGATCGCCTTTGGAATCAGCGGCAGGGTCCAGGCATCGCGGGTCGGGTCCAGGGGCAGTTCCGGGTTGTGCACCGCCTCGTCGAAATGGCTGGGATGCACATTCGATTGCGAGCCGGTCAGCAGCACGCCATCGGCCAAGTCCAGCAACTCGTCCAGTTCTCCCGGCGTGCTGCTGGGCACGATCAGCGGCAGGCAGCCGGCCAGACGCACCGCGTCGATGTACTTCTTGCCGGCCATGTGGAACGGATGGTCGCCCATCATGCGGTTGCAGGCCGGCACCAGCACCACGGGCTTTCTTTGCGTCATCGGGGCACTCACAGCATGTCCCTCAATCGGTAGTAGGCCATGCCCAGCACCAGCGCGGGCATGCGCATTAGCCGCCCGCCCGGGAAGGGGCGATGCTTCAGGCGGGCAAAGCTGTCGAAACGGCTGGCATCGCCGTGCATGGCCTCGGCCACCACGCGGCCGGCCAGGCCGGTCAGCGCCAGGCCATGGCCCGAGAAGCCTTGCAGGTAGTAGACATTGCTGTGTGCGCCCAGGCGACCGAAATCAGGGGCACGGTTCATCGAGATATCCACGAAACCTCCCCATGCATATTGCATGCCCAGGTCCTGCAGTTGCGGAAAACTCAAGAGCAGGCGTTCCCGCATGCTGGCCATCAGCGAGCGTGGCGTCACCGTGCTGTAGCTGACGCGGCCGCCGTAGAGCAGGCGCTGATCTGCCGTGGGCCTGAAGTAGTCGAGCACGAAGTTGGTGTCGCACACCGCGCTGCGGCTCGGGATCAAGGCATCGACGCGAGCCTTGTCCATGGGCTCGGAGCAGACGATATAGGTGCCGACCGGCATGATGCGCGGCGCCAGCTTCTCTGCCAGATCGGGCGCGTACTCCTGCAGGTAGACATTGCCGGCCAGCAGCACTTGCTTGGCGCGTACGCTGCCCTCGGCACAGCCCAGCTCGACGGTCTGGCCCTGTTGCATGCGGGTCACCGGGCTGTGCTCGTAGATGCGCACGCCCAGGCTGTGCGCGGCGCGCGCCAGGCCGAGGCAGTACTTGAGCGGATGCAGATGGCCGGAGCGCGGGTCATGCACGCCGGCCTTGAAGCGCGGGCTTGCAATCCACTGCTGGATGTCGCTGGGTGCGATCCAGCGCATCGGATAGTCGTAGTGGCTGGCCATGCGCTCGGCCCAGGCCTGCAAATCGCGGCCCTTGCTCTCGCTGGTGGCCAGGCCGAGGTAGCCGTCCTGCCACTCGCAGTCGATGCCAAAGCGCTGGCAGCGCGCGCGGATCAGGTCCAGCGCTTCCAGGCTCATGCCCCAGATGCGGCGGGCTTCGTCCATGCCCAGTTGCGCTTCGATGGTGCTCTGGTCGCAGGCCAGGCCGTGGATGGCCTGGCCACCGTTGCGTCCGGACGCGCCGGCGCCGACCTGGCTGGCTTCCAGCAGCACCACGCTGAGTCCACGATCCGCCAGCTCAATGGCCGCCGACAGCCCGGCCAGACCGCCGCCGACGATGGCCACATCGGCCGTCACCTTCTCTCGCAACGGTGCGAAATCCGGGCTGCGCGCCGCGGTGGCCACGTAGTAGGAGTCGCGCGTGAGTTCGCGGTCGGTCTCAAGCAGGCTCATAGGTCAGCGCTAGGCAGTCCTTCGATGCGGTGGGTGCTTGTCTGGCGCGCCGCTCAGGCCGCGCGGCGCAAGGCTGCGCGCACGGTGTCGATGATGCGATCGATGTGCGCGCGCTCGATGATCAGGGGTGGCGACAGGGCCACGGTGTCGCCCGTGGTGCGGACCAGCACACCTTGCTCCCAACAATCGAGGAAGACATTGAAGGCGCGCTTGGCCGGCTCGCCCGGCAGCGGACTAAGTTCTATGCCACCGACCAGGCCGATATTGCGCACGTCGATGACGTTGGGCTCGCCCTTGAGCGAGTGCACGCCTTGTGCGAAGTAGTCCTGCATCTCGCCGGCGCGGGTCAGCAGGCCGTCCTCGGCATAGGTGTCCAGGGTGCCCAGAGCCGCGGCGCAAGCCAGCGGGTGGGCCGAGTAGGTGTAGCCGTGGAAGAACTCGATCAGGTGCTCTGGGCCGTTCATGAAGGCGTCGTAGATGCCTTGCTTGGCGAACACCGCGCCCATCGGCACGCAGCCATTGGTCAGACCCTTGGCGACCGTCATCAGATCGGGTGTGACGCCGAAGGTCTGTGCGCCGAAGGGGTTGCCGGTGCGGCCGAAGCCGGTGATGACCTCGTCGAAGATCAGCAGGATGCCGTGCTTGTCGCAGATTTCGCGCAGGCGCTGCAGATAGCCCTGGGGCGGAATCAGCACGCCGGTGGAGCCAGCGACGGGTTCGACGATCACCGCTGCGATGGTCGAGGCGTCGTGCAGCGCGATCAGCTTCTCCAGATCGTCGGCGAACTCGGCGCCATGCGCTGGCTGGCCGACCGAAAACGCATTGCGGGCCGGGTCGTGCGTGTGGCGGATGTGGTCCACCCCGCCCAGCATGGTGCCGAACATCTTGCGGTTGGCGACCATGCCGCCGACCGAGATGCCACCGAAATTGACCCCGTGGTAGCCGCGCTCACGGCCGATCAGCCGCGTGCGCGCGCCTTCGCCGCGCACGCGGTGGTAGGCGATGGCCATCTTCAGCGCGGTATCGACCGACTCGGAGCCCGAGTTGGTGTAGAAAACCTTGCTGAGGCCTTTAGGTGTGAGCTCCACCAGCCGCTCGGCCAGTTCGAAAGCCTTGGGATGGGCCATCTGGAAGGGCGGCGCAAAGTCCAGCTCAGCCGCCTGCTTCTGGATGGCTTCGACAATCTTCGGGCGGTTGTGGCCGGCGTTCACGCACCACAGGCCAGCAATGCCGTCCAGCACCTGGCGGCCCTTGTCATCCGTGAAGTACATGCCGTCGGCGCCAGTCAGCAAACGCGGCGCCTTCTTGAACTGGCGGTTGGCCGTGAAGGGCATCCAGTAGGCGTCGAGCTTGTCGACGATCGGCTGACTCATTGCGTGCTCCCGAAGCGTTGTTGTCGTGAACTCCCGACAGCATGCAGTCTAGTCAGGGCGTCACGCAATGTGCTGGCGCTTTGGCTCTGGGCAAACCCCAGGTTTCGCAACTTCATGCGGTAGGATGGCCTCGTCTCCGCATAAAAAATCAAACATGAGCTCTGAAGTGCAACTGGATGCGATCGACCGTGCCATCCTGAACGAGTTGCAGCACAACGGCCGCCTGTCCAATGTGGAGCTGGCGCAGCGGGTCCACCTGTCACCGTCCGCTTGCCTGCGCCGGGTCAAGGTGCTTGAGGATGCGGGCGTGATTGCTGGCTATGTCGCTCTCGTCAATCCGAAAGCGGTGGGCAAGCAAGGCACCTGCTACTCCATCATCAATCTGGAGCGTATGACCACGTCAGCGCTGGCCGCGTTTGAACAGGCCATCCAGGACAGCCCCGATGTGCTGGACTGTTTCTACGTGGCGGGGACCAATGACTACCTGATCCGCTTCGCCTACAAGGATGCCGAGGACCTGGAGCGCTTTCACACCCATGTGCTGATGCAATTGCCCGAGGTGGCGCGCTCCAACTCGATGCTGGTGCTGCGCACCATCAAGAAGACGACAGCTTTCGAGCTCTGAGCGCCGGGCTCAGCCGCCTGTGAGTGCCACCAACACGGACATAGCGAACAGGCCGAGCGCGGACGCGAAGCCCAGTGCTTCAACCTTGGGTGTCGAGCAGCTCGGACGGGAATCGAGCGAAGGCATTGGTGCCAGATAGGCTTGCGATTGGCTCAGGAACAGCGGAACGGTACTCATCAGACTCTCCCTTGCACCCGGACATCGAGTGCTTGGAGTCAGACTGTGACAGGGATTGGTGAAAACCCTATGACAGTTTGCTCGGCAGCGTCAGGCCGTGACACGGGACGTGCGTCGCAGCAGCGGAAGCAACTGGATTGCCAACATGCTGAACAGGATCAGCGCGCATCCTCCGAATCCGGCGGCGCTCAGCCGATCGCCCATCAGCAGGTAGCCGAACAGCGCCGCGAACAGGGTCTCGGACGACAGGATGATCGCGGCATCCGCCGCTTGGGCGTAGCGCTGAGCCACCACCTGGGCGGTGAAGGCCACGCCGACCGACAGGATGCCGGCGTAGAGCAGGGGAACTGCAGCAGCCCGGACGTCCGACCAGGCAAAGGGCTCGAAAGCAAAGGCCCAGCATAGCGCGATCAGGCCGCAGACCAGAAACTGGCCGCCGGCTACGAGGAAGGGCGCGGACATGCGGTCTGCGACCCGGCCCACCAGCAGCACGTGCAAAGCCCAAGGGAAGGCGGAGCCAATCACCCAGAGGTCGCCGGTGCCGATGTTCAGTTCATGGGCGCCAGAGAGCAGGAATGCGCCAACGAGGCAGGCCGCCGCCGCCGGCCACACCGACCAGTGCGGCAGATGGCGCATCAGCAGCCAGCCCAGCAGCGGGACCAGGGGCACGTATAGCGCCGTCAGAAAGCCGGCATTGGTCACCGAGGTGCTGACGATGCCGATCTGCTGCATCGCTGCGCCCAGCAGCAGCAGCGCGCCAAGGCCTGATATCTTCATGGCATCGCTGCGCACCAAAGGCTTGCCCTGGCGCTGCAAGGCCTGCCACTCGCGCCACATCAGCGGCGCCACCACCAACGTGCCGATCAGGAAACGCACGCCGGTGAAGGCCATGGGGCCGAGATCGGCCATGCCATGACTCTGGGCGACGAAGGCCGAACCCCAGATCAGGGCGATGACGGTCAGCAGCAAGTTGGCTTGGATACGGGTCACAGGATTTGAACGGGTGAGAGAAGAGAGACCGGCGTGGCTTCAGCCCGCCTGCAGATAGGCGAGTTCTTCGGCGCTGAAACCGGCGGCGCTGCGCGCAGCGATATTGAATGGCGGACGCAGCCGCGGCGCTTCGTACTGCGCCACCAGCTGCGGATACAAGCTGATCGGATCGAGCCCGCGCTCCCGGCACAGGTGGCGATACCAGCGGTTGCCGATCTCGACATGGCCGATCTCGTCGCGCAGGATCACCTCGAGGATCTCCACCGAGCGTTGATCGCCGGCGCGGGCAAACTTGGCCTGTAGCGGCGGCGTGGCATCCAGGCCGCGTGCTTCCAGCGTGCGCGGCACCAGGGCCATGCGCGCCAGCACATCGCCGGCAGTGCGCTCAGCCATGGTCCACAGCCCATCATGGGCGTCGAAGTCGCCATAGCTGCAGTTCAGCGTCTGCAGATGATCGTTCAGCAGCGTGAAGTGCAAGGCCTCCTCAGCCGCCACCTTGAGCCAGTCGCGGTAGAAGGCGTCGGGCATGCCGGGGAAGCGCCAAATCGCATCAAGCGCCAGATTGATGGCGTTGAACTCGATATGCGCGATGGCATGCAGCAGGGCCGCGCGGCCATCGATCGTAAAGGGCGAGCGTTTCGGCACCTGCAGCGTGGGAACCAGTCGCGGGCGATCGGGACGGCCGGGCAGGGCCAGCGGCTGCTCGAACACGCGCTGCGCGTCCAGCGCCAAGCCAACTTGCGCGGCGTCGAAAAGGCTGCGCGCGGCCTGTGCTTTGTCGGCCGGAGGCACGAGACACAAGACCTGCAGCGCACGATCACGGAGTTCCATTCTTACAATTATCCCTTTGCCTCGATGCGGGCCTGCCCGGGAGAACTCAATGGCTGTCTATCAACTGGGCGAACACCGTCCCACTGTTCCTGAATCCGCCTGGGTGGCTGAGAGCGCCCAGGTGATCGGCAAGGTGAACTTGGGTGAGCATGTGAGTGTCTGGTTCAACGCCGTGTTGCGAGGCGACAGCGACTCATTGACCATCGGCGCCGGCAGCAATATCCAGGATGGCTCGGTGCTGCATGCCGACACCGGCTTTCCGCTGGTGCTGGCCGAGAACGTGACGGTGGGCCACCAAGTGATGCTGCATGGTTGCAGCGTGGGGGAGAACTCGCTGATCGGCATCGGCGCCGTGGTCTTGAACGGCGCACGCATCGGCAAGAACTGTCTGGTCGGCGCAGGTGCCCTGGTGACCGAAGGCAAGGAATTTCCGGATGGGTCGCTGATCATCGGCAGCCCGGCCAAGGCGGTGCGCGAGTTGGCGCCCGAGCAGATCGCCGGGCTCAAGCTCAGCGCGCTGCACTATGTGAGCAATGGACAGCGCTATGCGTCCGAACTGAAGAAGATCGCCGAATGAGTGAATTGCACAAGTTTCTTTTCAAGGGTCTGCCGGTGCGCGGCCAGCTGGTGCGCCTGACCGACAGCTGGAAAGAGCTGCAGAGCCGGCGCGAGCCCGATGCGCATTACCCGCCTGAAGTGCGCCAGCTGCTGGGCGAGATGGCCGCCGCTGCGGTGCTGATGCAGTCCAACATCAAGTTCAACGGCGCCCTGGTGCTGCAGATCTTCGGCGATGGCCCGGTCAAGCTGGCTGTGGTCGAGGTGCAGCAGGACCTGAGCTACCGCGCCACGGCCAAGGTGGTCGGCGAGGTAGTACCGGGTGCCGGTCTGCCGGCCATGCTGAATGTTCACGGCCAGGGGCGTTGCGCGATCACGCTGGACCCCAAGGACAAGCTGCCGGGCCAGCAGCCCTATCAGGGGGTGGTGCCGCTCAGTGACGAGAAAGGCGCGCCCTTGCAGTCACTGAGTGCCGTGATCGAGCATTACATGCTCCAGTCTGAACAACTCAGCACCAGGTTGGTGCTTGCGGCCAGCGATGAGACGGCAGCCGGGTTGCTGATCCAGCATCTGCCGGTGCAGGGCGAGGGCAATCTGGCGGGTGCCACGCATGCCGAGGAAGACCCGGAGCTGGCGGACGCCTTCAATCGCATCGGCATTTTGGCGGCCAGTGCCAAGCGCGAAGAGCTGCTCGATCTGGATGCGGAGACGGTGTTGCGGCGCCTGTTCTGGCAGGAGCCTCTGGAGCGCTTCGAGCCGCTGCGTCCGCGCTTTGCCTGCACCTGCTCACGCGGTCGCGTGGGCGCGATGTTGCAGGGGCTGGGGCGCGAGGAAGTCGATTCGGTGCTGGAAGAGCGCGGCGAAGTCGAGATTGCCTGCGACTTCTGCGGCGCGCATTACCGCTTCGATGCGGTGGACGTCGGCGAGCTCTTCACCGCCGGCCACCAGCAGCAGCCGGGCAGCGGCACTTTGCAGTAAGCCGACCCGGGCTGGCGGCGCGCGCGCCTCTCAGGCTCAAGCCCTGAGGGGCGCGGCCCCCGCGCGTCAGTTGATGCGCTTGACGCGGTCAAGCGCAGGCGGGCGGATGCTGCGGCCGGCGCTCAGGTAGCGCTCCAGCGCGTCCACGTCCATGATGCCGGTGCGCAGCGCCTTGCCTTCGGTGAGCACGCGGAAACCATCGCCGCCGCTGGACAAGAAGCTATTGACGGTGACGCGGTAGCTGGCTGCGGCATCAATCGGCTGGCCGTTCAGCATCATGCTGCCGGCCACAATGCGCGCGCCCAGCGGCTTGCTCGCATCCCAGCTGTAGCTGAAACCCTGTGAGACCTGCAGGAAAACAGCGCGAAGTTCTTCAGTGCGCCATTGCTGCTCCAGCAACCGGCGGATCTGGTCGCCGGTCAGCGTCATCGTCACCAGGTTGTTGTAGAACGGCTGAACCGCGAAGGCGTCCGCGTAGCTGACCTCGCCGCTGGCGCTGCGCGTCAGCGCAGCGCGCACGCCGCCGGTGTTCATGAATGCGATCTGCGCCCCGCCATCGGCAGCCGCTGCACTGGCGGCCAGCTGGGCATCGGCAATCAGTTGCCCCATGGGCATGGCGCCTGCGGCGTCGGCCTCGCGAGCGATGCTGGCGTCGATGCGGCCGATAACCCGCTTGGCCAGCGGCTCGGCCAGCTTCTCGTAGGCAGCGATCAGTTGCGTCTGCGCCGGATCCTTGGCGTAAGTCGCCGTCCGAACAATTACATTGTTGGCCTTGGCGGCGATGACGTCGCGGGTCTTGCGGTCCAGTTGCAGATCAATCTCGGTGACCACCGTGCCGTACTTGTCGCCACTGGTGACCAGACGACCATCGACCTGGCACTGGTAGGCACGGTGCGTGTGGCCGCTGACGATCAGGTCGACGGCCTTGTCGAGCTTCTTGACGATGTCGACGATGGGACCAGAAATTCCAGGACATTCGTTGTAGTCGCCCGTCGGGAAACCGCCCTCGTGGATCAGCAGCACGATGGCCTCGATCCCTTTGGTACGGAGCTCCGGGACCAGCTTGTTGACGGTCTCAGCCTCGTCGTCGAAACGCAATCCGGCCACGCCTGCGGGGGTCACTATCTCTGGTGTGCCTTTGAGCGTCAGGCCGATGAAGGCGACCGGCACGCCCTCAAAACTTTTCACGTGGTAGGCCGGCAAGACGGTCTTGTTCGTCCTGGTATCCCAGGTGCTGGCGGCCAGGTACTTGAAGCTCGCTCCCTTGAACTGGGTCGGTCCCTTGCAGCCATCCTTGGGATGGCAACCGCCGTATTGCTTGCGCAGCAGCTCGGCTATGCCGGAGTCGAATTCGTGGTTGCCGACGGCAGTGATTTCCAGGCCCATCAGGCTTAGCGATTCGATGGTCGGCTCGTCATAGAACAGAGCCGACAGCAAGGGGCTACCGCCAATCAGGTCGCCAGCAGCAACGAAGACATGGTTGGGGTTGGCCTTGCGCAGCTGAGCCACGGCGGTAGCCAGGTGTTCGGCGCCCCCAGCCGGAACGGTGATGGTCTTGCTGGGATCTTGCGGGTCCTTGATCCGGATGCCGCCGGAGGCCGGCTTCAGGTTGCCGTGGAAGTCGTTGATTGCCAGAACCTTGACGGCGACTGGCGTCGTCGGTGGCGCGCTGACCAAGCCGGCGCAGCCGGCGAGGGCGACGACGGGCAGCAAGGAGGCCAGTAGCCTCAGGCGGAAAGGGGTTCGGATCTTCATGCGCTGGGCTCCGTGAGCAAACGTTTGCAGCTGATGCGGCCGCTAGTGTCTGCGTCAGCTGGTCATCGCGTCAAGCCTGATGACGCGAGCGTCGCAGGCTGGCGTGCTCGCATTCGGGCACATCGCAGTTCTGGCAGAACCAGGCCTGCTCGGGCATGGCCTGCTGGCGCTGCTCCAACCGGGTGAACAAGCCTTGGCGCGGGCCGTTGCTGGCGAGCAGCAAGGGGGTGAGCGCACTCAGCGCAGCTTCGGTTCGCGCTTCACCTTTGCCGCTGATGAGGGACCAAGGCAGACCGGCCTCGATCAATGTGCTGCGGAGCAGGCGGTCAACCGGCGTCTGCACATGGGGGCCGTCGCGCTGCAGTCCATCGGCAACCCAGGGCAGGTCGAGCGCCGTCAGCAATGTCAGAGCGCAAAGCCGTTGTTGCTCAAGCGCGAACTCGAACAGGCTGTGGTCCTCGAACATCAGTGCGCTGTAGACGGCCGTCATCAGCGGCGTGGTATCGCAGAGCACGATCTGGTGCGTTTGGGTGGCGGCTTGCACGGCGTGGGCCTGTGCCCTCGCGATGGCGAACTGCTCATCCGCGCGCGGCGTGCGTCCGGCAGCAGCGCACCAATCGCGCAGGTGCTCAGTGACGTGGATGCAACGCAGGCCGGTGTCGTCAGCCAGTCGGGCGCACAAGGCCTGGGCCAGTGTGCTCTTGCCTGTGCTCTCGGCCCCCACGATCGCAATGCGCAATCCGCCTGTCCGGTGCGGCCAGCTTGGTGCCGACATCGCGATGTCGCTCAAGCCGGCTGCAACTGGCGCTGCCAGGCGCGCCATCCCGCCACAGACATCGGGATGAAGACGGCATAGAGCAGCACGGTCAACCAGTAGCCCTTGTAGGCGAACAAGGTGACGCTGACTGTGTTGACGACCATCCACACCCCCCAGTTCTCCTGGTACTTGCGGCCCAGCAGGTACTGGCCCAGCAGGCTGGCCACGGTCGGGAAGGCGTCCCAGTAAGGCACGCTTGAATCGGTCTGGCGATCCAGCCACAGACCGAGCAAGGGCCAGGCCAGAAGCACGGCTGAGAGGGCCAGCCAGCGTGCACGTGCACTCATGACACGCACCTTGAGCACGTGACCTTGCTGATCGCGCCCGCGCAGCCACTGCCACCAGCCCCAGATGGCAAGCGCAGCAAACACGAGCTGCAAGGCCGCTTCACCGTAGAGCTTGCCGCTCCAGAACAGCAGGAAGTACAGCAGCGAGCTGGTGAGCGCGAGGGGCCAAGCCAGCACGTGCACGCGCATATTGCACAGCACCATCCAGACAGCAAGCACAAAGGCCAGCAGCTCGGTCCAGCTGATGGGGCTGCCGAAGACCTCGAAAGCCGGTGCAAACAGCGGTTGGAGTGACTGCAGCAGCGCGTCCATCGAGGGTGGGAGCGTGCTGAATCAGCGACGCACGGTCACGAAGATTTCGTCCGGCTTGACCATGCCCAGCTCAAGGCGGGCCTTCTCTTCGACCATCTCAAGGCCTTCGCGCAGGTCGCGCAACTCGGCACTGATCTGGCTGTTGCGTGCCCGAGCCGCTTCATTGGCCTGCTGCTGTGCAGCCACCTCGCTCTTGAGCTGCACCACGCGCGCAAGCCCACCCTTGCCAAACCAGAGTTGGGCTTGGATGGCCACCAGGAAGGCAGCGAGGATGAGGCCGATGACTTTCACGTGCGCAGTGTAGCCAAGCTCGACGGGACGATGGTCAGCGCAGGTTGTAGAAGGCCGAACGACCCGGGTAGACAGCGATCTCGCCCAGATCCTCTTCGATGCGCAGCAGCTGGTTGTACTTGGCCATGCGGTCGGAGCGGCTCAGCGAGCCGGTCTTGATCTGGCCAGCGTTCAGGCCGACGGCGATGTCGGAAATCGTCGAGTCTTCCGTTTCGCCCGAACGGTGTGAGATCACGGCCGTGTAGCCTGCGCGCTTGGCCATCTCGATGGCGGCGAAGGTTTCGGTCAGGGTGCCGATCTGGTTGATCTTGATGAGGATCGAATTGCCGATGCCCTTGTCGATGCCTTCCTTCAGGATCTTGGTGTTGGTGACGAACAGGTCGTCACCCACCAGCTGAACCTTCTTGCCCAGCACGTCGGTGAGGTGCTTCCAGCCGTCCCAGTCGCCTTCGGCCATGCCGTCTTCGATCGAGATGATCGGGTACTTGTCGACCCAGGCGGCCAGCATCGAGGTCCATTCCTGACTCGTCAGCTGGATGCCGCCTTCGCCTTCCAGCACATACTTGCCGTCCTTGTAGAACTCGCTGGCGGCGCAGTCCAGAGCCAGGGCGATCTGCTCGCCTGCGGTGTAGCCCGCCTGGTCGATGGCCTGCAGGATCAGCTGGATCGCAGCCTCGTGGCTCTCGACGCTGGGCGCGAAGCCGCCTTCATCGCCGACGGCTGTGCTCATGCCCTTGTCGTGGATGATCTTCTTCAGTGCGTGGAAGACTTCGGCACCCCAGCGGATCGCTTCGCGGAAGGTCGGTGCACCGACCGGAATGATCATCAGCTCTTGCAGGTCCAGCGAGTTGTTCGCATGGGCGCCGCCGTTGATGACGTTCATCATCGGCACCGGCAGCTGCACGCCGCCCATGCCGCCGAAGTAACGGTACAGCGGCAGGCCTGATTCCTCGGCGGCTGCGCGCGCCACGGCCATCGAGACAGCCAGCATCGCGTTGGCGCCCAGGCGGCTCTTGTTATCGGTGCCGTCCAGGTCGATCAGGGTCTTGTCCAGGAAGGCCTGCTCGGAGGCGTCCAGGCCCAGCACGGCTTCGGAGATTTCGGTGTTGATGTGCTCGACAGCCTTGAGGACGCCCTTGCCCAGGTAGCGGCTCTTGTCACCGTCGCGCAGTTCAATCGCTTCGCGTGAGCCGGTGGAGGCGCCGCTCGGGACGGCCGCACGGCCCATCACGCCGGATTCCAGCAGCACGTCGCACTCGACGGTCGGGTTGCCGCGGCTGTCCAGGATCTCGCGTCCGACGATGTCAACAATGGCACTCATTCAGGGTCTCCAAAAGGTCAGAAATTCTTCGTGGGGGCAGATGATGGCGGCAGATCGTTACCAGCGCTGAACAAGATGCAGTTTCAGGCTTCAGATGCCGTCGACCACCACCATGCGCATGATGCCGGCCTGCTCGCGCAGCGACTTGGCATGCTGGTAGGTCTGCGAGTTGTAGAAGGCCTTGGCCGCGGCGCGGTCGGTGAACTTCAGCAACACGATGCGGCTGGGCGTCCAGGGGCCTTCCAGCACGTCGAACTCGCCGCCGCGCACCAACACTTCGGCGCCATGTTCCTGCATCGCCTTGGTCGACCATTCGCGGTACTTGGCCATCTGCTCAGGGTCGGTGACGGTTACGTCGGCAATGATGTAGGCGGCCATGGTCTGGAGGGTCTTTCGCGTCCGGTTCGGCAGGCGTGGTGTTTCTGGCGGCTTTGGCTTTGACTCAGCTGTTGAAGTCGTTCTCAAGCAGCGGCTGGGACTTGACCACGCGGTCCAGTGCCACCAGTTGCGTGAGCAGCACCTTCATATGCTTGAGCGGCACGGCGTTAGGGCCGTCGGACCAGGCCTCGGCCGGGCGCGGGTGGGTTTCCATGAACAGGCCCGCCACACCTGCTGCCACGCCGGCACGGGCCAGCACTGGCACCATCTCGCGGGCGCCGCCGCTGCTGGTGCCTTGACCGCCCGGCTTCTGCACCGAGTGGGTCACGTCGAATACCACCGGGGCACCGGTCTTGCGCATCTCGGCCAGGCTGCTCATGTCGGCCACGAGGTTGTTGTAGCCGAAGCTCACGCCGCGCTCGCAGGCCAGGAAACGGTCTTCAGACAGGCCAACTTCGCGAGCCGCTTCGCGCGCCTTGTCGATGACATTTTTCATGTCCCAGGGCGCGAGGAACTGGCCCTTCTTGATGTTGACCGGCTTGCCTGACTTTGCCACCGCACGGATGAAGTCGGTCTGGCGGCACAGGAAGGCCGGGGTCTGCAGCACGTCGACCACGCTGGCGACCTCGGCGACCTGGGACTCATCATGGACGTCGGTGAGGATGGGCAGCTGAAGTTGGCGGCGCACTTCGTCCAGGATCTTGAGGCCTGCCTCCATGCCCACCCCGCGCTTGGTGCTGCTGGAAGAGCGGTTGGCCTTGTCGAAGGATCCCTTGTAGATCAGGGGAATGCCCAGGGCAGAGCAGGCTTCCTTCAGTTGGCCTGCCACTTCCAGCGACATCTCAAGACCCTCGATCGAGCAGGTGCCCGCGATCAGGAAGAAGGGTTTGTCGATCCCGACGTCGAATCCGCACAGCTTCATGAGTTGCTCTCTTGTCAGGCCTTCTTGTGGTTCAAGGCTGCCTTGATGAAGGCAATGAACAGCGGATGGCCGTCCCAGGGGGTGGACTTGAACTCCGGGTGGAACTGCACGCCCACATACCAGGGATGCACTTCGCGCGGCAGTTCGACCACTTCGGTGAGTTTCTCGCGCTGGGTGATGGCCGAGATCACCAGGCCGGCCTGCTGCAGGCGATCCAGATAATGCTCGTTGGCCTCATAGCGATGACGATGGCGTTCGGTCACCACTGGACCATAGATCTCGTGCGCCAGCGTACCGGGCTTGACGTCCGAGCTCTGCGCACCCAGGCGCATGGTGCCGCCCAGATCAGATTTTTCGTCGCGGCGCTGAATCGTGCCGTCAGCGTCCTGCCACTCGTCGATCAGCGCAATCACCGGGTGTTTGGTTTCGGGGTCGAACTCGGTGGAGTTGGCGCCCTCAAGACCGGCCATGTGCCGTGCGTATTCGATGGTCGCGACCTGCATGCCCAGGCAGATGCCCAAGTACGGCACCTTGTGCTCGCGGGCGTATTGCGCGGCCAGAATCTTGCCTTCAACACCGCGCTTGCCGAAACCGCCGGGCACCAGAATGGCATCAAACTGCGCCAGCTGATCGATGTTGTCCGCCGTCAGCATCTCCGAGTCGACGTACTCGATCTTCACGCCAGCGTGGTTGTGGATGCCGGCGTGGCGCAGCGCCTCGTTCAAGGACTTGTAGGAATCCGACAGGTCGGTGTACTTGCCGCACATCGCGATCGTGACGTTCGTCGCCGGGTTCTCCACCTCGTGCACCAGGGTGTCCCAGCGGCGCAGGTCCGCCGACTTGGTGTTGAGCTGCAGCTTGGTGCAGATCAGCTGGTCCAGACCCTGCTCATGCAGCACGCGCGGCACCTTGTAGATGGTGTTGACGTCCCACATGGAGATCACACCGTACTCGGGGACGTTGGTGAACAGCGAAATCTTCTCACGCTCATCGTCCGGGATGCGGCGGTCGGCGCGGCACAGCAGTGCGTCGGGTTGGATGCCGATTTCGCGCAGCTTCTGCACCGTGTGCTGGGTCGGCTTGGTCTTCAGTTCCCCGGCTGCAGCGATCCAAGGCACATAGGTCAGATGCACGAAGGCCACATTGTTGGGGCCGGCCTTCAGACTCATCTGGCGCGCGGCCTCCAGGAAGGGCAGCGATTCGATATCACCCACCGTGCCACCGATCTCGACGATGGCCACATCCACCGCTTCGGGGGTGCCATGACCGGCGCCGCGACGGATGAAGTCCTGCATCTCGTTGGTGATGTGCGGAATCACCTGAACCGTCTTGCCCAGATAGTCGCCACGACGCTCCTTCTCCAGCACCGACATATAGATCTGGCCGGTGGTGAAGTTGTTGCTCTTCTTCATCCGCGTGGTGATGAAGCGTTCATAGTGGCCCAGATCCAGGTCGGTTTCCGCGCCGTCATCGGTCACGAAGACCTCGCCGTGCTGGAAGGGCGACATCGTCCCCGGATCCACGTTGATATACGGGTCCAGCTTGATGAGGGTGACTTTGAGGCCGCGCGATTCGAGGATAGCAGCCAGAGAGGCTGATGCGATGCCCTTGCCGAGAGAGGACACCACACCGCCGGTGACGAAGACGTACTTGGTCATGTCTTGCAGCGCCTCGGGTTCAAGAACGCTGTGGTGGTAAAGCGCGATTATAGCGATGCCGTCAGGCTCGGCTTTGCTCGGCTCGCAAGGTATCCAGCAACTGCAGCACCAGTGCCGCGGTATCGTCTGGACGCTCGAAGGGAAACAGGTGGCCGCCTTCGATCCAGACGAAATGCCGCCTCGCCAGCGCCTTGGAGGCGGCTGCGCCGGCCTGGCGCAACTCCTCGGACTGCGTGGCGCCGACAAAGCCGACCGGGCAGAGCAAGGGCCGACGCTTCAACAAGCCATCCAGATGATGGGGCAGGGTGTCGTAGATCCGCGTCTCGACCTCGCGGCGGAACTTCAGGTGCGTCATTCCATCAGCTCGCTCCTCGAAGCCGCTGGCCACGTAATCGGCCAGCACACGCGGGTCCCAGCGGGCGAACTTGTGCTTGCTGGCGAAGTGCGCATGCACCGCCTCGCGCGACGGCCATTCGTGGCGGCGGTGGCGCGACACCTTGCCGGGCGAGACGCGCTGGATCAGGCGCGTGGCCTTGGCGACCCGGATGCTGTGCGCGCGCCAGCCGCCAACGACGGGAGAGTCCAGCATCAGCAGACCTTGTGCCAGGTCGGGCCGGCGGCTGGCTGCCAGCAGACTCAGCATGCCACCCAGCGAATGCCCGACCAGCATCACCGGGCCGGGCTGTGCCATCTGGGGCTGAACCTCGCGCTCGATGTAATGAATCAGCTGGTCGCGCAGATGGGGCCAGTTGCTGCTGACCGGATAGGCCGGGTCGTGGCCGAACTCGGGCAGGGCAAAGACCTGCCAGCCCGCAGCGCGCCAGGTTTCGAATAGCACCCGGTAGCAGCCGGCGCCGAAGCCGTTCGCGTGCGAGAACACCAGGGTCTTGGGCAGGGCGGTGGCACTCGCGGTCATGGGTGGGGTTTCTGGCTCAGGCTCTTCAGGCGGTACAGCGCATCGAGCGCTTCACGCGGGGTCAATGCGTCGGGGTCCAGATCATGCAGCGCTGCGAGCGCCGCGTCGGTCTCGGCGGCGACAGTGGGGGGTGTCGGCTCAGGCTCAGGCGGCGCAGCGAACAGGTCGATCTGCGCCTCGCCCGCGCTTGCCTTGGCTTCCAGCGCCTCCAGCGTGGCGCGCGCCTGCCGCACCAGGCTTGCCGGCATGCCCGCCAGCCGCGCCACCTGCACGCCATAGCTGCGACTGGCCGGCCCCGGCTGGATCTCGTGCAGGAAGACGATGTCCTCGCCGCTTTCCACCGCAGCCACATGGCAGTTCAGCGCCTGCGCATGCTTGGCAGGAAACTCGGTCAGCTCGAAATAGTGCGTGGCAAACAGCGTGAAGGCGCGCGTCTTGTCGTGTAGATGACTGGCGATGGCGCCGGCCAGCGCCAGACCGTCGAAGGTCGAAGTGCCGCGCCCGATCTCGTCCATCAGCACCAGCGATTGATCGCTGGCACTGTGCAGAATGGCCGCGGCCTCGGTCATCTCCAGCATGAAGGTGGACTGCGCATTGGCCAGGTCGTCAGCCGCACCGATGCGGGTGTGTATTGCGTCCATCGGCCCCAGGCGGCAGCCCGTGGCCGGCACATAGGAGCCGATGGCGCCAAGCAGGCAGATCAGCGCCACCTGGCGCATGAAGGTGCTCTTGCCGCCCATGTTCGGGCCGGTGATCACCAGCATCTTGGTGCGCGCATCAAGGCGGCAATCGTTGGCCATGAACTCGCCTGCGCCGGTCTCGCGCAGCCGGGCCTCTACCACTGGATGGCGGCCGGCCGTGATGTCGATCGCCGGCTGGTTGATGAAGTCCGGACGGCACCAGTTCAGCGTCGCAGCGCGCTCGGCCAGCGCGGCCAGGGCGTCCAGGCTGGCCAGCGCGCGGCCCAGCGCGCTGAGCGTCGGCAACTCCTCGGTCAACTGGTCGATCACCATCTCGAACAAGAGCTTCTCGCGCGCCAGCGCACGCTCCTGAGCAGATAAGGCCTTGTCCTCGAAGGCCTTGAGTTCGGGCGTGATGTAGCGCTCAGCGTTCTTCAGTGTCTGGCGGCGCTGGTAGTCCAGCGGCACCTTGTCGACCTGGCCCTGCGTCACCTCGATATAGAAGCCGTGCACCTTGTTGAACTGCACGCGCAGATTGGCGATGCCGGTGCGGGCGCGCTCACGGGTTTCCAGGTCGAGCAGGAAGCTGTCGCAGTTCTGCTGGATGCCGCGCAGCTCGTCGAGCTGCTCGTCGAAGCCGCTGGCGATCACGCCACCATCGCGCAGCAGCACGGCCGGCTCGTCGGCGATGGCGCGGCTCAGCAGCTCCTCGATATGCGGAGCCGGGGTCAGGTGTTGCGCCAGCGTGGCGATCAGCGCGCTGCCCTGTTCCCCGCTCGGCAGGGTGTGGCGCAGGTTCGGCAGGGTTTGCAGCGTGGCGCGGAGACCGGTGAGTTCGCGCGGACGCACCTGGCGCAGCGCAATGCGCGCTGCGATGCGCTCCACGTCCGAGACATGGCGCAGCGCCTCGCGCAGTGGCTCGAAGCCGTTCTCGATCAGCGCTCCAATCGCTGCATGGCGGCCCAGCGCCTCGCTGCGTTCGCGCTTGGGATGCAGCAGCCAATGGCGCAGCGCACGGCTGCCCATGCCGGAGCGACAGGTGTCCAGCACGGAGAGCAGGGTGGGCGAAGACTCGCCGCGCAGCGTCTGCGTCAGCTCCAGATTGCGCTGCGTGGCCGGCGGCAGGTCCAGCAGCTCGGTGCTGCGTTGCACCTGCAGGCTCTTCACATGCGCCAGCACCCGGCCCTGCGTGTGCTCGGCGTAGCTCAGCAGCGCGGCAGCGGCGGCCTGTGCGGCCTTCAGGTCCTGCGCATTGAAGCCCTGCAGACTGGCAACACCCAGCTGCTCGCACAGCTTGCGCGCGCCGAGCTGGGTGTCGAACTGCCAGCTTGGCCGGTTGGTAATGGGTAGCCGTGCAGCCAGCACAGCCTGCGGCTGGCGCTCGCGATCGACCAGTACCTCGGCTGGGCTCATGCGTGCCAGGACGGATGGCAGTTCGCGTTCACTGCACTCCGACAAGCCAAGCTGGCCTTGCGTCAGGGACAACCAGGCCAGGCCCAGCGTCTTGCCTTGTGTCGCCACGGCCAGCAGGATCGAGTCCTGCTTGTCGGCCAGCAGCTCGGTGTCCGTGACCGTGCCAGGCGTGACGACGCGCACCACCTTGCGTTCCACAGGTCCTTTTGCGGTGGCTACATCGCCCACCTGCTCGGCAATCGCGACGGCCTCGCCGAGGCGGATCAGCTTGGCCAGATAGCTCTCCAGCGCATGCACCGGCACCCCGGCCATGACCACCGGCTGGCCGGCGCTCTGGCCGCGCTGGGTGAGCGTGATGTCAAGCAAGGCGTTGCACTTGCGAGCGTCGTCGTAGAAGACTTCGTAGAAGTCGCCCATGCGGAAGAACACCAGCACGTCCGGGTGCTCGGCCTTGATGCGGAAGTACTGCGCCATCACCGGCGTGTGAGCGCTGAAGTCCGAGGTCTGACTCATG
This sequence comes from Roseateles sp., assembly GCF_044373315.1. GTDB lineage: Bacteria > Pseudomonadota > Gammaproteobacteria > Burkholderiales > Burkholderiaceae_C > JACDQM01. The sequence continues at coordinate 619 of NZ_JBILQK010000036.1, read as the reverse complement.
AGGGCAAAGAATGCTGGAAAGGTCAAAAGCCCTCTGAAGAGGGCTTTGTTCAGTGGGATTGGGCAGTGTTTGCCGGCGGGACAGTGTAGAGCAGGGCTATGTTAGATCCCCCGTCAGTGAGGGTTGGCTGCTCACTCATGCGCTGCGATGATGCGCAGCGCATGCGAAATAGCGATGAAATGACATGTCCGTAGCCGTGGGAAGAATGTCCGGGTCACGCGCTGACCTTTGGGAGGGAGGAACTGATGATCAACGTTCGTGCTGCCACAGCCTGGGTGCTATGCACCAGCCTTGCATTGAGTGCCTGCGGTGGCGCAGACACGCCAGTTCTGCGCATGATCAGCCATGCGCCTTCTGAATCGTCTCCGGCAGTGCCGCGCGGAACTGCATTCACGGCGACCTTTGACGGCGAGTTGGAGGCAGCATCGGCCCAGTCGGTGCAACTCCTGAGCCCAGTCGGCTTGGTGCTGCCGGCTGAGGTGTCTGTTTCTGGCAGTAGTTTGCGAGTCAGCACGAGCGTAGGGAACCTGTCAGAAATTTTGTGTGTGAGGCATAGCATGTCGACAAGGAGCATGAATGCCACGCAAGACGAAGACGACCGCCACGGCGGACAAGGCGG
>NZ_JBILQK010000015.1:0-60647 GCF_044373315.1 Roseateles sp. | reverse complement strand
CAGCCAGGCGATGGGCATGCGCAGTGTGCTGCCCGGGCGCAGGCGCTGCGGATCGGCGATGCGGTTGTGGCGCATCAGGTCGCGCCAGCCGTGCTCAGGCTCCAGCAGGCTGTCGCTCAAGCTGAGCAGGGTGTCTCCCGCCTGCACCCGGTACTGCCAATCCTGAACGTCCGTCTGTGCCTGGCTCAGGCTGACACTGGCGCTGCCGATGCCGGCAACAAGTGCAAGGAGTCGGAATGCCGAAAGCAGCGGCGATTTCATCGGTGGCCCTCCCTTGGAACTCTGCCCCGATGGTACTGCCAGCTTTTGCCGCTCGCTTGTGCAAGCGCAGGGGCTGTTGGGCTGCCGGCAGCCCAACAGCCCCGCAGGGCAGGTCTTTCGCGGGTTAGGAGTGGCTGGCGCGGCGGCGCTGCAGGGCCAGCAGGCCCAGGCTCAGGCTCAGCAGTGCCAGGCTGGCCGGCTCGGGCACCTGGGCCGGCGCCTGCAGAACGAAGGCGAGGTTGTCGGCATAGCCGTCGTTGTCGCCGCCGCCCTGGCGTTCCATCGACAGCCAGAATCCCAGCGAGCTGGTGCCGACCGGCAGCAGGCCCAGAGTCTCTCGGTACCAAAGGCCTGTGGTGTTGCGGCGCTCGGCCGACGTGACCGGTCCGATCGACGCATTGCCGATCTCGCTGCCGTCGTCACCAAGGAAGGAGACGTAGAACAGCGCGTTGTCGCCCTGGGCAGCCCAGCCGCCAAGCCAGCCACTCAGGCTGTAGTTCAGGGCCTGGGTGGACGGGCCGCCGAGATTCAGCATCTGGTAGGCAACCGCATAGGCGCCGGTGCCGGTGAACATCTTGCTGCCGCGCTTGCCGGGGCCGGGCTCGCTGGGCTTGACCCAGTTGTTGCCATAGCTGACCGACTGGATGGTGCTGTAGCTGTCGTAGGTCAGCCAGTTGGCGGTTCCGGCTTCGGCGTCGCCGTTGACGACGAGGTTGCTGCCGAAGCTGAGGCTGGCGTGGCTGAGGCTGCTCAGCGCGGCCAGCAGGCTGGCGGCGAGGAGGTTTCGGATTCGAGTCTTCATGATGGTGTGGATGCAGGGATGAGGTTTCAGACGCGGAATTGGTCCAGCTGCGCCGCGCCTTGCATGGCGGGGTCGCTGATGGACGCTTGGCCGTTCTCCAGATGGCCCGCGAAGCGGCGCAGCCAGCCCGGCAGTTCCTTGATGCGCAGGCTGAAGTCGTACCAGTTCTGGCTGCTTGTGAGGGGCAGGCGCAGGGCCGTACGGCTGCGTGCGACAACGCGCAGCTCGTTCGGTGTGGCCGGGAAGTACTTGTTGGCCACCAGATGGAAGGTGCAGGGTTGGCCGCCGTCGTTGATCAGCTCCAGTAGCAGTTCGTTGCTGCTGCGCTGGGCGGTGAGGCGCAGCTCAGGCAGGGCGGCGTCGCCGGCGCGGCGCACATCGCCCGCAATATGGCGGTGGAAGCCGTTCGGACCCAGCACCCAGAGGTCGTAGGCGCCGCTGCTGCTCCAGCTGCCCTGCAACTGCTTGCCGGCCTCCACCGTGTAGCGGCGCGGCAGCTGGTCAAGGGCCAGGCGGTCGTAGACATGGAAGACCGCGCCGGCCTCGCCCTGGTTCACGAAGTTCAGCGAGACGCTGCCCGTGGCGACCGTGGCCTGCACCTGCAGCTCGTACGGCAAGGCGCGCGCCGGGCGCACGCCTGCGGCCTGCACCGGGGCGACGAGGCTGGTCGGGACGGCAGGCACCTTGGTGCCGGGCAGGGCCAGTGCCTTGGCGCGACGTGCCGAGGTGGCGGGCAACAACTGCATGAAGCCGTTGTCCTCGGGGTTGGCGAAGTCGAAGCAGGATTGCAGATCGCCGCTGACGGCGCGACGCCAGGGACTGATCAACGGCTCCCTGACGCCGAAGCGTGCCTCGATGAAGCGCAGAACCGAGCTGTGGTCGGACACCTGCGAGTTCACCCAGCCGCCCTTCGTCCAGGGCGAGACCACATACATCGGCACGCGCGGCCCCAGGCCGTATGGGCGGTTCAGCGTGCGCGCATCGGCGCCGTTGAGGATGTGGTGGTACTCGCCGGTGGTGTCCACCGTCGAGGCGCCGGCCAGCCTGGACTTGGCGGGATCCGCGTCGTAGCTGAGGTAGGACGGCACCGATGGCGGCGGCATGTGGTCGAAGAAGCCGTCGTTCTCGTCGAAGTTGACGATCAGGACGGTCTTGCTCCAGACCTCGGGATTGGCCGTAAGCGCATCCAGCACGCGTGCGGTGTAGTCGGCGCCAGACGCGGGGCTGGACGGACCCGGGTGCTCCGAGCCTTCGGCTGTGGCGACGATCCAGCTGACCTGGGGCAGGCGCTTGGCAAGCACGTCGGCCTTGAGCAGATCGAGGTCGCGGGTGCTGACGCCACGGTCGCGCAGCGCTTGCGAGTAGCCCGGCCGCTGGTACCAGGCATTGCGGAAGGGGCGGAAGCCGGCCAGCGGGTTGTCGGTGAAGTTGTCTGCCGCGTTCTGGTAGACCTGCCAGCTGATGCCCGCGCCCTGCAGGCGTTCGGCATAGGTGGTCCAGCGGTAGTCGGTGTTCGGGTCGGTGTTGAAGTTGTCGCGGCTGTTGTCGGTGGAGGGGCCGCCGGCGACGCCCATGGGGTCGTTGTGTCCGGTCCACAGGAACAAGCGGTTGGTGTTGGTGCCGGTCTGCGTCGCGCAGTGGTAGTGATCGCACAGCGTGAAGGCGCGCGCCAGAGCGAACTGAAACGGCAGGTCGGCCTCCTTGTAATACCCCAATGAATGGTTCTGCTTGGCGGCGCACCAGTTGTCCATGCGGCCCAGGTCCCAGGCCGCTTGTGCGTCAGCCCAGGCATGCGGTGTGCCCGCCACGCGCATCACGGAAAAGTCTTGTTCGGTATTCAGATGAAAGGGTGCGATCGCACGGCTCTGCGGCCAGTTCGGGCGGCCGGGCACCGGTGCGCCGCCGACGCTGGGCTGGGTGAACACTGTCTTGCGGTTGAACAGATTGGCGCGATCCTTCACCGGTATGGGGAAGGGGTCGCCGAAGCCTCGCACGCCGGCCAGCGTGCCGAAGTAGTGGTCAAAGCTGCGGTTCTCCTGCGTCAGCACGACGATGTGCTCGACGTCCTGCAGGCTGCGGGTACGCTGGTTGGCGGGGATGGCCAGTGCGCGTTGGATGGCTGGCGGGAAGCTGGCCAGCACGGCGCTGGCGCCGCCGGCCTGGGCCACTTGCTTGAGGAAATCGCGACGACTCATGACGAGGCTCCTGGGACCACGCTGGCGCGTGTGGGGTGGGAAGACATGGGATGGTTTCTTTCGCAGGGAGGCAGCGGGCGATGGCTTGCTGCCTCGGGTCGGGCGAAATCTAGGCGCCACCTGTGTCGTGCGCGTGTCGGTTCAGTGAATGCGCCGATTCAATGAATCGTTAGCGTTTGAGCCCGTACTTCCCTGTTGTGCTGGCGATGGGGCAGCAGTCCGGCCAGGGGTGCCGCGTGTATCGCTCTGCGCCCGCTCGGGGGTGCGATTCACGGACGCGTCATCAACGCGTCATGCCGCCACTGCTTGGGAGTTTTGTACGCGCTCAGCGCGCTGCCAGCGCGGTGATCAGTCGCTCACGCAGCTGGCGGAGTTCCCGAAGCTCCGCATCAGGGGCCTGCAATGCCGGCCACAGCAGCGCCACCAGATCGCGTGCGCTCTGGTCCACATCGATTTGGCGGCGTGCGATCACCACTTCCCACAGCATGTGCTCCATCGGCCCGAAGACCAGCGAGCGCAGCAGGCGCAGCGGAATGTCCTGGCGAATCTGGCCCTGGGCCTGGCCCTGCGCCAGCAGTTCCATCAGCGGCGCGGTATAGCGCCGCTGCAGTTCGACAAAGGCCTCGCCGAACTCGGCGTCATGCTCACCGGTCGTCGCGGCTTCGCGCTTGCGGCCTTCCGACAGTACCAACTCGCACAGGCCGGTGCCCTGGATCAGGAACAGCCGCAGATGGGTGTGCACGATGAACTCGAGTTGGCTGCGCACCGGCGCCTTGCGCGGCAGACCGCTCTCGATGGCGGCGATGATCTCGTCGTACCAATCCCCGATGACCCGCATGCAGAGCTCGCGCTTGCTGCGGAAATAGGTGAACACCGTAGCTTCCGAGACGCCCACGCGGCGAGCGATCTCGGTGGTGGTAGCGCGCTCGTAGCCGGTGGTGGCGAACACCTCGCGCCCAACGCGCAGGATGTCCTTGACGCGCTGCTCCGACTTGGCGCTGGCCGGCGCACGGCGTTGCGGCTGCGGCGGTGTCAGGGGCGGTGCCTTGCGTGTCATGGGACTGATTCTGCACAAGAGTTGAGTAAGACTCAAGTCATGCTTGTGCCGCGTCGGCAACTCATTTATTCTTGGCGCCTCGATGTGATTTCGAGTATTGACAGCGCAGCTTTCAGAACTTATTGAGCCTTGCTCAAGCCAAGGCGCCCAGGAGACTCCATGCCGTTCATCACCACCAAGCTCAATGCCCGCTCGGCCGACTTCAAGGCCAATGCCGAGGCCATGCGCAGCCAGCTTGACGATCTGAACGCCCGCCTGGCCAAGATTGCCGAGGGCGGCGGCGAGGCGGCGCGGGCCAAGCACACCGCGCGCGGCAAGCTGCTGCCGCGCGAGCGGGTCGAGCTGCTCCTCGATCCCGGCACGCCCTTCCTGGAGATCGCGCCGCTGGCCGGCCTGAACATGTATGACAACGCCGCGCCGGGCGGCGGCATGATTGCCGGCATCGGCCGCGTCAAGGGTGTCGAGTGCGTGATCGTCTGCAACGACGCCACCGTCAAGGGCGGCACCTATTACCCGATCACGGTCAAGAAGCACCTGCGCGCGCAGGAGATCGCCGAGCAGAACCGCCTGCCCTGCGTCTATCTGGTGGACAGCGGCGGCGCCAACCTGCCCAACCAGGACGAGGTCTTCCCCGACCGCGACCACTTCGGCCGCATCTTCTTCAACCAGGCCAATCTCTCGGCCCAAGGCATCCCGCAGGTGGCGGTGGTGATGGGCAGTTGCACCGCCGGGGGTGCCTATGTGCCGGCGATGAGCGACGAGACCATCATCGTCAAGAACCAGGGCACCATCTTCCTGGGCGGCCCGCCGCTGGTGAAGGCCGCCACCGGCGAGGTGGTCAGCGCCGAAGACCTGGGCGGCGGCGATGTGCACACGCGCCTCTCCGGCGTGGCCGACCATCTGGCCGAGAACGACACCCATGCTCTGGCGCTGGCCCGCAATATCGTCGCCAACCTGAACTGGACCAAGCCCAGCCCGCTGCGCCTGCAGGAGCCGAAGGCGCCGCTGCTGGACCCGAGCGAGCTGCACGGCGTCATTCCCACCGACACGCGCAAGCCTTTCGATGTGCGCGAGGTGATCGCGCGCGTGGTTGATGGCAGCGAGTTCGACGAATTCAAGGCCCGCTACGGCGCCACGCTGGTGTGCGGCTTCGCGCATATCGAGGGCATGCCGGTGGGCATCGTCGCCAACAACGGCATCCTGTTTGCCGAAAGCGCCAACAAAGGCGCGCACTTCATCGAGCTGTGCTGCCAGCGCAAGATCCCGCTAGTCTTCCTGCAGAACATCACCGGCTTCATGGTCGGCCGAAAATACGAGAACGAGGGCATCGCCCGCGCCGGCGCCAAGATGGTGACGGCGGTGGCCTGCGCCAATGTGCCCAAGTTCACCGTCATCATCGGCGGGTCTTTTGGCGCCGGCAATTACGGCATGTGCGGCCGCGCCTACAGCCCGCGCTTCCTGTGGATGTGGCCCAACGCGCGCATCAGCGTGATGGGCGGCGAGCAGGCGGCCAGCGTGCTGGCCACCGTCAAGCGCGACGGCATCGAGGCCAAGGGCGGCCAGTGGAGTGCCGCCGAGGAGGAAGCCTTCAAGGCTCCGATCCGCCAGCAGTACGAAGACCAGGGCCATCCTTACTACGCCAGTGCCCGTCTGTGGGACGACGGCGTGATCGACCCGGCTGATACGCGCCGCGTGCTGGCCCTGGGCCTGAGCGCCGCGCTGAACGCGCCGATCCCCGACGCCAAGTTCGGCGTGTTCCGCATGTAAGCGCCTGCGATGAGCCTCACGCTGCGGCCGTTGGCCGCCACCGATTCACTGCCGGAACTCACCGCGCTGCTGCACAAGGCCTACGCGGCGCTGGGCGCACAGGGCTGGAACTTCACCGCGGTGGACCAGAGCGTGGAGCTGACCGCCAAGCGCGTGGCCGGCGGCGGCTGCCTGGTGGCTGTAGATGAGGCGGAGCGCTTGGTCGGCACGGTGAACATGCGCGGCCCTTACCGACCCGAGCAAGACGCCTGGAGCCTGGCCACGCCCTGGTATCTGCGTGATGACACGGCCATCCTGTCGCAGTTCGCGGTCGACCCCGACTGCCAGGGCCTGGGCCTGGGCGCGCGCCTGATGGACGCGGCCGAGGCCTGGGCGACCCAGCGCGGCCACCTCTACGTGGCGCTGGACACTGCCGAGCCTGCCGAACAACTGCAGCGCCGCTATGCGCAGCGCGGCTACCGCAGGGTGGGCCGCACGCAGTGGGAGGGCAAGACCTACGCCAGCGTGCTGATGGCCAAAGCCCTGCCGCACTCGCCGCTGCGCGCTGCGCTGCTGCGCCTGGCGCACTACGAGCTGTGGGCCACGCGGCGTCTGCTGAAGGCGGTGGATGGCTTGAGCGACGCGCAGTACCGCCAGGACGCCGGCCTGTTCTTCAAGAGCGTGCATGGCACGCTGAACCATCTGCTGGTGGGGCAGTCGCTGCTGTGGCTGCCGCGCTTTGCCGAGGGCGGCTCGCCGGTGATGGCGCTGAATGCCGAGGCCGAGCCCGACCGCGCCCGGCTGTGCGAGCGCCTGCTGGACGGCGCGGCGTGCTGGTCCGCAGCAATCGCGGCGCTGGACGAGACGCGGCTGAGCGAAGGCACGCTGGACTACCGCACCAGCCAGGGCGAGCCGGCCAGTGTGCCGATGGCCGCCTGCCTGCAGCATGTGTTCAACCACGGCACCCACCACCGCGGCCAGATCAGCGCCGCGCTGACGGCGCTGGGGCAGGCCGGCCCAGAGCTGGACCTGATGCACATGCTGCGCGAATGGCCAGTCGCCAAGGAGATGCGATGACGGCGCCGCACGAGACGCAAGGCCAGGGTCTGCCGACCAGCACCCAGGCGGGCGCAGGCCGGCGGCGCTCCGGCCGGGCTTGGGCTGCGCTGGCAGGCGGGCTTGCCGGCCTGCTGGTGACACTGGCTTCGTGGGCGCAGGCGCCTGCCGCCGAGCGCCTGCACATCGATGTGCGCGAGGCCATCGTGCGCGTGCCGGCCGAGGTGAAGGATGCCTTCGGCAAGCCCAGCATGGGCGAGCTGCTGGTCACCACGTTCAAGCCGGTGGGGCCGGGCCCGTTTCCGCTGGTCGTCATCAGCCACGGGCGCTCTTCCGAGAAGCGCGCCAGCTACCCGCGCCAGCGCTACGAGACTGCCGCGCGATTCTTCGTGCGCAAGGGTTTTGCCGTGGCCGTGCCTTTGCGTCTGGGCTACGGCGAACTGGCCGAGGCTGGCGATCCGGAAAGCAGCGTCTCCTGCCAGAGCCCGCGCTTCGAGCCCGCCGTGGCCGCTGCAGCTGCGCAGATCCTGGCGGTGGCGCGGCATCTGCAGGCGCAGCCCGATATCGACCCGGCGCGCGTGGTGCTGCTGGGGCAGTCGGTTGGGGGCATCTCCACCGTGGCCGCCACCGCGATAGGCCTGCCCGGGCAGGTAGCGGCCATCAACTTTGCCGGCGGCCATGGCGGCGATCCCGAGAAGCGACCGGGCGACCCTTGCGGCGGCGAGCAGCTGCGCCGGCTCTATCGCGAGTACGGTGAACTCACGGTCAAGCAGGCGCCGCAGCTGCCCTCGCTGTGGATCTACACCGAGAACGACAAGTACTTCGGACCCAGGGTGAGCCAGCGCTGGGTCGCCGCCTTTGCTGAAAGCGGTGCGGCGCTGGAGGCACGTTTGCTGCCTGCCTTCGGCGAGGACGGCCATCAGCTCTTTGGTGCCGGCAATGACCTGTGGCAACCCCTGGTCGACGAGTTCCTGACGCGGCTGGGCTTTGGCACGTCAGGTCGTGTCGCGCTGCCAGAGCCCAATCCGGCGCTGGATGTGCGGGATGAGCAGGCCGTTCCGGCCCCCAGTGCTTCCGCCCGCGAGGCCTACCGGAAGTTCCTGGCGGCCCCGGCGCCGCGCGCCTTTGCTTTCAATGCCGAGGGCCGCGTGGGCTATGCCTATGGCGATGCGGCGCCGGCGCGGGCCTTGGCCTTCTGCCAGCGCTACAGCGCGGCGCCTTGTCAGTTGTATGCGGTGAATGACACCGTGGTCTGGAGTTTCAAACCATGAGCAGTGCTCTCAAGATTGAACGCAGCGGCGATGTGGCCCGCGTCACCCTCAACCGTCCTGATGTGCGCAACGCCTTCAACGAAGCCTTGATCGCCGAGCTGACGGCGGCCTTTGCTGACTTGGGGCAGGACGCCAGCCTGCGTGCCATCGTGCTGGCCGCCGAAGGCAAGGCCTTCTGCGCCGGTGCCGATCTCAACTGGATGAAGGCCATGGCCGGCTACAGCTGGGATGAAAACCATGCCGATGCCGCCAAGCTGGCCGAGATGCTGTGGACGATCTACAGCTGCCCGCTGCCAGTGATCGCGCGCGTACAGGGCGATGTCTATGCCGGCGGCGTGGGCCTGGTGTCCTGCGCCGACATCGTCGTTGCGGTGGACACGGCGGGCTTCTGCCTGTCGGAAGCCAAGCTCGGCCTGCTGCCGGCCACCATCGGGCCCTATGTGGTGCGCGCCCTGGGCGAGCAGGCCTCGCGCCGCTACTTCGTCACCGCCGAGCGCTTCAGCGCTACCGAGGCGCATAGCCTGGGCCTGGTGCAAGAGCTGGCGACGGCCGAGACCCTGGACGAGAAGGTGGCTGCGCTGACCGGCGCCCTCTGCGCTAACGGCCCGGCCGCGGTGAAGGCCTGCAAGAAGCTGGTGCAGGACCTGGCGCATGCGCCGATCACGCCAGCGCTGCGCGATGACACCGCGCGCCGCATCGCCGACATCCGCGCCAGCGCCGAAGGGCGCGAGGGTGTGCAGAGCTTTTTGAACAAGTCCAAGCCGAGCTGGCTGGCCTGAACTGTCTGACAGATCGATGAGCCCCACGCAAGCCACGCCCAGCCCGCAGACGCTGCAGCGCCGCAGCCTGGATGCGGTGTGGCATCCCTGCACGCAGATGGCGCGTGCTGAGCGCGTGCCGCCGCTGCCGATCATGCGCGGCCAGGGGCCGTGGCTGTACGACGACGAAGGCCGGCGCTATTTCGACGCCAACAGCTCCTGGTGGGTGAACCTCTTCGGCCATGCTGATGCCGGCATCAATGCGGCGATCAAGCAGCAGCTCGACACGCTGCCGCATGTAATGCTGGCCGGCTGCACGCATGAGCCGGCGGTGCGCCTGGCTGAACGCCTGTCGGCGCTGACCGGCCACGTGCTGGGGCACTGCTTCTTCGCCAGCGACGGCGCCAGCGCAGTGGAGATCGCGCTGAAGCAGAGTTTCCACAGCTGGCGCAACCGCGGCCGTGCCGACAAGCGCGAGTTCGCCTGCCTGCGGAACAGCTATCACGGCGAAACCATCGGCGCGCTGGCCGTCACCGATGTGGCGGTGTTCCGCGATGCCTACGACCCGCTGCTGATGCGCGCCCACATCGTCGAGGCGCCCGATGCGCGCCTGGGCAACGAGGCGCAGGCGCTGCAGGCCATGCGCACCCTGCTGGCCGAGCGCCACGCGCACATGGCCGCCGTGATCGTCGAGCCCTTGGTGCAGGGCGCCGCCGGCATGGTGATGCACTCGCCTGCTTATCTGCGCGGCCTGCGCGCGCTATGCAGCGAGTTCGACGTGCACCTGATCGCTGACGAGATCGCGGTGGGCTGCGGGCGCACTGGCCGGTTCTTCGCATGGGACCATGTCAGCCCCCGGCCGACGGATACGTTGTCCGCCCCCGAAGGGGGCGCGGCCGCCCTTGGGAGCGGCCCGGCGGGCGACCGCTTCACCGAGCTCAAGGCCAAGCAGGATTGGCCCGATTTCATCTTGCTGTCCAAAGGCATCACCGCCGGCACGCTGCCTTTGTCGCTGGTGCTGACGACCGACGCGGTCTATCAGGCCTTCTGGAGCGAGGATGTCTCGCGCGGCTTTTTGCACTCGCATTCCTACACCGGCAATGCGCTCGCCTGCGCGGCGGCCAATGCGGTGCTTGATCGCTTCGACGCCGGCCAGTTGCAGATCAATGGCGAACAGGCGCAGCGCCTGGCACGTGCCTTCGCGCCGCTGGCCCAAGACCCGCGCGTGGCGGGCTGGCGTCAGCAGGGCATGATCCTGGCCTTCGAGGTGCCAGAGGCGCAGGCCGGTTTTGCCGAGCGCTTCCATCTCGCCGCCCGTGCACATGAGCTGCTGATCCGCCCGATCGGCCGCACGGTCTACCTGATGCCGCCTTACCTGATTGACGACGCCGCGACAGCCGACTGGCTGGCCGATGCGGTGCGCAAGACGCTTGACGATGCCTTCCTCCTCATCCCTGCTTGATCACCTGCAAGCCAAGCTGGACACGATCGCGGCGGCCGATCAGCGCCGATTCGTGCGTGCCGCCGAGAGCCCGACGGCGCCGCGCCAGCGCGTGCGTGGCGCCGACGGCATCGCGCGTGAGCTGCTGATGTTCTGCAGCAATGACTACCTGGGCCTGGCCGCGCATCCGCGCATCGCCAGCGCGATTGCCGAAGGCGCGCGTCTGTGGGGCGGCGGTTCGGGCGCCTCGCCCCTGGTCAGCGGCCATACGGTGGCACATGCGCGGGTCGAGTCGCTGTTGGCCGACTGGTTCGCGCCGCACATCCCGCAAGCGCGCGCTCTGGGCTTCAACACCGGCTATATGGCCAACCTGGCCGTGCTCACCGCGCTGGGCGACGAGCACACGCAGATCTTCTCCGAGCAGCTCAACCACGCCTCGCTGATCGACGGTGCGCGCCTGGCCCGCGCCGAGGTGAGCCGCTATGCGCATCTCGACCTGGCGGATCTGCGCCACCAGCTGCAGGCCAGCCGCGCCAAGCTGAAGCTGATCGTCACCGACGCGGTGTTCAGCATGGACGGCGACATCGCGCCGCTGCCCCAGCTGCTGGCGCTGGCCGACGAGTTCGATGCCTTGCTGGTCGTCGACGATGCGCATGGCTTCGGCGTGCTCGGCGAGCGCGGCCGTGGCGCGCTGGAGCACTTCGATCTGCGCAGCGAGCGGCTGGTGCTGGTCGGCACCTTGGGAAAGGCCGCGGCGCTGTCCGGTGCCTTCGTGGTGGCCCATCACATCATCACTGACTACTTGCTGCAGGCCGGGCGCAACTACATCTTCTCGACCGCCTCGCCGCCCGCGGTCGAGCACGCCTTGCTGAGCAGTCTGGATCTGATCGGGGGCGAGACCGGCCGCCAGCGTCGCCAGCAGCTGCAGGCCTTGCGCACGCAGCTGCGTGCCGGCCTGCAGGCGCTGATCGCCCGCCACCCGCAGCTGGACTGGCGTCTGCCCGATTCGGAGACACCGATTCAGCCGCTGATCGTCGGCAGCAACAGCGCGGCGATGAGCCTGGCCGCGGCCCTGGAGCGCGAAGGGCTGCGGGTGCCGGGCATCCGCCCGCCCACCGTGCCCGCCGGACAGGCGCGGCTGCGCATTACCCTCAGCGCCACGCACAGCGCGGCCGAGGTGCAGCACCTGCTGTCGGCGCTGGAGCGCGCCGCGCGGACGCTGGCCACCACGGAACAGTTGCAAAAGCAGCAGCAAGCGAACTTGCAGGAGCACAGCCCGTGAGCCCCGGACTCTTCATCACTGGCACCGATACCGAGATCGGCAAGACATTCGTCACCGCGGCCCTGACCCATGCGCTGCAGCTGGCGGGCGCCCGCGTGGTGCCCATCAAGCCGCTGGCGGCCGGGCAGAGCTACGACGCGGCCAGCGCTCGCTGGGTCAACGAGGATGTGGCCCAGCTGCATGCGGTGCAGACCCTGGGCCTGACGGCAGAGCAGGTGGGGCCGTTCCAGTACCGCGAGGCCTGCGCGCCGCATATCGCGGCTCGGCTTGAAGGGCGCAGCATTGAGCGGGAGCCGCTGCTCGTGGCCATTGCGGCCAGCGCTGCGCTGGGCGAGCTTGCTTTGGTCGAAGGTGTGGGCGGCTTCCGCGTGCCGCTGCGGGAGGGCTGGGACACCGCCGATCTGGCCTGCGACCTGGGCCTGCCGGTGCTGCTGGTCGTCGGCCTGCGGCTGGGCTGCATCAGCCATGCCTTGCTCACCGCAGAGGCCGTCCGTGCGCGCGGCCTGCGCCTGGTCGGCTGGGTGGCCAACACGGTGGACCCGGACCAGCCCCATGTGGCTGACAATCTCAGCGCCCTGGATGCGGGGCTCGGCGTGCCCTGCTGGGGCTTCATTCCCCGCCTGCCCGCAGCCAGTGCGGCGGCCGCGGCGCAGCACTTTTCGCTCGCGCCAGCGGAACTGCTGCAGGCCGTCCTCCAGGCCCAGACCTGCTGAGGGCCGGCGTGCCTGACACACAACAAGATTCAACGAGACAAGCGAACCGCAATCACCCCATGAGCACCACGACGATGAAGCAGAACGTCAACCAGATCCAGTCGCTGACGCCGACCACCGATGAGCAGCGCCGCAACGCCAAGCCCTGGACCGTGAACGAAGTGGCGGCGCTGTTCGAGCTGCCCTTCAACGATCTGCTGTTCCGCGCACAGCAGGTGCATCGTGAGCACTTCGATGCCAATGCGGTGCAGCTGTCCACGCTGCTGTCCATCAAGACCGGCGGCTGCGAGGAAGACTGTGCCTACTGCCCGCAGTCGGCGCACTTCGACACCGGCCTGAAGGCCGAAAAGCTGATTCCGCTGCAAGAGGTGCTGGAGGCCGCGCGTGCCGCCAAGGCCAACGGCGCGACGCGCTTCTGTATGGGGGCGGCCTGGCGCTCGCCCAAGGAGCGACACATCGAAGCGATTGGCGAGATGGTCAAGGAAGTGAAGGCTCTGGGCCTGGAAACCTGCCTGACCGCCGGCATGCTGGCCGACGGCCAGGCCGAAGCGCTGCAGCAGGCGGGGCTGGACTACTACAACCACAACCTCGACACCGCGCCCGAGTTCTACGGCCAGATCATCACCACCCGCACCTATCAGGACCGGCTGGACACGCTGGACCGCGTGCGCCAGGTCGGCCTGAAGGTCTGCTCGGGCGGCATCGTCGGCATGGGCGAGACACGCCGCCAGCGCGCTGGCCTGATCGTGCAGCTGGCCAATCTGGACCCCTATCCCGAGAGCGTGCCGATCAACAACCTGGTGCAGGTGGAAGGCACGCCGCTGGCCGGTACCGAGGCGCTGGATCCGTTTGAATTCGTGCGCACCATCGCGGTCGCCCGCATCACGATGCCGCGCGCCATGGTGCGCCTGTCGGCCGGCCGCGAGCAGATGCCTGAGTCGCTGCAGTCGCTGTGCTTCTTGGCGGGCGCGAATTCGATGTTCTATGGCGACAAGCTGCTCACTACATCGAATCCGCAGGCTGAGAAAGATCGCGCGCTGCTGGAGCGGCTGGGGATGCATTGCGCAACGGAGGCGGAGTTGTCCGAGAGCAAGCAGGCCGAGGCCAAGATCAAGCTGATGAGCGGCAGTGCAGAAGGCCAGCGCGCCTGTCAGGCGCATTGAGACCAGTAAGCCTTAGCAACCAAACCACAGAGGCACGGAGTCGCAGAGCCGCCCAGCCCAGCAAGCCGCGTGGCCTTCGCTCTGTGTCTCCGTGCCGCAGTGGTCGTGTTTAGTATTGCCGTCAAGCAAGGAGTTATTCGCCATGTTCAAGAAAATCCTTATCGCCAACCGCGGCGAAATCGCCTGCCGAGTCGCCGCAACCGCGCGCCGCCTGGGTGTCAAGACAGTGGCCGTGTACTCCGAGGCGGACGCGAAAGCCAAGCATGTGCAGGCCTGCGATGAGGCAGTGCTGATCGGCGGCCCGGCGCCGCGTGACTCGTACCTGCAGTGGCAGCGCATCCTCGATGCCGCCAAGGCCACCGGCGCCGAGGCGGTGCACCCGGGCTATGGCTTCCTGAGCGAGAACGAAGAGTTCGCTCAGGCCTGCGCTGACGCTGGCCTGGTGTTCATAGGCCCACCGCCGTCGGCTATCAAAGCTATGGGCCTGAAGGCGGAGTCCAAGCGCCTGATGGAGGCGGCCCGCGTGCCGCTGGTGCCCGGCTATCACGGGGCCGACCAGGACCAGGTGCTGCTCAAGAAGGAGGCCGAGCGCATCGGCTATCCGGTGCTGATCAAGGCCAGCGCCGGCGGCGGTGGCAAGGGCATGCGGGCGGTGTTTGCAGCGGATGAGTTCGACGCCGCGCTGTCTTCGTGCAAGCGCGAGGCGATCAACAGCTTCGGCGACGACGCGGTGCTGATCGAGCGCTATGTGCAGAAGCCCCGCCATATCGAGATCCAGGTATTTGGCGACAGCCATGGCGACTGCGTCTACCTGTTCGAGCGCGATTGCTCGGTGCAGCGCCGCCACCAGAAGGTGCTGGAAGAAGCGCCCGCGCCCGGCATGACGGCCGAGCGCCGCGCTGAGATGGGCAATGCCGCTGTGGCAGCCGCCAAGGCGGTGGGTTATGTGGGCGCTGGCACGGTGGAGTTCATCGCCGAGCAGGACGGCCGCTTCTACTTCATGGAAATGAACACGCGGCTGCAGGTCGAGCATCCGGTGACGGAGGCCATCACCGGCCAGGACCTGGTGGAGTGGCAGCTGCGCGTGGCCGCCGGCGAGCCGCTGCCGCTCAAGCAATCCGAGCTGCGCATGCACGGCCATGCGATCGAGGCGCGCATCTGCGCGGAGAACCCCGAGGCAGGATTCCTGCCGGCCACCGGCGCGCTGAAGGTGGCGCGCTGGCCGGCGCATGTGAGCTTCGAGCGCGGCGACGTGCGGATTGATTCCGGCGTGGGCGAGGGCGACGAGATCAGCCCCTATTACGACTCGATGGTCGCCAAGCTGATTGTCTGGGGCGAGGACCGCGCGCAGGCGCTGGCGCGGCTGGATGCGGCGCTGCGCGACACGCATATCGTCGGTCTGCAGACCAATGTTGCCTTCCTGCGCCGCTGCGCGGCGACGGTCTCCTTCGCCGGCGCCGATCTGGACACCGGCCTGATCGAGCGCGAAAAGACGCAGCTCTTCGGCCAGCCCGGCCTGTCGCTGGCGCTGAGCGCCGCGGCCGTGGTGGCGCACACGCTGGCCGAGGAGGCCACCCGCGAGAGCCGCGACCCCTGGAGCCGCGCCGACGGCTGGCGCATGTTCGGCGCCTCGACGCGCCGCTTCGAGCTGGAGTTCAACGGCGAGCACCACCAGGTGCTGCTGTCGCGCCACCACCAGGGCGGCATGCATCTGAGCGTGGCCGGCGAGGTAATTCCATTTGCTTTGAGTTCGCGCAGCCTGGAGTCGCATGAGCTGCTGCTGGGCGAGGGGCTCACGCAGCAGCGCGTGACGGTGAAGACCTACAAAGTCGGCGAACAGGTGGCGGTGTTCGCAGCCGTTGGAAGCGCGCTCCTGACCGAGGTGGATGTGATCGCCCATGCCGGCGAGGGCGGCAGCGAAGGCGGGCGCCTGACAGCGCCGATGCCGGGCAAGATGGTGGCCTTCCTGGCTCAGCCGGGCGACACCGTCACGAAGGGCCAGCCGCTGGCGGTGATGGAAGCGATGAAGATGGAGCACACCATCAACGCGCCGCGCGACGGCGTGGTGGCCGAGCTGCTTTACGGTATCGGCGACCAGGTCGGCGATGGCGCCGAACTCTTGCGTTTGGAGTGAACGAGCGATGAGCACCACCTTGCCTACCCATGTGACCCTGGTCGATGTCGGCCCGCGTGACGGTCTGCAGAACGAGAAGGAGCCGGTCGCCACCGAGCACAAGGCGCGCCTGGTCACGATGCTGCAGGACGCTGGCCTGAAGGAGGTCGAGGTCACTAGCTTCGTGAGCCCCAAGTGGGTGCCGCAGATGGCCGACAACACGGCGGTGATGGCGGCGATAGAGCGCCGCCCCGGCGTGCGCTACTCGGTGCTGACGCCGAACATGAAGGGCCTGGAGAGCGCGCTGCCCACCCAGCCCGACGAGATCGTCGTCTTCGCCGCGGCCTCGGAAGCCTTCTCGCAGAAGAACATCAACTGCTCGATCGCCGAGAGCATCGAGCGTTTCGCGCCGGTGGTGGCGGCCGCGCATGAGGCCGGAATCAAGGTACGCGGCGCGCTGTCCTGCGCGATGGGCTGCCCCTACCAGGGCGAGGTCAGCGCCGATGAGGTCGAGCGTGTCGTGCAGCTGATGAAGGGCATCGGCGTCGACCATATGGGCATCGCCGACACCATCGGCGTGGGCACGCCGCGTAAGGTGCAGGCGGCGATGGAGCGCGCGCTGAAGCACTATCCGTTGGTCGAGGTCAGCGGCCATTTTCACGACACCTACGGCCAGGCGCTGACCAATATCTACGCCTGCCTGGAGATGGGCATCCACACCTTCGATGCCAGCGTTGCGGGTCTGGGCGGCTGTCCCTATGCCAAGGGCGCCACCGGCAATGTGGCGACCGAAGATGTGGTGTTCATGCTCAACGGGCTGGGCATAGCCACCGGCATCGATATCGACAAGCTGGTTGATGCCGGTGCCTACATCTCGCAGCTGCTGGGCCGTGCGCCGGTGTCGCGCGTGGGGCGTGCGCTGCTGGCCAAGCGGGCCGGCTGATCGAGGCTCTGCTTGCGGGGACTGGCGCGTGCCCGCAGTCAGCGAGCGTCTGCAACAACCCGCTCAAGGAAGAACTTCGCGCGGTCGGCACTCGAGGCTTGTTCGATCTGCTGCGCGCAGGTCTGCAACCAGCTGATGAAGGCCTGTTCATCGTTGACTGCCCGCGCTGCCTGACGCAGGGCCTCGTCCTTGCCCGCCAGCATGCGCGCGGCAAGATCGAGGGCATAGAACTTGGCGTTCACCAGCCGTTTGGTATCGTCGCCAGCGGCAGCATCAGGCGCGCCGGCAGGCTCGGGCCAGCTCAGCATGCCGAGTCGGCGCAGCTCCACGAAGGCCTGCAGATCGTGGCCCAGGCCGGTGGCGATGGCGCACAACTGGTCTAGCGTCTTGCGCCCATCCACCAGGATCAGCAGCATGCGCAGCTTGGGGCTCACGGCTTGTCGATCACCGGCCAGCGCTGCATGCGCAGCCGCCGTCTTCTGCGGAATCATTGTCCTTACCATCGTCATCGGCTTGCTCTCACTGGCGCTCCGGCTTTCGGCAGGCCCGCATGGTCCTTGCCCTGCATTTCGGTCCTGTGACGAATGCATGTCAGGCTCGACTGTTCGTGAACGTCTTCACAGACCGCCTGTGCTGCGGGCCGGGCGCTGCAATGCCGCGGCTTAGCGCGGGTAGGTCGGCCTGTCCTGGAGGTGACGCTCGCTGAGCGTTGGCCTTGCTATAAAGGGCGGTCCAACCCGCACGCAGGAGACCCTCGAATGAGCAGCAGCATTGGCGGCGACAGCGCCGCGGTCGCAGCACAGTGGCAAGAAGAGTTCGAGCGCGTGCGTGCCCGCATCGCCGCTGGCGGCGGCAAGCCGGGGCTGGCCGATCCGGCCAAGGCGGCCGGCATGAGCGGCTTGCAGCTGATGCAGGCCATGCTGGCGGGTGAGATGCCTTATGCGCATATCGCCGACACGCTGGACTTCTCGCTGATCGAGGTGGCGGAGGGGCGCGCAGTGTTCCAGGGCACGCCGCAGCTCAAGCACTACAACCCGCTGGGCACGGTGCATGGCGGCTGGTACGCGACGCTGCTGGATTCGGCCCTGGGCTGCGCGGTGCACACCACCATGCCGGTAGGCTTTGCCTACACCACGGCCGAGCTGGGCGTGAACATCGTGCGCGCGGCCAGCGCCAAGACCGGCCCCTTGCGCGCCATTGGGCAGGTCATCCATGGCGGCCGCCAACTGGCCACTGCCGAGGCCCGCATCGTCGGGCCGGACGGCAAGCTCTATGCGCACGCCACCACCACCTGTCTGGTGTTTCCGACGCGCGCGCCAGCCTGAGCAGGCCGGGGCCGTCCGGCGGTGGTTCAGCCGCCGCGTGCAGACAGGCTGAGTCCGGCGGCCTCGTGCTCGCGCAAGCGCCGCACCTCGGCGTCCAGTTGCTGTTGCTCCGTCTGGTTCAAGGTCTGCGTGACGGCATTGTGCAGATCGGGTAGCAGATCGCGGACGCGTTCAATGGCGGCTTGCTCCTGTTGCAGCATGGCCGCGCTTCGGTGGCGGGCCGCATCTGCTTCGTCGGCGCGGCCGAGCGCGTCCAAGGTTTCTACCAGCAGGCCCTGGTGCAACTTCGCTTGCAGCAGGCGCATGGGCCGTTCTCCTGGACTGTCGATCTGCTGCAAATGCTCCAGGGCTTCGTTCCAGCGCGCGGCGGCACACGCAAAGCGCGCCAGGTCCAGCCGCAGGGTGCGACGGATATTGCCCCAGCCGCGCGTGTCGGCCTCGGCCAGCTGCGCGAGCAGCAGCTGGCGATGGGCTTCGCTGTCCTCGCGCCGGCATTGCCAGCGTGCCAGATTGGCCGCCCAGATGCGGCGCTCGTAGTGGCGTCGGGCCTGATGCTCGATCTTGCTGCCCTGGACGACAAAGCGCTGCATGCGCTGCGCCAGCGCCTGCGCCTCGCCGTGGCGGGCGGCGGCGCACAGTGCGTCATAGAGGGTGATCAGCAGCACCAGGCCGTTTGAATAGCGCAGCAGGCTGGTGTCGGCATCGCCGAGTTGGTGGCAGTAGCCGATGGCTTCAAGCAGGTAGCGTTCGGCCAGCCCGGCGTCGCCCAGCCAGAGATAGCTCATGGCGAGGCGGTCCAGCGCCTGCGCGCTGTGGGCGGGCGAGCGCCGCTGCAACGAGAGCTGCAGTGCCGCGAAGGCCGCGCGCAGGCTCATCTCGGCATCGCCCAGCTGGATCTCGCCGTAGGACAGCAGGATCAGTGTGTCCATCGCGGCTTCATGGTCCGCGAGTTCGGGCTGAGCCAGCAGCGCATTGCCTTCACGCGCCAGCGCTTCCCACTGCTCCAGCTTGGCCAGGCAGCGCAGCTGCAGCACGCCGGCGCGCCAGCGTGAGGCGCGGTCTGCCTCAGGGCTGCCAGCCACTGCAGCAGCTGGGGCAGCAGCTCGGCGAAACTACCCTGGTCGTACAAGGCTTGCAGCGCGTCCAGGCGGTCGCGCGAGATCGGGTCCTGTTCTTGATGCATCGTTGCGCCGCGGGCTGCCTTCAGTCCAGGTGTTTGTGGAAGAAGGCCAGCGTGCGCTCCCAAGCCTGCTGGGCGCAGGCGGCGTCGTAGACCTCGGGGCGTTTGTCGTTGAAGAAGGCGTGATCGGCTGGGTAGCGGTAGAGCTCGGCAGGCACGGTTAGCGCGGCCTGCAAGCCATCGACCGCAGCCGGCGTGCACCAGTCGTCGCGGTCGGCGAAGTGGCCCTGGAAAGGCATGGCGATCTTGGCGGGATCGGCGAATGCCGCGGGCGGGATGCCGTAGAAGCAACTGGCAGCGGCATAACCTGGAATATGCACGGCTGCGGCCACGGTCAGCGCGCCGCCCATGCAGAAGCCGGTGACGCCGACCTTGGTGCCGCGCTCCTGCAAATAGCTGAGCGCACCGGCCAGGTCCTGGTGGGTGGCGTCGCCGAAGTCCAGCCCGGTCATCAGGTGATTGGCCTCGTCGGCGCTGCTGGCGACGCGGCCGCGATACAGATCGGGCGCCAGCGTCGTGAAGCCGGCGGCAGCGAAGCGATCCGCGACTTCACAGATGTGGGGGTTCAAGCCCCACCACTCCTGGATCAGCACCAGGCCGGGCGTGCCGGCGCCGGCATCGGCCAGATAGGCGCGGCTGCTGCCGCCATCGGGGCGTTGGAACTCGATCATCTGGCTCATGGTGTGCGCGCTCCGTCAAACAGGGTTGAGGGTTGAAAAGCTGGCGCGATGCTGCCAGCCTCAGCGCCCCAGGGTCAAGCCCTCGGGGCGGCGGTCGCATACTTGGCGCCAGGGAGGCGTCCGCCGGATGCTGTTTCTTGTCCTGATACCCATTTTGCTGCCCTTGTTGGGCCTGGTCTGGCTGCTGCGCCGGCGGCGCTATCGCGGGCTTTCCGAGGGGGCATTGCTGGGCCTGCTGGTGCTGGGCGTGGGTGTGTGGGCGGTGTTCCAGTCGCGCTCGTCCACCGGCGCCCTTGGGCTGCTGCCCCTGCCGCTTTATGCCAGCCTGGCGGGAACGCTGGGCTGGGCCGGCAGCCTGGGTTGGCACAGCCCGCAGCGCCTGCGGCGAGGGCTGGGCACCCTGGCCCTGGGTGCGGTGCTGCTCCTGCTGGGCCTCTTGCTGGCCGATGGTTTGCACACTCGGGCCCGCAATCAGGAATCTGATGCCCAGATGGCTGCCCAACGCGCCGAGATCGAGGCCCACCGCGCCGCCATCCGTGCCCAGCTGGCCCGGCATCCTGGCGAGGAGGGCGCCCAGCTGGATGCCCTGAGCCACCAGCATGCTGGGCAGCGGACCTGGCTGCTGCCGCTGCTGGAGCAGCCTGAGCTGCCCCAGGCCACCTTGGAGCGCCTGGCAAAGACCGAGGATGCCGGCCTGCTGCTGGCCGCCATCCGCCACCCGCGTGCACCGGCCACCTTGCTGGAGCGGGTCTACCGCGAGAGCCACTTGCCGGACTACTTCTTCAGTGACCTGGCCCGGCATCCCAACACCCCGCCCGCGCTGCTGCGCGAGCTCTACCACCGGCCGCGCAGCATCATGCATCTGGATCGCCAGTTCGCCGCCAATCCGGCCCTACCGGCCGAGTTGCGGCGCGAGCTGCTGGCGCAAACACGGGATGTGTATGTGCTGCAAGGCCTGCTGGGTCTGCCCGAGCTGGACTGCAGCCTGCTGCCGGCGCTGCGCCAGGCGCTGGCCCGCAGCGAGCGGCCGGATGATGAATACAGCCAGCGCCAGCTGCAAGCCCTGGGCGCGGGGCGCTGTGCCGCTGCGGCGGCCGGCGCGGCTCAGTTGGCGGGCGGATAGCGCAGGCGCAGGCCCAGGCCACGGCCGTCCAGGCCGTCCACGAATTCGAGCCGGGCGCGTTCCCGCTCCGCAATTCGCTTGACGATGGCCAGGCCCAGGCCGGTGCCCTGCGCAGTGCTGCCAGGCACACGGTAGAAGCGCTCGAACACCCGCTCGCGCTGCTCGGCCGCCAGGCCCGGGCCGTTGTCGCGCACGATCAGCGTCAGTCCTGCTGCGCCGCTGGCCTCGCAGCCCTCCAGGGCCACTTCCACGCGGGCGCCATCGGGGCTATAGCGAATGGCGTTATCCACCAGGTTGTCAACCACCGAGCACAGGCCGCCGCGCTCCAACAGTGCTTCGCAATGTGCGGGCGCCTGCAGTTCGAGCTGGATGCCGCGCTGGCGCGCCAGCGGCGCCAGCAGGGCCACGCGCTCACGCAGCAGGGCCGCCATATCCAGGCGCTCGGGGCGCAGGGTCTGCACCGCGGTCTCGGCCCGCGCCAGGGTCAGGAGCTGGGCCAGCAGATGCGAGACCCGCGCCACGCCGGCGCGCAGGGCCTGCGCGGCCTCCTGTCGTGCCTGCGGCTCCTGTTCGCCGAGCAGCAGATGGGCCTGGGCGTTGACGGCCGCCAGCGGGGTGCGCAACTCGTGCGCAGCATCGGCCAGGAAGCGCCGGTCGGCCTCCAGCCGCTGGCCTTCGCGTGCGAGCAGGTCGTTGAGCGCGCTGACCAGCGGGGCGGTCTCGGTGTAGAGCCGGTCGACCTGCACGGGCGCCAGGTCACCCGCGCGACGCTGGGCGATGCGCTGGGCCAGCTGGGCCAGGGGCCTGAGGCCGAAGCGCACGCTCAGCCAGATCACCAGTCCATGCCAGAGAAAGACGCCCAGCTGTGACTTCAAGACCAGCCACAGCACCGGCAGCACCGCGCCGAAGTCGGCCTCGCGAGGCTCGGCGACCAGCAGCACGCGGCCCTGGCCCGGGGCCGCGCGCTGCACCAGCCAGCGGGCGGCTTCGCCGGCCCCAGCTTCTGCGTCCAGACGGGTGGCCGGGGCGTTGGCGCTGCGATGGAGCAGGCGGCCCTCAGCGTCCCAGACCTGGTAGGCCGGATGCAGGCCTGAGCCCACGTCTCCGTCCAGACCCAGCAGCGCCAGCACTGCATCATCGATGGCCTTCAGGCGCTGTGCCAACTCCGCCTCGGGGCTGGCCGCAGCCGGCGCGAGCACCGTGGCCATCTGCTGCAGCCGGCCATTTACCTCGACTTCGCCCCAGGCCACGCCGCGCCAGGTCAGCAAGCCGGCCAGCACCAGCCAGGCCACAAAAAGGGCAAACGCCTGCCAGGCGATCAGCCGACCGCTCAGCGAAGCCGGCGCCCAGCATGTCGCCGGGATCATGAGGAGGCGGCGCAGGCCGGCGCCTCCAGCACATAGCCCACGCCACGCACCGTGGCGATCCAGTCATTGCCCAGCTTCTTGCGCAGCTTGTAGACATGGACATCGATGGCATTGCTGTCCAGCAGCTCGCTGCCACCGAGGCCGCGCTCGATCTGCTCGCGCGTCAGCACCCGGCCGGGCTCGGCCGCCAGGGTCAGCAGGATGTCGTACTCGCGTGCCGACAGGGCCACCTCGGCCTCGGCCAGCAGCACGCGCCGACGCGCCGTGTCGATCACCAGCTCGCCGAGCTGCCAGGTGTTGCTGGACTGGCCGCTGTGGCGGCGCAGCAGCGCACGCACCCGCGACAGCAATTCCTCCATCGCGAAGGGCTTGCCCAGATAGTCGTCGGCACCGGCGTCCAAGCCCTCGACCCGCTCCTCGACGCTGTCGCGCGCCGTGATCAGCATCACCGGCGTGGCCCGGCCCAGAGAGCGCCACCAGGCCAGCAGCGCGAGCCCGCTTTCGTCGGGCAGGCCGATGTCCAGCAGCAGAAGATCGAAGGGCAACTCGCCAAGGAAGCGCCGCGCGTCGCTGGCGCTGCGCAACCACACGACGCGGTGGCCGGCCATGCTGAGCACGCGTTGCAGTGAGTGCCCCAGTGGCAGGTCGTCCTCGATCAGCAGAATGCTGGACATGCGGGTCTGTCTCCTGTTGCTTCGCGCCGTGTCGGCAATCGCCGCGCATTCTAGAAGCGCGGTAGCGCGCGGCTTTGGCAGTGAACGGCAGGCCTTCATCAAGGCTTCATGTGGCAGCGCTGGGCTTCACCGAGGCTTCATCACCGGCTTTGCACACTGGCGGCGTCATCAACTGCCAGAGCGCAATCCTCATCATGAATCGAAGCCTTCCTCTTCTTGTTCTGCCCCTCGGCCTGCTGGCCGCTTGCCGCCCGGCGGTCGCTGCCGATGGCGACTGGAACCTGCGCGGCGGTGTTGCTGCTGTCGCGCTGCCGAAGCACATCGGCGCCGACGACCAGCGCCTGCTGGCGGTGCCGCTGATCGATGCGCGCTGGCGCAAGCATTACTTCCTGGACAGTCTGCGCGGAGCCGGCTTCGAGGCTGAAGTTGCCGAGGGTTTCGGCGTCAGCGCCTCATTGGCGCTTGATCCTCACCAGCGACGCCGCAAGGACGGCGTGCGAGTGCAGGCGCTTGACGAGGTCAAGCTGGCGCCAGCCCTGCGGCTGGGCGCAGAGCTGGCACTGGGCCAGGTGTTCGTCAACGCGGTCAGCCACACGCGCCTGGGCAGCGGCAGCAAGCCAGGTGCGCGCGGCAGTAGCGTGGAGTTCGAAGCGGGCTACGGCCTGCTGCCAGCGCCCGGCATGATGCTGGCCTTCGGCGCCTCCGCCAAGCTGATGGATGCCAAGCTGGGCCAGGCCCTGCTTGGCATCAACCGCGCCCAGGCTGCTGCCTCTGGCTTGCGGCCGCATCAGGTCGGTGCTGGCCTGCACAGCCTGGGGGTGTTTGCCCAGCTGAGCTACTCGCTCAGCCCGGACTGGCAGCTGTTCGGCAAGTTGAACGCAAGCAGCCTGCGTGGCGATGCGGCTTCCAGCCCGCTGGTGCAAAGCAAGCGCCAGCCTTCGCTCACGCTTGCAGTCAGCCGAAACTTCTGACTCGCGCAGCAGCTCAGCCCTTGCCGAGCACCTTGGCGACCGGGTTGGGTCGCAGGCGGAAGGCGTCCGGCATGCCCGAGCCGAGCAGCGGGCGCAGGTAAAGACGGAAGGCGTCGGTCACATCGGTGCCGCTGGCGGCGATGAACTCGTCTTCCATCACCCGAGTCTTGCCGGCCACCATCTCAAGGGGTAGCAACTCGTAGTCGACTGAATAGAAGCCGCTGCGTTTGATCGCCACCGAGCCATCGCGGTCGCCATGGAAGGCGAATTGCACGGCTTTCTCGCCGACCTCGCGCGCTTCGCGCTGGTCCACATCGGACACGCAGCCGATGAAGCTGCGCTGAAGATAGCCGAAGGTGTCGCCGCGCACGCGCTTGATCTTGAGCCGGGTCTTGATCTCCTCGCACAGCAGATCGGCCAGCGCGCCATTGCCGGAGAGCTGCACATTGCCATGCGCATCGAGCTCCAGGTCCTTGGCGAGCTGCGCGGCGATGGCCTGGCCCGACGCATCGTGGATGCCTTCGGACACGGCGATGACGCAGCGGCCGTGACGCTCATAGATAGCCTTCACATCGGCCAGGAAGCGCTCCAGCTCGAACACCCGCTCGGGCAGATAGATCAGGTGCGGGCCGTCATCGGCGAACTTCTTGCCCAGCGCCGACGCAGCGGTCAGGAAGCCGGCATGGCGGCCCATCACCACGCCCAGATAGACGCCGGGCAGCGCGGCGTTGTCCAGGTTGGCGCCGGCAAAGGCCTGGGCCACGAAGCGTGCGGCCGAGGGGAAGCCCGGCGTGTGGTCGTTGCAGACCAGGTCGTTGTCGATGGTCTTGGGAATGTGGATGCAGCGCAGCGGATAGCCGGCGGCGCGGGCCTCGTCGGCAACGATGCGCAGCGCGTCCGAGGAGTCATTGCCGCCGATATTGAAAAAGTGCGTGATGCCATGCGCCTGGAGCACGGTGAAGATGCGGTGGCAGTAGGCGGTGTCAGGCTTGTCGCGCGTGGAGCCCAGCGCGGAGGAGGGCGTCTGCGCCACCAGCTCCAGGTTGTGGCTGGTCTCCTGCGTCAGGTCGACGAAGTCTTCGCCGACGATGCCGCGCATGCCGTGGCGCGCGCCGTAGACGCTTTGCACCTGCCGATGGCGGCGCGCTTCCAGCACCACGCCGACCAGGGACTGGTTGATCACGGCCGTGGGGCCGCCGCCTTGGGCGATGAGGATCTTGGCTGCGTTCACGGTCATGGCTCCTGTTGCGAGGATTGCGTGTGATTGTGGCCCGGCCGCCAGCGGATTAGCGCCGCTTATGCGCCTGAAATGATTTGAATCTCGCTTCACAAGCGGGCTGGGCCGGCAGTACAACCCAGCCACACACCACAACAGATGGAGACAAGCATGCGTATCGGATGCCCCAAGGAAATCAAGAACCACGAGTACCGCGTCGGCCTGACGCCGGCCAGCGTGCATGAGCTGGTACAGCACGGCCATCAGCTGATGGTGCAGAGCGGCGCCGGCGCTGCCATAGGCCTGAGTGATGAGCAGTATGTGGCGGCGGGCGCGGAGATCGCGCCGGACGCTGCCACGGTGTTTGCGCGCAGCGAGATGATCGTCAAGGTCAAGGAGCCGCAGGCGCAGGAATGCGCGATGCTGCGCGAAGGCCAGATCCTCTACACCTATCTGCACCTGGCGCCGGACCCTGAACAGACCGCCGCGCTGGTTAAGAGCGGCGCGGTCTGCATCGCCTACGAAACCATCACCGGCCCGGGCGGCGGCCTGCCGCTGCTGGCACCGATGAGCGAGGTGGCCGGCCGCATGTCCATCCAGGCCGGTGCGGCGCATCTGGAGAAGAGCAAGGGCGGCATGGGCGTGCTGCTGGGCGGCGTGCCCGGCGTGGCCCCGGCACATGTGGTGGTGATCGGCGCCGGCGTGGTCGGCACGCATGCCTTGCAGATGGCGGTGGGCATGGGGGCCCGGGTGACGGTGCTGGACAAAAACGTGGATCGCCTGCGGCAGCTGGATCTGGTCTACGGCAACCGGATCAGCACCCTGTACTCCAGCGCCCATGCCTTGGAGGAGGCGGTGCTGGCGGCCGATCTGGTGATTGGCGGGGTGCTGATTCCCGGCGCTGCGGCGCCCAAGTTGGTGACGCGCCAGATGGTGTCACGCATGCGCAAGGGCGCGGTGGTGGTGGATGTCGCCATCGACCAGGGCGGCTGTTTCGAGACCTCGCACGCCACCACCCATGCCGAGCCGACTTTCGTCGTCGACGGCGTGGTGCATTACTGCGTGGCCAACATGCCGGGTGCGGTGGCGCGCACCTCGACCTTTGCGCTCAACAACGCCACCATCGGCCACGCGCTGGCGCTGGCTGACAAGGGCTGGCGCCAGGCGCTGAAGGACAGCATGCACCTGAAGGCCGGCCTCAATGTGGCGCTTGGCAAGGTCTGCTACGAGGCGGTGGCCCAGTCTCTGGGTTATGCCTATGTGCCGGCCGACAGCCTGCTCTGAACTTCGGCATGACCTGAGGCAGACAAACGCATGTGAAACGCAGTATGGTGGCGTCTGCAACTACAAGGAGGTAATGCATGTCCAATCCCGAAGTTCACAAGCAGCGCCTGGTCAGTGATCTGCAGGCCGTCGTTGCCGAGGCGGAAGCGCTGTTGAAGGCCACGGCGGGCCAGGCCGGCGAAGGGGCTGACGAGGTACGCCAGCGCATCAAGGCCAGCCTGGAGCGCGCCCGACGCAATCTGGTCGACATCGAGGAGGCGGCGCTGGAAAAGGCCAAGGCCGCGGGCCGGGCCACCGATGCCTATGTCCACGAGAACCCCTGGCAGTCGATTGGCGTGGCCGCTGGCGTGGGCCTGCTGCTGGGCCTGTTGATCGGTCGCCGCTGAAGAGAGTGCTGAGCGCAGGCGCCCCGCCTGCGCTCAGTTGCGGGTGTCCTGCATCCAGCGTTCGAGCTGATCGGCCTGCATGGGCTTGGCGAACAGCCAGCCCTGTCCTTCATGGCAACCCAGCGCCAGCAATTGCTGGCGTTGTTCTTCGGTCTCCACGCCTTCCGCGATGACCCGCAGGCCCAGGCCGCGGCCCAGGTTGATCACCATCTGCGCGATGGTCAGGCCGGCGCTGGAGGTCTGCGCTTCATGCACAAACGCACGGTCGATCTTGAGGCGCTCCACATCAAGCTGACGCAGATGGCTCAGGCTGGAGAAGCCGGTGCCGAAGTCATCAATGGCCACCGTCACGCCGGTGCGCTTGATGTCTGCCAGCAGATGCAGCACCAGTTCGGTGTCCTCCATCGCCATGGATTCAGTGATCTCCAGTTCGAGATTGACCGGGTTGACCTCGGTATCCCGCAGGGCGGCTGTCAGGCTGTCGATGAAGCCGATGTGACGGAACTGCGCAAGCGAAATGTTCACGCAGACGCGGAAGTCCGGCCAACCAGCCTGCTCCATGCGCTTGAGCTGGAAGCAGGCGGTGCGCAGCACGAATTCGCCAATGCTGATGATCAAACCCGACTGCTCGGCCAAGGGGATGAACTGGTCGGGCGGCACGAAGCTGCCGTCCTCGCGCCGCCAGCGCAGCAGGGCCTCGGCGCCGATCGCCGTCCCGCTGGCGAGTTCCACCTGGGGCTGATAGACGACGAACAGACGCTGCTCTTCAAAGCCGGCCCGCAGCCCCTTGAGCAGCTTGAAGCGCTCGCGTGCATCGGTGCCCATGGCCGGGGAAAAGTACTCGGACGCGCCACGGTGTTTCTGCTTGGCACGCTTGAGGGCGATCTGCGCGTCCAGCAGCAGTTCTGAGCCAATGGATGAGGAGTCGCCCAGGCGCACCAAGCCGGTGGTGGCTGAGAGCTGCAGACGTTCACCGGCCACATCGAAAGGCTCGACGAAGACGGCCGGAATGGTGTCGGCATTGACCAGTGCGTCCGGGCCGATGAGACCGAACACATCCGCTGCAACGCGCGCCATCGAGGTGTGAAAACCGAGCTGGGTGCCCAGCCGATGGACCACGGCCTGAAGCACCTGATCGCCGAAGCCATGGCCGAAAGCGTCGTTGATGTCGGAGAAATCGTCCAGATCGATCAGCGCCAAGGTGACGCCTTCGGGGTCTTTAAGGTTCTGATCCAGCAACTCGATGAAGCGCAAGCGATTGGGCAGGCGCAGCAGCTGGTCGTTGTAGGCTTGGTCGAGCAACTGGCTGTAGAGGAGCACGTTCTCGAAGCCGACCGCGATGTTGGAGCAGAAGGCGCGCAAGAGCTGCAGGTCGACCGGGGTCAGCGGACGCCCGGCATCGACCAGTGCGGCAATGGAGCGACCGTTGGACAGCCCGAAGTACAGGCAGTTGCCATCGTCCAGCACGTGTTGCTTGAGCTCAAGGCAGCGTTGCAGGCGCTCGCGCACATGCGGCAGCTGTACGGCAGACAGCGGCGTGTCGATCAGGCTGCTGAACTGGCCGGCAGCCGCCACGATGCGGGCGCCCTCCAGCCCCGCGCCTTCGCCATGTGCGCCTTGAGCGCAGACCAGGCCTTCCGGCAGCATGCCCAGCAGTGCGCAGAGCTGGGTCACCACGCCCTCGGCGAAGCGTTGCAGGCCGCGCAGCCGGCTCAGTTCGGCACTGCCCTCGACGATCAGCTCCAGGCCCTGGCGGTTCGACTCCAGTGCGCAGATCTGCTTGTAGGAGCGGATGGCCGCGGTCAGCACCGTGTAGAGCCGCGTGCGGGTCAGCTCGGACTTGGTCTTGTAGTCGTTGATGTCATAGGCCTGCACCGTCTCGATCTCAGGTGCATAGCCAGGCTGGCCGGTGCGCAGCACGATGCGGATGGCATGTTGCTGAAGGTTCTCTCGGATATAACGCACCAGCCGCAAGCCGGCATCCTCGGACTCCATCACCACGTCCAGCAGCGCCACGGCCAGATCGCGTTCGGTGCGCAGCAAGGTGCGGGCCTCGGCGGCGGAGCTGGCGTGCAAGAAGGCCAGTGGCCGTCCCTCGACGCGCAGGCCTTGCATGGCAAGCTCGGTCGCCTTGTGCACGTCGGCGTCGTCATCGACGATCAGGATGCGCCAGGGCGGCTCGGTGACGACGGTACCTTCTTCGGCTTCGTCGGGCCCATCCAGGAACTCGATCAAGTCGGCGTCATGGTCCTGCGCGGCAGCTTGTGCGCTGATCTGTTGCATGAATCGATCCAGTCCTGCCGCAGGCGCCAGTGGAGACGCGCCTCCAACGACGGGCACCGGCTGTTGGGGTGTCGCCGCTGTCGCGGTGGTTCTGTTGGGAGGCGCCTGCATACTTTGCAATATGCATCAAGTTTGCCTCAGCTCAGGGCTCAAAGAAGCGACAGAAAACCCTGACATGCAAACATTGACAGGCGTGCTCGGGCGTGCCGCGTCGGCGAAAGCAGCGTGCCGGGAGTAAGCTGTGGGGCAAGGAGAAGGACCTTATGAGTGATCAAGAGTCGGCGCCTGCGGGCCTGCTCGCTGCCTTGCAACGATTGGGCAGCCATGGGCTGGAATTGCTGCAGCTGCGACTGACGCTGCTGGGCACCGAGTTGGAGGCTGAGAAGCTACGCCTCACCCAGGCTTTGCTGGGTGTTCTTGTGGTCGTGCTGATGCTGGGTGCTGGCTTGCTGATGCTCAGCGTCACTGTGTTGCTGATTTGCCCGGAGGCCTGGCGTTGGTTGGCGGCGCTGCTGCTTGCCTGTGGCTTCGGCCTGGGTGCGTGGCTCTTGTGGCGGCGCGTGCAGGCGGACATGAGTGCGCCTGGCGGCCTGTTCGCCACCAGTCTGGCCGAGTTTCAGCGGGATCGCGACGCCATGGAGCAACGTTGATGTTCAGGGCCGAGCAAGCGCGGGTGCGTCAGCGGCAGCTGGCGCTGCGGCTGCGCAGCGCCGAGTTGCGTGCGGCCATCGTCGACGATGTGCAGGCTTTCCGTCCGGTTCTGCGCTGGGGTGAGCGCGGCTTGGGCGCATGGGCCTGGATGCAGGCGATGCCGGCGCCGCTGCGGCTGGCGCCGGCCTTGGCGCTGGCGCTGTTGCTGCGCCGTCCGGCGCGTGCCCTGCGCTGGACGGGCCTGGCGCTCAGTGCGCTGCGTTGGGCCCGCTTGATCCGGCAAGCGCTGCGCTGAGCGCGCGGCGCAGGATCAGCGCGGGCGTCGCGGCTTGGTTGCCGTCGCCTTGCCCGCTTGCTTGCCCGGGGCACGAGCGCCAGTCTCTCGCGGCGGCAGGCCGGTGTGCTGGGTCAGCAACTGTCCCTGGCGCGGCTTGGCGACGGAATTGGGGGTTGTGCTCGCTGAGCTGGCTGCGGCCCGCGCCTTGGCCAAGGGCTTAGCCACCGATGTCTTGACACCGGTGGGAGTCGAGTTCTTGCGGCGTGCGCTTTCATAAGCGCCATCGGTCATGGGCTGGAAGGTCGGGATCAGATGGTGCTTGCCATTGCCGATCAATTCCTCATGGCCCATGGTCTTCAGCGCTTCGCGCAGCAGCGGCCAGTTGTTGGGGTCGTGATAGCGCAGGAAGGCCTTGTGCAGACGGCGGCGGCGCTCGCCTCGCACGATGTCCACCGTTTCGCTGTCTCGCGTCACCTTCTTCAGCGGGTTCTTGTTCGAGTGGTACATGGCCGTCGCGGTGGCCATGGGGCTGGGATAGAAGGTCTGCACCTGGTCGGCGCGGAAGCCGTTCTTCTTGAGCCAGACCGCCAGATTCATCATGTCCTCATCGGCAGTGCCCGGGTGGGCCGCGATGAAGTAGGGGATCAAGTACTGCTTCTTGCCGGCTTCCTCGCTGGCCTGCTCGAACAGCTTCTTGAACTTGTCGTAGGTGCCGATGCCCGGCTTCATCATCTTGGACAGCGGGCCGCCTTCGGTGTGCTCGGGCGCGATCTTCAGATAGCCACCGACATGGTGCGTGACGAGCTCCTTGATGTACTCCGGCGACTCGATCGCCAGGTCGTAGCGCAGCCCGGATCCGATCAGGATCTTCTTGATGCCCTTGAGCGCGCGGGCGCGCCGGTACATATGGATCAGCGGGCCGTGATCGGTGTGCAGGTTCTGGCAGATGCCGGGGTAGACGCAGCTTGGCTTGCGGCAGGCGGCCTCGATTTCGGGCGACTTGCAGCCGATGCGATACATATTCGCGGTCGGCCCGCCGAGGTCGGAGATCACGCCGGTGAAGCCCTTGACCTTGTCTCGGATCTCCTCGATCTCGCGGATCACGCTGTCTTCCGAGCGGCTCTGGATGATGCGGCCCTCGTGCTCGGTGATCGAGCAGAAGGTGCAGCCGCCGAAGCAGCCGCGCATGATGTTGACGCTGAAGCGGATCATCTCCCAGGCCGGGATCTTGGTGGCACCGTCATGGCCGCCTTGCTCGTCCGCATAACTGGGGTGCGGGCTGCGCGCATAGGGCAGGTCGAACACATGGTCCATCTCGGCGGTGCTGAGCGGGATCGGAGGCGGGTTGATCCACAGATCGCGTTCGCCATGGCGCTGCACCAGCGCGCGCGCATTGCCCGGATTGGTCTCCAGATGCAGCACG
Source organism: Roseateles sp. (assembly GCF_044373315.1). Taxonomy (GTDB): domain Bacteria; phylum Pseudomonadota; class Gammaproteobacteria; order Burkholderiales; family Burkholderiaceae_C; genus JACDQM01. Next base: position 29,006 of record NZ_JBILQK010000015.1, on the reverse strand, counting down.
CGGTTGGCGTGCGCGTACAGCACCGAATCGCTCTTGACCTGCTCGTAGGCGGGTAGACGGATCACGGTCTTGTCGCGCGGCGGCAGGGCCAGCTTGCCGCTGCGGTGGATGGTGATGGGCTTGGCGCCGTCGCTGTCAGCGCCGGCCTGGCCGGTGGCGCAGGAGGCGCCCTTGTCAGCGGCGGTTTCCTCGATGGTCTGGTAGGGGCTGATCAGTTCGTCGATGCGCCCGGGCGTGTCGACCGAGGTGGAATCGAGCTCGAACCAGCCCTCGGCCGTCGGGTCATTGGTGCGGCGCATGAAGGCCGTGCCGCGGATGTCGGTAATGCTCTCGACTGGTTTCTTCTGCGCGATGCGGTGCGCGATTTCGACGATGGCACGCTCGGCATTGCCGTAGACCAGCAGATCGGCCTTGGCGTCGACCAGCACCGAGCGGCGCACCTTGTCGCTCCAGTAGTCGTAGTGCGCGATGCGGCGTAGCGAGGCCTCGATGCCGCCGATCACTACCGGCACATCGTTCCAGGCTTCCTTGCAGCGCTGGGTGTAGACCAGTGTGGCGCGGTCCGGCCGCTTGCCGGCCTCGCCGCCAGGCGTGTAGGCATCATCGCTACGGATCTTGCGGTCCGCCGTGTAGCGATTGATCATCGAATCCATATTGCCGGCGGCCACGCCGAAGAAGAGATTCGGCTTGCCCAGCGCCTTGAAAGGCTCGGCGCTCTGCCAGTCCGGCTGCGCGATGATGCCGACCCGAAAGCCCTGGGCCTCTAGCGTGCGGCCGATCACCGCCATGCCGAAGCTGGGGTGGTCCACATAGGCATCGCCGGTGACGATGATGATGTCGCAGCTGTCCCAGCCGAGCTGGTCCATCTCGGCGCGGCTCATGGGCAGGAAGGGGGCCGGCCCGAAGCGCTTGGCCCAGAAGGGGCGGTATGCCGTCAGGGCCTTGCTGGCTTTTGGGGGGCTGATGGCGGGATGGCTGGACACGGCAATGCTTCTCGATGGGCCCGCGATGCAGGCAATTGCGTATTGTCCCCGGCCTTCATCGATCCTGCTCATCGCCCGGCGAATCGCAGGGCCTTCCGTGTGGCTGAGTTGGCGCCGCTCGCTCAGTCTTCGGCAGGTCGTGGCCGCAGCGGGCACACCGCGACCTGGCCCAGCCTCGCCCGTTCGGCGTCGCTCAAGGGCGGCAGCTTGGGCTGTCCCGGCCCGCCTAGGCAGGCCAGATAGTCTTCGACGGCAGTCTGACCCACCTCGAGCAGGTTGAAGCTGTCCGGTGCCATCACCCACTCATCGATCAAGCCGCCGACCAAGGCGACCAAGGTGATGGCGGCTCGCTCGGCGTTCGTGTCCGCGAGCAGCTGGCCTTGGCGGATGGCCTGCTCGAAGCAGGCGCGGTTTTCTCCGCGCCAGCGCAGGTGGGCGTCCAGCTGGCGCTGTTTCAGGCTGTGCAACTCGCCTGCGAACTCGACTTTGTGCTTGACGATTTCAAAGGCGCGACGGGTGCGCAGGTTGTACATCGTCGAGTGAAAGACGTTGATCAAGCCCCAGCGCAACTCTGCCAGCGTCAACGCCGCGGCCGCGGCCGCGTCTCGTCCGTCCTCCCGGACTGGATTCATGCCCTCTTCAAGCGGCATAGTGGCGCGATCCATCATCGCGTTGAAGACCTCGACCTTGTCCTTGAAGTGCCAGTAGATCGCGCCCCGCGTCACCTCGGCCTCGGCCGCGATGTCCTGCAGCGAGGTTTGCGACACGCCTTGGCTGTGGAACAGCCGCTCCGCGGCATCGAGGATGCGCTCGCGGGTCTCCTGGGCTTCTTGTTTGGTTTTTCTGACCATGATGGGGGCATTCTACGCCAAACCACATACATCCGTGAATGTATGTATATGCTGGGGCCCTGTGCCGAGCTGCTGCATGCTGCGCCCCGGGGTGCACATTGCGGTGGTTCCAAATTTGCAAACGCGTCGTTTCCCGTCCGGGCTGCGCACGCACCGATGACGAAAGCCTGCTCCGTGAAGACTTCTTCTCAACCCTCATCGACGGCGGCGCAGCGGCCCGCCCAACGCTGGCAGGCCCGCCTGCTGTACCTGGCACCGCTGAGCGTCGCGATCGCGTCCTTGCTGGTTGCGTGCTCCAAGGAAGGGGCGCCGCCTGCCAGCTCGCCCGGTGGCATGCCGCCGCCTGCGGTCGGCGTGGTCACTGTCGCGCAGCAGGCCGTGCCGCTGCAGACTGAACTGCCGGGCCGCGTTGAGGCCGTTCGCAGTGCCCAGGTGCGGGCGCGCGTCAATGGTGTGGTGCTCAAGCGCCTATTCACCGAGGGCAGCGAGGTCAAGGCCGGGCAGATGCTGTTCCAGATCGACCCCGCCCCATACCAAGCCACGCTGGACAGTGCGCTGGCCCAACTGGCCAAAGCACAAGCCAACCTGAGCCAGGCCGCGCCGCTGGCTGAGCGCAACAAGCCCCTGGCCGACGCCAAGGCCATCAGCCAGCAGGACTATCTTGTTTCTCTTGCAGCTGCCAAGCAGGCGGAAGCCGATGTCGTAGCCGCCAGGGCCGCCGTGACCACCGCGCGACTGAATCTGGATTACGCCGCCGTGCGTGCGCCGATCAGCGGGCGCATCGGCCGCGCGCTGGTGACCGAGGGCGCGCTGGTCAGCGCTGCCGAGGCCACGCAGCTGGCGCTGATCCAGCAAACCACCTCGGTCTATGTGAACTTCACCCAGTCCGCCAACGAGGTGCAGCAGCTGCGCCGCGCACTGAGCCAAGGCCAGCTGCGCGCGTTTGGTGGCAATGGCGCCAGCCAGGCGGCCCAGGTGCGCGTCGTTCTGGACGACGGTAGCGAGCTGGCCAAGCCGGGCCGCCTGCTGTTCACCGATCTGAGCGTTGACGCCAGCTCGGGCCAGGTGACCTTGCGTGCCGAGGTGCCGAACGAGCAGGGGCAGTTGTTGCCTGGCCAGTATGTGCGCGTGCGCCTGGTGCAGGCCGAGCTGCCGTCGGCGATGCTGTTGCCGCAGCAGGCGGTGAAGCGCAGCAACACGGGGGACACCGTGCTGGTGGTCGGTCAGGATGGCAAGCCGCAGACGCGCCAGGTGCGCCTGGGTTCGGCGCAGGTCAACAAGGACGGTGCCTTCTGGGTCGTGCTGGACGGACTGAAGCCGGGTGAGCAGGTGATCGCCGACGGCTTCCAGAAGATGTTCGTGCCCGGGGCGCCGGTCAAGCCGGTGCCATGGACGCCGGGTGCCTCAGCGCCCGCTGCCGCATCGGCTGCGGCCAGCCGCTAAAGCGCTCAGCAAGCGAGGACCCTCATGGCACGTTTCTTCATTGACCGCCCGGTTTTTGCCTGGGTGATTGCACTTTTCATCCTCGTCTTTGGCGGGGTTGCGATCACCAAGCTGCCGGTTGCGCAGTACCCCACCGTCGCGCCCCCGTCGCTGTCGGTCAACGTCGCCTATCCCGGCGCGTCGGCCAAGACTCTGGACGAGAGCGTGATCTCCGTGATCGAGCAGGAGCTCAACGGCGCCCCCGGCCTGGCCTATATGGAATCGGTCAGCCAGGCCAATGGCACGGGCGCGATCACTGTCACTTTTGAACCAGGCACCAATATCGATCTGGCCCAGGTCGAGGTGCAGAACCGCCTGTCGCGCGCCAGCCCGCGCCTGCCGGCTGCAGTGACGCAGCAGGGTGTGCGTGTCGACAAGGCGCGCAACAACTTCCTGCTGTTCGTGACCCTGTCCAGCGAGGACGGCAAGATGGATCCGGTGGCGCTCGGCGACTATGCCGCGCGCAACATCATTCCCGAGATCCAGCGCCTGCCCGGCATCGGCCAAGCGCAGCTGTTCGGCACCGAGCGCGCGATGCGCATCTGGCTGGAACCGGCCAAGATGCTGTCCTTCAACATCAGCCCGGCTGAGGTCAATGCCGCGATCCGCGCGCAAAACGCGTTGGTGCCGGCCGGCACCATGGGCGATCTGCCGAATCTGAGCAGCCAGTCCATGTCGGCCACTGTCGTGGTCAAGGGGCAGTTGGAGAACGTCGAGCAGTTCGGCGCCATCGTGCTGCGCGCCAATACGGATGGCTCGACCGTGCGCCTGAAGGACGTGGCCCGCATCGAGCTGGGCGGGCAGGGCTACAGCACCTATGCACGCCTGAACGGCAAGCCGTCCACCGGCATCGGTGTACAGCTCTCCAACAGCGGCAATGCACTGGCCGCGGCCGGCGCCGTCAAGGAGCGCATGGCCGAGCTCAAGCGCTTTTTCCCGGAAGGCGTGATCTACGAGATTCCCTATGACTCGTCCAAGTTCGTCGACATCTCGATCAGCCAGGTGGTGCAGACACTGATCGAGGCCATCATCCTGGTGTTCCTGGTGATGTACTTGTTCCTGCAGAACTGGCGCTACACGCTGATTCCGACGCTGGTGGTGCCGGTGGCGCTGCTGGGCACCTTCGCGGTGATGCTGGGCATGGGCTACTCGATCAACGTGCTGACGCTGTTCGGCATGGTGCTGGCGATCGGCATCTTGGTGGACGACGCCATCGTGGTGGTCGAGAACGTCGAGCGCATCATGAGCGAGGAGGGCTTGTCGCCGCGCGAAGCCACGCGCAAGGCCATGGGTCAGATCTCGGGCGCCATCATCGGCATCACCGTGGTGCTGATCGCTGTGTTCGTGCCGATGGCCTTCTTCGCCGGCTCGGTGGGCAATATCTACCGCCAGTTCTCGTTGGCGATGGTGGCCTCGATGGGTCTGTCCGCGCTGATGGCGCTGACGCTGACGCCCGCACTGTGTGCCACGCTGCTCAAGCCGGTGGAGGCGGGCCATCACCATGCCAAGCGCGGCTTCTTCGGCTGGTTCAACCGCGGCTTTGCCCGCACCGCCAAGGGCTACGAAGGCTGGGTCGCCAAGTTGCTCAAGCGCAGCTCCAGCATGCTGGTGGCCTTTGTCGCCATCGTCGCCGTGGTGGGCTGGCTCTATATGCGCCTGCCGACCTCCTTCCTGCCCAATGAAGACCAGGGCTACCTGATCGTCAACGTGCAGCTGCCCCCGGGCGCCACGGCAAATCGCACCGAGCAGGCGGTCAAGGCAGTCGAAGACTTCATGCTGAAGCAGCCCGAGGTGCAATCCACCATCGGCGTGATCGGTTTCTCCTTCTCGGGTCAGGGCCAAAATGCGGCGCTGGTGTTCGTGCCGCTCAAGCCCTGGAGCGAACGCAAGAAGCCCGAGAACAGCGCCAGCGCGCTGGCCCAGCGCGCCTTCGGCGCCATGATGATGACGGTGCGCGATGCCTTCATCTTCCCGCTGTCGCCGCCCCCCATCCCCGAGCTGGGCACGGCCACCGGCTTTGCGCTGCGCCTGCAGGACCGCGGCGGCCTCGGCCACGAAGCCCTGCTGGCCGCACGCAACCAGCTGATGGGCATGGCCAGCCAGAGCAAGCTGATCACCGGCATGCGCCCTGACGGCCTGGAGGATGCGCCGCAGCTGCAGATCGACATCGACCGCAATAAGGCCAATGCGCTGGGCGTGGGCTATGACGCGATCGCTGCCGTGCTGGGTACGCAGCTGGGTTCCGCCTATGTGAATGACTTCCCCAACCAGGGGCGTCTGCAACGCGTGGTGGTGCAGGCCGATGCCAAGGACCGCATGCAGCCCGAAGACCTGCTGCGCCTGAACGTGAGCAACGCGCAGGGCAAGTCGGTGCCGCTGTCGGCCTTCGCGACGACCCGCTGGATCAGCGGCCAGATGCAGGCCACGCGCTACAACGGCTATCCGGCCATGCGCCTGGCCGGCGATGCGGCACCGGGGGCTTCCACTGGCGCGGCCATGGCCGAACTGGAGAAGATGGTGGCGCAGCTGCCAGCCGGCATCGGCTATGAGTGGACGGGCCTTTCTCGCGAAGAGAAGCTGTCTGGCGCTCAGGCCACCGTGCTGCTGGTGTTCTCGCTGCTGGCGGTGTTCCTGTGCCTGGCCGCGCTGTATGAGAGCTGGTCCATCCCGGTCGCCGTGCTGCTGGTGGTGCCGCTCGGCATCCTGGGTGCGGTGCTAGGCGCCACGCTGCGCGGCATGCCCAATGACGTGTACTTCAAGGTGGGCCTGATCACCATCATCGGCCTGTCGGCGAAGAACGCGATCCTGATCATCGAGTTTGCCAAGGACTTGCAGGCGCAGGGCAAGGGCCTGGTTGAGTCCATCCTTGAAGCCTGCCACCTGCGCTTCCGCCCGATCATCATGACCTCGATGGCTTTCATCCTGGGCGTGACGCCGCTGTTCTTTGCCAGCGGTGCCGGTTCAGCCAGCCAGCGTGCCATCGGCACCGGTGTGCTCTCGGGCATGTTGACGGCCACCTTCCTGGCGGTGCTGTTCGTGCCGGTGTTCTTCCTGGTCGTGCGGCGCATCTTCAAGGGCAGCGAGCGCCAACGACGTTTGGACGCGCATGAAATCGAAGCCCCGGCTGTTGCCGACGTACAGGAAGGCAAGCTGCAATGAGCGCCAACAAGACGATGATGAAGAGAGTTTCGACCTTGCGTGTCAATCTATCGCTGATGGCCGCTGCGATGGCGCTGGCCGGCTGCGCCAATTTGGCGCCCACGCATGAGCGCCCGGCTCCGCCGGTGGCACCGAACTGGCCGCAGGCGGCCGCCCCGGTGCAGGGCAACGCTGCGCAAGCCCTGGCCTGGCAGCAGTTCTACGCCGGCGATGCACGGCTGCGCGCCCTGATCGAGCTGGCCCTGCAGAACAACCGCGATCTGCGCGTGGCGGCGCTGAATGCTGAACAGGCGCGGGCGCAGGCCCGCGTCAGCGATGCGAGCCGCTGGCCCACGATCAGCGCCGGCCTGATCAGCAGCCGCGCGACTGCGAGCAACGACCGCATCAGCAGCAGCTACAGCGCCGGCTTGCAGGTCAGTGCCTATGAAGTCGATTTGCTGGGCAAGCTGAAGAACAACAGCGATGCCGCCGCTGCACGCTACCTCGCCAGTGTCGAAGGCCAAAGGGCGGCGCAGATCACCCTGGTGGCCAGTGTGGCCGCTGCGCATCTGGCGCTGCAAGCCGACGAAGCGCTGCTCGCCCTGGCGGAGCGCACGCAGGCCAGTCGCAGCGACAGCCTGCGCCTGATCCGCCTGCGCTTCGATGCTGGCGTGGCTTCGGTGCTGGATCTGCGCTCGGCCGAGTCGGCCGAAGCCGCTGCTCGCGCCAGCCTGGCGCAGCTGCAGCGTCAGCGCGCGCAGGACGAGAATGCATTGGTCCTGTTGCTGGGCCAGGCCTTGCCAGCCGCACTGCCGGCGGCGACGCCGCTGGAGCGGCTGGCCCTCGCCGAAGTGCCTGCGGGCTTGCCGTCCGACGTGCTGGTGCAGCGGCCGGATGTCTTGCAGGCCGAGCAACAGCTGATTGCGGCCAACGCCAGCATCGGTGCGGCGCGGGCGGCATTCTTTCCGGCCATCACGCTGACGGCCAGCGCAGGCAGCGCCAGCGGCCAGCTCTCGGATCTGTTCAAGAACGGGGCCTGGAGCTTTGCCTCGCAGCTGCTGATGCCGATCTTCGATGCCGGGCGACTTGATGCCAATCTGGCCTCGGTGAAGGCCGGGCGCGAGATTGCGCAGGCACAGTACGAGAAAGCCATCCAACTGGCGTTCCGCGAGGTGGCGGATGCGCTGGCCGGCAATGCCACGCTTGGTCAGCAGCTGCAGGCGCAGACTGTGCAGACGCAGGCCGAACGTGACCGTCTGGCGCTGGTGGAGCTGCGCCATCGGCAAGGCGCGGCTGGCAGTCTCGAACTGCTTGACGCGCAGAGAGCCTCCTTCGCCGCGGAGCAGGCGCTGGTGCAGGTACAGCTGGCGCAGGCGCTCAACCGCGTGCAGGCCTACAAGGCGCTGGGCGGTGGCGTGAGCCAGGCGCTGCGACACTGACGGCTCCGCGTCCTGGCGCGGATGCAAAGCAAAAGGGGCGCCCGAAGGCGCCCCTGTTTCTTATGTCGCCGGCCGATCAGGGCCGCGGCTTGCTCAGTGGGCCTGCACCCAGGCCAGTCCCTCTCGGGTGGCGTAGTGCAGCGCGGACTGCGAGCACATGAAGCGCGGCGTGAATCGCATCACGCGGTCATGGCTGGCTTGGCCGTTGCCGGAGCGAATGGACACCGAGGCGGCAAAGCCACCGTCGGCATGGGGTTTGGTCATGGGTGAGACAAGGTAACGCCCCACCTCAATGCCTTTGTAGTTGTGCATTGTTTTTCCTTGAGGTGTGCGCCTTGAACAGGAGTCAGGCGAATCCGTCTTGGCGCGGTCTTTGTGAAACTTCGGAGGTCTACGGCATCTTCGGTGTGGCCGCAGCTGGCCCGGCGTGAGAGGCCGGGGAAGCGGCAGCGCTATAGAGCAGCTGCCGCTTGGAGTGTTTGCCCGAGCGGCCTTGCGGCTGTTCGGACCGGCAGCGCTCCCGCGCCGCCGTGGCAATCAGATCAGACGGGCTGAACGATTACAGGGGCTTGATGTTTGCAGCCTGCAGACCCTTGGGGCCTTGCTTGACTTCAAACTCAACCTGCTGGTTCTCGGCCAGCGTGCGGAAACCGCCGCCGTTCTTGATTTCGCTGTGGTGGGCGAACAGGTCCTTGCTGCCGTCGGCGGGGGTGATGAAACCGAAGCCCTTGCCGTCGTCAAACCACTTAACGGTGCCAGTTTGGATGGTGCTCATGATGTGTTCCTTTGGAAACGATTAAAGACAACCTCGCGGCCGAAAATGCCAGCGAGGACAGAAACACTCAAGAACAGTCAAACGGGGAGTTGAAACTGAAGCGAGCCGCTCGCGAACGATCATGCGGGGCTGCAGATTGAAGACCTTGAAGAAACGGTCTTGTGCGTATCTATGGCTCGAATGTAGCACAGATGCGTCTGCAGCGCCGGTATTAAATCGCGCAGAGCTCAACGGCCACGCCGCTGAGCACCGCATTGCCCGACAAGGGGTCGCGCGTGGCGTCGTCGAGCAGCGCATTCAGATTTGCGCCGGGACGTTCAGCGGCCAGCGAGAGGCGTGCACCTTCCAGGTTATGGCCCCAGCCATGCGGAAGACTGACGACGCCCGGCATCATCTCGTCGCTGATCCGCACTGAAACGGTCAGCTCGCTGAAGCAGTTGCGCAGGCTTGCCTGCGCGCCGTCGCTCAGGCCTCTTGCGGCCGCGTCGGCCGGGTGGATCAGCAGCGTGCAGCGCTCCGGGCCCTTGGCCAGGATCGGCAGGTTGTGCATCCAGCTGTTGCCTGAGCGCACATCGCGCCGGCCGATCACGAGCAGCTCATCCGCCGGCCGCTGCAGCGCGCCATCGACGGCGGCCAGATCGGCCAGCAGCAGTTCGGGCGCAAGCTCGATGCGGCCCGATGGCGTGCGCAGCACTTCGGGGATACGGGGCTGCAAGGCTCCCAGGTCGATGCCGCCCGGCGCGGCACGCACCTTGTCCAGGGTCAGGCCTTCCGGATTCAGGCCGAAGCGGTCGCCGTAGGGGCCGCTGCGCAGCGCCAGGTCGACGAGTCGCTCAGGCCCGCGCAAGGGCTTGAGTGCCTGCAGCACCATGGCCGCATGCTCGCCTGCCAGGCGCGCCACGTCGGCAGCGATGGCAGCATCGTCGAGCAGGGCCATATCGCCGCGCCAGTCGCGGCCTTCGATCATCGCGGCCAGGCGCAGCAGGGTCTCCCATTCCTCGGGCTGCCCGGCCTGGCGATCAAACACCGGCGGCGAGAAGCGCGCATGGTTGCGGAAGGACAGCTGCGGAAAGGCCACGTCGTAATGCAGATCCTCCAGCGGCGACAGCCCCGGCAGGATCACGTCGGCATGGCGGCTGGTTTCGTTCAGATAGATGTCCATGCTGAGCATGAACTCCAGGCTGTCGAGCGCACGCGCAATGCGCGGGCCGTTGGGGGCGGACAGCACCGGGTTGGCGGCCAGGCAGATCAGCGCCCGGACCTGGCCGGGGCCGGCGGTCTCGATCTCCTCGGCCAGCAGCGTGATCGGCAGTTCGCCGAACACTTCGGGTGCGCCGCTGACCCGGCTCTTGCGCCGGCCGGTCACGATGCCGCGTCCGCTGCCTGGTTTACCCAGCGTGTTGACGGCGAAAGCGGCAGCCTTGGGGAACATCATGCCGCCGGGCGCGTCCAGATGGCCGGTGAGGATGTTCAGCGCGTCGATCAGCCAGCTGTTGAGCGTGCCGAAGCGCTGCGTGCAGGTGCCGATGCGGCCATAGACCGCGGCGTGCTCGGCCGCGGCGAGTTCGCTTGCGAGGCGGCGCATCGTCGCTGCGCTGATGCCGCAGCCCGCCGCCATGCGCTCGGGCGCGTAGGGCTTGACGGCCTCTCGCAGCGCCTCCAGGCCGTTCAGATGCTCGGCCAGGCGGCCGGGCTTGACGAGCGCTTCATCAAACAAGGTGTGCACCAGCCCCAGCAGCAGGAAGACGTCGCCGCCGGGCTTGATCGGCAGATGCTCGTCAGCCGCCTGCGCGGTCTCGCTGCGGCGCGGGTCGACGACGATGATGCGGCCGCCGCGCGCGCGCATGGCTTTGGCCTTGCCGCGGTAGTCGGGCACGGTCCACAGGCTGCCGTTGCTGACGGCGGGGTTGGCGCCCAGCATCAGCAGCCAGTCGCAGCGCTCGATGTCGGGCACCGGAATGGACAGCCAGTGGCCATGCATCAGGCCGCTTGAGAGCTGCTTGGGCATCTGGTCCAGCGTCGAGGCCGAGAACACATTGCGCGTGCCCAGTGCCTTGACCACGCGCGGGAAGTAGCTCAGCAGCGAGACCTTGTGCGCGCTCGGGTTGCCGACCACGGCTGCCACCGCATCGCCGCCCTGGGCCTGGATGATGGGCAGCAGGCGGCGCTCCACCTCGGCCAGCGCCTCGTCCCAGGTGGCTTCGACAAACTGGCCGTCGCGCTTGATCATAGGCTGGCGCAGGCGGTCCGGGTCTTCGTGCAGATCTTTCAGCGACACGCCCTTCGGGCAGAGATAGCCCTGGCTGAAGACATCCTGCTCGGCGCCGCGGATCGCGATGACCTGGCCGCTGCGCGTCTGCACCTCCAGCCCGCAACAGGCCTCGCACAGCGGGCAGATGCGGTAGTGGCTCTGAGTTGGCTGCTGGCTGTCGGTGGCGGTGCTCATGGGGCTTGTCTCCGGCTTGTGTGATGTGTTGGCGCGCACGATGGCGCCTGCCGCGCGGCCTGGCGATCACCTGCGCGACAGGGCCGTCTCAGGGGAAGGGATCGAAGCCGATGTTCTGCTCGGCGAGCAGTTGCTGCACCAGGGCTTTCCAGGGGCCTAGCGGTGTCCAGACCTTCTGCACCGCGGCCCATGCGGCCTCGGGATCGGCGCCTTCGTTGCGCACGCGGTAGAGAAAGCTGAAGGTTGAGGCGCGCATATTGAGCTGGCAATGCACCAGTAGCTTCAGGTTCTGCGCTCGCCAGTCGTGCAGCTGTGCTTCAAAGGCGCGATAGTCGTCCAGCGTGGGGCGCGCAAAGTCCACCGGCACGTGGGCGAAGAGCAGGCCCTGGCCGCGCACGATCTCGGGCTCTTCAGCCACCGCGTCGCCGACGGTGAACGGCGCCAGATACAGCACCGCCTCGAAGCCCTTCTGCTTGAGCAAGCCCAGCCACGCCGCCGAGGGCTGCCCGGCGGTGCTCCAGCGCTCGTCGAGCATTGCCAGATTGGGCGGTTCGCGCAGCGGCTCCGCAGCAGCGGCTTTTCGCTTGCTCGTTTGGGCGGCCGGCTTCCTGGCGCTGTTGTTGGCCTTGGGTTTGGGCTTGGGTTTGGGTTTGGTTGTGCTGCTGCTGGCCGGGGCAGCCTGCGCTGGTGGAAGCACCGCCAGCAGGGCGGGCGCCATCAGCAGTGCAAGCGCTCGGCGGCGCGACGGCAAATGATCTGCACGACTCATCGGCGCGCATCCTCGGGCAGAAAGTGCTTGTCCACCAGCAGTTCGCGCAGCAGCGCCGAGTCGACCGCATGCTGGTCGGGGTCGTACTTGTGCGGGCTGGTGTAGAACTCGGCCAGCGAGCGGATGCCGTGCTCCTCGATCAGCGCGCGCAGGCGGGGAATGCTCAGATAGCGCTCCCAGCCCAGGCGTTCACGCTCGGCATAAAGGGCATCAAGCTCAGCCGCGTCGGGGCGCTGGTAGACCTCGTCGTGCAAGAAGGCGCGCAAGGGCAGGCGGTCGCGCTTGGGCGGATCTTCATCGGGGTAGCCGACTACCAAGCTGGTGACTGGCAGGCAGGTGTCGGGCAGCTCCAGAAACTCGGCGATGGCGCGCATCGAATTCAGCGTCGTGCCCATGTAGCAGATGCCCAGGCCGCGCGCTTCAAAGGCCAGGGCCAGGTTCTGCGCCACGATGATGGCGTCGAAGGCCGCCACGTGATAGCCGATCAGGTTATTGAAGTTGTCGCGCGCGCCGCGTGCGGCCAGCCACTGGCGGGTGCGCCACCAGTCGGCACAAAGCGTCACCGTCAGTGGTGCCTGCAGCACCATGTCCTGCTGATGATGCAGCTCCCACAGGCGTTGGCGCCGCGTCGCGTCGCGGCTCAGTACGATGGAGATGCTGTTCAGATTGCCTGAAGACGAGGCGCCGGCAATCGCCTCGGCGCAAGCCTGCTCGATCAGCTTCGGGTCGATCGTATCGGGCTTGTACTGACGGATCGAGCGGTGGCCGTTGAGGAGTTCGGTCAGCGATTTCATCAGCGCAGTTTATGGGCGTGGCAGCGGGCTTTGCCGTCGATACTTGCGTCAGTCTGTGCTGGCCTGTTGGGCGGGCCGGGAGCAAGGTGATGCGTATCGATATTGGTGGTGGTGTGCGGCTGTTCGTGGACGTCGAGGGCCTGGGCCTGGTGCCTGATGGCGCCAGCATGCGCGAGAAGCCCACGCTGATCTGCATGCACGGCGGCCCGGGCTTCGACCACAGCGCCTTCAAGCCCGGCTTCGGCGCCTTTGCCGACATCGCGCAAGTCATCTACTACGACCACCGCGGCCACGGCCGCAGCGACCCGCGGCCGCGCGCGGAGTGGACGCTGGATACCTGGGCCGATGATGTGGTGCGCCTGTGCGACGCGCTGGGCATCGTCAAACCCATCGTGCTGGGACAGAGCTTCGGAGGCTTCGTGGCGCAGCGCTACATCGCGCGCCATCCCGGCCATGCCAGCAAGGTGGTGCTGTCCAGCACTTCGCCGCATATGGGCCTGGATCGCAAGCGCGTGATGTTCGAGAAGCTGGGCGGGGCTGATGCACGCGACCGTGCGGTCGCCTTCTGGAGCCACCCGACGCCCGAGACCTGGGCCCACTACTGGGCCAGCTGCCGTAAGCTCTACAACACGCAGCCGCCGGCCGACCCGCTGGCGGGCGAGCGCGTGCTGGCCAACTACGAGATCCTGCTGCACTTTGCCGGCGGCGAAATGCAGACGCTGGACCTGCTGCCCGGCTTGGCCGCCGCGCAATGCCCGGTGCTGGTGCTGACGGGCGACCATGATCCGGTCTGCCCGCTGGAGGATTCGAGGGATATCGCCGCTGCGCTGCCCGCGGCACTGGCGCAGCTGAAGGTGGTGCCAGGGGCCGGCCACGGCACCTGGCGTGACAAGCCGCTGGAGGCCATGGCCTTTTTGCGCCAGTTCCTTCAGGCCTGAGCCGGATCGATGCAGCGCTCAGGCGCCTGAGATCAGTGCCTTCAGTTCGCGTTCGAGCAGGCGCGCATCGCCGAGGTTCACCTCGATCAGGCGGCGCAGATGGGTGATGCTTTCGATGTCGATGCTGCGGCAAAGCACGCCGATCTGATCGCCGTGCACATGGGCGATCTCGGCCGCCATTGCGATGCGCAGATCGCCGAGCTTGACCTCGACCAGGCAAGGCGCGCCGGCGCTCACCGGGAGCGCCGCACATTGGCGCAGCAAGGCACCTTTGAGCGACAGGTCGATCACCTTGACCGCGAGCCTGTCCTCGGTGGTGGTCAGCACCGCGTCGGCATCGAAGGCGACCCGGGAGAAATGGCGGCGTTCATTCACGACGAGGACTCCAGCATCTGCGTCGGGCCATGCTAGCAGATGGCCGGCTGCGGTCGCGTTGAAACTCGCTCAGGCTTCCCCAGCGTGGATGGTGCTGAGCTCGATGGCTTGGTGCAGGCGTTGTGGCACCACCGCTTCCAGCCCCATCGATTCAAGCAGGAACCAGGTGGCGCGCAGGAAGGAGGCTGTGGATTCGCGTGCCTTGTGCGGCTGAGCCAGGCCGTCCAAGCGTGCCAGCGCCTGTTGGCCGTCACGCGCCTGGGCGTGGCTGCGCAGCGCGTAGTTGGGTGCGGTGTAGCGCAGGGCGATGCGGCGCAGCTGATCCTGCAATGCTTCGCTCTGCACCTGGTCGCCCAACAGCCGGTACAGATCGCCCAGTTGCTGCTCGGCGGCGGCGGCCAGCAGGCGTGCGGCCTCATCGCTGCCGCCTGCCAGATACAGGGCCGAGGCCAGGTCGGCATATTCCAGCGCCAGGCTCAGGCGAGCCAGATCAGCGTTCGGCTGCATCGCGGTGAGGCAGGCTGTAACAATCAGTCATTGAATGGATCCCTCATGCCCAGCCCGATCTGAATGCCGGCTGTGGCCGGGCCAGTGTAGGCTCAGGGTTGCCGGTGACGGTGCGACAAAGTTCACGCTGGCAATGCCTGCTTACATTCCAGCGCACGGCGCTCGGTGAGGTGACCGGGCTTGAGTTAGGGTGCTGTGCAAACAAGGAGCCTTAGATGACAACCGACCACCCCACATCCAGGATCGACCGCCGCGCTGCGTTGCTGCGCCTGGGCGCTGCAGGTGCCGTGCTGGGCTGCCCGATCCAGGGCGCCTTGGCTTCCGGCGACGAAGGCACTTACGACGAGGATTCCATCCTGAAGGCCGCCACCGACTTCTTCGGCTCGACGACCGAGGGCTTGGCCAAGGTGATCGAAAAGGCGTTCAAGGAGCAGGGCCGCCCCAATGCCTACATCAAGGGCGAAGAGGCCTCGGCCGCGCTGACGGTGGGGGTGCGCTACGGTGAAGGACGCCTGCAGATGAAGAGTGGCGGCAGCGCCAAAGTCTTTTGGGCCGGCCCGTCCATCGGCCTGGATGTGGGCGCCAACGCATCCAAGGTGTTCACCCTCATCTACAAGCTGCCCAAGGTCTCGGCGATCTATCAGCGCTTCCCGGGTGTTGAAGGCAGCCTCTATTACATCGGTGGTGCCGGCATCAACTATCAGCGCAGCGAGGGCATTACCCTCGCACCGATCCGTCTGGGTGTGGGCTTGCGCAGCGGTGCCAGCGTCGGCTATCTGCACTACCGGCGCGAGAAGTCCTACCTCCCCTTCTAAGCTCCACTGCGCACGCAGTTGCCGCCGTCCCGGCGGGCGCTGGCCAGCCCACCATCGGCACGCGCGCTCAGCAGCCGCATGTCGTCTCCATGTCGCAGTGCCGTCAGGCCGATGCTCAGGCTGACGCTCAGGGGCGCATGCAGGCGCGTCCAGTCGTGGCTTTGGACCGCACGCCGCAGGCGCTCGCAGATGCTGCGCGCCATCGCCAGTTCCACATCGCTGATCACCAGCGTCAGCAGGCCGCCGGGATCAGCGGCCGCCAGGTCCTTGCTGCGGCTGTTGGCGCGCAGTAGGGCGCCGAGTTCACGCAACACCGCTGCGCGCAGCTCAGCGGGCACATCCTTGGCCGGCTGCAGGGCGTCTAGCTCGATGCGCGCCATGCACATGCCCGCAGCGCTGGCCTGGGCTCGCTGCAGCATCAGCGGCAATTGCGTTTGCAAAGCCTGCCGGCTGGAGAGGCCGGTGCCCGGATCGAGCAAGGCTGGATCGATGCTGGCGGTCTGGGCGGACAGGCGCTGCTCCATCTGTTGTGCGTACAACTGGTGATAGCGCTGGAAATGGCGCAGCGCCTCCTGGTGCTCGCCCGCTGCGGCGCAGCTTTCGCTCTGGCGCAGGCAAAGCGCCATCTCGTCTGCCGCCGAAGCGGATGTCTGGTCAACTGAAGCTTCGTTCACGGCGCCCAGGATAGCGCGTTCGCGCGCTGGCTAGCGTGCGCGGCGGTGGCGCCGCAAAGCGCCCCGGGCTTACCCCAGGCTTGCGACTTTTGGAAAAATTTTTTGGCCCTACTGAGGACTGAAATCGCTGCTTCCGGAAGCCGAGCAAGGCTATTCTTGATGCTGCTTGAGCCGTCACAGCGCGGCTCACAAGAACATGAGCAGGCTCAAACCCGGGCCTGCCGCAGCGCGCCAAGATGGCTCGCTTTCAAATGGAGAGAAGCCCGATGAACGCCTCAGACCCGGTGCAGGATTCCGCCCAGCCCACCACCCGACTGGCCGATGCCGACACGCTGCCGGCCCAGGAAATCAGCGCCGAAGTGCTGCTTGAGAAATACGCCAAGGGCGAAGAGCGCACATTGGACGAATTGCGCCGCCGTGTGGCGCGCGCATTGGCCCAGGCTGAATCGCCCGAAGCACGCGCGCAGTGGGAGGCCCGCTTTCTTGATGCCCAGCGCCGCGGCTTTGTGCCCGCGGGACGCATTAACTCCGCTGCCGGCACCGAGCTCAGCGCCACGCTGATCAACTGCTTTGTGCAGCCGGTGGGCGATTCGATCGCCACCACCGAAGACGGAGTGCCTGGCATCTATACCGCGCTGACCGAAGCCGCCGAGACCATGCGCCGCGGCGGCGGCGTGGGCTACGACTTCAGCCGCATCCGCCCCAAGGGCGCCTGGGTGGGTTCGACGCAGAGCAGCGCCTCAGGCCCGGTGTCCTATATGCGCGTGTTCGACCGCAGCTGCGAGACGGTGGAAAGCGCCGGCAGCCGCCGCGGCGCGCAAATGGGCGTGCTGCGCTGCGACCACCCCGACATCGAAGACTTCATCCGCGCCAAAGACAAGGGCGATCTCAGCAACTTCAACATCTCGGTGGGTGTGACCGATGCCTTCATGCAGGCGGTCGAGGCCGATGCCGAGGTGGAGCTGGTGCACAAGGCCCAGCCCGGCGCGGCGCTGCGCGAGAGCGGTGGCGCCTACCAGCGTGGCGATGGCCTGTGGGTCTACCGCAAGCTTAAGGCCCGCAAGCTGTGGGATCAGGTGATGCGATCCACCTACGACCACGCCGAGCCCGGCGTGCTGTTCCTGGACCGCATCAACACCGACAACAACCTCTATTACTGCGAGTCGATCTCGGCCACCAACCCCTGCGTCACCGCCGATACCTGGGTGATGAGCGAGCAGGGCCCGCGTCAGGTGCGCGAGCTGATTGGCCGGCGTTTCACCGCCATCGTCGACGGCAAGCCCTTTGTCACCGAGTCCGAAGGCTTTTTTCCGACGGGCCACAAGCCGGTGCTGAAGCTGCGCACCGTTGAGGGCCAGGTCTTGCGCCTGACGGCCGATCACCCGGTGCGCCGCGTCAACCGCAAGACGCGCTATGTGCTGGAGAGCGAGTGGGTCGCAGCCGGCACGCTGCAAGCGGGCGATGAGTTGCTGCTGAACGACCACCGCGCCCTGGACGGCTGGGAGGGCCCGCTGAGCCAGGCTCAGGGCTATCTGATGGGCCTGCTGATCGGTGACGGCACGCTCAAGTCCGACAAGGCAGTTCTCTCGGTCTGGGCACCGGAGCTCAAGGCCGTGGGCAGCGACCTCAGCCTGCGACCGGCCAGCATCAGCGCGGTGATGGCCGCCGCCGAGCAGGCTGCCAGCGAGGCCTTGCCGCTGCGCGCCGATTTCAAGGGTTGGCAGAAGCCCGTCAGCGGGCGAGGCGAATACCGCATGGCTTCCGCCGGGCTGCGCGATCTGGCCCTGTCCCTGGGGGCTGCGCCGGGCCACAAGTGCATCACGCCCATGATGGAGTCCAGTTCGTCGGAATTCCACTGCGGCCTGCTGCGCGGGCTTTTTGATGCCGATGGTTCGGTGCAATGCAGCCAGGACAAAGGCGTCAGCGTGCGCCTGACCCAGGCGGACCTGGGCAATCTGCAGGCCGCGCAGCGCATGCTGATGCGCCTGGGCATCGTGTCGACAATTTACGAGGAGCGCCAACCCGCCGGCCTGCAGCTGCTGCCCGACGGACGCGGCGGCGAGCGCGAGTACGCCAGACAAGAGGTGTATGAGCTGGTCATCAGTGGTGCCAATCTGCAGCGCTATGCTGAACGCATCGGTTTCGAGGACAGCGCTAAGCAGGCGCGCCTGCAGGAGCTCCTGGCCGGCTACCAACGCGAGCTGAACCGCGAGCGCTTCACCGCCACCGTGCAGAGCCTGGAGGCCGATGGCGAGGCCGATGTTTTCGATGTCACTGTCGAGCATGTGCATGCCTTCGATGCCAATGGCCTATATGTGCACAACTGCGCCGAACAGCCGCTGCCGCCCTATGGCTGCTGCTGCCTGGGCTCGGTGGACCTGACGCATTTCGTGAGCGGCTCATTCGGGCGCGACGCCAGCTTTGACGAAGCAGCTTTTGCCGAGGTCTGCAAGGTCGCCACCCGCATGCTGGACAACGTGCTGGATGTGACGCCCTGGCCGCTGCCCGCGCAGCTTCAGGAGGCGCGCAACAAGCGCCGCGTCGGCCTGGGTTTCACCGGCCTGGGCGATACGCTGGTGATGCTGAACCTGCGCTACGACAGCGAGGCCGCGCGCGACATGGCCCGCCGCATCAGCGAGGTGATGCGCAACGCCGCCTATGAGGCCAGCGCCGATATGGCTGTTGAGCGCGGTGCCTTCCCGCTCTTCAATGCCGACCTCTATCTGTCGGGCGGCAACTTCGCCTCGCGCCTGCCGCAGCCGCTGAAGGACAAGATTCGCGCGCAAGGCCTGCGCAACTCGCACCTGCTGTCGATCGCGCCCACCGGCACCATCAGCCTGGCCTTTGCCGACAACGCCTCCAACGGCATCGAGCCCGCCTTCAGCTGGAGCTACACGCGCAAGAAGCGCATGGCCGACGGCGGCTTCAAGGAATACGCGGTCGAGGATCACGCCTGGCGCCTCTATCGCCACATGTTCGGCACCGATGCGCCGCTGTCCGAGGCCTTCGTCACCGCGCTGGAGTTGTCGGCCGCCGATCATGCGGCGATGGTCGCGGCGGTCGCGCCCTTCATCGACACCTCGATCTCGAAGACGGTCAATGTGCCGGCCGACTATCCCTATGCCGACTTTCAGGATCTCTACACGCAGGCCTGGAAGAGCGGGCTGAAGGGCTTGGCCACCTACCGGCCCAACAGCGTGCTGGGCTCGGTGCTGAGCGTCGAACCCACCGCGGTGCCCGAGCCGCTCAAGCCGGTGGCCGAGCATGGCAGCAACCAGCGCCTGCGCGTCGAGCGCCTACCCAAGCAAGTGCTGGCTTCGCTGCGCTGGCCCAGCCGGCCCGAGCTGCCCGGCGGCAACCCGGCCTGGAGCTACATGATCCGCCACCCGCATGGCGACTTCGCACTCTTCGTCGGCGAGCTGCCGGCGGTGGGGCCGGACGCAGGACTGTTCGGCAAGAACCTACCCTTCGAGGTGTGGGTCAACGGCGCCGAGCAGCCGCGCGGCCTGGCCGCGGTGGCCAAGACCTTGTCGATGGATTTGCGCAGCAATGACGCAGCCTGGCTGCGCCTGAAGCTGGATGCGCTGGCCACCGTGGCCGAGGAGCGCGCTTTTGAGATGCCCATGCCGCCCGGCGGAGAATCGCGCCTGTTCCCCGGCGTTGTGGCGGCCACGGCCGCGGTGATCCGCTGGCGCTGTGAGCAACTTGGCGCGCTGCAGGAAGGCGGCCCCACGCCGGTGATCGACGCCATGTTCAGCCGCGAAGAGCCGCGCACCAGCACCATGGGCACGCTGGCCTGGGCGGTGGACGTGGACAACCCGGCCACTGGCGAGCAGTTCACGCTGACGCTGAAGGAAGTGAGCCTGCCCACGCCCGACGGCGGCGTGGTGACCCGCCCCTGCGCGATGGGCTTCTCGGGCAACTACCCCAAGGCGCTGGACGGCATGGCGCGCCTGCTGTCGCTGGACATGCGCGTGATGGACCCGGCCTGGATCGGCATGAAGCTGCGCAAGCTGCTGAATGTGGGCGAGCCGCTCGGCCACTTCATGGCGCCGGTGCCCAGCCTCTCAGGCGAGCGCCGCCAGCAGATCTGGCCCTCCACCGTGGCCTATGTGGCCCGGCTGGTGATCCACCGCTACGCCATGCTCGGCGTGCTGGACGAGCAGGGCCAGCCGCTGGTGGAGATGGGCTTGCTGCAGGCGCCGCTGGCGCCCAAGAGCGCTGTTGGCCTGGCCGTGCAACAGCAGGCCGGCAAGCCCTGCCCTGAATGCGGCAACGCCACGATGATCCACAAGGACGGCTGCGATTTCTGCACGGCTTGTGGGTATGTGGGGCAGTGTGGGTGAGGGAGGGCGCGTGACCGGCGTGCTTGATGGGTGTGTACTGTCTTGCTGCGGCTATGCAGGGGCATCGCCGCTACCGCGCCAAGATCCAAAACGGAGTGCACAGCCGCAATAGCGAGCCTACGGAGGCTGTGGCCAGGAAGGTTAGCAAGGCGCGGTCGCGTTCCTGCTCGTCCGCCGTGCCGGCGGCAGGGCGTGCGAGGCGAGGTGAGGTGATGTCGGTTGGCGAGCCCTTTTTTCAAGCTTCACGCACGCTGTGCTTGGACTGCCGCGGTGCGAAGCGGGCGCCCAGTGCGGCCAGTGCCACCAGTGCCAGGCCCAGGCTGCCGGGCTCGGGAATCGGGGACGGGCCTGGTGTCGTGTCCGGGTTCAAGGCGGACGCGTAAGCCACGTCGTCGATGGCGAAGTTCCAAATGCAGCAGCCGGCCCCAAGGAAGACGATGCGGTTGAAGGTCTGGTCCGACGTGAAGCCGATGAACTGCAGTTCGCTGCCGGCAGCGTACTCGGGGCGCAGTTCATCCAAGTGGCGGTAGGAGCCGAATCCGTCCAGGCTGTCGCCATCCACCTTGATTGCCGTGGGCGCGCCGCGGAACCAGGCGCCGAAAGCCTTGATGGGGTCTGAGAAACGCAGGTCGGTCCCGCCACCCCAGACCAAGTCGATGCGCACATGGGTGCTGCCGTTGATGGTTCGCAGAGGGTCTGTGCCTGGGTTTGGTGCATCCACGTTCCAGGAGCCCTTCAGCATGAAGTCGCTCAGATTGAGCGTTTGACCGACGCCAAACATGTCGTTGTTGGTGTCCGCGGTGAAGGCGTTGAAGGTCTCGGATTTGACCGCCCCTACTGCGGCCAGGAAGGCGGCTTCGCTGTTGTAGGTCACATTCGCGGCCTGGGCGGAGGCCGCCATGCACAGTGCGGCGAGCACGGCTAGGGTGCGGCGCGCCGATGGCTTGGGGGCGCTGGGCAAAGCGGTGCTGGCGTGGGAGGTATTGATGGGGGTGCTCATGGGCTACTCCTGATGCATGGGGTTGTTGCTGGCGGTCTTGGGCTGCATGGGCCAAGCCGACAGCCCGAAAATTGGGGCCATGGGCTCTGGAGGCCAGTGTTCAAAACTGTAGGGTTGCGGGGGACAAACCGCCATTCGCCCGGCTGCGTAGCCTGGGGCCCGTGTTCTACGCACATGTGCGTAGACGGCAAGGCGCATCAGCCCGGCTGCGTTTGCCTGCGCTGAATGAAGTCGCAACAATGCGGCGCTTCGTTCATCTATCAACCCATGAGGGCGCTGCCCATGTCCCAGGCCGTTCCGCTTGAATCGCTCCAGACCTTTCAGGAAAAGGTCTTTGCCCGGCATGTGCTGTTTGATCTGCCTTTTCCCGTCGCCCCTTCGTTCTTGTTGATTGCGCTCATCAGTTGGGTGCTGTACAGCAAAGTGTCGGATGCCTGGGTGATGGCTTGGGCCGGGTCGTCGATGGCGGCAGTCCTGGCACGCATAGTGTTCGATCGCCTTATGCGCAAGCGGGTGAACGCCGGGCATGGCCATGCCATGACCTTGCGCGTCGGGGCCGCCCTGGCGCTGCCTCTGGGGCTGGTGTCCGGACTCTTTGCATGGCTTTACTTTGACGTGAATGAACCCACGACCATGGCCATCCTGAGCACCTATATGACCGTCATCATCGTGGGCTCGGTGGCGCCCACATCGGTGTACCTGCCGACCTTTTACGCGCTGGTGCTTGGGGCCTATGGGCCGTATTTTCTGAAGCTCTTGCAAGACGGCCGCGCGGGGCACTGGGTTGTGCTGGGTTTGAACCTCATGTTTTTGATGGTCACGTTTCGCTATGCCCATGCGGCCAATCGCATGCACCGCGATGCGGTGCGCCTGCGCCATGAGAAGCAGCAGTTGATTGATGACCTGAGTGAGCGCCGGGCGGCGGCTGAGCATGCGTCCAGCATCAAGTCTTTGTTTCTGGCCGGTGTCAGCCATGACTTGAAGCAACCCATTCGTGCGATGAGTTTGTACCTGGGGGCGCTGCAGCACACCCAGGCCCCGGAGCGCGCTGCCGCGCTGGAGCGGGTGCTGCCCAAGATGGAGAAAACGCTGAGCGAGCTGCACGGCCAAGTGACGCGCCTGCTGGAGTTGTCGCGTTTGGAATCGGGTGCCTTGCAGCTGCACATGGAGCGGGTGGAACTGAGCACGCTGTTTGCCGATCTGCGCGCTCTGTTTGAGGGTCAGGCCCGAGCCAAGGGCCTGCAGTTGCACTTTGCCAGCGTGGCGCGGCGGCGGCACGCGGCGGTGTGGGCCGACAAGAAAATGCTGGAGTCGGTGTTGCAAAACCTCATCAGCAATGCCATCAAGTACACGGCCAGCGGCACGGTCTACGTGGGCACGCGCCAGCGCGATGGCGGCAGTGAGGGGCGGCAATTGTGTTTGGAGGTGCGCGACAGCGGACGCGGCATTGCGCTGGAGCAGCAAGCGAACTTGTTTGATGCCTATCGCAGCTTTGACGACCGGCTCGCCCATGAAGGCCATGGTCTGGGGCTGGCCCTGGCCAAAGCACAGGCCAGCTACCTGGGGGCCGCCATTGTGCTGAAAAGCGCGCCAGGCCAGGGGGCGGTGTTCACGCTGTGCGGGCTGGGCCTTCCGAGCGGCGAAGCGCCGCTGGGCTCTTGATCTGACAGCATGACCGTACGCACTGGCCCGGGCTCAGCAATCCCCGGCCTCATCGGGGCGGCCCAGGGTGCGAATGGCATAGGCCGCCATTTCGGCGCTGTTGCGCAGGTTCAGTTTGCCGCGCAGGTTTTCCCGATGCTTGCGCACCGTGCCTTCGCGAATGCCCAGCTTGCTGCCGATTTCCTTGCTGGTCAGACCCTCGCCGACCAGTTGAAGAACGGTGGTTTCGCTGGCGGTGAGCTTGACCTCGGCGTCAGCGGCCGGGCCCTCCACAAAGAGTTGAGCGATGTCTTGGCTGATGTAGCTTCGCCCCTGCGCGACGCGCCGCAGTGCCAGCAGCAGTTCGCTGCTGCTCTCATTCTTTGGCACATAGCCCAGCGCGCCGAGCGCCAATGCCGCACGCACCGAACCCGCGTCCATGCGCGCCGTCACCACGAGGCAGCGTGGCGGTGCCTCCGAGGCCTGCAGAGCTCTGATCACCGCCAGTCCATCCAGACCGGGCAAGCCAAGATCCAGCAGCAGCACGTCCGGGCGGAGTTGCTGCGCCTGCGACAGCGCGCTGACACCATCGGCCGCCACGCCTATGCACTCCATGTCAGCTTGGGTATCGAGCAGCATGCCCAGCGAATCGGCCAGCATGACATGGTCTTCTGCGATGAGGATTCGGATCGTGGACATGGACTGTCACTGGAAGGAGCGTGGAGGTAGCCACGAGGTGGTTCAGGCCTTGATGGCACGGAACGCCCTGGACTCAGTATGACGTCCCTGAGGCGGTTTGCCCATCCCAACTTCTCTTTGGCACTGCCAGCGCTAAGTGCTGGCGACTTCAAACATGCACCCGGCCACCACGGCGCCTGCCTCATCCTCGCCGCCGTTGTCCCCGTCCAAGGCCCTGATGCGTTCTCTGCTGGCGCGCAAGCAAGCTTCTTGCCTGAACAAAGGCCGTCCGCTTCGAGCTCTGGCGCAAGCACTTCCACGCGGAAGCCTGTGGCAAGCGCCCCCAGCTCGCCGGGCTCACTTCTTGGCATCCCCTGCCGCGGCGGCCCCCGCCCCGATGTGCCGGTCGAGAAACTTCTCGACGCGCCCCCAGAAGTCCACATTCGTTTGCAGTTTGCGCCAGCCGTGGCCTTCGTCGGCATAGACCACCCACTCCACATCAGGATTGGTCTTGCTGACGACTGCCTTGAACTCGGTGCCGTGCTTGATGGGCACACGGTAGTCGTCAGTGCCATAGGCCATCAAGAGCGGGCGCTGGATCTTGGCCGCCTGGGAAATCGGCGACGTCGCTTTGAGTTGAGCAGCGTCCTTGCTGCGGTCACCGATCAGCGTGGGCATACCGTACTGCTTCCAGTCGCCGGAGAAATCGCTCCAGTGGATGGAGTACATCAGATCGATATCGGTGACGCCCGCCCAGTTGACTGCACAACGGTAGTGTTCCGGGTGGCGCGCCACGCCCATCAAGGCGGCATACCCCCCATAGCTGGCGCCGGCAATGCACACCCGCTTGGCATCCACCCAGCCCTGCTTGACGGCCCAATCCACCGCGTCAGCCAGGTCGTCTTGCATGGCCAAGCCCCACTGCTTCCAGCCTGCTTTGAAATGGGGATGGCCATAGCCGGCGCTACCGCGGAACTCTGGCTCAATCACCACATAACCACGCGACGCCAGGAACTGAGCCTCGGGCTCCCAGGCCCAATGCGTGCCGCGCACCCACGGCCCGCCATGAACCAGCACAACGGCGGGCTTGGGGGTGTCGTTCTTGCCCGCTGGCAAGGTCACCAAAGTCGGAATCGACAGGCCGTCGCGGGCCTTGAAGCGATGCACATCTCGCTGACCCATGGTCTTGCCACGCAGCCATGGGCGGCTGGCAAACAAGGGGGTGAGGCGCTGGGTGGCGCGCTGGTACAAGTAGTACTCGACCGGCTGAATATCAGACTCCGCCGCCACCAGCACCCGAGGCGCCGCCTCGCAGCGATCGCACAGCAGGCGATTCACCTTGTTCGGCAACTGGGCGTCCACCTGCTTCTGGACTTCCTTCAGCCCCGCGTCAAACCAGGTGCTGCCTTTGGCATCGGTCTCGAAGTGCAGCCCCAGCAAGCGCTTGGCATCCTGGCTCAGCAAGACTTGCCCCGTGAAGTCATAGCCTTCCAGGCTCAACAGCAGGTCGGGCGTGGCTGAAGGGTTGGAGGGGTCCACACGGAACAGGGCCGAGGTGCCTTGCGGGCTGGCCATCACGATGAACAACTCACCGCTGGCACCGATGGCCACCACATCCGGTGCGCTGCTGCGCACCGGATCGCCTTCTTGCCACTTCACCCAAGCCTCACCTTCGCGTCTGTAGCTGGTGTAGCGGCCCGCGGCTTCGCTGGTAGCTACCCGAGGATTGCCGCGCGGGTCCACGGCCCATTGAATGACGTTGGGCGGTGCGCCATCGGTCAGGGGCGTGGTCAGGCCGGTGCGGGTGTCCAGGCGCGACAAGGCAATCGACACCACCTCCCACAGGCTGTTGAACTGGAAGTTGCCGACCACCACATCGCTGGAGCCATCCGCAAGCGTTTGATAGAAGCCCCAGTCCCACCCCAGCACGCGCTCCTTGCCCAGGACGCGGGAGCCAGTGCGCTGAATCTCGCGATAGTCCGCGCGAATCAATTGACGGAAATCGCTGCCATCTCGATTGACAGCCCACAGGCCGGGCCGCACCGGTCGGTCGCGCGGTGGGTCGCGGTCAAAGGCATCAAACACCAGGCGCTCGTCGTTGATCCACCAAATGCGGTTGATGTCATTGTCAGGAAATGCGCCCACTGCCTTGGGCGGCCCGCCTTGCTCCAGGTCCTGCACTGCCAACATGGTTCTGGCTGAGCCCTGCGTCAGTGCAAAGGCAAGGTAGCGTCCGTTGGGCGAGAGCCTGGGGCTTGCGGCTAAAGGCGGCTTAAAAAAATCGGCCACCGGGATCGTTGGCCCGGCCACCGCCGGTGTGATGACCTGTGCCTGGGCAGCACCCGACCCCCATAGCCCACTCGCCACCGACACACCAAAAACGAGCGCGCATCTGCGCACTGCTCGATTCAAGAAATTCATGGCCCCCCCTGCGCTCGCGTTTCACTAACGCTGATTAAGAATTCATCTGCCGCTTGGACATGACGCTTCAATGTAGCGGCTAATCCGGAATGATTACAAGCCAGCATCAACGGCTTGTCATTGGAGTTTGCAGCTTGAAGGGTGCCTCTTGGCGCTTGGGAATTTCAGGAAATTCCTGGCGGCTGTGGATCCAGCCGCAGATCCCTGACGACCCGGCCAGCCTCAATCGAGAAGCCCTGCTGGGTCGGCAGTCCTGCGCTTGTACGCTGCGTGCCAGCCCGGTGCTTACAGCTTCTGCGCCCATCTCGGCGGGAACTTGCATGGAACGCCGGAGTCTCTCCGCCAAGTCCGTCCCAGATGGGAATCTGAACCCGCCATACACGGGTCCACCGAAGACCCTGCCGCGCTCTCTGCTTGCGCACAAGCAAGCTTTTTGTTGGCCGGAACTAAGATAATCCGCGCCGAGACAAGGCAGCGTGCGCTCTGGCGGGCGCTGCCTCGCAGCAATCCCAGCCGGCCCGGTTTTTTAGCCCGGGCCGATTCACAAGAGTTGGAACACGACATATGAAATGCCTGGACGACTTCCGCATGCGCATGGGGC
This sequence comes from Roseateles sp., assembly GCF_044373315.1. Lineage (GTDB taxonomy): Bacteria > Pseudomonadota > Gammaproteobacteria > Burkholderiales > Burkholderiaceae_C > JACDQM01. The sequence continues at coordinate 2,333 of NZ_JBILQK010000015.1, read as the reverse complement.
GCAACGAGTTGGTGCCCATCATGATCGGTGGCATGGGCGTGGACATTTCCTCGTCCGACCTGGCGCTGGAAGCGGCCCGTCTGGGCGGTGTCGGCCATATCTCTGACGCGATGATCAAGACGGTCACTGACCGCCGCTACAAGACCAAGTACGTCAAGGCCAAGCAGGCGCAGTACAAGTACAACGTCGAGTCGTCCGACAAGTCCGAGGTGAAGTTCGACCTGGGCCATCTGGCCGAGGCCACCCAGATGCACGTCGAGAAGACCATGTCGCGCAAGCAGGGCAGCGGGCTGGTGTTCATCAATTGCATGGAAAAGCTGACCATGAACGCGCCCAAGGAGACCTTGAAGGTGCGCATGAGTGCGGCGCTGGACGCTGGCATCGACGGCATTACGCTTGCGGCCGGCCTTCACCTGGGCTCGTTCGCGCTGATCGAAGACCACCCGCGCTTCCGCGATGCCAAGCTGGGCATCATCGTCTCATCGCTGCGCGCGCTGCAGCTGTTCCTGAAGAAGAATTCTCGCCTGAACCGCCTGCCCGATTACGTGGTGGTGGAAGGCCCGCTGGCCGGCGGCCACCTGGGCTTCGGCATGGACTGGGCGCAGTACGACCTGGCCACCATCGTGACCGAGATCATGGCCTGGATGAAGGCCGAGAACCTGGACATTCCGGTGATCCCGGCCGGCGGCATCTTCACCGGTAGCGATGCGGTGCGCTTTGCCGAGATGGGCGCCGCTGGCGTGCAGGTGGCCACGCGCTTTACCGTGACGCGTGAATGCGGCCTGCCGGACGATGTGAAGCAGGAATACTTCCGCGCTGATGAGGACGATATCGAGGTCAACCAGATCTCTCCCACCGGCTATCCGATGCGCATGATCAAGAGCAGCCCTGGCATCGGTGACGGTATCCGCCCGAACTGCGAGGCCTATGGCTATCTGCTCGATGCCAGCGGCAAGTGCGCCTATATCGACTCGTACAACCGCGAGGTGGCCGCGCACCCCGAGGCCAAGCGCATCGCGGTGATGGACAAGACCTGCCTGTGCACGCACATGCGCAACTTCGCCATCTGGACCTGCGGCCAGCTGACCTGGCGCCTGAAGGACACCTCGCTGCAGCGCCCGGACGGTAGCTTCCAGCTGCTGACGGCCGAGCATGTGTTCAAGGACTACCAGTTCAGCACCGGCGGCCAGGTGCAGCGCCCCGAGCTGGAAGCCGTCGCGGCCTAAGGCTTGCCGGCTGTGCGGTCTGCGCGCTCAGGGAATGTCCTGGGCTGGCAGGTCGCGCAGGTGACGCACGGCCGCGCGTCGCTTGTCTGAACATCGGTCTCCCTGCCTATCGAGCAGGGCATGACAAACCGACAGGAGACAAGCGAATGACGACGAGTTCATCATCAGCCAAGCGACGGGCCGTGTCAGGCCTCTGCGCTTCTTCATCTTCTTCCTCATCCTCAGCACCGGCCCAGCCCGGGCGCCGCCGTCTGCTGGTGGGTGCTGCGGCGCTGGCTGCGCCGGCGCTAGTCAGCCCATGGGCGCGCGCGCAGGACAAGTTCCCGGCGCGCCCGATCACGCTGATCGCGCCCTGGCCCACCGGCGGCAGCAGCGACGCGGTGATGCGGGCCTTTGCTGAAAGCGCCAGCAAGGCCCTGGGCGGCACGGTGCTGATCGAGAACAAGCCCGGCGCCGGCGGCACCATGGGCGCCACCGCGATGCTGCAGGCCAAGCCCGATGGCTACACGCTGACGCAGCTGCCGCTGGGCATCTACCGTCTGCCGCATATGCAGAAGATGGCCTTCGATCCGGTGAAGGACATCACCCACATCGTCTGCCTGACCGGCTACACCTTTGGCCTGGCTGCGGCGGCGGATGCGCCCTACAAGACGCTGAAGGAGATGGTGGCCTATGCCAAGGCCAATCCGGGCAAGGTGCAATACGGCCACACCGGCACCGGCACCACGCCGCATCTGGCGATCGAGGAGTTCGCGGCCAAGGCGGGTATCCAGCTGAGCGACATTCCCTACAAGGGCTCGGCCGAGATTCTGCAGGCCATCCTGGGCGGCCACATTCCGCTGATGAGCGGCACCACCGAATTCGCGCCGCATGTGAAGAGCGGCAAGCTGCGCCTGCTGGCCACGCTGGGCCGTGAGCGCAACAAGGCCTTTGCCGATGTGCCGACGGTGAAGGAAAGCGGCTGGGACACGGTGACCGAATCGCCCTTCGGCATCGGCGGCCCCAAGGGCATGGATCCTGCGCTGGTGAAGCTGCTGCACGACGCCTTCCGCAAGACCCTGGAAGACCCCAAGGTGCAGGAGACGCTGGACAAGTTCTACATGCCGA